>DAINRQ010000016.1:0-82935 GCA_036741775.1 Gemmatimonadaceae bacterium | reverse complement strand
GTCGATGACGTAGCGGACCGCCATCCCGACGCCGGCGGCGGCACGGAGGTAAACCCCCGGCTCGACCACCGGGTCGACGACCGCCGCGACGCCCTTCCCCCCGCAACCGATGAGGTACGAGGCCGCGATGGCGGGCTCGGTGTGGAGGAACTGTCTGAGAATCATGATCGATCCCTGGGGGCGACCCGGATGTTCGCGTTCGTTAGGCGCTCACGATGACTTCGAGTCCCGCCGTGCGCCATCCCGGCAACCCGTCCGCCGCGCGCCGGGCGCTGTAGCCGTGCTTGCGCAGGATGCCGACCGCGTCCACGGAGTACACGCAGTAGGGCCCGCGGCAATACGCAATCACCTCCCGCGACTTCGGGATTTCCTTGAGGCGCCGGGGCAGCTCTGATACGGGGACCGAGAGCGCGCCCGGGATGTGGCCGGCCTCATACTCCTCGCGCGGGCGCACGTCGATCACTGTAACCTCGCCCGACCGCACCAGCCGGCGGAGTTCCGTGAGGGACACCGGCTGGAGCTGGTCGCGGCGTTGGAGGTAGAGATTGGTGATCTGCTCGACCTCGGCGAGGCGCGAGCGCCCGAGCGCCTGAAGGCTCTGGAGAAAGCGAATGACGGTATCGTCGGCAAGCCGGTAGTAGATGTACGTCCCTTCGCGGCGAGTCTCGACGAGCCGCGCCTGGCGGAGCGCGCGGAGGTGGGCGCTCGTGTTTTTGAGTGGGGTCTCCGTCTGCTCGGCGAGCGATTCGACAGTCTTCTCTCCCTGGCTCAACAGGTCGAGCATCTCGAGTCGCTTCGGGCTGGACACGGCGTGACCGAGCCGCGCGAACTGCTCGTAGAGGGCGCCTTTGAATTCGCGCTGGGACAAGGAAGTTGTTGTAGCAGTAAGTGAGAGGCGGAACCCGCACCGCACGATAGTGCTCCCTACCGACAATACTCTAACGATCAATAGAATACTGGAGATGTGGACTGGCGTCAAGTGTTGCCTTCGTGGGACCGGCGCCGCCACACCCCCAGCGGCGTCAAATGGCTGCCGCGAGGCGGCGAGCGGCCCGAGGCTTCAGCGCTCAATCGCCATCCGTCGGTACCGCGCCTTCACCAGCTGGTACGCGCCGTACGCGATGAACCCCACGCCTACGAGTCCGACGAGCAACGAGCCGTACGCCGAGTCGCGGAGCGAGGCCACGGCGCGGCCGATGCCACCGGCGTGCTCGGGGGCGGACTCCGCGGCGGCCCGGATCAACAGCCAACCGCAGACCCCGAAGATCACCGCACGCACCGCCGTGCCGAGCCGCGCGCCGGCAACGACCCAGCGCAGCGCGCCGGGCGGAAGCGCGCGCCTGTCGAGTCGCGAGCCGAACGGGTGCGCGACCGACTTGTAAGCGAGGTACGCGCCCGAGCCGAGAAGCAGGATACCCCCAGCACCGAGGAGCGCCTCCCCGAGCGGGAGGCGCAGCACGCGCGCGACCCAAACCTCGGTGGCGAGGCCGGTCGAGCCCGCGGGAAATGCGAGCATACCGACCGCCACCGCGGCGAGCCCGACGTAGACCGCGCCGGTGAGCGCGTCGGCAGCGCGGAGCGACAGCCCACGTAGTCCGGCGTCCGGACGCTCCGGGTTGCGCGCGCCAACGAAGTTCAGGGTCGCGTAGCTCAGGAAGCCGAGCGCGATCACGAGGACGATCACCTCTCCGAGCGGCAGCCTCGCGGCGAGGCGCACGATCCCGGGTGATCCGCGCGGGCGCTCCGCCAGCCCGACCGCGACCGCGACGGCCACGCCGCCGATGGCGAGGAACACCACCCCCCGCACCGCGTAGCCGAAGCGCGCCACCGAGAGGAGCCATTCGCGCGGGACAGGCGACACGCGCTCGGCGCGGCGTTCGGCGGATGCGGCGGAGTCCGGCGGAGTCAGCAGGGCGTTCTCGGCGGAGTGGCGAGGAGCCGGAGTATACTCGCAATGCTCGTCGAACTCGACGCACGTGGCACGGATCTGGACCCGCCGAGCGTCCGTGTTCGCTCAGACCCGCCGGGTCCGCCCATGCGAGGTGCACCGGGCCAGCGTTCGGAATGGCGGCAGTCGATCAGCGCGCGGAACGGCTATTGTTCTGGTAGCCACGCTGTACGCGCTCGCATCGGGCGCCACCGCGACCGAGGCCGTCGCCCAGGACGACCGTGTCACCGTTCGGGTCGACGGCCGGCCGGTCTTCCGCGTCGGCGCGGTCGACACGACGACCGCGGAGGCGCGCGTGCGGCGCATCGAGCGGCGACTCTCGACGTTGCTCGAGTCACCGCGCGCCCTCGCCCCCGCGCGGGTCGCGCCGGCGGACGCGGACGCGGGCGAGCGCGTCGTCACGATCTCGGGGGTGCCGATCGTGACGGTAACGCGCGGCGACGCAGAGGACAATCTGAGCTCCGTGGACGCGCTCGCCGCGCAGTGGGCGGGTGCCCTCGACGCCGAGCTCACGCGCGCCCGTGAGCGCCGCCTCTCGGGGTGGGGGCGGTTCGTCGCCGAGGTGCGGGCATCGGGCCGCGCGGCATTCTCCCGCCTTGGCGAATCGGCCCTCCGCGTCGTGCCGCGCGCCCTCGCCGCCCTACTCGTACTCGGCGGCTTCTGGCTCCTGGCGGCGGGTGTCCGCCGCCTCATGCGGGCGATCTTCCGGCGCGTCGTCGAAGACCTCACCGTGGAGAACCTGATCAAGCAGGTCGCATACTACGCGATCTGGGCCCTCGGGCTGCTCGTCGCGGTCGACGCGCTCGGGTTCCAGCCGCAGACGGTGGTCGCGGGGCTCGGGCTCACCGGGCTCGCGTTAGGCTTCGCGCTGAAGGACATCATCTCGAACTTCGTGAGCGGGCTGCTCATCCTCACACTCCGCCCCTTCCAGCTCGGCGACCAGATCGTCGTCGGCGAGACGGAGGGGAGCGTGGAGCGGATCGAGCTCCGCGCAACGCAGATCCGCACCTACGACGGCCGGCTCGTGCTCGTGCCGAACGCGGAGCTGTTCACCTCGCGCGTGACGAACAACACCGCCTCGCCGATGCGCCGCGCGACGGTCCCACTCTACCTCGGCTACGGTGCCGACCTGCCCCGCGCCGTCGAGGTGCTGCGCGCCGCCGCTGCGGCGACCGACGGGGTGCTCGCGGAGCCGCCGGTGGCCGTCCGCGTGCGGGAGCTCGGCCAGGCCGACCTCGGTCTCGAGGTGCGGTTCTGGGCAGACTCGCGCCGCTCTGATTTCACCGCCACGCAGGCGGCCGTGCGTGCCAGCCTCGTGGCGGCGCTCCAGGACGGCGGCATCCCCCTCCCCGACCCGGACGTGCGGGCACTCGTGCTGCGCGATCCGGAACAGTGGCGCGCGGTGCTGGACGAAAGACCTTTCCGGCGGACCGAACACCGGCCCGGGTGAGCCCGGGAAACGGGATCATGCAAGGCAAGGGCGCCGTGCTGTGGAATCGGCTCTCCGAACCTGCCTAACGACACACGGGTCCGCCAGCCTGGATTCAGGGATTCACGGAGCGCCCTCTCGGGTCCCTGGCTTCCGCGTCCGGCGAGCGACGGTGCACCAAGACCGGTGCTGTTCCGGCGCGAGGTTCCAATCGATCGACCATCGCAATCCCATTTGCCGGCCCGCTCCCGTTACCGCGCACGGTTCATGCGCATTGGATATAGCCGTGCGTGGTAACTGGGTGCACCAGCGGGCTTCCGTACGAAAGCCGCGATGACCCCTCACGCGCCTGCCTCTCACCCGGAATTGGGAGAAACGCATGCACGCACTCGCATGGCTTGGCGTTGTCCTGCTTGTCCTCTGGGCGGTCCTCTGGCTCGGCTTCAAGATCGTGAGCGGGCTCGTGCACCTGCTCGTCATCGCCGGCGTCGTTCTGCTGGTCTGGGGGCTCGTCAAGAAGGGGGCGCGCGCAGTCGGCAGGCGGACGTAGCGCTGCAGTGGAAGGGCCTCTCGCCCGGCGGGTGCTCGTGGTGGTCAGCGTCGCGGCCGCCGTCGTCGTGCTGCTGCTTTTCCTCTGGTACGCACGGGACGTGCTGCTGCTCGCCTTCGCTGGCGTGCTCCTCGCCGTCGTTCTGCGGCGCCTCGCGACCTGGGTCAGCATCCACACCCGGCTATCGCCGCGGTGGGGGCTCGTCGTCGTGGTGCTCGCGCTCCTCGGCGCTCTCGTCGGGGCCTTCGCGATCCGCGGCCCCGCCGTCGCCGCCGAAGCCCGGACGCTCCGCGAACGACTGCCCCAGGCGGTCGAGTCGCTAAAGGGGCGTCTCGCCGAGTACGAGTGGGGCGAGCGCGCCATCGAGGAGGCGCCGAGCCCGCGGGAGCTCCTGCCCGACGACCCGGACGCGATTACCCGGGTCACCGGCGTGGCATCACGCACCTTCGGCGCGGTGGCCAGCTTCGCAATCATCCTGTTTCTGGGGCTTGTGCTCGCCGCCACGCCCGGCGTCTACCGCACCGGGCTGCTCGCACTTCTCCCCGAACGCCGAGTGCCGCGGGCGCGCGAGGTCCTCGACCGACTCTACGACACGCTCTGGTGGTGGCTCGTTGGTCGGGCGGCGTCGATGACATTCATCGGCGTTGTCACCGGCGTGGGGCTCTGGCTTCTCGGCGTGCCGCTCGCCTTCGTGCTCGGCCTCCTCGCGGCCCTGCTGTCTTTCATCCCGAACGTCGGGCCGATCCTTTCGGCCATTCCAGCGATATTGCTCGCCCTCGTCGACGGCCCCGAGAAGGCACTCTGGGTGGCGCTCCTTTATGTGGGCGTTCAGATCGTCGAGAGCTTCGTGCTGGACCCCTTCATCGACCGCAAAACGGTCTACCTGCCGCCGGCACTCACCATCCTTGCGCAACTGGTGCTCGCGCTTGTCGGCGGGCTGCTCGGCGTCGCGCTAGCGACGCCCGCCGCTGCCGCGGTCGTCGTCCTCGTCACGATGCTCTACGTGCAGGACACGTTAGGGCGGCGCGACATCGAGCTGCCCGCGCACTGAACCACCCGACACCGAGTCGCGGGGACGTTCGCCTCACTCCTCCTCCGCGCCGGCCGGGCTGGCCGCAGGGGTGGCGCGCGCCACGAGTACGCGATCGATGCGGCGGCCGTCCATGTCCACCACCTCGAACCGGAAGCCGCCCCACTCGAACGCCTCGGCAACGGCGGGAATGTGCCCGAGCCGCGCCATTACGAAACCGCCGAGTGTGTGGTAACCACTGTCGTTGGCGGCGAGCCCCCGGGCGCCGAGCGCGTCCGCCACTTCGTCGAGCGGCGCCGCGGCGTCTACCAGCCAAGTGCCGTCGCCGCGGGACACGATATCGGGGTTCCCGGGCCCACCCGGTAGGTCGGCGACTAGGTCCTCGAGGATGGCGCCCATCGTCACGAGCCCAGCGACCCCGCCGAATTCGTCGAGCGCAATGGCAACCTGGACCTCGGACTGTCGGAAGAGCTCCACCATGCGCAGCACGGGCGTCGTCACCGGCACGTAAAGCGGCTGGCGGGTGAGGTTGGCGAGGTCAGGGAGCGCGCCGCTCGCGTGACTGCCGGAGAGGTACGCGCGCAGTAGTTCTTTGGCCCGGACGAATCCAACGACCTGGTCGACGCTTCCCCGGCAGACGAGGTAGCGCGAGTGGGGCGAAGCGATCATGGCCTCCCTGACCTCATCGGGACCGTCCTCCAGATCGACCCAGTTGATGTCGGGGCGCGGAACCATGACCGCACGAACCTGCCGGTCGGCGAGTCGGAAGACCTGGTTGAGAATATCCTGCTCGGCGTCGCGGATGACGCCTCGCTCGGCACCCTGCGCGATCATCGCCCGGATCTCGTCTTCGCTCACGCCCCGCTCCTCACCCGGTCCGATGCGAAGCAGCCGGAGCAGCAGGTTCGTCGAGCCGGTGAGCAGACGGACGGCTGGTGCCCCGATGCGCGCGACGAGTCGCATCGGCCGCGCCACACGCCGGGCGATCCCCTCCGGGTCGGCGAGCGCAATGCTCTTCGGCACCAGCTCGCCGACGATCAACGACAGGTACGTGATTCCCCCGACCACGACCGCGAACGCGAGGGTCTCGCTGTATGGCGCCAACCAAGCGATCCGCTCGAGACGGGCGTCGAGTGCCTCGGCGATGGTGGCACCACCGAAGGCGCCGGCGAAGATCCCCACGAGGGTGATACCGATCTGCACGGTCGAGAGGAACTGCGTCGGCTCGGCGGCGAGCTCGAGGGCTGCGCGTGAGGCCGCGTCACCGGCTGCGGCCCGCTGCTCGAGGCGGAAGCGCCGCGCTGTGACCACCGCGATCTCCGACATGGCGAACACGCCGTTCGCGACGAGCAGGAGCAGGATGATGGTGATCTGAAGCGCGATGGTGCCCATGGGCGGCGAGTTGAGAGATGGGGGGGTAATCCGGATCCGGTTCCATCGGCTCTAGCACCAGTCGCGTTCCCGCGCGAGCGCAGCCGCGGTGTCTGTTCTGTTCATCGACGGAGACCGATCTGCCTAACGATCGTCGGATCCTGGATGGAATCATCGGCCGCGAGCAGGAACGCCTTGCTGAGCACGATGGACAGCGTTGCGTCACCCTCGAATGGAAGGAACACCCGATCGGCGCCTACGGTCCCCGGATCCCGCGCCGGGACGATGCAGAGGTACTGGTCGTTAGGCTCCATCAGCACGTTGCCGCTGCCGAGGTGGATCTTGTACGTGCGAAGTTTCCCGCGCACCACGAGAAAGCGGTCGGACAACGTGCACTGATTGGCGATCTTGAGTCGCGGAACGAGGCGCTCGAGGACGGCGCGACGCGTCCGCGCCGTCTCGCCCAGTTCCCCGAAGGAGTACCGGCCCCAGTAATCGCGATAGCGACCACCCGGACCACCGTCCTGCCACGTCGGGTCGTTCCCTACCGACGCCACGCCGACGAAGAGATCGACGTCGCGCATGATCTCGCTGAACACGAGCGCCGGAACCTGGTCCAGTGGCAACGGCTGGTTCACGCCGCGCGTGCCTGGCCCCATTGCCGTGCTCGCGTACCCACCGCCGCCAGCATGGGCCCAGTTCTCCGCGGCGTCCACGCGATAAAACCGCACCTGATCGGTGACGACCCGAAGGAACGCCCCGCTCTCGTTCGTGTCCGTCCCGTACTCGGTGCCCGCCCCTTCGACCCAGTACTCGGCGCGGAGCCCCCACTGCGGCAGCTCCCGGGATGTCGGCGGATAGGTGTCGTCCACCATCATGCGCAGCTTGTTCTTCCAGCCGCGCGCCGCGCAGAGCGCGTTGTACTGGTGCTGCCGCAGGACGTGCGCCGCGAAGCGGTTGGAGTAGGTCTTTGTGTGCCGCTCGGCGTCCGTGAGCAGATAGACCTCGCGGTGCGCCTGCTTGAACGGCTGGCGGATCTCGTGTTCCTCGACCCACCGCCGCCACGCGACCACGTCCTCGATCGGCCGGCCGATGGGGTGCCACAACTCTACCTCGGCGTCGTTAGGCGGGTCGAGCACCTGATCGGACACGTCGACGAGCCGATCGTCGAACCAGACGCCGGCGCGCGTCGTGCCATCCGCGGTGAAGTTCCAGATGAGCCGGCGGGCGATCGTCCCGACGAGCGGGTGATCGAGGTACCGCTCACGCCAGATCGACGCGGGCCAGCGCTTCTGAAGGAGGAACGTCGCGTCGAGTCGCTCACTCTGTGCCGGCAACATGGACGCGATGTCCTTGGCCGCCCCCTGAAGCTCCTTCAGCTCTTCCTTGTGATCGCTCTTTACCTTGGCAGGTACTGACTTCTGCGCCTTGCCATCGGCTCGACTCCAATGGAGCTCGACGTCACGCCCGTCCACACGCAGCTCGGCCGTGTATTCGCCGTCCGCGAACGTCTCGCGCCGGATGCCAACGGGCTCGAGCCCGTACGACGGCACGGCCATCTCCTCGATCTGATCGCGCGGGAGTGACAGTGCCTCGGCGGCAGTGTTGAAGGCCTTCTCGATCTCCTTCTGCGCCGAGCCGAACTTGACGCGCACCTTGAGCATCGCGAGATGGCCGACGGCCTCCGGTGTGCCCAGTTGCGACAGTGCGTGCACCGCGGCGTTGCCGACCTTGATCGCCCGCGGCCCGATGCCGGGGACCTTGCGATACGCCGAAAGCGCAACGGCGGCGACGGCGCGCATGAGGGCATCGTCGTGCGGCAGCGTCGGCACGAGCCAGATGAGTCCGCGCAAACAGGTAGCGTTCTCCTCGTGCATGACGTCAGCCGCCGATCGCGTGCCCCCGGGAAAGGCCCCGAGCCGAGCGATGGAGCCGCCCTGCGCTACCCTGGGCAGCCACCGGAGGAACGCCGCCAGGACCTTGTCGACGCCGACGGCGGCGACGAGCTGCTCGCCCGTCTTGAGCCACTTCGCCGAGGGGCGCGTGGCTGTCGCGCTCAGCGTGTGCCTCAGCAACGCGACCCACCCCTCGCGTTCGCGTCGCGGGAGTCGTGTCAGATCGTCATTGATCTGGTCGGTCCAGACCTCACCAGGCACGAGAAAGAACGCCGCCCCGTCCCCAACGAGCGCCGTGAGCCGACTGGTCTCGGGTGCAGCGCCTAACGGTGGTCCGCCGATCCACGACGCGCGCAGCAGGTGCAGCACGTACCGCTCACCCTCGGTGAGCGGAGCGCTCGCGGCCTCCTGCTCCACCTGGCCGACCAGCGCGTCGAACGCTGTCTCGAACGAGCGGCGGTCCCACGGCGCTGCCCGCATCGCGATGTAGAGGAGAAAGTCGAAGGCGCCGGCCCGGTCGAGCGCGAACGGTCGTTGCGCCATCGCCTTCGTGATCGCCGAGACCGCGTATCGTGATTGCCACACCGCGGGGTTGGCAACCGCTGTGCGCGAAAGAAACCCCGCAACATCGCGTTCCGCGGCGGCGAGGAGCAACCGCCCGGCGGCGGTCGAATCCATGCGAAGGACGCGATCGCCGCCGTGAATCGTCTCGAGCGATGGCTGCGAGTAGTGCCTCGTGCCGACGAGCGACGCGAGCATCTCGCTCAGGAGCGCGTGCTCCGAGCGGAGCGGCGAGTCGGCCCGGAGAGGAAACCCGTCCGGCTCCATCGCCTCGCTGGTGACGGCCTCGCCCACGATGCCGAGTTCTCGCTTGAGCGCGTCGAGGACTGCCGGGTGCCCCGCCGGCCCGGCGGACGGCGGCGGCAACGGGGCCATCGGCACATCGTCGTTAGGCTCCGGCGTCTCGGCGGGGCCGGACGCGGCGGCGGAACCAGCCAGGAGCTGCTCGACGGCCGTGCCGTGTCGCCTGGCGTCCTTGTCGTACGCCTCGCGAAGATTGGCGGCGAATCGTGCCACACGCGTTCTCAACGCGTCGCTCAGCGCGTGCGTCTCGACAAACCGCTGCAGTGCGCGTGTAACGTGCCCCACGGGCACCGCGTACATCGACAGCTGTTCGGCGCCGTTGCACCAGTCGAGAATCGCGAGCAGGTCGTCTTCCTCGAACGGCAGCGTGCGACGCATGAGCGTCGAGACGACGGTCGCGGCTCGGCGCCGCCTCACCCACGCTTCCTGCCAGCCCGGACGCTGATGCAGGTTCACACGCTCGGCGTGCGACTTCGCCTGCTCCCGGACCTCGCTCGCTTTTCGATCCCAGTACGCCGCCTGCACCGCGGCCGCGTGCACGTATCGCCGCGCCTCGTCGGGCGTCGCCTCCAACATGACTTGCCCACTCGGCTGGCTCTTCAGCTCCACGTCCTGGTACGGGTGTCGCTCATCGACCGCCCGGGCCGTCTCCTCCACCCAGCGTGACACCACGCCGTGCTCCCGCTCGAGTCCGGAGCCGGGTGGCGGAACGAACGGTGAGAACGGCGAGGCCGACGACGACGCTCGCTGCCACGGCCACTTCACTCAGCCTCCCACCAGCGGCGTCAGCTTCACGAAGCTCACCTGGGTGCTGGGGCTGATCACGATCGTCTCGTCGAGTGTTTCCGCCTGACGATCATCGACGATGATGAAGAAGCCGTTCCGCCCGAAGGCGTCGATCGCATGGGCGAACTGGGCCTCCCAGTCGATGTCGCGATTCTTCGGGACCTTGAACCCATTGAGCGTGCGCTCGGCGTCGGTGGGCTGCACCAGACCGCGGAAGAACCCGCCCTCTCGCCGGCTGCGGAAGTTGTACTCGCTGACTTCCTGGTAGACCCGCTCGCGAATCAACTCGCGGACGGTGATGCGCTCGTTGGAGAACTCGAGCGGAAACTCGTGCACGGGCACGCCCGTGGCGGTTTCGTCTCGGATCATGAGGGTCGCGGACACTGATGCCTCGTGCGTTGTCCGGTGATGGATGGGACTGATTCGAATCTACTCGCTCGAGCACGACAGTTCACCGCCGCCGGCCGACACTTCGTCGCCGCGCGCGGACTGCGTCTCGTCGCGCGAGGACGCTCCCCCACGGACCGTGACCCTGGCCATGGTAACTCGGTCGCGGGAAATGCCGTGGTCAGCCCGGATGCTCGGCGCGTGCACGCACCGCGCCGACGCCCCGTCCGGCGACGGCATTCACCTCAATTCGGATTCCCGCGTACATAATGGCATCGCCCAGCCGCGGCGATCGACCGAGCAGAGCCAGCACAAGCCCGCCTACCGTCTCCACGTCCGGGTGCGCGAATTCGATGCCGAGTGCGTCGCCGACCGTCTCGAGGCGCGCCACTCCGGCGGCCAGCACCCACCCGTCCTCCGTGCGGCGCACCTCCGGCGGGACCGCGCCGTCGTCACCCACGTCGCCCACGACCTCCTCGAACAGGTCCTCCACTGTGACGATCCCCGCGGTGCCGCCGTGCTCGTCCAGGACCACGGCCATCTGCGCGTTCGCGTGGCGCATAGCGGCCATGAGCTGGTCCATCGATGCTGCCTCGGGCACGTAGGGCACAGGCCGAATCTGGTCCTCCCGGAGTGCGGTGCACGTTGGCAAGCAGCGCAGGATGTCTTTCACGTGCAACATGCCGACGATGCGGTCGAGCGTCCCGTCGGTCACGGGGTAGCGCGTGAAGGGGCGCTCCCGCAGCAACCGGCGCAGGTCGTCGGCCGACGCCCCGAGCGGGATGCTGGCGATCCGCACACGCGGCACCATCACTGCCCCGGCCGTCAAGCGGCCGAAGTCCAGCAGCTCGGCGACGACGCGTGCCGGCTCGCTTCGCAGCAGGCCGCCCTCCTGCGCCTCGTGCACCAGATACGCGAGCTCATCGGGGGTCTGGTAGTGCTCGGCGCCGTGGGCGTCACGCCTAACGCCGAAGAGGCGGAGGACGCGGTTCCCGATCCCGTTGAGACTCCAGACGAGCGGGAAGGCAACGTACTGGATCACGCGCATCACCGGCGCGATCCAGAGCACCATCGCTTCGGCCTGCTGCAGCGCGAGCGACTTCGGCACCATCTCGCCGACGACAATGTGGAAGTACGTCAAAATGGTGATCGCGAGAACGCTGCCGAGCGTGTGTGCCGCAACCCAACGCCCGGCGCCCAATCCGTCGAAGACGCCGGCGAGCCACGCGGCCAGCAGATGCTCGCCGTACATGCCAAGGCCGAGGCTTGCGAGCGTGATTCCCAACTGCGCGGTCGCGATGAAACGGTCCTGCTCGCGCGCATCGTCGAGGATGCGGGCGACGACGCGGGCCCGCCGGTCCCCACCTGCGGCGCGTCGCTCGATCGCCGGGCGCGACGCGCCGACGATCGCGAACTCGGCGGCCACGAACAGGCCGTTGAGAACGATGAGCAGGGAGATGATGAGCGTGGGGACCAGGGCGTCAGCCATTGTTTCGGCTCTCCGCTGCCGGCACGTCGCCGCGCGCAAGTGTGACGAGCACGCTGCGCACTGCGTGGCGCTCCACTCGCTCTACCTCGACCCGCAACCCGTCGATGGTGAGCCGATCTCCCGGTACCGGAACGCGTCCCAGGCGCTCCATCACGAGCCCGCCGATAGTCGCCGCCTGATGCGTCCAGCGGACGTGGATCCACTCGGCCGCCTCGTCGACGGAGAACGATCCGGGGAGACGAACGCGCCCGTCGGCTAGCCGCTCAGGCGCTGGGCCGCTGCTCCGGAACTCGTCGGCGATATCACCGATCAGGTCGTCCAGAATATTGTCGATCGTGATGAGCCCAGCCGTCCCACCATACTCGTCGACCAGGATCGCCATCGTGCGTCGCTCCTCCTTCAGGCGCACGAGCAGGTGGTCGACGCTCATCGAGGCCGGCGCGATGAGAACGGGCCGAAGGAGGTCACGCAGTCCGACGTCACCTGGCCGGACCGAGGCCGTCGCCATGTCGCGGACGTGCACGATGCCCACAACCTGATCGATCGTGTCCTCGTAAACCGGGAAGCGCGTATACGGGCTCTCGGTCGCCACGCGCTCGACCTCGGCCATCGGCGACGCCACGTCCAGCGCTATGATTGCCGTTCGCGGCACCATGAGCTCGCGCGACGGGCGTTCGCCGAGCCGCAGCGCCTGCCGCAGTCGGAGTTGCTCGTTTGGTTTGAGCAGCCCTCGCTTCCCACTCTCCGTTACCAAGAGCGCGATTTCCTCGGGCGAATGCACGTGCCGATGGCCGCTCTCCTGCACGCGGAGCAACCGCAAGATCGCGCGGCCGCTACCGTTCAGCACATGGATGAACCACGCGAGCAGTCGCAGCGACCACTGCATGGGGATGACCGTCCAGAGTGCCGCGCGGGTGGGAGCCTGGAGCGCGAACGACTTCGGCACGAGTTCCCCCAGCACCATCTGAATCACCGTGAGTCCGATGAGCACAACGATCGCCGACGTCGACTGCGCGGCAGCGGTCTGCATGGCACCGAAGCGTTCGAATACTGGTGTGAGTAGCGGCGCGAGTCGCGCCTGCGCATAGGCACCGACGACCAAGCTCGAAATCGTGATCCCGATCTGACACGCGGCCACGTACCGGTCGAGCGCGTGTCCGTCCTGGAGGAACGGGAGAAGACGCCGTGCGAGCCGGCTCCCCCCCTCCGCTTCCTGCTGGATACGACTGGTCCGAACGCTGACCGCCGCGAACTCGGCGGTGACGTAGAGGGCGTTGACCGCAACCAGCAGCAGGATGACCAGCGCGATGATCACGCCCGTCTCCCGTCCAGGTGTGATTTCCCCGCGCCCACATCCGCGATCAGCGCCGTCAAACCAGCGGTTGGCACGATACCTCGACGGTCATTGAATCATCTCTGAAAGGATTTGGGATGGCGTGCGACGGGCGCGCCTCACAAACGGTGAGCGATACCGTCAGCGAGTCACCGGCCTGCGGGACATATCCGGCCGAGCAAACGGCGCGGCTGATCAGCGAAGCTCCGATGCGGACAACGCCGCACCTGACGAGCGGGGCGCGCCCTGGCGACGCGCTCAGCGCGCCGCCGTCAGCCGAGAGGTGGCGCGCGGGAGGATGGTGCGGGAAGGCCGGGCACCGACGTGCCGCCTAGCTCCGACGCCGCGAGGACACTGCGGCGAGTGGACACATCGACCTGCCACGTGGAGCATCTGCCCAGTTCCGCGAAGCTGGCTGCGTTAGGGCGGTCACCGCCCGCCGACGCTCGCGTGGATCGGCCCCCGCCCCGGACTGCCATCGCCGACCTCGTCGACGAAACGCTGCGACGCAAACCGGGCGCTGCGGTTGTAGCGCCGCGCGCCGACGCCGCGCAACGTCCCTGGCGCTGGGACAACGACGCCGCTGCGAGCGGAGTAGCGGCCCAGCTGGACTCGCCATCGAACAACAGTGCGAGCAGGGCCAGCAGCGCGAGCCTACGCCACGCGCCAGTGAGGCCAGAACGGATCGAGCTGACCTGGGGAAGAAGTGCCACGCTCGAAAGCTAACGACAGTCGCGGTCCCGTTGAACTCACGATCGCGTGAGCGGACCCGGCGGTCATCCATTGCGTCGGCGGAGGCTCGCCGTCTGCTTGTCCGTGGATCACACACGAGCCATATAGGCGTAGTGTGTGCCGTCCGTCACCTCGTCGCCAACCGCCGATCACCCCATGCGCATCCCGCCCCGCATTCGTCACCTGCTTCTCGGCCCGCTCGTGCTTGGTGTGGTTGCTCCGCGCAGCGCGCTGTTCGGCGCGCAACCGTCGGCCCGCCGCCCCGATGTGCCTGCCGCGTACGCCGCCATTCGCGAAGCCGACCTCCGCCGTGACGTGAGCGAGATGGCGTCGCCTGCCATGCGTGGCCGCGAGGGCGGCACGCTCGACGAGATGCGCGCCTCCGTGTGGGTAGCGGAGCAGTACCGTCGCATCGGGCTCCAGCCGATGGGCGATGCCGGCACCTGGTTCCAGTGGCTCGACATGACGCGCACGCGCGTGTCGGTCACGGCGAGCCGCGCGACCATCGGCACTCAGGCCATGACGTTGTTCCGCGACCTCATCCCGACGAACGTCGTGCCCGCCGAGGCGAGCGGAGCGGTCCTCTGGGTGGCGGACGCGTCCGACACCACAACCGACGTGCGCGGCCGGGTGGTCGCGACTCCATTACTCGCACCGGCACCGGAGAACATCCGCGCGAACAGCTACACGTTCGCGTCCCGCCACGCCGATGCCGCCATCAACGCGACCGCCAGTCGTTTCGCGCGACGCGGCGCGGCCGCCCTCCTCCTGGTCGCAAGCGCGCCGGTCGACAGTGCGTTCGAGGTGGTGTCCTCGGCGCGCTCGCGCGGCGCGTTCGATGTCGACAATGCGGTACCGCGGACCGCGAACGGGTCGCCGCGAATCGCGCCGCCGCCTGCACTTGGGACGGGCCCGACCCCGGCGTACCTCGTTCGCGCGTCCATGCGCGAAACGCTCGAGCGTCAACCGAACGTGGAACTCTCCGTTCGGCTCGAGCGCTTCACGACGCCGACGGTGAACGTCATCGGCGCGGTCCCGGGCACCGACCCGACGCTGCGCAACGAATACGTGTTGTTCAGCTCGCACCAGGACGCCAACGGCGTGCGCGTGACGCTCGAGGGGGACTCCGTGCACGCGGGCGCCGACGACAACGCGACCGTGACTGCGGCCGGTCTGGCCGCGGCGCGCGCGTTCGTCAAGCAGCCGGGGAGGCGCTCGGTGCTGTTCATCAACCACGGCGCGGAGGAGCGCGGGCTCATCGGCTCGCGCTACCACGCCGCGAACCCTGTTGTGCCGCTCCAACAGATCGTCGCGGTGCTCAACGGCGATATGATCGGACGCAACCACCCGGATTCGGCGACGTTGTTAGGCAGCCAGCCGCCGCATCGCAGCTCGAGCGACCTCGTCGACATGGCGCTTCGCGCGAACGAGCTGACCGGGAAGTTCATCCTCGACTCGTTATGGGACCGGCCGACGCACCCCGAAGGGTGGTTCTTTCGCAGCGACCATCTCCCCTACGCGCGCAGGAACGTGCCGGCGGTGATGTTCTCGACGAACCTTCATGACGACTACCATACACCGCGCGACAACCCGGAGAACATCGATTACGCGAAGCTCACGCGCATGACCCAGTGGATGTACATGACGGGGTGGCTCCTGTCGAACGCGCCGGAGCGGCCGAAGCTCGATCCGGGGTTCACGCTGGAGCGCTGACCTTCATCCGGTGGGTGACGTCGCGGCGCGTGGCGTGAGGAACCGCGCGACCTCCGCGAGGACAGGCGTTGGCTGCTCCCGATGCGGGATGTGTCCGCATGCTTCGAGGATGACGGCCCCGTGACGGCCCCTGCGTTAGGCGTGCGATACGCTCGGGGTGTCGAGCCGAGCCGTACTCGTCGCGGTCGCCGCGAAGGGCGAGCGCCGGACAGCACAGGCAGCGCAGGTCGTCGTCGAGAGACCAGCTGGCGAACGCGGGGGAAAGCCACGTTTCGATCCAGGCATCCAGGACCCACCGCGCCTTCGCTCCGTGGTAGCGTTCGAGACATTCGGGCTGGCCAGGCCGCTCGAACTCGATTCGAGCCGCGCGGAGCCCGGACCGGGTGCGGTCCTCGACGAAGCTCTGCGCGGACTCGGTCACCACGAACATCGGCTATCGGCTATCGGCTATCGGCTATCATGCGTCACGGTTCGCGTCGCGCGGCGACCCGCTCGGTCAGGCAGACGTCCGTGAAGGGTGATGCGGATCGAACAGATAGCAAGGATCGGGACGGATCGCTCCGCGCGAGGGAGAGTCGCTCTCGCAATGAGTCGCCACCGGCGTGGCGCGGCCAATCGATTCCCGATTCCCCGATCCGGCCCTTTCCGCCCCATCCGCGTCATCGCAGTTCCGACTGGGCGGCCACCCGACACTACAGGCGCGCGGCCGTCTGCGGCCCTTCCCGCGTCCGCCGTTCCCGCGTCCTCCGCGTCCGCTCGATGGCGCGATGAGATGAAAGGATGCGTTAGGACTCTGACCCCTAACGCGGCGTGACCCCTAACGCGGCGAGTTCACCCGACTTGTCGTCTCCTGGCCCGTGGCGTCGTTTGCTCGCCCCATCGAGACGTCGATTCTTCCGGCTCCGCGAGAGCAGCCTGCCTTGCGTTGCGGCGGCTTCGCAGCGCGGCATCCAGGCTATATGGGCCGGCGCCGGTCGCGAAGAAGTAGAGATACACGAAGCAGAAGAGCACGACAGGCTCCCCGCCGTTGAGGATCGGCCAGAAGCTCCTCGGGAAGTGCGCCTGGAAGTACGCCACGGCCATCTCACCCGAGAGCAGAAACGCAACCGGGCGCGTGAATAGCCCGAGGATAATGAGCGCGCCGCCGAAAACCTCGAGCACGCCCGCGAACCAGAACTGCGAGAACACGGGCGGCGGTCCGCTCCAGGGCCGGTCGGGAGCGAGGAGCAGCCCGAAGAGTTTCTGCACGCCGTGCTGCATGAAGAGCGCTCCGGTCACTACCCGGAGCAGCGTGTGGATGCCCCACTTCCACGTCGGCATCTCGATGTCGTTGATCTGTCTGAACATTCCGCGTTCTCCGATGGCTGAAACCGGCCGTCCCGATCCGCCCGAGCGGGCGGATGCAGCCATCGGAGACGCGAACCGCGTGCCCCGGGAAGTGAGTAGAGCGACAACTCGAACGGCGCCTGACGAGGCGGTTGGGCCTGCCGCGTTAGGCCAGCGGAAGTTCACCGCTCCGAGACGAGCGCTCACCCGGAGCAGCAATGATCGCTACATATGCCATCCCAGCAGATTCCACTGGCTGAGCGACCACGCGAAGAGCAAGGCGACCACGACGGCGGAACTGTAGAGCAGCCTGGCGCCTCGCGTCCCTGCGCCCGTCTGCCAATGTCGCCAGGCGACGAACGCGGCGCCGAGCGCCACGAGCACGCCGATCACCGGAAGCGCGAGCGCAATCTTGAGCCCGGTCAACGGTCCCTCTAGCAACCCGCCGCCCGACCCGATAATCACACCCACCGCTACGAGAAACACGAGATTCAGCAACGCAACCGTGACGACGAGCGGCCGACCGGGGAGCGCGTCCTCCGGTCGCGGCGTCCCGAAGCGGCGACGAGCGAAGCGCCGAACCGCCGCGACGATCGTCGCGGCGAAAACGAGCACGCCGAGCCCGAGCAGCACCCAGTGGAGCTTCGGCGACGCGTACCACGGGATGCGCTCCATCGCCATCATGGGCGCGATGCCGAGAAACGCGTGGCGCACCGAACCGTCGGCGTCCGCCTTGAACGATACCAGCTCGTCGCGCATCGCGTCGCGGTACAGGAGGGGCCCCACCGGCACGAGATGCGACTCACCGAGCGGCGAGCGCAGCACCACCCGACCGCTGTCTCCAGGCGTTACGCTGATTCCGCCGGCGAGCCCCATGGCTGCCTGAAACGTCGTGTACGAGCGGCGGTTGAACTGGTACTCGCCGGCGACCCGCTGTGCCTGCTCTTCCGCTTCGGCCACCACCGACGGCGTCGGTGGCGTGACCGGATAGTAGTGATCGAGGAACTGGTTCAGAAACGGACCGAAGCTCAACTCTCCGCCGGTGTTCGTGTTGTAGGAGACGAACACTCCGACCCGCTCCGACGGGATCAGCGCGAGATCGCTGTGAAACCACCCGGTGTCGCCGCCGTGCCCGATGATGTGGAGCCCGTGACTCGACTTCTCGTAGAAGCCTAACGCGAATCCCGGAATCCGCGGATCGTGGCTGAAGGCGCGCCGGTGCATGAGTGCCACCGTCGAGTCGGCGAGAATGCGCTGCCCGTTGTACGTCCCGTTGCCGAGGTGGGCGAGCATGAACCTGGCCATGTCCGTCGCGCTCGACGCCACCGACCCGGCCGGCGCCGGGTGCACGACTTCGAACTTCTCACTCTCGAAGCGGCCGCCCTTCCACGAGAACCCGCCCGACATATCCCCGGCGAGCGTCGCCGGAAGCGGCTGTCGCGTCGTCGTCTGCGTCATGCCGAGCGGCGCGAGGATGCGTTGGTCGACATAGTCGTCGAACGGCATCCCGGCCAGGCGCTCCACGACGTATCCCGCCAGCGCCGTCGCGTAGTTGGAGTACGACGAGTACGTGCCCGGCGGCCTCACGCGACCGGGGATGTGCGTCGCGAGCCATCGGCCCAGCGGAACGATTTTCGTCGTGTCATCGCCGATCAGATCCCGCCCGTCCTCCTCGAAGCCCGGCGTGTGCGTCATGATGTGCCGCATCGTGATCGGCTGCGGGTACGTGTCCGGAATCTCGAAGTCGAGGTAGCGGTTCACATCGACATCGAGGTCGAGCTTTCCCTGCTCGACGAGCTGCATCACCGCCGTCCACGTGAACAGCTTGCTGATCGAGCCGATGCGGAACAGTGTCCGCGCGCTATCGACCGGCAGGCGTTTGTCGGGGTCCGACCAGCCGTACCCCTTCGCGAGGAGCAGCTCTCCGTCCTTCACGACCGCCACGGTTGCCCCGGCGACGTGTTTATCGCCGAGGTTCGCGATCATGACCCCGTCGAGGAACGCCTCGAGCTCCGCGCGATCCTTGATGCCGCGCGTGGTACTGGGGGGAATCATCGGCGCGGGGTCGGGGAGCTCTTGCGGGCGCACGACGCGTGGAGCCGGTGGTTGGCTGAGCGGGTTGGTGGGCTGCTGAGCGCCGACGGCGCCGGAGAGGAGCAGCAACGGGAGTCCGTGCCGAATGGCGGCGGCAGCGGGACGCGTGAGAGTGAGCATGCGGTCTCCGTCGGACGGTGTCGCGTTCACGATTTGTATACAATTTCTGTATACAAATTGCGCGATTACCGCCCGAACGCAATCCGGCCCGCGCCGCGGCCCAAATCGCGCCGCCCGCGAGCCTCTCAGGACCCGGCCGGGAGGAACGAGAGGAGCTTGGCGTCGAACTGAAGCCGCACCTCGTACCGCTCCCCTGGACGGATCGAGACGGAACCCGTCTGCGGCAGTGCCGAGCGGGCCAACAGGCGCGCGACGATATTCACCGTACCCCGCGACGTGAACTCCTGCGGCACCGTGAGCGTCTCGGTCCGGCCCGCGATGACGGTGCCCAGTCGCCTGAAGTCCACTCCGGGGGCGACGACGTACACGGTCGCCTGATCGAGCGACTCATTCGTGAAAATGATCACCGCCGGCGGCTCGGTGGAAACGCGTCGCGCCGAGCCACACGCCGCACTCGCAGCGAAGATCAGGACGAGGGGCGCGAGGCGGCGCACGCGCCGGCGCATCCAGGGGTGGGTCATGATGAGAGCCTCGGCAATATGGTGACCAAACATGCAGCGGGATGTTCGCATCGGGTAATGACGAAGCCGTCGGCTGGTCACGCAACCTCCGGCCGCGTTTCGCAAGCGTTGGCGTTCCACCACCCTGGCTGACCGCTCTGTCTGGACATCTCGCAAACAATGAACCGCAGAGGGCGCAGGGACTGCCTGCTCACCAGGCAAGTCCTCTGCGCTCTCTGCGGTTCGTTCCTTTCAGACGCGTCCCGCTAGAGTGGCCTGTCCTTCGTCCGGGAGACCGAGGAACCCTCCAGTCGTCGCCGGCGCTCTCAGGGCAGGCGCCGCGCTCGGGGTGACCTCCATGGCGCGGGGCTCGCGAGCCCTCGAGGGGCGATCCTAACGAGTACGTACGCGCCCGGAGACCGGTGTTGCGATCGCTCCACCATCGCTCTAGAGTGATGGAGGGATAGAGCCAGGACGGCTCATCGAGATCCACGTGTCTTACTCGGAGGGCGTATGGCCGATCCGACGAAAACACTTCCCGGTGCTGCCCAACCGGTAGCGGGGCTCGATGTGATGCGGCTCCGCGACGCGATCCGGGAGGAGTACGCACTCGTCGCCGCGGAGCCGGAGCGCGGCTTCCACTTCCACACAGGTCGCACGCTCACGCGGCTGCTCGCCTACGACGACGCCTGGCTCGAAGGCGTGCCCGAACCGTCGATCGCGTCGTTCGCCGGCACGGGCAATCCCTTCAGCCTCGGCCCGCTCCTGCCCGGCGAGCGAGTGGTCGACGTCGGATGCGGTGCGGGAATCGACAGCCTCATCGCCGCGAAGATGGTGGGAAGCGATGGGCGGGTCGTCGGCGTGGACATGACGCCCGCAATGCTCGCGAAGGCAGGCGCGAGTGCCGCCGCCATGGGCGGACGTAACGTCGAGTTTCGCGAGGGCTACGCCGAAGCCCTTCCGGTCGATGACGGGTGGGCGGATGTGGTGATCTCCAACGGCGTCATGAACCTGTTTCCAGACAAGCTCGCCGGGCTCGCGGAGATGGCGCGCGTACTGCGACCCGGTGGCCGCCTCCAGATCGGCGACATTCTCGTGCAGAAGCCCGTGTCCGAGGGCACGAAGCGGAACATCGATCTGTGGAAAGGCTGAATCGCCGGTGCTCTGCTGGAAGCAGAGCTCGAGGCCACGGTCGTGGCCGCCGGGTTCGTCGATTTCGAGATCGCGTGGCGCGGCGATGTGTTCCGCGATGCCCCACAGGCGTCGAGCGCGGCGAAGTTCGGGACGATCGGCATCAGCTTCCGAGCGAGGAAGCCGCTCGTGGGAACACGACCTGACGTGCATCGCGTGAGCTGACTTGGCGTCGACCGTCCGCCTCAAGACCGACATCGTCGTCATCGGTGCCGGCCAGGCCGGCCTGTCGTCGGCGTACCATCTGAAGAAACGCGGTCTGGCGCCGAACCGCGGATTCGTCGTCCTCGACCAGTCGCCTAACGCGGGCGGCGCGTGGCAGCACCGTTGGCCGTCGCTGACGCTCAGCGCCGTGAACCGCATCCACGACCTCCCCGGGATGCGGTTCTCGGACGCCGTCGACATCGGAACCACGGAGGCGCAGGCGGCGGTCGCCGTCCCGCGATACTACCAGGCGTACGAGAAAGCGTTCGAGCTTCCAGTGTACCGGCCGGTCAAGGCCACCGTCGTCTGCGACCGCGGCGAGCGGTTCGTCGTCGAGACGGACCGAATCGAAGTCTCGGCGCGCGGCATCGTCAACGCGACCGGTACCTGGGAGTCACCCTACATCCCGGAGTACCCCGGAGCCGAACGGTTCGTGGGACGCCAGCTCCACACGAAGGACTATCGAACGGCCCAGGAATTCGCGGGCAAACACGTCGTGATCGTCGGTGCCGGTATCTCGGCGATCCAGCTTCTGGACGAGATCTCGCGCGTCACGACGACGACGTGGGTGACGCGCCGGCCTCCGGAGTTTCGCGCCGGTCCGTTCGATGAGGCGGCCGGCCGCGCCGCCGTCGCGATCGTCGAAGACCGCGTGCGTCGAGGACTGCCGCCGAGCTCGGTCGTTTCGGTCACGGGGCTCCCGATCACGCCCGCGATCGAGGCCATGCGCGCACGAGGCGTGCTGAACCGACTGCCAATGTTCAGCGAGATCGTCGAGGATGGCGTCCGCTGGCCGGACGGTAACACCCTCCGCGCCGACGTCATCCTGTGGTGCACCGGTTTTCGGAGCTCACTCGATCACCTCGCGCCGCTGATGCTACGGGAACCGAACGGCGGCATCGTGATGACGGGTCGGCTCGCCACGCAGGTGGCGAAGGATCCGAGGATTCATCTCGTCGGCTATGGTCCGTCGGCATCCACGATCGGCGCGAACCGGGCCGGGGGCGCCGCGGCCGCGGAGTTGATGGCGTTTCTCGGACTCCCGTGACGTCGCGCGATGATACATCATCGACGGAGGCACCCGTCACGAGCCACCATGCCCCTCGAGCTACACATCGCCTGGCGATACCTGCGCAGCCGTCGCGGGTCGAAGCTGCTGTCGTTCATCAGCGTCATCGCGATCGGCGGCGTGGTGGTCGGCGTGAGCGCGCTCATCGTCGTCATGGGTGTCATGAACGGGCTCCAGCGGGACCTTCGCGAAAAGATCCTCATCGGTAGCCCCGACATTCGCGTCATGGGCAGCGGGCGCGGGATGCGCATGGATGATTGGGAGGCGGTACTTCGAACGGTCGGGGCAGAGGACCGCGTCGTGTCCGCCGGACCGTTCGTCTTCACGCAGGCGATCGTGAACGCCGGTCACGACTATATGGATGGCGGCGTGGTGGTAGGACTGCCGCCGCGCGGGCCCGACGTTCCGGAAATCACGAACATCGGCGATCACGTCGTGACGGGAGCCTTCCGCTTCGCCAGCTCGTCTGGCGAAGACGACGGCATCGTCCTCGGCACGCTGCTCGCCGCGAGGCTCGGCGTTCGCGTCGGTGATCGCGTGATGGTCTACGGTCGCGGCACGGGGGTCACGAGCGCGGTGACCGGGTACCCGTCACCGCTCACGATGCCATTCGAGGTGACGGGGCTCTTTCAGACGGGCATGTACCAGTACGACAACACGCACATGTACGTGTCGCTCGCGCGCGCACAGGAGCTCGCGGGGTTGGGACCGGCCGTGTCGGGGATCGAGGTCAAGACCGAGTCACGCTGGGTCGCCGAGGAGGTCGCGGCCGAGCTCGAGGCGGCGCTGCAGTCGCGCTACGCGGCAGTGGAGTGGCAGGAGCAGAATCGGTCGCTGTTCCAGGCACTCAAGCTCGAGAAGCTCGGGATGGGGCTCATCCTGTTTCTCATCATTCTCGTGGCGGCGTTCAACATCGTCAGCAACCTGACCATGGTGGTGGCCGACAAGACGCGGGAGATCGGGATCCTCAAGGCGATGGGGATGCCGTCGCGGTCGATTCGTCGCGTGTTCTTCGCGCAGGGGCTCGTGATCGGCGTCTTCGGGACGCTCGTCGGCGTTCTGCTGGGGGTGACGACGTCGGTCATTCTCGGGAGCTCCGAGGTGATCAAGCTGAATCCGGAGATCTACTTCATCGATCACCTGCCGGTGGTCACGGACGTGGGGGACGTCCTGCTGACGGTGGCGGCGAGCCTCGTGATTGCGACGCTGGCGACGTTGTACCCGTCGGTGCAGGCGGCGCGGCTTTACCCGATCGAGGCCATTCGGCACGAGTGACGGGGTGAATGAGTGTGGGCGTCTGGTAGGGTGGCTCGCGCGCGCTTAAGCCCCACTTACGGGACGCGCGTTTGGAGTCATCAGTTTTCTAGTCATACAGTCGTCAGTATTCCAGTACTGACTGATCTACTGGCGACTGTGCGACTGGCTACTGATGACTGTAACCGCACTTCCCGGGAGAGGGGCCCCGTCCACTGTTCGTCCTACCCTGGCGCTAGTTCCGGGTGGACCACCGCCAGTCGCGAACCTCCGGCATGTCGTCGCCCGTTTCGACGATGTAACGACGATGCTCCTCGAGCATCCTCCGGCAGTGGAGCGCCAGGTCGGCCGCGGTGGCGTCGTTCGTGAGCTGCGGGACGCGCCGAATCACGTCGAGCACGAGGTGGAAGCGGTCGATGTCGTTCACCACCGTCATGTCGAACGGCGTGGTGGTCGTGCCCTCTTCCTTATACCCACGGACGTGGAGGTTCGGGTGATTGCGCCGGCGATACATGAGCCGGTGGAGCAGCCATGGGTACCCGTGGAATGCGAAGATGATCGGCTTGTCGACGGTGAAAACGGCATCGAACGCCTCATCCGTCAGCCCGTGGGGGTGCTCGCCTGCGGTCTGGAGCGTCATGAGGTCCACCACGTTTACGACGCGTGTCCGCAGCGTCGGAAGGCGTTCGCGCAGCAGCTGTGCTGCGGCGAGCAGCTCCATCGTCGGCACGTCGCCCGCGCACGCGAGCACGACATCCGGGTCGGCATCGCCCGCCGTTCCCGCCCAGCTCCAGATGCCGAGCCCCGCGGTACAGTGCCTGACGGCTTCGTCCATCGTGAGCCACTGCGGCGCCGGCTGCTTCCCGGCGACGATGACGTTCACGTAGTTGCGGGAGCGCAGGCAGTGGTCCGTCACCGACAGCAGCGTGTTCGCGTCGGGCGGAAGGTAGACGCGTACCACATCCGCCTTCTTGTTCACGACGTGGTCGATGAATCCCGGATCCTGATGGCTGAAGCCGTTATGGTCCTGTCGCCAGACGTGCGAGGTGAGCAGATAGGTGAGCGAAGGGATGGGCACGCGCCACGGGATCTCCCGGGTCGTTTTGAGCCACTTCGCGTGCTGGTTGAACATCGAGTCGACGATGTGAATGAACGCTTCGTAGCACGAAAAGATCCCGTGACGGCCGGTGAGCAGGTAGCCCTCGAGCCATCCCTGGCAGAGGTGCTCGCTCAGGACCTCCATGACGCGGCCGTCCGGCGCGACGTGGTCGTCCGTGGCGAGGATGCGGCCGGTGAACACGCGGTCCGTTACCTCGAACAGTGCGTCGAGGCGGTTCGAGCTGGTCTCGTCCGGGCCGAACACGCGGAAGTTCTTCGCGTCGGCGTTCCAGGCCATGACGTCGCGAAGAAAGCGGCCGAGCACGCGCGTCGCCTCCGCGTCCGCGGCGCCCGGCGCGGGGACGGTCACGGCGTAGTCGCGGAAGTCGGGCATCAGCAGGTCACGCGTTAGGCGCCCGCCGTTCGCGTGCGGGTTGGCGCCCATGCGGCGGTCGCCCTTCGGCGCCAGCTCGGCGAGCTCTGGCCGCAGCGTGCCGCGCTCGTCGAACAGCTCCTCGGGCCGATAACTCCGCAGCCACTCCTCGAGCTGACGGAAATGCTCCTCGTTCTTCGCGAGCCCCGCGAGCGGCACCTGGTGGGACCGGAACGAACCTTCCGTCGGCTTGCCGTCCACGGTTTTGGGTCCCGTCCACCCCTTTGGCGACCGCAGCAGGATCAACGGCCATCGGGCGAACGACGGCTCGCTGTTCGTCCGCGCGCGGTGCTGAATGTCGTGAATCCTGGCGACGACCGTATCGAGCGTTGCAGCCATGGTCTGATGCATGACCTCGGCGTCGCTTCCCTCCACGAAGAACGGCTCGTAGCCGAAGCCGGTGAACAGCGCGGTGAGCTCGTCGTCGCTCATGCGAGCATACACCGTCGGGCCGGCGATCTTGTAGCCGTTCAGATGGAGCACCGGCAACACGGCACCGTCGCGCACGGGATTCAGAAAGCGGTGCGAGAGCCAGCTCGTCGCGAGCGCCCCGGTCTCCGCTTCGCCATCGCCCACGACGCAGCACGCGATGAGGTCCGGGTTGTCGAACACCGCACCGTACGCGTGCGCGAGTGAGTAACCCAGCTCACCGCCCTCGTTGATGGAGCCAGGCGTCTCGGGAGCCACGTGGCTCGGGATGCCGCCCGGGAAGGAGAACTGCTTCATGAGGCGCCGCATCCCGGTCTCGTCCTGCGAGACCTCGGGGTACACCTCGCTGTACGTGCCCTCGAGGTACACGTTGGCAACGACCCCCGGGCCCCCATGACCCGGCCCGCAGACGAACAGCATATCGAGGTCCTGCTGCACGATCACCCGGTTCAAATGCACGTAGATGAAGTTGAGCCCCGGTGTCGTCCCCCAGTGACCCAGGAGACGCGGCTTCACGTGCGAGAGCTGAAGCGGCTCGCGCAGCAGCGGGTTGTCGAGCAGGTAGATCTGGCCGACACTCAGGTAGTTGGCCGCGCGCCAGTAGGCGTCGATGCGCTGCAGCTCGGTTGGCGAGAGTGGGGCGGACTCATCCGCCAGGACGGTGGAAGAGGCGTGCTCGATCATCGGCGTACTTCCGTTCGAGGAGTGGTGCGGATGCTCACGCAACATCTGGGCGTCGAGCGTGCCCGTTCAACGCTTCCACTCAGCGAACATGAGCGACAGAGTTAACGGGTCAAGGGGTTGAAGCAGACCCGACGAGCCCGCAGCGAAGGAACGGAGAATGGCGTGTACGCAGTGTGAGGGCGTAGAGCAGCAGTTCGATCCGAAGACGGCGCGGCGATCGCTGCGGCGGTACCGGCGGCGCGGGCCGGACAAGACGACCCGATTGCTCGTCCAGGATCTTCGGGCAGCGCTCGAGGCGATCGACACTCGCGACGCGTTGCTGCTCGACATCGGCGCGGGTGTCGGCGCCATTCACCACGAGCTGCTCGACGGACGCGTGGGACGCGCCGTGCACGTGGACGCGTCGTCCTCGCACCTCGAGGTTGCGCGCGAGGAAACGGCCCGTCGCGGCCACGATGCACGGACGAGCTTCGTGTACGGTGACTTCGTCGCCATCGCCGACACGCTTCCCGACGCGGATATCGTGACCCTCGATCGCGTGATCTGCTGTTACCACGACATGACCGGGCTCGTGAATCGGTCGGCCCGGAAGGCATTGCGCTTCTATGGCGCGGTCTATCCACGCAACACGGTCTGGATGGGTATCGGCATTGCCGCGGTCAACGCGTTTCAGCGATTGACACGGAGTGCCTTTCGCGTGTTTCATCACGATCCGGCCGCCATCGACGCCGCGCTGCGCGCCGCGGGGCTGGAACGCCGGAGCATGCGTCACACGTTAGGCTGGGAGGTCGTCGTGTATGCCCGGCAGCTGAACGCCGTCACGTAAGTCCCGTCGAGCCCGCCTCACAACGGGCCCGATGCAAATTCAAGCCGCCTGAAGAGGGAACCCAGGCGGTGCGAACGGTATAACCACTGTGGGCCCTGAAGCCACTGTTCAGCCCGCCGACCGCTGTCTCGAACTCAACGAGGAGTTGCTGGTGACCCCACTCGGTTCACCGCCCCGTTTGTCGCGTTCGCTCGTTCGCCGCGCCGCCAGCATCGGCGTCACGGCCGCGCTCGCGTCCGCGTGTACTCCAGGGGCTTCATCCATCAGCGCCTCACTGCCCTCCAGTACGGTCACGACCGACGGGCAGCGCCCACCCCTGACCGAGGCCGTAGCAACGAACGCCGCGACGTCGCACGTCGTTATCGTGTCGATCGACGGGCTCCGCCCCGACGCGATCGGCCGGTTCAACGCAACGACGCTCGGCCGCCTCGCCCGCGAGGGTAGCCACACCTTCGCCGCGACCACCATCAACCCGAGCAAGACGCTCCCGTCACACACGTCGATGCTCACGGGCGAAGGGCCGGACGAGCACGGCATCACGTGGAACTCGAACCGAACCGGCGCGCACGTGACGCTGCCGGTGCCGACCGTGTTCGGCGTCGCTCGAAAGAGTGGGCTTCACACGGCCGCGTTCTTCTCGAAGGGAAAGTTCAATCACCTCGAGGTGCCCGGCTCGCTCGACTACTCGCAGGCGCCTAACGGCAACGGTAAGTGGAGCGCGGACCGCACCGTCGCCGACGTCGAGCGCTATCTCACGTCGCACCGCCCCAACCTCCTCTTCATCCACCTGGCGGAGCCCGATAACGCCGGTCACGTGTGGGGCTGGATGTCAGGCTTCTACGGCCGCGCGGTGCGAAAGGCCGACGCCGCGGTCGCGCGGCTCATGACAGCCGCCGACCGGGCGTACGGCGCAGAGAACTACACCATCATCCTTACCGCCGACCACGGCGGTCACGGCCGCACGCACGGGACGACGCGCGCCGCGGACGTGCGGATCCCCTGGATCGCCTGGGGGAAAGGGGTGAGCTCCGGATTCAGCATCTCGGACAGTGTCCGCACGATGGACACGGCCGGCACGGCGCTCTGGCTCCTTGGCGTCGATGCGCCCGACGGGTGGAGCGGGGTCGCAGTTCGGTCCGCGTTCACCTCCGATGCGCAGTCCGCATCGGATCAGGCGGTGGACACGGACTCATAGGCCTCCGCGCCGAGCACGTCCCGAGTGAGCGGCGGGCCCAAGGCCCGCCGCTCTCATCTTTCATCGCCCTTCGCGGTCCCGTTCGCCCATCACATGCCGGTCCGCGCGCCCCGTCCCGGGGTGCTTGAGGGCGTCGTAGAACCGCTCACCCTTCAGTTGCAGTTCTCCGATAATTGCCGCGAAGTCGCGGGGCGTCACCTCCCGCGCGATCTCGGGCACGAGCGCCTTCAGCAGCGTCACCCGGTCGCCGAGGGGCAGGTCATTCGCGGCATTCACCAGCTGGCGAATGGCGGGGTGGTTCAAGCCGTCGGTTTCGGGACTCGTCGTCATCGTAGACCTCGGGACGGGCGGCAATACGGATTCTAACTGAGCACGCGTGAAGCCGCGGCCTGCTCGCCGCACGAAACGCACGGCGAGGGCCGGCCTCGCGAAGTTACGCGGAAACGACTCTGCCGGTAGCGTGCCGTCCGGGTCCGTCGCTCACAGCTCCCTGCCGTTGCTCGTCCCTGCGGCGCTTGGCTCGCCGCGCGCCCACATCCCATATTGCGACCGACAGCGCCGGGGCGGCAGGCATGTGAACCCCTCGGTGGCCACTCGGCTGAGACGTGTGACGAGCCCAGAAAGCCCGGCGACCGCTATCGCCCCCACGATCACGCCTTCCGCATCGGCCGTCGCGCGCCCGCCCGAGCACGTCGCGGAGCGGACGCCGAGCTCGGTGGCGGACGGCGACGAGAGCGAGCGGCGCCTCCGAGCTGGCCTCGTTGCGGGCGGCGCGGCACTGCTCGTCCTCGTGCTCACCGCACAGCTCTACGTGTGGATCAACCTGTGGCCGCTTCGGATCAGCGTCGTGACGGCGTTCGTGTGGTCGATTCCGCAGGTGGTGCTGTGGTCTCTCACCATTCCGCTCATCGATGGGCTCGCGGTGCGCTGGCCTGTCGAGGGCCGGCGCGCGGCGTGGCGGCTCGGGGCGCACGTGGTGGCGAGCGTCTCGGTTGCGTTGCTCGTGCTCCTCGCGCTCGATCTCTCGGACCGCGCCCTTGGCTGGACGAAGCTCATGGGAGCCCCGGGAACGCTCGTCACGGCAATCGACAAGACAATCCTGCACACTCATATCGGGATCGCGATCTACTGGGTGGTGCTGGCCGCAAACCATGCGCGAGGGTACTACCGTCGGTTAGGGGAGCGGGAGCTGCGTGCGGCGCGACTCGAGACGCAGCTCGCCGAAGCGCAGCTCGGCGCGCTGCGCATGCAGCTCGATCCGCACTTTCTCTTCAACACCCTGAACTCCATTGGCGTCCTGATGCGGCGCGATCCCGCCGCCGCGTCACGCATGCTCGGACGCCTTGGCGATTTCCTCCGCAGCACGCTTGACCACGCGGGGGCGAGCGAGGTGAGCGTTGCGACGGAGCTCGAGTACGTGCGCGCCTATCTGGAGATCGAGCAGGTGCGATTCGGCGGCCGGCTCGCGACGCACGTGACCATCGAGCCGGGGCTCGAGCGGTGCGCAGTCCCGTACCTCATCCTCCAGCCACTCGTCGAGAACGCGGTGAAGCACGGCGTCGCCCGTCGGAGCGCGCCCGGCACCGTGCGCGTTGACGTCCGCGCCGACGGCGAGCGCCTAACGCTCACCGTCCTCGATGACGGCCCCGGCCTGTCGTTCGCCGGCACATCGCGTGGGTCGGGGGTTGGGCTCGCCAACGTCGCGCGCCGCCTCGCGCACAGCTACGGCTCGAATCAGCACTTCGAGCTTCGCGCGGCACCAGACGGCGGAGCGGAGGCGCGCGTCGTGATCCCCCGTCGCCTCGTGAGCCCAGAAGCCGACCCCCTCGGGTCGTCAGCGCACGCGACTGGCTCACACATCGACGCGACCAATGCAGGTGAAGGTGATCCGCGCCCTCATCGCTGACGATGAGCCGCTCGCGCGCGAGGGGATCCGCACATTGCTGAGTGCGGAGCCCGACGTGATCGTCGTCGCGGAATGCGCGGACGGCGCGGAGGCCGTGGCGCGAATCGGCGAGCTCCGCCCCGGCCTCGTGTTCCTCGACATTCAGATGCCCGAGCTGAACGGGTTCGAGGTCATGCGCGCGATCGGCGTCGACGCCGTCCCCGCCGTGATCTTCGTGACGGCGTACGACCAGTACGCGCTCGAGGCATTTCACGTCCACGCCGTGGACTACCTCCTCAAGCCCGCGAACGAGGAGCGATTCGCGATCGCGATGCGCCGGGCGCGGAGTCTGCTCGAGTACGAGGCAGGCCGACTCGCGCGCGGGAACATCGCGTCGCTGCTCGCGTCCATCGAGCACCCCGCGCCACGCATCGCCCGGCTCGCGGTGCGAGCGGACGGACGAACGTTGCTGCTCAAACCGGAAGACATCGACCACATCGAGGCCGAGGGTAACTACGCGCGCGTGCACATGCGAGACCGTACGCTCCTCATTCGCGAGTCGCTCGCGGACCTGGAGCGCCAGCTCGACCCGTCGCGGTTCATCCGCGTTCACCGGTCAACGATCCTGAACCTCGAGCGAGTCCGCGAGATCCAGGCGATGTTCAAGGGCGAGCACGTCGTACTCACCACGAACGGCAGACGGTTCCCGCTGAGCCGCAAGTATCGCGCGTTGCTCGAGGAGCGACTCGGCAAGCGTATCTGAGCGGCGTTACGCCCTCGGGCGGTGACGTCGCCCCGCCGTCACTCACGCCTGCCGGGCGTCACTCGCACCAAACTCGTTGGGCCCTCTGCGCTCCGGTCGTAGCATCGCCGTATGCCGCATCGGGAGTCTTCGGCTCCCAATGCGCGTCGCTGAAGACCCCTTGCTTGCGGAGCCGAGCATGATTCGTGACGTCTGTGCCCATTCGTCTGGTGCCATCGCCGTTGTCCTGTCGTTCTCCGTCACCGCCGCGGTGCTCGCGCAACCGCCCCGCGCGCATCGCGGCGCCTGGGCCGACACCGTTCACGGTGTTCGCATCGAAGACCCGTACCGGTGGCTCGAGCAGATGGGAAGCGCCGAGACGCAAGCCTGGACCCGCGCTCAGGATGCGTATGCGCGCGCATATGCGTCCGCGGTTCCGGAGCGGTCGATCATTCACCGGCGGCTGACGGCGGTCGCGAGCGTCGAGCGGTTCGGTGCGCCAACGGCGCGGGGGACGCGGCTCTTCTACTCGCAGTTCGCCTCGACAGGCCCGGCGACACGATCGTCGTACATCGTGGACGAAGGCGGCAACACGCGGGTGATCATCGACGGGGACTCCACAGAGCGCGCGACCGGACGCGTGCCGTCGCAATTCTTCCCGAGTCCGGATGGGCGGCTCATCGCGTACACGGTGCGCCGAGTGGGGACGCGTTGGGAAACGCTGCGGGTCCGAGACGTCGAGAGCGGCCGGGACCTCTCGGATTCGCTGGTAGGCATCAACGGCACGTCGAGCGTCCAGTGGGATGCGGACGGACGCGGGCTTTCCTACGTACGCTACCCCGTGCCAGCCGCTGGACAGGAGCGGCAGACGCAGCTTCGCGACGGCAAGCTGTACCGCCATCGCCTGGGCGCCCCGCAGTCGAGCGATTCCCTGCTCTTCGAGCTGCCGTCCGAACCGTTCGCGCTTCTACGACACCGAGTGAGCGATGATGGCCGGTTCACGGTGGTCAACGCCCTGTTGCCGACGCGGAGTGCGAATCGCATCTGGGCGGCCGATGCGCGCGCTCCCGAGCAGGGGTTCGTGCCCGTCATGGACAAAGGCGATGCGGCGTACTGGTTCGTCGGTTCGCAGGGATCGACGCTCTGGCTCGTCACGAACCTTTCGGCACCTCGCTGGCGCGTGATCGGCGTCGATGTCGGGAACCCCGCGCCGTCGCGGTGGCGCGACGTCATTCCACAGGCCGCCGAGGCGATCGACCTGACGGGGGCGGGCGTGACGATGGTGGGCAATCACTTCATCGTGGCCTACGTGGCAGACGCCCGGTCGCGCATCCGCACGTTCGACGCGACGGGCGCGTTCGTCCGTGAGATCGCACTCCCCTACCTTGGCTCGGTGTGGACAGGGTTCGTCGGGCGCCAGCAGGATCGCGAGGCGTTCTACGTGTTGAGTGGCGTGGTCGACCCGGGGACGATCTTCAGGCTCGATGTCGCGGGCGGTACGTCACGCGAGTATCGCCGGCCAGCGCTTCCGTACGATCCGAGCAACTTCGAGACGCGCCAGGTCTTCTATACGAGTCGTGACGGCACGCGCATTCCCATGTACGTGGTCCACCGCAAAGGGCTCGCACTCGACGGCACGGCGCCCGCCTACATGTACGGCTACGGCCACGGCAGCTGGTCCGCCGCGCCGTGGTTCCAGGCGAATATTGCCGTATGGCTCGAGAACGGTGGGGTATGGGCTCTGCCTAACACGCGCGGGGGCGGTGAGTACGGCGAGGAGTGGCACCAGGCGGGCATCCGCCACAGTAAGCAGAACGCGATCGATGACTACATCGCGGCCGCGGAGTGGCTCATCGCGAACCGGTACGCTTCCCGAGAACGCTTCGTCGCGAACACGAGCAGCGCCGGAGGCCCGCTGGTCGCCGCGGCGATCATCCAGCGCCCCGAGCTCTTCGGCGCCGCGGTCATCGACTATCCGCTGATGGACATTCTCCGCGCCGGCGCGTTCACTGGCGGCCGCCAGTTCGCGCGCGATTACGGGTCGCCCGATGACTCCGCGGACCTGCGCGCGGTCGTCGCGTACGACCCCATCCGCACCGCCTCACCGGGCAAGTGCTACCCGGCAACGATGATTTCGCCGGGCGAGCGCGACGAGACGACCGTCCCCATGCACGCGTACAAGCTCGCGGCCGCGTTGCAGCACGCGCAGGGCTGTGCGAAGCCCGTCCTGCTCAGGGTGACGTGGGGCGCCGGACATCAGTCCGGTGCGACGCTGGCCGACGCGGTGGATACGTGGGCGGATCAACTCGCGTTCCTCTCGCGGGCCCTCGGTCTCTCGCGCGCTTCGACTTCATCCCGGTAGTCCCGTGCGGCGTCTCCGGCGACTATTGCGGGCGATACGGCGCCTTGATCCGAACCGGCACCATCGTGTCTCCCCAGTGCACACGCATCACGGCCTCGTCGCGTAGCACCACTGGGAAATAGAAGGCGAGAGTCTCCATGTGAGCCCCGCGCTCGGGCGTGACCTCGAGTCGTAATGCATCCGAGGTCTCGCCCGGGTATGGCGCGTGGAAGACATGCGCGGCGCGATTCAGGACGAACGTCCAGGGGCCGGCGGGCTGCGGGATGAGCCAGACCGAGTACTCGCCGGCCTTCACCTCGCGGCCTTCCACGAGCACGTCGTGACTGAAGCGCACGTAGGTGGCCGAGTCGGCGCCGGGGTTCCACACGCTGCGCCACTTCACGATACCCGAGTCGCCGAAGAGCACGCGTCCGCGCGCGACGGGCCGGCCGTACGTGACGGCAATGTCGGTGAAAGCGACCGTCTGCTCGACGCGTCCGCGCTGGCTGGCTGGGAACCCCTGGGCACCACCACGGATTGGGAGCGCAGCGAGGGCGACGAGCGCGATCAAAAGGGCCGAGTAGACTCGGGGGATGGCGAACCGAGCGCGACGAACGTGCCATGACACAGGCAACCTCCGGGGTGGGATGTACCGGGAGGAATCTCTCGACCTGATGTGAAGTTCCGTTGGGGCGCGTCGTCGCGGGCCCGAGGCTGGTAAGTTCGTGAGTGCCGCCCTTCCACGACGGGGATTACCACGACGATGTCCGACCAGGATCAGACGCTCCATGGCGTGCGGGTGCGCCCGTTCGTTCCGCTCGCGTTCAACCGGTGGAGCCTCGACGAGTCGCGTTCGCGCGCGGCGGCGTTCTACGAGGTAATGAATCGTCGCCGCACGACGCGCCATTTCTCGACCGACCCGGTGCCCCGCGATCTGATCGAGGTCGCGATTCACACGGCCGGCACGGCGCCAAGTGGCGCGCACCAGCAGCCGTGGACGTTCGTCGCGATCTCGGACCCTGCGCTCAAGCAGCGGATTCGTGAAGCGGCGGAGCAGGAGGAGCACGACTTCTACCACGGACGCGCACCGCGCGAATGGCTCGAGGCGATCCTGCCGCTTGGCACCGACGAGCACAAGCCTCACCTCACCGACGCCCCGTGGCTCGTGGTACTGTTCCGCCAGGCCTACGGGCTCCGCGCCGATGGAACCAGGCGGGTGCATTACTACTCCGAGGAATCGTGCGGGATCGCGGCCGGACTGTTCATTGCCGCGGTGCACGAGATGGGGCTCGTGACGCTCACGCACACACCGAACCCCATGGGCTTTCTGCGCGAGCTGCTCGGGCGACCGGTGAACGAACGGGCGATGCTCATCATGCCGGTCGGGTACCCGGCGGAGGACGCCCGGGTACCCGACCTGGCAAGGAAGCCGCTGGACGAGATCGCGGTGTGGCGATAGGCGTGCAGTCGGCCTAACGCTTCGTGAAGACGATCTCGCTGCCGGCCTGCCACGTCTGACCACCGTCTCGCGAGTACTCCCAGCGCTGGAGCACGCGGGTGGGCTCGACCGGGTTCCAGGTGATCCGAACCTCGATGGATCGGCCGCCCGCACCGGCCTTCGTGCCGACAAAGACCATCTGGCCGTTCTGAAGCGCGCCCGTCATGAAGATGCGCTGTCCGTCGTTGTCGACGTACGTTCGCATCCACTGCTGCGTGAAGACGTCGAACGTGTTGTAACTCACGCCCTCGTACCCACCGGGCCCCTCGAAATGCTCTTCGACGAGGCAAGCCGTCAGATCCTTCGAGAAGGTCGTCGTACCTTGCGAGCCCTGGCCATTGCCCTGATGCACATTCCACGTGCCAACCATGAAGTTGAACTGCTGGGCGGCAGCACGGAACGGACAGAACGACGCCGTTGCCTCGGGAATCGGCGTGACCTGTGCGACTGGGTCGTAGCGCAGCCCGGCCAGCGTCGACGGGTCCGGGAGCGGTAACGGCGGCGCGTCGTTCCCGGCGCTGATCTGCTGCAGTACCGAGCCCGATGGAAGCAAGGTCCACCGGAAAAGCGAGTTCCGCGTGAACACCACGAACGGCGGGTTGGGCGCGCACGGCGGCGCGATGAGGAATCCCTCCGGCTGCGTCAGGCTTCCCTGCATGGTCATACTGCCGTTCTCATCGAGCCCACCTTCCATGACGATGTTGCCCATCGGACAACCGCCGGCCGAGACCCAGAACTGATGCCATTTCCCCGTAGAGGCGTCGTACGTGTTGAGGCTTCGGCCCCGAAGGCCACCGCCTCCTGTCCAGTTCTCCTCGATCAGACAACCGTCCAGGTCGGACTCGATGATGCTCGTCCCGGCGAGTTGATCCGTTGCACCCGAGAAGACGTCCCACTTGCCCAGCCAGAAGTCGAACTGACGGTACGGATCGGCGGCGCACCCGCGACTTCCTGGCACCTTGGCGCCAATGCCAAATGGATCCAACGGCACGAGTGCGGCGGAGGCGCGCAGATCCATTACGCGCACCGGTTGAACGATGGACTCGGAGCCGCATGCCGTTGTCGCGACCAGCACAGCGGCTCCACACGCTCGACGAAGGAAATGCATCATTGAGGGTCCTCGCGGTGAATGTGAGTGCGGCCGTGCCGCGGCCGCATCCGGAGGCCCGAAGCTAGAACCAGTGATGGTGCGCTACTCCATCGGCGCGTCATCGTCGTGTGATGGTCTCGTCATGCGCCGGTGACTGCGTCGCGCGGCGTCTGTCGCGCCCGCGGTCCAGAGCACATGTTCCGGTCCGCATGCGACTGCTTCACACACCTCGAGTGCGTGCCGCGGCGGTGGTGGCCGCCGCCCTCGCCGCGATCGTCGTCCCCTCGGTGCTTGGCCTCGAGGCGTGGAACGCGGCACGTCGGCACCGCACTGCCGCGGAGCGCGCGCTTCGCGACCATGCCGACTTCGCGGCCATGACGTATCGCCAGCGCATCGTGGGCCGCTTGTTCGTGCCGGTGACCAGCTTGTTCCGACCGCTCGGCGACCCACGGCTCTCTCACGCGGACGGGCTGCTCCCTCCGGTGTCGATCCTTCGGGAAGCGGCGCCGCGAACCAAACCGTGCGCGGACTGTGAGCTCCCGCTCCAGCCGACGTTCTACTTTCGCCTGACGCTCGCGGACTCGTCGATGGTGGTCGACGGACCCGCGTTGTCCGCGGAGCGGCGCGCATTTCTCGTCGCGGACCTGTCCCCGCTCGGCAACCCTCAGGAGTCACGTGAATGGGACGTGACTTCAACGCTGGACACGCTCGCCGCCCCGGCCGAGATGGTGTACGTCACGGTGCGGCGAGGGCCGGATGGCGTCCCTCGCGCGGTCTACGGATTCGCGGTCCCGATGAGTGTCGTGCACGACTACGCGTTGCGCGCCATGCTGACGGCCGCACCGTTGTTACCGCTCCCGGCACGCACCGCGCCGCCGAACGACTCGGTGCTGTCGGTCGAGCTCACGCTTCCGAAGAGCGCGCGCCGGTTGCTCGTGTCGAGCAGGTCGATGCCGAGCACGTACTCCTCGTCGCTGCCTGGTGGTCTCTTTCTCGGTGGCTGGCACATCCGCGTGTCGCTCGATCCCACGACCGCCCCGCCGTTGCTCATTGGCGGGCTGCCACCGTCCCGCGGCCCACTGCTCTTCGCGCTCGTGGCCATCACCATCGCGCTGATCGGCACCACCCTCTTCGTTGCGTGGCGCGCCCTGACCCTCGCGCGGTTACGCGAGAACTTCGTGGCGAGCGTCTCTCACGAATTGCGCACGCCGCTCGCGCAGATCCTGCTGTTCGGAGAAACGCTGAGTCACGGTCGCGTCGACTCGCGCCGCGAGGTCAGATCCGGGGCGCGCATTATCGTGAGTGAGGCGCGGCGACTCATGCAGCTCGTCGACAACGTCTTGACGTTCGGGCGCAGTGAGTGGTCGTCGCGCGGAGCGCCCGCCACAGCGCTGGAGGAGCACTCGCTCGCTCCCCTCGTGCGCGAGGCGATCTCCGCGTTCGCGCCGTTGGCGGCCGCCGCGGAGACACGCATCCGTCTCATCCGCGCCGACCACGTCGTCGTGCCGACCGATCGAGACGCGGTCCGACAGATCCTGCTCAACCTGCTCGACAACGCCGCGAAATATGGCCCCCCGGGCCAGACGATCCGCGTCGGCGTCTGGGCGGAGAACGGACGGGCGCGCCTCGCTATCGACGACGAAGGGCCAGGCGTGCCGGCCTCGGAGCGGGAACAGGTGTGGCAACCGTTCGTTCGGCTGCAGCGGGATGTCGACGCGCACATCGCGGGCAGCGGGATCGGGCTCGCGGTGGTCCGCGACCTGGTCACGCGACTGGGCGGCTCGGCGCACATCGAGGACGCGCCTAACGGGGCCGGCGGGGCGCGAGTCGTGCTCGAGCTGCCGAGCGCGCGCGTCAGCGCCGCATCGCGTCCCGCCGCACCTCCCTCGACCTCACCATCCGTCGGGTGCGCATCCTGATCATCGAGGACAACCGGAACCTCGTCCACGGGCTCCGACACAACCTCGAGCGCGAGGGGCACGTGGTCCACGCCGCGTACACGGGCAGTGAGGGCCTCGAGCGGGCGCGTCGCGATGACATCGACCTCGTCATCCTCGACCTGATGATCCCGAAGCCCGACGGGTTTCAGATCCTGCGCACGCTGCGGGAGGACGGGGTCGAGACGCCGGTCATCGTCCTGACGGCGCGTGGCGAGGAAGAAGACAAGGTTCGCGGCCTGCGCCTCGGCGCGGATGACTACGTCACGAAGCCGTTCGGGTTGATGGAGCTACTCGCCCGCGTGGACGCGATCCGGCGCCGATTGCGTCTCTCGGCCTCACCGAAGGCGCGTGACTCGCGTCCGATCCAGATCGGACGTGTGCGCATCGACCCGTCCACGCGCACGGTGTTCGCGGATGACGAGGCGGTGAGCTTGCGACCGAAGGAGTTCGACCTGCTGCTCGCCCTCGCGCGCCGAGCCGGCGGTGTCGCGTCGCGGTACGAGCTGCTCGAGGAGGTCTGGGGGTACGATGCCGACGTGGTCTCCCGAACCGTGGATACGCACGTCGGGCAGCTGCGGACCAAACTCGAGGCCGATCCTCACGCGCCCCGGCTGATCCTCACCGTGCGCAAGAGTGGGTACCGCCTGGCGATGCATGCCGGATGACAGGATCTGTCGCGGTAACGGCAACAGCATTCGACAGATGGGCAGGATGGACAGGATGACGAAGATGACCCGGGCGGCAGCGCGGTCGCTCTCGCCAGCGGCCGGAAAGGATGCTCGGAGCAACGACCGGCCATTACGGCACGGAGGGCATGTCTTCACACCGGTCCGCAGACTTCCGCACGGTGGGATATCGGACCCCGAGCTGCTCCAGGTAGGTCTTGTAGCGCGTCGGGTCGAAGTAGAACTGCCGCATCCGCGGGCGGTATCGCTCGAGAATATCGGCGTTCAGGAAGGTCGCTGGTTGCTCGTTAGGGCGCATCAGCGGCTCGTACTTGACGTCCTTCGTCTGCACATTGCGGAAGTACGACCACGCGCTGTCCACCAGCGTGGGCTTCGCGAGGATGTCCAGCATCGTCGCCGCCATCACCTTCGCCCCCGCAGTCGCGCCCTTGTGGGCGATCGGCGTCGCCGACGCGATCGCGCTCGACCAGTGATGCCCGGGCAGGCCCGGGATGTTCGAGGGGAAGCGCAACGTCACCGTCGGTAAGTTCCACGACACGTCGCCAATGTCGTCCGAGCCGCCACCCATGTTGCGCTCCGGCGGCTGCGGCGCGGCGCTCGTGTCCACTTGTGACGGCATCCCCGTTTCACGCGAGCCCATCTCCTTCTGCACGGCCTTCGCCATCGCCTGGTCCGCCTCGCTCCACTGCGGGAGGCCCACGCGCTTGATGTTCGCCACCATCGCTTCGGCGATCGGCCGATTGAAGTGCTGCGGCCACGCGGAGCCGAGCACGCGGCTCTCCACGAGCTTGGTGCCCGTCATCATCGCGGCGCCCTGCGCCACGGAGTCCCCGATCGCCCACATTTCCTTGATCTGCGGGTATGTGAGCTCGCGGAAGTAGTACCACACCGACGCGGTCGTCGGCACGACGTTAGGCTGATCGCCGCCGTCGGGGATCACGTAATGGGAGCGCTGCTGCAGCCGCAGGTGCTCTCGGCGGTAGTTCCAGCCGACGTTCATGAGCTCCACGGCGTCGAGCGCGCTGCGGCCGCGCCACGGGGCGCCCGCGGAATGCGCGGCCTGACCCTGGAACGAGTACATCACCGACACCAGCCCCGATCCACCACTCGGTCCCCACGACGTGCTCAGATTCGACGAGACGTGCGTGAAGATCGCGATGTCCGCGTCCTTGAACACGCCGGCGCGCACCAGGTACGCCTTGGTCGCGAGCTGTTCCTCGGCGACTCCGGGCCAGAGCTTGATCGTTCCGGGGAGTCGCTCCCGTTCCATGATCTTCTTCACCGCGAGCGCCGCGGTGACGTTCACGGGCTGACCGGTGTTGTGCCCCTCCCCATGTCCGGGCGCGCCCGGAACGATCGGCGCGTGACACGCGACGCCCGGCTTCTGCGACGCCTGCGGGATGCCGTCGATGTCGGACCCGATGGCGATCACCGGCTTGCCGGAGCCCCACGTCGCCACCCATGCCGTGGGGATCCCCGCGACGCCTTCCTCGACGGTGAAGCCGTTGTCACGCAGGATCTTCACGATGTACTTCGACGTCTCCACTTCCTGAAATCCGAGCTCGCCGTAGCTGAAGATCTGATCGACCATCTGCTGCGTGAACTGCGCTCGGCTGTCGACGTCGGCGATCGCCTCACGTTTGAACGCGTCGAGCCGCGCGTTCGGGATCGCCGGACGCGCCTGGGCGTGAGCGGGAACGGTACCGAGGGCGAGCGCCAGACAGGCGGCGGAGAGACGTGAGCGCACGAGAGATCCTCCGGAGTGAGTCGCCAAACCGAGAGCGAGGGGCGAGGTCGAACGTCGGCCGGAAATTGCCCGCCGAGACCCGGTTTCGCTACGAGCCTCGATTCTCGCTAGCTTGAGACCGCCATGCAACCTCCGCCGCCCGTGACGTGGCCGCGTGTCGAATGCGGAAATTCCCCTTTCCGCATTGGGGTCACGGTGGACGACGCAGACGCCGCCATTGCGCCCTGTCACCGCCGTAAGTCGTCCCGGTCGGTCGGGCGAAGGCTCGGGGCGGCATCTGGCCAATCCACGCGAGCCGATTGAAAATCGACTAACGGCGGAGGCCGAAGCCGATACTGACGCTGAGTCCGTAGCTCACCGAGTTGTCGTCCGCCCCGAACGGGATCTGCATCCTCGGCTGGATCGCGAGCCGGTCGCCGAAGAAGATGAGGCCCAGCCCGATGTCCCCGATCCCGAACGTGTCGGAAAACGTCTCCTCGACCCCGGCGGGATCGGTCAGGTCGGACGCCGCGTACTGGAAGCGCACCGTCCCGTTCGGGATGACCCGCACCCTCGGCGCGGGGCGATACGTGAGGCCGAGTGCCAGCCCCGCGCTCGCGAACCGCGACTGGACGTCCAACCCGGCGTCATCCGGCCCGCTGCCGAGCCCCACTCCGACTATCGGGCAGAGTTGAGCGCGCCGGCCCAACGACCGCTGATACCCGACGTCGGCGAACAACTGGTCCTCGGTATCGTCGAAGTCATCCGCGTAGATCCGCGCGACCCCGGCGTCGCCGAAGACCGAGTTCTCCCGACCCGCAATGAGCGACGCCGCGTAGGCCGTGTAGTCCTCGCCGAACAACGCACCCCCGCCGATCCGCACCGGGACGGTTGCGAACGATACCGACCCGAGACACGCTTGCGCCCGGGCCGCGGTCGGAAGTCCGATGGCCATCACGAGGAACAACGCGAGTCGACGCATCTTGGCTCCAGTGTGCATTGCGGGTAAACGCCGCACTCAGAACGGCTTGGTGACCCTCGGAGACAGGACGATCGCCGACGCCGGACCGGTACAGCCGCGCCCCGACGGGCACACGTGAACGCATGGCGCGCGGATTGCCCGGCTCGGCCGACGAATCGTTGAAGCACCTCGGGTCCATCCAGATCGGGATCTTCTCGGAATGCGACGGTCAACGGCGTGGTCGACGTGGATCGCTGTGGGTTTCGTTGCGGTCGTCGGAATTGCGGGGGTCCCGATTGGCGCCGGGGCGCAATGGCGCACCGAGGTGGTGGCTGGTCTCCGTTTTGGGCCGCCGCTCCGAGCCGGCCTCGCTCTTGGCGTTACGCACGGGACCCAAGTATCCTTCGCCCAGTTCGCCGGCCCTATGGCAGTCGCTGAAGTAGGGATCGGTGGCGGGCGGGCAAGTGCGGGGTATCTGTTCGCTTTCCCGTTCGCTTCCGGTGTGCAGGTCCTCGCGTCAGCGGTGCGCACATGGGGGTCGCCCGCGCAAGCCGACCGGAAGGAGACGCTCGTCGGCGGCGAGCTCCGAGTCTCGTTCCTGTCTGTGAACGTGGGAGTCGGAGTGTTCCGACCACTGCTGTCCGGTGACAGCCGGCGAACTCGTATCTATATGAACGCTGGGTTCGGCATCTGAGCCTGCGTTCGCAGGACGTTGATCCGGTGTTCGCATCGCCGGGCGCCTAACGACGCTCTCGCGCCGCGGTTCATCCGCGGCGATGCCTCGACTTCACGCCGACGCCGGCGTGAATCTCATGATCCTGCGGTTTCCCACCTGCCAGTAACCCGAATGCACCCGCGGCTCGCTCTGCCGCTCGAGGCCGCTCGACTACGCAGCTCACGATGCCCTGCTCCGCCCTCGTTCAACGCGACCGGGAACCGGCTAGAGGCGGTTCAGCGGACCCTGCGGGCCATCCCATACCGTGACGGAAGGAGTCAGGACGGGACAAATTGAGTCCCGCTTGACAATCGATGCTCCTGTCGGCGCTATTAGCGTCGTCAGTTGCCGCGTCGCTCGCGGCGAGAAGGCGCTTTTCCCCAAACCCGGAGGACCAGTGCGCAAACGAGGTATGATTTTAACCCTGGCGTTGGCAGCAGGATTGCCGAGTGTCGCGTGGGCCCAGACGCGCGTAATCACCGGCACGGTAACAGTTGCGGGCGGTGCAGTTCCCGTTGCCGGAGCGAGAGTCTCGGCAGAGGGGACGACCGTAGAGACCGTAACGGGCAACGAAGGCAACTACCGGCTGGAGGTGCCGCAAGGAGACGTTCGGCTGCTCGCGCGCGCGATCGGGTACAAGCGCGGGTCGCAGCTCGTGACGGCCACGCAGAACACCGCGAACTTCGCGCTCGAGCGCGACGTGTTGCAGATCGAGGGCGTGGTGGTGACGGGCCAGGCCACGACGATCGACCGGCGCAGTGCGACGACCGCGGTCGCCCAGGTGACGGGCGACGCGATCAACAACGTTCCGGCGCCGACCATCCAGAACGCGCTCGTGGGGCGCGTGAGCGGCGTCAACCTGCAGTCGAATTCCGGCGCCCCCGGCGGCGGCATCCAGATGCAGGTGCGCGGGAACAACACCATCCTCGGGTCGTTCGATCCACTGTACGTCGTGGACGGCGTCCCCTACTCGAATCAGCGCATCGCGAGCGGCCGCGGCTCGATCTCGGCCGCGGCGTTCGCCACCGCCGAGGATGACGCGGTAGACCGGGTGGCCGACATCAATCCCGCGAACATCGAGTCGATCGAGATCATGAAGGGCGCCGCGGCGTCCTCGATCTACGGCTCACGTGCGGCGAACGGCGTCGTGATCATCAAGACGAAGCGCGGCCTGGCCGGCGCGCCGAACGTGAACGTGCGCCAGCGCGTCGGCGTGTTCGACATCTCGAAGAAGCTCGAGAGCCGGCGGTGGACGCTTGCGGAGGCGACGGAGAAATACGGGGACGAAGTCGCGCACTGGTTCGATGGCAACGCCTCGCCGTACATCAATCACTTCGATCAGGTGTACAACAACAACAAGCCGTCGTACGAGAGCGCGGTGGACGTGAGCGGCGGCAACTCGACCACGCGCTACTTTATCGGCGGCACGTGGAAGCACGACGAAGGGATCGAGCGGAACACGGGGTTCGGCCGGCAGAACCTGCGCGTCAACGTGGACCAATCGCTGGGCAGCAAGCTCGAGGCGCAGATCTCCACGGTGTTCAACCGCGCCGAGCACGACCGCGGCTGGAACAACAACTGTAACAACTACGCGTGTCACGGGTACGCGTTCGCGTACACGCCGAGCTTCGTGGACCTGGAACGGCGCGACGCGAACGGGAACTTCCTGGAGCCCGACTGGGGCATTCAGGCCAACCCGGTGCAGACGACCGAGTTGTCGCGGAACCACGAGGAGACGATCCGCTTCACCGGTGGCCTTTCCGCCAACTACGACGCGATCAACACCGGGCAGCATTCGCTCCGTTTCGTCGGCGCGGCCGGCCTCGACGCGTTCCAGCAGAACAACGACCTGTGGTCGCCTAACGAGGCGTTCTACGAGCGGGACCAGACGCTCCCCGGCGCGGCCATCGAGGGCGGCGGGTTCAGCCGGATCTTCAACTGGAACCTGAACGGCATTCACAACTTCGTGCCGTCGGGCGGGTGGTCGCTCAACACGTCGTTCGGCGCACAGTTCGTCGAGGAACATCTCAACGTCACCCGCATCACGACGACGAACCTCGTTCCCGGCCAGCAGAACGTCGGCCAGGGCACGAACACCATCGGCACGGAGAACCTGACGAGGAGCCGGACGATCGCGCTCTACGGCCAGGAGGAAGTGCGCCTGTTGGGTGAGCGCCTGCTCATCCAGGGTGGTGCCCGCGCCGAGCGCACGAGCAACAACGGCGACATCGACAAGTGGTTCTTCTTCCCGAAGGTGTCCGGCTCGTACCGGATCGTGAACCTGATCGGCGCGGGGAGCGAGATCAAACCGCGCATCGCGTACGGCGAGACGGGCAACCTGCCGATCTTCGGACAGAAGTTCACGCTGCTCAACACCCCGCAGCTCAGCGGCCTCAACGGCTTCACGGTCGCCGGCGCCGCGGGTAGCCCAAACGTAGAGCCCGAGCGGGTGAAGGAGGTCGAGGTCGGCATCGACGGCCTCGCCATGGACGGGCGCCTGACGTGGGAGCTCACCGGGTTCTCGCGGAACACGACGAACCTGCTGCTGCAGCGCGTTCCAGCGCCGTCCACGGGCTTCGCGACGCAGGTGTTCAACGGCGGCAAGATCGAGAACCGCGGCTTCGAGGCGGTGCTCGGCGTGACGCCCATTCAGCGCCAGAATCTGACGTGGGTCTCGCGCGGAACGTTCACGCAGTACACCAGCGAAGTGAAGGATCTCGCGGGGCTGCCGCCGTTCCGTCCGCCCCTTTCTGGCTTCGGCGGGCTGGGCGTGACGTTCATCGAAGTCGGCGAGCCGCTGACGCAGATCATCGGGCGCGACTTCGACGCGAACGGCGAGCGCACGGCGACCGACGTCCAGCTCGGAAATACGGCGCCGGACTTCAAGATGGGCTTCGTCAACGATCTCAACTACAAGGCGCTGTCGTTGAACGTCGTGTTCGATTATCAGAAGGGCGGCGACATCATCAACCTCACGCAGTTCCTCTACGATGACGCCCAGACGTCGCACGACTTCGGCTCGCCGGATCACGAATACCGCATGCGCGGCTATGACAACGGCGTCATGACGCCGTATATCGAGGACGCGACGTACCTGAAGCTGCGCGAGATCGCCGTCGGTGTGACGATCCCGCGCCGGTGGCTCGGCTTTGGGAACTTCAACATCGCCAACGCGCGGGTCAGCCTGACGGGGCGCAACCTGGTATCGTGGCAGAAGTACTCGGGGCTCGACCCCGAGGTCGCCAACCTGGGTTCCGCCGCCATCCGGAATAACCTCGACGTCGCCGCCTACCCGCCGAACCGCAGCTTCTTCCTCGACATTTCCTTGGGATTCTGATGATGATCACGACTGGAGACCGTTTCAGAGCCGGGCGTGGTCGACGTGCCGGCGCCGTGTTGGCCGCGCTGACGGGAGCACTGCTGCTCTCGTCATGCGCGGACCTCGATCTGGAGAACACGAACGCCCCCACGGCCGACGCCCTGACGGACGCGCCGTCGCCTGGTATCCTGGCGCGAACGGCCATCGGCATTCAGACGCAGGCGAACTCCGATCTCGCGGCGCAGATCCAGCAATGGGGGATCTACGGGCGCGAGGGGTGGAACCTGCTCGGCAACGATCCTCGCGAAACCGGCGAGGAGGTCAGCGGGCCGCAGGACCCCGGCGGCCGTGCCGGGGGCCAGTGGGGGGGCAAGTACGGCGCGATTCGCACGATCAACGCGTATCTCGCCGCGGTGGAGAACTCGAGCCTGACCGACCAGGAGAAGGCGGCGTCGCGCGGGTTTGCCAAGACGCTCAAGGCGTGGCACCTGCACCGCCTAGCCGTTCGCAGTGGTACGACGGGCCTCCCGATCGATGTCGATCGGCCGATCGACGCCGAGCCCGCGCCGCTCGTGCCGACGGAAGAGGCCATGGCGACGGCATCCGCGCTGCTCGATGAAGCGCTCGCCGATCTCAATGCGGCAGGCACCAGCTTCCCCTTCGAATTCGTCGAGGGCTACGAAGGCTTCACGACGCCCGCGACGTTCGCGCAGTTCAACCGCGGGCTGAAGGCGAAGAACCTCGTGCATCGCGCCACGTTCTTCAGCTGCGCGTCGTGCTGGACCGAGGCGCAGACGGCCATGGCGGCGTCGTTCGTTACCGACGCCGGACTGCCCGGGTCGCTCCGAACGGGCGTGTACTACGGCTACACCGGCGCCGCAGGCGAAGCCGCCAACCCGGTGACGGAGCCGCTCACCAACAACCGCTACTGGGTCCACCCGTCGATCATCACGGGTGCGCAGCTCCGGCCGAACGGGCAGCCGGATCTCCGGCTCACGACGAAAACCGCGCCGGCGCCGGCACCGCGGACGCTCAACGGCCTGACGGGAACGCACAAGCCGGTGATGTACAATGATCCGAGCGATCCCGCCGCGGCCGATCAGAGCACCGACGTTCCGTGGCTCATCAACGAGGAGCTGCTGCTGCTCCGCGCCGAGATCCGCTGGAACACGGGCGACAAGGCTGGGGCGGTTGCCGACATCAACCTCGTCCGGCAGCACGCGGGCGGGTTGGGCGCGGCGGCCATCAATGCAGGCAGTTCGGACGCAGACTTCGTGACCGAGCTGCTGTACAACCGGCTGTACTCGCTCATGTGGACGCAGGGCACGCGTTGGGTCGACGCGCGCCGGTACAACCGGGTGAACCAGCTGCCGCTCGACCGGGCTGGCGACGTCGTGCATCCGCACATGATGATCCCGAGCGCCGAGTGTGACGCTCGCGGGCTGTCGGTGCCGTGCTCGATCTAAGAGCCACGGACTAGGACACGAAAACCGGCACCTGCTTCTGCAGGTGCCGGTTTTTTCGTTCGGAGTTGTTTGTGATTGGGGGTCAGAGTCGAATTTCATCCATTTGTCGCACCCGTAACAAGTGGATGAAATTCGACTCTGACCCCCAATTAGTCTGCTCGCAAGGCCGTGATCGGATCGACCCGCGCGGCACGCGCGGCCGGTCGCACACACCCGACAATCGCCGTCACGAAGCAGAGGGCCGCCGACACGAGGATCGTGGTCGGATCCTCAGGCCGCACCCCAGTCAGTAGCGCCCCCATCCCGCGCGCGGCCGCGTATGCGATCGCAACGCCAAGCCCGACGCCCACGATCGCGAGCCGCAGCCCTTCACCGAGCACGTGCCGCACGATCCCGCTCACCTGCGCGCCGAGCGCGCGCCGGACGCCGATCTCGGGAACGCGCCGCGACACGGTGAAGCTGAGGAGACCGTGAATCCCGATACCCGCGATGAGCAGCCCGACGAGGGCGAGCGCGCTCAGAAGGCGCAGCTGCGTCATACGCGACGCGGTCTCGCTCTCGACGATCTCGGCCATCGTGCGAATGTGTGAGATGGGCTGATCGGGGTCCGCTTCACTCACGATTCGCCGTACGGCCGCCATCAGTTGCGGCTGCTCGATTGCGGACCTAACGACAAGATCCTTCGGAAAATACCCGATGAGGGATCCATCCTGAACCTGCCGGAACGGGAGGTACACCTGCGGCTCGCTCTCCTGCTCCAGCCCGCGTACACGGACGTCGCCCACGACCCCGACCACGGTGCGCTCATTCATCGCGACGGAGAAGCGTTTGCCGATCGGGTTGTCGTTGGGCCAGTGGTGCTTCGCGAACGACTCACTCACCACGGCCACGTAGGGGCTCCGTTGCGTATCCGAGTCTTCCACGTCGCGGCCGGCACGCATGGGGATGCCCATTGTGGCGAAGTACCCGATGCTCACGTATCGCAGGCTCACCGAGTGCGCCCCGGTCCGCGGCGGCTCGACGCCCGGGAGACCCGCTCCCCAGATGCCGCCGCGCATCACCATTGGCAGCCCGGTCGTGAACGCCGCGTTCGTGACGCCCGGTAGCGCGCGCACCCCACGCAGTACGTCCATGTAATACTGCTCGCGCTGCGCAACACTGTCGTACTTGGGACGCGGTAGCGCCGTTCGCAGCGTCAGGAGATTTTCGGTGGTGAACCCCGGATCGCGTGCCTGGATGTTCCAGACCGATCGGATCAGGAGGCCGGAAAGAATGAGCAGGACGACGGATGCAGAAATCTCCACGACTACGAGGGCTGCCCGCAGCCGGCGTGTCCGCCCGGACGTCGATCGTGTTCCCGCGCGCAGCAGCTCCAGCCCACTGCCCTTGCCGGCCCCGATCGCCGGCCCGACGCCGAACACGAGTCCCGTCAGAATCATGAGCGCGAACGCGAACCCGAGCACAGGGCCGTCCAGAGCCGGCGACATGGCCAGCGGAAGCGACTGCGGTACGAGACGCGCCAGCACGGGAAGCGCAGTCCACGCCAGCGCGATCCCGGTAACACCACCGAGCACCGCGAGCGCGACACTCTCGGTCACGAGCTGGCGAATGATCTGCTCGCGACCGGCACCCAGCGCCGTGCGCACGGCCAGCTCGCGTGAGCGGCTCGTTGCGCGGACGAGAAAGAGGCTCGCGAGATTCGCGCAGGCCAGGAGCAAGATACAGAGCGCGGCCCCGCATAACGCGAGCACGAGAAGCCGTGCACGCGACGAGATCTCATCCCGTAGCCCCAACACCCACGCGCTCACGTTCTCGAGCTCGCGGTATTGCCGCTCGAGCCGTGCAGCGATCCCGATCATCTCGCCGCGTGCCTGTGCTACGGAGACGCCCTCGCGCAGACGGGCGACGCCTGTGATGTACGTGTTGTCTCGGTCTTCGTAGTCCTGCTCAGTGAAGATGAGCGGCGTCCACGCATCCGTGCCGCTCTGTGGAAAGTTGAACGTCGGCGGCATGACGCCGACGACGGTGTGCGGCGTATCGTCCAGACGCACCGCCTGCCCAATGATGCCCGAGTCCGCCCCGAACTGGTTCTGCCACAAGGCGTAGCTGAGCACCACGACCGGCACGCCGTCGCCATCCGTGGGCATGAGCGCTCGCCCGAGGAGCGCCCTCACCCCAAGCACCTGGTGAAACTCCGGCGTCGCGGAAACGATCTCCAGCCGGCGCGGTTCCGCCCCGCCAACGAGGTTGGCGGCGCGGAACGTATAGGCCGCGAAGTCGGTGAACGACTTCGCCGACGTCCTCCAGTCCCGGTAGTTGGCCGGCGAGAGCTCCATCTGACCATAATCGGGCGTACGCTGCCAGAGCTTGACGAGACGCTCGGGCTCCTGGTACGGCAGCGGGCGCAGGAACACGAAGTCCGCGAGCGAAAAAGCGGCCGTATTCGCACCTACGCCGAGCGCCACCACGAGAATGGTCGTGACGGCGAAGCCCGGCGCACGCCTAACGGCTCGCCCGGCAACGCGCAGATCGCGTGCGAGGATCTCCGTGTGGGCGGCAACCGCGTTCGGCACGACGTCACTCAGCGCGGCAAGCACGCCTGCCACCGGCGCGAACGGACCCGAGTATCCACGCATCCGCTCGGCGAAAGCCGCGCAGAGCTCGCTCTCGTACTCACGCCGAAACGAGCGTGGGTAGAGCCCCAGGAGAGCGCGGTAGAGCCGCATTACACGACCTCTGGTGACAGCCCGCTCGCACGCGCCAGCCGCACGAGCTGTGTGAGACGTCGCATCTCGGCGCGCGCGACTGCGGTGCCGAGCGGCGTGATGCGGTAGTAGCGGCGGCGCTCGTCGTCCTGCCGCGTCGCTCGCCTCGTGACCTCGACGATGAGTTCCTGCTCGACCATGCGAGCCACGGACCGGTACAATGTGCCCGCGCTCAGGCGGAGCTCGCCATCGGTGCGTGCTTCGACGTCCTGGATGATCGCGTAGCCGTGTCGCTCACCGTCCAGGAGGGCCAGCAGGATATGGAACGTCGCCGGTGGGAGCGGAAGGAACTGGTCGGTAGCATCTCGGTTGGTGGTCATGCGGCCAACTATACGCACTGTGGCTATATTGTCAATGGCTATATTGTTCGGACACTCACCCGGGAGAGCGTGCCGCACCCATGACCCACGTACCACCGATCACGCTGGACCCCATCGGGCGCGTGATGTCGCCACTCGTCGACCGTGACCATGCGCCGAAGCAGGGACACGAGGGCGCGCCCGACGCCTGGCTCGTGTTCCGCGATGAGTTCGTGGACGCGCTGCGCGATCTCCGCGTCGGCGACGAGGTGCTGGTCCTCACCTGGCTGGATCGCGGGGATCGGACGACGTTGCGCGTGCACCCTCGCGATGATGCCGGTGCGCCGATGCGCGGCGTGTTCAGTACGCGGTCGCAGGATCGCCCGAACCCCATCGGCATCCATCGCGTGCGCATTGTGGACGTCGCGAGCGCGACTCGATTCAAGGTCGCCGACCTCGAGGCGTTCGATGGGACGCCGATCATCGACGTCAAGCCGGTGCTCGATCGGACCATCGAGCGTTGACGGAGCCTACCGTGGGGTGGGGTGGGTGTATTACTACCACACGGTGACTCACGACGACGTCCTCGACCGACTCGCTTCTCTCTCGCGCCAGTGGCGGGTGACCATCGTTCGCTCGCTCGACACGCCGTCGTCGTCGATCGGATTGGGGTGGCGCGGCGGCGAACCGGTGGTGCTCAAGGTCGCGAGGCGGCCCGGCGACGAATGGCGCGCGGGAGAGGTGACGCGCGCATTCGGTGGTCGTGGCATGGTCCGCGTGCTCGACGCCGTGGACGGCGCCGTGCTGCTCGAACGCCTCGAGCCCGCGACACCGCTCGTGGAGATCGTTAGGCACGGAGATGACGTCCGAGCTACGAATATTCTCTGTGACGTGATCGGGACGATGGCCCCGGAACCGGCCGACCTCGCATGGCCCTCGGTTCGTGACTGGGCGCGCGACTTCGACCGCTATGCGGCCGGTGGCGACCCACAACTCCCGCGTGATCTCGTCGCCCTCGGTCAGCGCACGTACCTCGACCTCTGCGAATCGCAGCGCCACACGCGCCTGCTCCACGGCGACCTCCATCACTACAACGTGCTCTACGATCGATCGCGCGGCTGGATTGCCATCGACCCGAAAGGGGTCGTGGGGGAGCTCGAGTACGAGCTGGGCGCGGCGCTCCGAAACCCTGGCGAGCGGCCCGACCTCATGGCGACGCCTGTAAACGTCGAACGCAGGGTCGCTACGTTCGTCTCCCGATTGTCGGCGAACGGCGACCGGGTAATGCGCTGGGCGTTCGCGCAAGCCGTTCTCTCCACAATCTGGTCGCTGGAAAATGGCGAGGGCATCGGCCCTGAGAATCCCGCGCTCCTGCTCGCCTCGACGTTACACGATATACTCGGCGACACGAGATGACCGGCGCGGCCAGTTCGACTGCATCTACCAGGACAGAGTGCCTACGTCCCGTAAGAAGGCAGGCGCGCCTCGGTTTCAGCGCGCCGGGGCGTTCCCCGCTTCGCACGCGCGGGCGCGCTCCAGCAACAGATCGCGCTCCCGCGCGTTTCGCGTGAGCGACGCGGCGCGCTCGAACTCGGCGGCGGCCTCCGGCAGCCGGCCGAGCTTGGCCAGAAGATCGCCACGTACCCCGGGTAAGAGATGATATCCCTTGAGCCGGCGTTCGTTGGTCAACCGGTCGGCTGCCTCGAGGCCCGCCGCTGGTCCCCGCGCCATCGAGATGGCCACTGCTCGGTTCAATTCGACCACCGGCGACGGCGTTCGTTCCGCGAGCGCATCATACAACGCCACGATTCGCTCCCAATCCGTGTCGTCCGCCTGACGCGCTCGCGCGTGACACGCCGCGATCGCGGCCTGTAGCGCGTACGGTCCAGATGCACCGCCGAGCTGTTCCGCCCGCTGCAGCGCAGCAAGACCGCGGCGAATGAGCAGCTGATCCCATCGAGCGCGGTCCTGCTCGAGAAGGAGGACCGGTTCTCCGTTCGGCCCCACTCGCGCTCGCGACCGCGAGGCCTGGATCTCCATGAGCGCGACAAGCCCATGCACCTCGGGCTCGTTCGGCATGAGTCCCGCCAGAATGCGCCCGAGTCTCAGCGCATCATCGCACAGTGCTGGCCGGAGCCAGTCCTCGCCAGCGGTGGCGGAGTATCCCTCGTTGAAGACGAGGTAGATGACGCCGAGCACCGACGACAGCCGAGCGTTGAGCTCTTCACCGCGCGGCACCTCGAACGGGACCCTGGCCTCGTTCAGCGTCTTCTTCGCGCGGACGATGCGCTGCGCGACCGTCGCTTCGGGAACGAGGAATGCGCGGGCGATCTCGTCGGTGGTGAGCCCACCCAGTAATCGAAGGGTGAGCGCGACGCGCGCCTCGGTGGAAAGCACCGGGTGACACGTCATGAAAACGAGCCGAAGGAGGTCATCGCCGATGTCGTCGTCGAGCGCGGCGTCGAGGTCCGGAACGGCCGACTCCTGCTTTGCGGTCAGCTCGTGCCCGAGCTGCTCGTGCTTGCGATCGAGGAGCTGGTTGCGACGCAAGGCGTCGATCGCGCGGTGCTTCGCGGTCGCCATGAGCCAGGCGCCCGGGTTCGCAGGGACCCCCTGCTCCGGCCACTTCTCGAGCGCGGCGACGAGGGCGTCCTGGGCGAGGTCCTCCGCGAGGCCGACGTCGCGGACGATGCGCGTGAGCCCGGCGATCAGCTTCGCCGATTCGATCCGCCAGACCGCGTCGATGGCGCGGTGGGTGTTGGAAGCCGTCACGGCTTCCAATCACACCACCAGCGCCCCCGAGTTCAAGCCCGCGTGCAGCTTTTTCCGTATCTCCAAGCCTGAACGGTAGTTATCTACCGCTTACCGGCCAGCTGCTCCGCGAGCCGCTCCTCACGCTCCCGGATCTCGGGCGTGTAGGCCTCCCCAAAGTCCGCCGCCTCGAATACCTGGCGGATCTCGATCTCCGATTCCTCACCCGTCGGGTTCGGGCAGCGCTTCACCCATTCGATCGCCTCGTCGAGCGACTTCACCTCGAAGAGCCAGAAGCCCGCGATGAGCTCCTTCGCTTCCGCGAATGGGCCATCGATGACGGTTCGATTCGAGCCCGAGAACCTGACGCGCGCGCCTTTCGAGCTCGGCTGCAGCCCCTCGCCGGCGATCATGACGCCGGCCTTCACGAGCTCCTCGTTGTACCGCGTCATTGCGTCCAGCATCTGCTCGGACGGGAGGACGCCGGCTTCGGTGTCCTTGTTGGCCTTGACGATGACCATGAATCGCATTGGAGGCCTCCGCGTGTGCCGTCGTGTGGTGTCGGGTCGCCTGAGCAGTTCGGCGAGTGAACATTCCTTCTACTTACACGTCGAATCAGCCGCTTCCGGATCGACAACTTCGTGATTGCAGATTCAGAACGTAGCGGAGCCCGCACATCCGCGCAGGAGCAGGTTGAGGGCGACGGTCAGCACGATCGAGATGACGATGCTGGCAATGCAGCCTGACGAGCGGAATCGGATCGGCACGGGACACCCGAGGTCTGAAGGCAGCGTGCAGGAGCGCAGCGGGCGTGCCGGTGCGGTGGCCGCGCCCCAGCATCCGAAGCTCATTGTCATTCAACCATACGGTTGACAATTGAGTAACGAGTATCAAATTATTCAACCATATGGTAAACAATCAACCACCACGCCTCGACCAGGTGTTCCACGCCCTCGCGGACCCGACGCGACGGGCGATGGTGCGGACCCTCGCGCGGCGGGAGCGTACGGTCGGTGAGCTCGCTGCCCCATTCGACATGACGCTCGCGGCCGCATCGAAACACGTCCGGACGCTCGAGCGAGCCGGCCTCGTCCGCCGGACGATCCGCGGCCGAACCCACACATGTCGGCTCGACCCCAATCCGCTGGTGGCCGCACAGCAGTGGCTGGCCGACGCGGAGCGCTTCTGGACCGCGCGCCTCGACGCGCTCGAGACCATGTTCAACCCAGATCCGGAGGCCTGAGCATCGTGACCGAACAGATGAACGCTGTCACCATCGTCAGGGTGATCAACGCATCGGCAGACGACCTGTACGCGGCGTGGACGGACCCGTCGATCATGCGCCGATGGATGGCGACCATCGTCGAAGCGGACGTCCAGGTCGGGGGTCGCTATCGCATCACGATCCATGAGGACGATGGGTCGGTGAACACCTTCACCGGCGAATACCGCGTACTGGAGCCGGGCAGACGACTCGTCAAGACGTTCCGCCACCATAGCGCCAAACCGGGCGAGTACGAGGACGAATACGTCGACGTCTCCTTCCGCGCGCTCGGGCCTCGGCGCACGGAGCTCACGCTCGTCAACGGGTGGAGCGGCCGTCCGGCCACCGCCGAGGAGCTGGATGGAGTACGTGAAGGCTTCCGCATCTGGCTCGACCAGCTCGAGGCGGCGCTCGCGTGAACGTGACGGTCCTGTCCGCCGACGACGTCGGCGAGATCGTGTCGGTGTTGAGCGACGCGTTCTACGACTACCCGGTCATGCGGCACGTCATCGGCGACCTCGAGCGATACGACGAGCGGCTGCCGCGACTCGTCGAGCTCTTCGTCAACAGTCGCGCCCTTCGCGACGAGCCGATGTTTGGCCTCCGCGAGGCGCGCGGGGGTCTCGTCGCGGCGGCGGTGATGACCTCGCGCGTGGCGCCGGAGGCGCCACCTCGGCTGCTCACACTGCGCGAGCGGATCTGGTCGGAGCTCGGCGTCGAGGCCCGCACCCGATACGACGGCTTCGTTGCCGCCACGTCGCAGTTCGCGGTCGCCTCACCCCACCACCACCTCAACATGATCGGCGTTCGCCGATCGCTCCACGGGCGCGGCCTGGGCCGGTTGCTACTGGACGCCGTGCACGACCTCGCCGCCTCGGACCCGCTGTCATGTGGCGTGAGCCTAACGACCGAACGGGCCGCGAACGTCTCGCTGTACGAGCACTGCGGGTATCGCGTACAGGGTTACGCGCGCGTCGCGTCCGACCTCGAGACGTGGACGCTCTTTCGCCCCTCACCCAACACCGCCGAGTGAACACGATGGTCGTGCGTCGCGGCAGCGCTCCGTGTGGTCTCGCCGTCCCCTGTCTTGCCGCCAGTCTCATAGCGTCGATCGGCGCGGCGTGCACGACGCGGACCTCGTACACGGGCTCGTATACGGACGCGGCAGACAGCGTTGCCTCACCGGCGCAGTCGAGCGCAGCGGACGCGCCGGCCGTGGGGCTTTCACCCGGACTCCGACTCATCTACGCGAGCGGTGACAGCGAGCAGCCGGCATGGACTGTCGACTCGGTCACGCACGGCGTCGTGGTCGGCACGCGACAGGGGTGCACTCGCGTCATGCTGCGAACGCGTCCGAACCAGCCGACCCCCGAGGTCCGACTACTATGTAGGGGCGGAGACACGTTGTTCGCGTGGAACGCTTCGGCCGCGGAGTTGCGTATGCAGCGGCCCATCGGTGCCAGGATGTCGATCGCGATCCCGCAGGTAGATGGGGGCAGTGTGCGGTACGTCACCGGCGACGCCGGGCGGGCCGAGGTATCGGGCCGATCGTTCGGGGTCGTGCACACGACGGTCACGACACATGACGCGTCGGGCCGCGTCGTCCGCCGGCTCCGGGAGCGGTACGCGGTTGCGCTGACGACGGCGCTCGACGGCGTGTTCGAGGTGCCTGATTCGATGGCCGCTGGTGGGTGGCGGGAGACGCAGCGCTTCGTCCTGGCGCGCGTGGAGTAGACGGCGCGGCATCCATTGCCGGTTTCGACCGCCCGATTGTAGCACCGGTGCCGTGGCGTTGTGACAGCAGCGCCTCCATCAGCCGTGTGTCAGCCATCACACGCGATTCGTAGCGAGCGACCGCGTTAGGCATCGCGTCACAACGCCCCTGTCACGCACATCACCAACTCGTGTCCGACCGGCGGGCGCACTGACCGGACTGTCGCCTTTCTGGTCGGCCTATTCGCGTTCGGTCAAACGGCACCTGTGTTGCCTAACACAACCGCGGCAAGTACACGGTCACGATCACCCGAACTTTCCTGACAGGGGCCTCAGATGCGCGTACAGGACAGTCCCTACATTCGCAGGCGCGGTGTCACGCTGCCAGAGATGCTGATTGTGATAGTCATCGTCGCCCTCGTGACGGCGATGGCGTTCCCATCGACCGCCAGGCGACTGCGCCACGGGCGCGTCAATCAGGCGGCGAGCGTCATCGCCAGCGATCTGGAGACGGCGGTCTCGTACGCCGGGCGTCAACGGAAGCCGGTCCGCATTGCGTTCTCGCCCGGAGCGAAGACGTTCGTCGTCGCGGACCGCGCGACGGGGACGGTGTTGCGGCGCCGCGAGCTGGGGCCCGATACGGAGTGGAAGTTGAACACGCTGGCGTTCTCGAACCCGACCGTGGATGTGTTCCCCGCCGGGATCACGTCGCTCCCACTCACCGTCACCCTCGGCGACGGCAGCTACTCGCGTCAGGTGCGTCTCACTCGTGCCGGCTTCGTCCAGGTGGTCCAGTGATCACGTGTTGCGTGCGTACGCGCCGCGCCCGTCCTGCGCGGCCTCGCAACAGGACGAACCGGCGCGGGGCGGCGCTCATCGAGATCATGGCAGCGATGAGCGTCATGGTGATCGCGCTGACCGGGGTCGCCGGTATGACCGTGCACGCGGGGCGCCGAGCGTCCACACTGGCGAGCACCGCGGGTCGGACGGCCGCGCAGACGCAGGTCGTCGACCAGTTGATGGTCGTCCCGTACAACGTGCTTCCGTCGAAGGCGGGGTGCACCAGCATCACGACCCTGCCCTATCCACACCGCCGCTGCGTGACGGTGACGGATGTGTCGTTTCGCCGGCGACAGGTACAGGTGGCGTTCACGCCGTCGAACCGGCTGTTGAAACCGGACACTCTCGTTTTCGAGCGCACGCGCGGCGTCTCGAGCAGCCCACTCAACTGATGCGCTCACTCCCGAGACGTTCTCGCCGAACGCACGCAGGCCCATCGAGGGCACGACGCGGTGCCTCGCTTCCCGAGCTCCTCATCGCGCTCGTCGTACTCGGCATCATTGGGGCGGCATCCGTCCGCCTGCTGATCTCGCAGACGTCGTTCTACGACGTGCAGATGAAGCAGCGCGCTGCCAGAAACGTGTCGCGCGCCGCGGTCAACATGATGCTCTCCGACATTCGGATGGTGGAGAGCACCGGTGGCGTCGAGGCGATAACGTCGACGTCGGTGACGCTCCGCATCCCGTACGCAATGGGGATGGCGTGCGGCACGGTCGGCCCGGTGTCCGTGATCGCGCTGCTGCCGGCCGATTCGACCGTGCTCGCGAACGCCACGCCATCCGGGCACGGATGGCGAGACGCGAGCGGCGCCTACACGTACACCAATGGCTCAGTCGCGACGATCAGTGGCGGAACGGCGCTCTGCAATTTCGTGAACATCAGTGCCGTTCCGGGCGGCCGTGTGATCGCCATGTCGCCGGCTTTGCCGTCCGGGGCGGCGCCGGGCGACGCGGTCTTCCTCTATCAACGCATCCGGTACGAGTTCAAGAGCTCGGACGTGCTGCCGGGTCGCGTCGCGCTCTGGCGCACAGTCATCGACACGGACACCCACGAGGAGCTGGCCGCCCCGTTCGAGTCCTCGGCGCACTTCCGATTCTTCCAGTTCGACCGCGACACTTCCGACGTCACCGCGACGGCAAGCGATGTCCGCGGACTCGAGCTCGTACTCAATGCAGAAAGTCGTTATGCGGCGTCGGGCGAGTCGGCCAAGGAGCGGTCACCGTTTCGCACCGCAGTCTTCTTCAACAACCGGGTGAACTGATGCGCTCTCACGAGCTCACGAGCGGCGCCCCTTCGCGACGGCGCACGGGTGCCGCGTTGCCGATGACCCTGTTCATCATCGTGATCGTCACGATGCTCTCGGCCGGCGCCTTCACGATGATCGGTGCCGAGTACCGCGTGAACGACGACCACAAGACGCAGCTCGACACGTACCTGATGGCGAAGCGAGGCATGGAGCAATTCGTCGGGAGTCGCGCGAGCCTCGGGTTCACGTCGACGCCGCCCGCGGCCGTGGAGTCGACGACGATCGCCATGCGCGGCGGGTACGCGGAGGTCGTCATGCGCGAGGTGCGCCCCCCCGTTGATACGACGGTTCCGGGTCTGTATGTGATCCGGGCGCGCGGCGTGAGGACGAAGGGCGGTACGCCCACCGGCGCGGTGACCGGCGAGCGCACTATCGCGCAGTACGCGCGATTCCAGTTCGCGTCGCTGGACGTGCAATCCGCGTGGACGGCCGTCGGTGGTCTGCAGAAGAACGGCGGCTCTGGCACGCTCACTGGCTACGACGCGTGCGGCATGGAGTCGGCCGTCACGGGCGTGGCGGTGCCTGACGTGCCAGGCTACACGCAAAGCGGTGGCTCCTTCGTCCCAGACGGCAACCCGAAGGTCGATTCGCTGGGAACGGTCGCGGAGGCCGCCGCGTCCGTCGGCATCGATTGGGCGGGGATCGTCACTGGAAACGCACTTCAGGCCGACATCGAGTATCCCGGCGGCAGCTGGCCGTCGACCGCGGATTGGACGGACGACGAGTTCTGGCCGGTGGTCCGCGCGGACGGGAACTTCACGCTCCCGGCCGACGGGAAAGGAACCCTCATCGTTACGGGAGACCTGGTTCTGAGCGGGTCCGTCAAGTGGCGCGGGATCGTGCTCGTCGGGGGCGCGCTCGTATCCAACGGTAACAACACCGTGGATGGCGCGGTCTTTACCGGCCTGAACGCCAAACTTGGCGCGGCGGTCCCCGTGAGCGACCTGGGTAACGGGACCAAGACGTTTCGATACAACTCGTGTGACATTGCGAGCGCCGTCGGCGCCTTCCGCGGTCTCGTTCCCTACCGCAATGCGGGGACGGACAACGTGCCGATGTACTGAGCACCACGCGCGCCGCTCAACGGGCACGCGTACCAGCGGCCCTACCCTCGAGCTTGAACCGTCGCGACGCCTGTGGTAGTCTCGGGGTTACGACCGGCTCTGAGAGAGACCAATGGACGCGATCACGAAGCTGGACCGGCGAGATTTCGTGAAGCTCGGCGTGATAACGGGGGCTGGGCTCCTGCTCGGCGTCCGCCTCCCGGATCGCCGAACCGCTGGGAGCACCGCGGCGTTCGCGCCTAACGTCTTCCTGCGCATCGACCCTGCCGGCGACGTCACGATCTGGGTCGCCCGGTCGGACATGGGTCAGGGTGTGCGCACGGCGCTGCCGATGATCGTCGCCGACGAGCTCGATGCCGACTGGGACCGCGTGCGAGTCGTGCAAGCCGACGCCCACCCCGACAAGTACGGGCGAATGATGACCGTCGGCAGCACGAGCGTCCGCGGCGGTGCGTGGCTTCCCCTCCGGCGCGCCGGCGCCGCCGCGCGCGAGATGCTCGTCGCCGCAGCGGCAGCACGGTGGCGTGTCCCCGCGTCGGAGCTTCGAACCGAGAACGGCCGTGTCTCACACCCATCCTCGCGGCGGTCCGCGTCATACGGCGAGCTGGCCGAGGCAGCTGCGGCGATACCGGTGCCCGCCCAGCCGAGGCTCAAGGATCCGTCGCAGTTCAAGTTGATCGGCACGAACAAACCCCAGCTCGATACCAGGGACAAGATCACCGGCCGGGCTGTGTTCGGCACCGACGTTCGCGTGCCGGGATTGATGTTCGCCACGGTGGTGCACTCGCCAGTGTACGGCGGGAAGGTCCGGTCGTTCAATGACGCCACGGCGCGAGCGATCGCGGGCGTGCGCCACGTCGTACAGGTGTCACAGGGCGTCGCCGTCGTGGCGGATAATACATGGGCCGCGCTGCAGGGCGCGCGCGCCCTCGAGGTGGTGTGGGACAACGGCGCGTTCGCCATGAGCACCCCCGAGATCTTCGCGGAGTTCGCTCGCCTGGCCGACGGTCCGGCAGCGAGCGCCCGCAGCGATGGGGATGCGAGCGCTGCGCTGGCCGGCGCCGCGCGACGCGTGGAAGCAACGTATGAGGCTCCATACCTCGCACACGCGACCATGGAGCCCATGAACTGCACCGCCGACGTCCGCCGTGACCGATGCGAGGTCTGGGCACCGACGCAGAACCCGCAGGGGACCCAATCGGTCGCGGCCCGCCTGACAGGACTTTCCGTGGATGCCGTGACGGTACACGTCACCCATCTCGGGTGCGGGTGGGGACGCCGCAGTCGCACCGACTTCGTGGAGGACGCGGTCGAGACGTCCATGAAAGTCGGCGCGCCAGTTCAGGTACTGTGGACCCGCGAAGAGGACATGCAGCACGACTTCTACCGGCCGGCGGCATACCTCCGTCTCGAAGGCGCGCTCGATGCCGCGGGGCGCGCGACGGCGTTGCGAGCGCGAGTCGTCGCGCAGGGGATCTCGGGCGGGAATCGTCCTGTGGATGGACCCGCCGTCGCGGGAATTGCCGACATGCACTACACCATCCCGAACGTGCGTGTCGAGTATGCGCGTGCCGAGCTCGCCGTGCCTGTCGGGTACTGGCGGTCAGTGGGGCCATCTCAGAATACGTTCGTGCTCGAGAGTTTCATCGACGAGATGGCGCACGCCGCCAAACGCGACCCGTTCGACTTCCGGCGGGAGATGTTGGGTGGTAATCCTCGCCTCCGCCACGTGCTCGAAGTGGCGGCGGAGCAGTCCGGGTGGGGAAAGCCCCTTCCGACGGGCAGAGCGCGCGGGATCGCCGTCGTGGAGGACAAGGGCGGGCTCGTGGCCCAGGTCGCGGAGGTCTCTGTGCAGAACGGGCGCGTCCGGGTGCATCGCGTGACGTGCGCTGCCGATTGCGGTCAGATCATCCACCCGGGCATCGTCGAGGCACAGCTCACCGGATCGGTCATCGCCGGGCTCACGGCCGCGCTCTACGGCGAGATCACGATCGAGAAGGGCCGCGCGAAGCAGGGGAACTTCGACGACTACCGGATGCTTCGTCTCGGCGAGAGCCCGAAGATCGACGTGCACATCGTGCAGAACCACGAGGACCCGGGCGGCGTCGGTGAGCCTGCGGTGCCGCCCATCGCCCCGGCGGTGGCGAACGCGATCTTCGCCCTCACCGGCAGGCGCATTCGCCGGTTACCGATTCGCCTCGATGGCGTGGCGACGGGTGGCGGATGACGCGTTAGGTATGCGACGAAAACCGAACGACAAGTGAGGACCTCATGGGCGCCACGTATCAGACGCCACCGACCGCGACGGACGCCTCCGGGGCCTCGCCCCGCGACGCGGGAGGCGCCACGACCCGCCAACTCATTGAAGCCGCACGCTCACTCGGTCCGCTGATTCGCGAGCACGCGGACGAAGCCGAGCGCAATCGACGGCTGTCCAGGCCGGTGCACGAGGCGCTCGTTGCCGCCGGTCTGCAGCGAATGCTCGCGCCGCGGTCGCTCGGCGGGTTGGAGCTCGACCCGGTCTCGTGCGCACTGATCACCGAGGAGGTGGCGCGCTTCGACAGCGCCGCCGGCTGGGCGCTCCAGGCCGCGAACATCAACGTGTGGTGGGCCGCCCGCTTTCCCGACGAGGGCGTGGAGGAGATGTACGGTTCGCATCCGAACACGCTGACGGCAGCCGCCTTTCACCCGCCGCAGCAGGCGACGGAGGTGCCCGGCGGCTACCGAATCACCGGACGCGCGCCGCTCGCGAGCAACATCCACGATTGCGAGTGGCTTCTCCTCAGCGCGTTCATCATGGACGGCGACCGGCCGCGAATGACCGAGCACGGTCCCGCCATGATCAGCGTGGTCATGCGCACATCGGAGATCGAGATCCTCGACACCTGGTACACGCTCGGCATGCGCGGCACGGACAGCAACGACGTCGCGTTCACGAACGTGTTCGTTCCGGCTCACCGGACGTTCAGGAACGTTCCCGAATTCACGCCCGGTCGCCACTTCACGGCGCCACTGTATCGGTTCCCCGCGGGCGGGATCATCACGCTGTTCACGGCTGCGGTCCAGTTGGCGACGGCGCGCAACGCGATCTCGGAGCTCCGTGAGCTCGCACAGAAGAAGACGCCGTTCGGGTCGATGAAGACGCTTCGAGACCGCGGCACGGTCCAGTCCAGTCTCGCGAACGCGGAAGCGACGCTGCGAGCCGCGCGGGCCTACCTCTACGAAGCACTGAACGAGGCGTGGGCGAGAACCGCCGCTGGTACCCCACACACGCTGGAGCAGCGCGGCGATCTGCTCCTGGCGGCCGTGCACGCGGTTCGAAGCGCGGCGGACGTGACGGACATGGTGCACCGGCTGGCGGGCAGCACGGGCATCTATACGAGGAGTCGCATCGAGCGGTATTTCCGCGATGCCCACACGCTGCGGCATCACGGGTTCGTGGCGGAAAACAAGCTCGAGGCAATCGGGCAGATCTACCTCGGACTGGAGCCGGATTTTCCGCTCATCGCGTTCTAGAATTGGGGTCAGAGTCGAATATCATCGTTCCAACGCCATGGCGTTGGAACGATGATATTCGACTCTGACCCCAATTACCGTGTGAAGGGCGTTGCTGCGTGGACGACGCGTCCGCCCACCATCGTCAGCAGTACCTTGGCGTCCTTGATCTCGGTCGCCGGAATCGCGAACAGGTCCCGGTCGATGATCACGAGATCCGCCAGCTTTCCCACGGAGAGTGAGCCCTTGCTCGCCTCCTCCCCCTCCGCCCACGCGTTGTTGATCGTGTAGCTCCGAAGGCTCGTCTCGAGGTCCAGCCGCTGCTCGGGGAACCAGCCACCCGCTGGTTTCCCGTCGACGGTCTGCCGCGTGATCGCCGCGTACAGAATCGTCATCGGGTTCGCCGTGTACCAGCTCGCGTTCGTGCCTGGCCAGTCGGACCCGAAGAGCAGCGGAACCCCGGCATCGTGGAACGTCTTGAATGCGTATGCCCATTTCGCGCGCTCGCCAATGCGCTCCTCCATCCAGCGCATGTCGTCGATGGCATGGTACGGCTGCACCTCGGCGATGATGCCGAGCCGCTTGTAGCGCTGTGCTACTGCCGCGTTGCGAATCACCTGGGAGTGGATGATGCGCCACCGCCGCTCCTTCGGCCCGTTCGTCTTGATGACCTTCTCCATGATGGTGAGCACACTGTCGATGGCGTGATCACCGATGGCGTGGACGTTCGCCCACCACCCCGCCGAGTCGAGCCCGAAGAGCAGGCGCTCCATGTTGCCGGCCGGCTCCATCCCCGATCCCGGTCCGTCCGTGGCCGCCGTGTTCGTGCTGTCGCGCCACTCACCGCGGCGGCCCGAATGGAGCTGCGGCTCGTAGAAGCGCGCGGTCGAGTTGCCCTGAATCCCATCCACGAACCCCTTGAGGGCACGAATACGAATCCAGTCGTCGCCGAACCCGGGCGAGATGCCGGCGTACGTCAGGCGGCTCCACTTGTCGAGCGTCGGGCGGGCGAAGACACGGACGGTGAGCTCGCCGCGGCGCTCGAGCTCCGTGAACACCGGCAGCTGGAACGGCGGCGTGTTGTCGTGAATCGTCGTGACGCCCAGCTCCGACAGGTGTTGCTGGGCCGCGCGTGCTTCGCGGAGGCGCTGATCGAACGTCTTTGGCGCGATGGTGGCGCGCACGCGGGCGAGCGCGGTATCGGCCACCCGACCGGTCGCCCGTCCGTTGACGCACTCGAGGCCCGCCACCGGCTGTGCGCACGAGAGCCCGGCTTTCTCGAGCGCGACGCCGTTCGCGACCCATGCGGTCCGATCCCAGCGATTGAGCAGCACCGGCGTGGTCCCGGTGACCGAGTCGATCATCGCGCGGTCGGGCGAGAATCGGTTTCTCGAGCCGGCGCCGGGCGCGGCACCGGTGCTGTTCGCCGACCAATCCTCATAGGCACCCCAGTCACCGCCGGTCAGCCACGCGCCGGGGCTCATGCGCGCCACGGCGGCTTTCACGCGGGACGCGAATGGCGTCGCCGTACTGACGTCCAGGAGGTTCGCGCCGATGAGCAACGCACCCGCGGAGCTGAAGTGCGTGTGGTCGTCGATGAACCCGGGCGTCACGAACCGGCCGCCGGCATCGATCACCTGGGTGTTCGATCCGCGTCGCGCGTCGACCTCGCTGTTGCTCCCGACCACGATGATCCGTTCGCCGCGGATGGCGACCGCCTCGGCAGACGGACGGATCGAGTCGCCCGTCCAGATGCGGGCGTTGCGGACGATGAGGTCCGCATCCTGGGCGCGAAGGGGCCGCGATAGCGCGGGGACACACGCAACTGCCGCGATGAAGCCGACGATTCGAAGATGGGCGTGGGTCATGGGCATGATATGCGCCTGGCGGACCGTTCGCGGTAGGTGCGCCCTCCCAGCGGCCCGGCTGGCACCCGCCGAGACACCACGTTTCTATTCGGCACACTGACCGCCCCCGCCAAGAGCGTGAGATGTACAGCGCATGCATGTTTTGCCAGGCATCGCTTGGCACGAACGATCACGTCGAGCACTTCCCGATTGGGCGGCGGCTCGCGTTCGATTCGGCGAAGGGCCGGCTGTGGGTCGTCTGCCGGCGATGCGCGCAGTGGAACCTCGCGCCGCTCGACGAGCGCTGGGAAGCGGTGGAGGAATGCGAGCGAGAGTTCCGTGGTGCGCGGGCGCGTGTTTCGACCGCGGAAATCGGAATGGCCCGACTCGCCGATGGGCTGGACCTCATTCGCATCGGCGCGCCGCTCCGGCCAGAGTTCGCAGCGTGGCGCTTCGGCGACCAGTTCGGTGCTCGCCGACGCAGGACCACGCTGCGAGCCGCCGGCGGCGTTCTGGCGCTGGGTACGGGCGCGACGATCGTTGCGGCCGTCGGTGTGGCGGGGCTGGCCGCAGTCGCGCCAGCGCTGGTCGTGGGTGGCGTGTTCGTCGCGGTACGCGGTGGTCGCCCCCCGTCGCCGTACTCCTACGCGAGTCCACTGCGCATGAACGCCGACGACGGCAGCGTCGTCGAGCTCGGGCGCCAGCTCATCCTCGGCATTGAGATGCGCGCCAGCACCGGTGCTGTCCCTTTTCATCTGGCGATGGACCTCCAGCGGACCGATCAATACGGAACGCGGCAATCTCAGGACATTACCCATGTCACCGTGTCCGGCGCAGAGGCGGTGCGAGCCGCACGTCTTCTGATGCCACGTATCAATTTCGGGGGCGCCGGACGGCGTACGATCCAGCGGGCGGTCGCTGCAATGGAGGAGGCAGGGTCCGCCGATCGTTTCATTCCGGAGGCGCTCGCGCAGATGAGGAAACGCGGTCTCGCCTACAGCCCCATCCAGGCGTACCCGTCAGCGATCCGTCTGGGTATCGAGATGGCGCTGCACGAGGAAGCCGAGCGTCGCGCCATGCAGGGAGAGCTGGCCGAGCTCGAGGCCGCCTGGCGCGAGGCGGAGCGCGTTGCGGCCATTGCGGATGACTTGCTCGTCCCGCCTCATGTGCGGGCGTTCATACAGAACCACCGCAACGCCGGGCCCGTCTGACAGCGCGTCAGGCGTCTGTCAACCTGGGCCGTCGCGGGAATTGCCCCCGGCGTGACCCCGCTGGTCGTTGCTAGATTGCAGGGCCCGAGTCGCTGCCCCCGAGACCGAATCGGCCGCATCCATTGACTGACGTTACCGCCCCCGCCAAGCCGGCCCCCGCGCCGTCCGCGGAGACGCCCCGCACAAAGACGTCGGAACGACGACGCTACGACCGCTCGATCATCGAGGGTCCGCTTCGTTCCGCGGTGTGGAAGATCGCGTGGCCAACGATGCTCACGAACATCATCGGCGGCCTTCAGGGGATCGTGGACCACGTCCTCGTGGGCCATCTCGTTGGCTACACGGGAAATGCAGCCATCGGCGTTGCCTGGCAGATCTTCCTGATCGTCATCGCGTTCATCTCGTCTCTGTTCATCGGGATGGGCGTGCTGGTGGCCCGATTCGCGGGCGCGGGTGACGAGGACAGAGTCGATCGCGTCGTGTACCAGGCCTTCCTGACCGCGGCCGGGATCTCGCTGCTCGTCATGGCGCCGATTGGGTACGTCGCGTCACCGTGGCTGCTCGATCTCGTGAACGCCGCGCCCGCCGTGAAGGCCGAAGCCCTGCCGTTCCTGCGCATCATGTTCCTGTGCAGCATCGGCATGATGGTGTTCTTCATGCTCTCCGGCGCGTTGCGGTCGGCGGGCGACGCGCGAACCCCGATGGTCCTGGGCATCGCGCTCACGGTGTTGAACCTCGTGTTCAACATCGTGTTCATTCGCGGGCTCGGGCCGATCCCCGCGTTCGGGACTGCGGGCGCGGCCATCGGCACATGCATCGCGTCGGGCGTCGTCATGGTGTACGCCCTCGCGAAGCTGCTCGGCGGGTCGTGGGTCGTGAAGTTCCCGCGTGGTCAGGGGTATGGTCCCGATTGGGCGATCATTCGCTCGCTCTTCCGTTTCGGTCTCCCTGCCGGCGTTCAGGGCATTGCGATGAACGTGGGTGGGACGCTGATGCTCGCGTTTATCGGCTCCGTTGCTCAGGGGCCGGCGGCGCAGGCCGCGTTCGCGGTCGGGTACTCGCAGCTCTTCTCGCTCATCACCTGGACATCGGTTGGCCTGATGGGTGCTGCCGCCGCGATCGCCGGACAGAACCTCGGTGCCGGCAATCCGGAGCGCGCGGAGAAGGCCGTACATGTCGCCGCCCGATTCGGGGTTGGAGGGGCGGCGATCATTGGCGCGTTCTTCCTACTCATGCCACACCAGTTGCTCGGCGTATTCGGCATGAACGACCCGGCGGTCCTGGAGATCGGCGCGCAGCTGCTGCGCGTGATGAGCATCTCTGGCATCTTCATTACCATAGCGCTCACGTACACGGGCGGACTGCAGGGCACGGGCGACACGAAGAGCCCGCTCTACATCTCGATCATCTCCCAGATCATCGTGCCGCTCGGCATCTGCTTCGTGATTCAGCAGACGAGCACGCTCGATCCGATCGACATCTGGGTCGCGATCCTGGTGGGGCACGCGACGCGATGCGCGTTGAGTGTGCTGCGCTTCAATCAGGGCGAGTGGCGGAAGATTCGGGTCGACCTCGACAAAGGTTAGGCGGCGGCGCACAGCCCGACAGCCCGGAGCTGGAAGGCCAGCTGCGAGCTGGCTTGCCAGCTCGCAGCCGACGCGGATCAACCAGCCATGACCTTCGCGACGTCGGTCCGCGCCGCTCGCCGCGCCGGCACCAGGCTGGCCCCGATCGCGACCAGCGCCGTCACGACCACCACCGCCGCAAACGTCACCGGGTCGTTAGGCGTCACGCCGTGCAGCATGCTGGTCATCGTGCGCGTGAGCAGCAGCGCCGCGCCCACGCCGATCACGAGTCCCGCCATCGCCTGGCGCACGCCAGTGCCGAGGCTCAGCAACACCAGGTTGCGCGGCGTCGCGCCTAGTGCCGCGCGAATGCCGAACTCCTGCGCGCGCGACGCAACCACCTGCGCCACGATGCCGAAGATCCCGATCGCCGAGAGCACGAGCGCGAGCACGCCGAACAACCCGAGAAGCTCCATCGCGAAACGCGGCGCCGCGATCGCCAGTTCCACCACCTCGTTCATCGTGCGGACCTCCGAGATCGGGAGCCGCGGATCGAGCTCGCGAATCACCCCGCGCACCGGGGTGATGAGCTGCTGTGGATCCACGGTACCGCGGACGACGAGCGTCATCGTTCGGGTCGTGTTGCCGGGGTTCGTCGCGAACTGCGGTTGCGGCGCATAGAACTGCGCCTTCACCTCGCGCGTCAGGCCGTTGTGGCGAACGTTTTCCACCACACCAACGATGGTGTACTGCGGCCGGCCGTCCTGGCCACCGATCCGAACCCGGGTGCCGAGCGGGGCACGTCCCTGGAGATACAGGTCGACGAAACGCCGGTTGACGATCATCGCCGGCGGTGCATCCATCTGGTCGCGCTCGTCGAAGAAACGGCCCTGCACGCGCTTGAGCCCCATGGCCTCGAAGTAGCCCGGCGTCACGACCTGCCAGTCACCAGGCGTGCCCTGATTGGCTGGCGGCGTGTACCCTTCGACCTGAAGCCCCCAATCGCCCATCTCGCTCGCGAGCGGCAGGATACGCACGAGCCCCACCGAGCTCACCCCGGGAAGCGCAGCCACCCGCCTCCGGAGCTCGTCGTGGAACGCCGTGACGCGTATCGAGTCAGGGTACCACGCCGCTGGCGTGGAGAGACGCATCGTCAACACGCCGTCCGGACGAATGCCTGCGTCGATGGCGAACAGGTTCGCGACACTGCGGATCATGAGTCCGGCGCCGACCACGAGCACGACCGCGAGCGCCACCTCGATGGCCACCAGCGTCTGGCGCCAGCGCAGCCGACCGGGCCCCGACGTCGCCGAGCGCCCGCCATCGCGAAGCTCGACCCCCGGCGCGACCGACTTCGCCTGCAGCGCCGGGAGCAATCCCGCAACGAGCGCCGCGAGCACGCCGACGCCCAACGCGAACGCGAGCACAATGGGGTCGAGCCGCGTCTCGCCCACACGCGGGAGCGCGACCGGTGCGGTATGCCGGACGAGCCAGACACCGCCCGCCGCGAGCGCGACACCGAGCCCCGCGCCCAACCCGGCCAGCACCACGGTCTCGGTGAGCAGCTGACGCGTGAGCCGCTGCCCGCCCGCGCCTAACGCCACGCGCAGTGCCATCTCACGCCGCCGCTGCTCCCCGTGAACGAGCAGCAGCCCGGCGACGTTCGCGCACGCGATGAGCAGGACGAAGCCGACCGCGGCAAAGACCACGAGCAGGACCGGCTCGAGCCGCCCCGTTACCTGATCTTCCACGCCGACGGCGAACGCTCGGAACTGCATCTCGGCCGGATACGTCCCGTCGCGCACGAGTTGCCCAACGCGGTCGTCGAGCTGACGGTTGGCCTGTTCGACGGTCGCTCCGGCCCGCAACCGCGCGACCGCGTAGAACCCGTGGTTCCCACCACCTTGCGTGAACGCCGGACCCGGCACGGCGCCGTTCTGCTCGGCCGTCGTGCCTAGCGGGATCCAGGCGAGCGTCGGCCCGCCGCCTCCGAAGTCGTGCGGCAGCTGGAAGCCCGCAGGCATCACTCCCACCACGACGCGCGCCTGGCCATTCACCTGGATGCTGCGTCCGACGATGGACGGGTCCGCGCCGAACCGTCGCTGCCAGACGTCGTCGCTGAGCAGGATGACGGCCGGCCCGTTCGGGACGTCCTCCTCCGCGGTGAAATTCCGGCCGAGCGCTGGCGCGACGCCGAGAACGGGAAGCACCTGGTGATCGATGAACCCGGCACGCAGACGCTCCGACTCGTCGTTGGCCGTCAGATTCACCGCGCCAGTGCTGAACAATCCCACGCTCGCGAACGCGGGGATGTCCGCTTTCCACCCCTCGTACTCGTCGTAGGAGAGCCACGTCTGGTCGAACCCTTTCCAGGCACTCCAGAGCACGGCGATCCCCTCCGAATTTCCGTATGGAAGGGGCGCGAGCAGCACCGCTTTCACGACGCCGAAGAGCGCGGTACTGGCACCGATACCCAACGCGAGCGTGAGCGAGGCGACGGTGGTGAACCCCGGACGTCGTCTCAGCGTTCTGATAGCGAAGCGCGCGTCCTGCGCCAGATCCTCGAGCCACGACGTCCCACGCTCATCGCGCACCGCGTCCTTGTATCGCTCCACGCCCCCGAACGCACGCTTCGCGGCCAGGGCAGCCTCGTCGTCGGACATCTTCTCTTCGCGCACGAGTCGTCGTGCCTCCATCTCGAGGTGGAAACGCATCTCATCGTCCATGCGCCGCTCTTCACGACGGCGCCGCACCAGCGCGTCGAACGCGGTCGTGAGTGCGTGATACCACGCCATCCGTCACCCTCCCTGCGGGGCGAACCGCAGCACGCGATTCACTGCGCGCGATGACTGCTCCCACTCGGCGACCTGTTCACCGAGGTAGCGGCGCCCCTCCCGAGTGATCTCGTAGTAGCGCGCCTTGCGATTGTTCTCGCTGTCCGCGTAGTACGCACGGATCAACCCGCGCCGGAGCATTCGCTGCAACGCCGGGTAGAGCGATCCCTGGTTGACGTCGAAGACCTCGCCCGACATCTGACGAAGCCGGATCGAAATCCCCCATCCGTGCATGGGCTGCAGCGTGAGGGCCTTCAGCGTGAGCATCTCGAGCGTGCCCTGCAGGACTTCGGAGCGCGACGGCAGGTTGTTCCCTGTCATGGACCTTTAGACCACCTAGAGGTGCCGAAGGTTTGTGCGGGGTTCGTGCGGGATGCAAGTCGGTCGGTCCCGCTCACTGTGGCTTCCGGCTTCGAACGGCTAACGTGTTACCCCGATGAAGATTACGAGATTGGAGCCGCGGATCGGCCTCGGCTGCATGCGTCTTTCGACCGCCAGCGACCGCGATGATGGGCGGTCGATTTCGGTCATCCAAACGGCGCTCGACGCCGGCGCGACACTCCTCGACACGGCCGATTCGTATTGTCGCGACGACAGCGGGACGGGACATAACGAGCGTTTGATCGCGGCGGCGCTTCGGACCTGGCGGGGCGACCGATCGGCCGTGACCGTCGCCACCAAGGGCGGGCTGCGCAGGCCGGGCGGGAAATGGGTGCCGGACGGGAAGGCGAAGAGCCTTCGCGCCGCGTGCGATGCGAGTCGCCGAGCGTTGGACGTCGACGTCATCGATCTGTACCAACTGCACGTCGTCGACCCCAAGACACCGCTCGAGACGAGCATCCGCACGCTCGCCGCGCTGCAGGCCGAAGGGAAGATCCGGCGCATCGGGCTCTGCAACGTGACGGTCGGTCAGATCGAAGCGGCGCGCGCCATCGCCGAGATCTCGTCGGTGCAGGTGAGCCTGTCGGTCCTCGACGACGAGAACCTCAGGAACGGCGTGGCCGAATACTGCCGGGCCCACGGCATTCGTCTCATCGCGCACCGCCCGTTAGGCGGCGAACGGGTGACGCGGATCGCGCGCGATCCCTTGCTGGCGGAAGTCGCGGCACGTCACGAGGCCACCCCGGAGGAGATCGCCCTCGCGTGGCTTCTCGACCTGAGCCCGGTCGTGACACCCATCCCGGGTGCGACGCGGGAGAGCACGGCACGATCGCTCGCGAAGGTCCGTGCTGTGCGCTTGACCGGCGACGACCGTGCTCGACTCGACGCTCGCTACGCGGGCCGGCTCCTGCGGGTGCCGCGCTCGGAGCGTCGTCCTCCACGCGGCGCGAGCGGTGATGTCGTTCTCGTGATGGGGATGCCCGGCGCGGGCAAGAGTACGATCGCCCGCGAGCTGGAGGCGACGGGCTACCAGCGTCTCAACCGCGACTCCCGCGGCGGTTCGCTCTCCGAGCTCGCGCGCGCGCTCGACGCGGGGCTCGCCGCCGGGGAGCGTCGATGGGTGCTGGACAACACGTATCCGTCTCGTAAATCGCGCAACGAGGTGATCGAGACTGCCTGGGAGCACGGCGTTCCCGGTCGATGCGTGTGGGTGACGACAGGGATCGCGGACGCCCAGATCAACGCGATCGCGCGAATGATCGAGGTTCATGGCAGACTCCCCACTCCCGAGGAGATCCGCACGCGCGGGAAGGACGATCCGCGCTACTTCGGGCCGGATGCACAGTTCCGCTACGAGCGTTCCGTAGAACCGCCGGTGCTCGATGAGGGATTCGAGACGGTGGACGAGCATCCATTCGAGCGTCGCCTTTCGAGGTCGGATGGTGCAGCTCGCGCAGTCGTGCTGGACTACGATGACCTCGTGGAAGCCAGCCCGGGCTCGGATGCGGCCAAGCCACACGGCGCCATCATCCGATCCGATCGGCGCCGAACACTGGAGCGATACGCGCGCGACGGCTGGCTCCTGTTCGCGCATGCGTGGCGGCCCGATGTCGGCGCCGGCCGACTTACACTCGATTCGGTCTACGAGGAGTTCGCGCGCGTTCGCGAGGCGCTCGAGATCGAGCTCGCGTGCTGCCCGCACCCTGCCGGGCCGCCGATCTGTTGGTGCCGCAAACCGATTCCCGGGTCCATCCTCGACTTCGCGCTCCGAGCTGGAGTGGCGCTGGATTGGTCACTCATCGTGGCACGCTCGCAGGCCGACCGAACACTCGCCGAGCGCCTCCGGGTCCCGATCATCGACTCCGATCACTTTTTCGCGGACCCGAGCCAGGGGTCAGAGTCCTAACGCATCGTTCGATTGCGGGGCGTTCGTGCCCGAGCGCCATCGCGCCAGGTCAGCATCGCGGCCGTCCAGGCCGGGGAAAGGCAGGAGGCGATGGACAGGATTAACAGGATGACGAAGATGACTCGGGCGGCAGCAGCGTTACCTATTCACCCAATACGCAATCTTGACGAGAAACGTGTTGTCGGGGTGCAGCTCGAACAGCTCGCGGTAGTCTCGTCGCCAGGACTGCCCCGGGTTCCGGTTCGAGTCGTCCTGACGGCCATGCGCCCACACGACGAAGAGCGTCGAACCGGGACGATACTCCCACCGCGCCACCGCATTCGTGCGCAGCTGCCTCAGTTTGAAGGTCGTCGTCTCGAGGTCGGGCGGCGTGTACGGCCGGAACCGGTCGTCGTACTCCTCGGCGTCCGGCGTGTCGCTGACCTCGCGGAAGTCCGAGTACCTCCCCGACGCGACGAACGGCTGACCGTAGAACTCGAACGTCAGATCCGGCGTGATCGTGTAGTTCAATCGCGTACTCATGGAGATCGTGCGCTGATTGATGCGCGCGAATGTGTGGTGCGTCGCGCCGTCGTCGTCCGTGACGTTGCTGTGCCACTGTGTGTTGTTGCGGTCGCGTGACACGTCAACGCTGAAGTTCGCCTGCAGGCGAGGCGACACCCTGATGTTCACGTACGGACTCAGCGTCGACCCGTGCGTGCTGCCCTCGTCCGCGAAGCGGAGGTTCACCCACATCCCACCGGAGATCGTGCGCCGGCTGTCGGTGTTGAACCCGCCCCACGGGAAGATGCCGCGTGAGTCACGCAGCGGTGGACCGCCACGCGTACAGCGATCGCAGTAGCTCTCCGTCAGGCTCGCGACCGTGCTGCCGAGGTGGACGTCCCAGTTGTTCTTCAGTCCCATGTGGCCGTTGAAGTTCACCGCGTTCTCCAGCCGGAGGCCGGACGTGTTCCAGTGCGTCCAGTAATTCCCGTTCACCTGCGCCCACCGGTAGATCCCGCGTGCGTTGCGAAAGCTCAGCGCGCCCCACGTGCTCCAGTCGAGGATATCGGCGCGGCGGAGGAAGCCGATGTCGTTGACGTCGAAGCCTGGCGACTGCCTGAGGATGCTCGTCTCGAACCGCGTGATGCCCCCGCCGTACTTGCCGAGCTTGAGCTGTTCGGAGTGACCGGACAGCGACGTGCGCTCCGGATCGACCTCGAGGTCGTCGCCGGGTTGCTGGTAGTAGTGGGTGGAGTTGCGCTGGGTCTGCGCGATCACCTCGCGCGATCCGGTGACGCGCGACGCGGCGAACTGCCCCGCGAGCTCGTACTGTCCGTTGTGAAAGCGGTTCCGAAAGGTCGCCCCCGCCGTGTAGGCAGCTCGATGGAGGTACGGAGCAGTCTCGTCATCGAGCGACCGGTTGACTGCCGTGGCGATCACGCTGAAGCCGCCCTCGCCGCCACGCAGGTCCTGTTGCGCGCGCAGCACGGCGTAGTTCGCGGCTGGCTCGACGGTGAGGTCATTCGCCCCCCGGACGCGCGGCGTCACGGCGTCGAGCAGGCCGAACGACAGCCCGCTGCGCGTGCGCCCCGTGAGCTTCGTCGCCGCCGCGATCGGCGTCGACGTCGGCGTCCCGGCGTCACCATACTCGTCGCGCAAGATCGGTGACCGCCCGATCCGACGCGAGTAGAACAGCCCTTCGTTCGTGCTGCAATCGACGACGATGTAACAGTTGAGCTGGAAGCGATACAGGCCCGTCCCCTCCACGAAGAACGGGCGACGCTCGGAGAGAAATGTCTCGAAGGCTGTCAAGTTCAGCACGGCCGGGTCAGCCTCGACCTGGCCGAAGTCCGGGTTCACGGTCGCATCGAGCGTAATGTTCGGCGTGATGCCGAACTTGAGATCGCCACCACCTGTGACCTCCTGTGCACGCTCGAATCGCGCGTTAGGCCTGGACCGCTGCACGTTCTTCGTCACGACGTATGGCGTGACCTCGAGTCGGCGCGCGGTCGTGATACCCTGAAGACCCGTGAGCCGGCCGAGCTGCGATGCGAGCCCGTTCCGGGTGGGTAACCAGAGCGGCCACGACACGCGCTCGCGGTATCGCTCGATGTCACGCCACACCCCGAATCCGAACGCATGCGACGTCGCGGGCGCATAGCGTAGCTGCGACAGCGGAATCCGGAACTCGGCCGTCCAGCCGAGTGAATCGATCAGCGTCGCGACGTCCCAGATCCCGTTCCAGGACCCGTCTTCCTCCGTGTCGTTGCTGATGGTGTAGTCACGCTTCACGCCGTCGGGATTCACGGCGAACTCGAACCCCGTGCGCCTGTCGTCGTACGAATCGATGAGGAGAATGACCTGATCGGACGGACCGCGGACGTCGCGCCGGGAGAGGGCGCGCATGATGCTGTCCGGATGCGGATCGTACGAGCGGACGAACGCGTAGAAATTCTTCTCGTCGTACGAGACCTGGAACTCGGTCTTGAACGACGGATCGACGTCCAGACGGGGTTCGAACTGCCTGAACTCGGAGAACGTCGGCGCCTCACGCCAGGCGGCGTCATCGTTGCGCCCGTCGATCGTCGGTGGGGCCGGCGCGCGGATGGCGACCGCAACGCCAGATTGCGTTCGCATTGCAGTGGTGGCAGGCTGTTGCGGGAACACCACTAGCAGAGCAGCAAGGGCGAACATACGGGCGCGTCCTGTCCGACGTTGTGGAGGCTTGGACAGTTCGTCCCATGGAATGGTTGGCCGGGGCGCCAGGCATGGCCGCCAGTGCCGGCATCGTGGCCGGGCTGCTCTGAAAAACGCTGAACCGCAGAGGACGCAGGGCGCGCAGAGGACTACGACCGTAGTCCTCTGCGCGCCCTGCGTCCTCTGCGGTTCATTTTTCCTGGCTGCTGGGGCGATGAAGCCTAACGATACCAGCAGAATCTATTGCCCGACCTCCCGCCGCCTCGTGACATCGGCGTCAGGGACCACCACTCCGACCCAGGGAGTGTCGCCACTCGTACGTCGGCCTCTCCACTCGACCGTCGCCGGCCGACCAGCCTGCAGCGCCACCGCGCGCACCGACCGCTCGACCGTGAGATGCGCGGTGCGCAGCGCAAACGTATGCTGCCCCGTGCCGCTCGCGGTCAGCCTGATCCGAATCTCCCCGTTAGGCATCTCGCTCGCCGTCGCCGAGAACGACACATCTCCCGAGTCGGGCCTTTCCGGTGCGGCGAGGAGATCCGCCATGAGCCACAGCCAGCGACTCACCGGGTGCACCCAGACTTCCTTGTAGACGTACATGTTCTGTGACGGCCAGTACGGGAGGTCCGTCATGCCACGACTCTGCATCCCCACCGGGAGCGAGCCCACGAAATCCCCCGACGACACGCTATACTGCTGCGCCCAGTCATACCCTTCTCCGTACATCGTGCTCTGCACGAACGGGTTCCGGCCGACGATCCACTGCGCCTGACGCTGCGCGAGATCCGCCGCGGCGCTATCGCCACGCAGCCGCGCAGCCGCCGAGAGCGCCTTCGCCTGCGACAGGAGAATGCCGAAGTTGCCACGACGCGCGAACCACACAGGGAATGCGCGGAGGTACCAGCCGTCCCCCATGGGCATGCCGGCCAGCACCTGCTCGCGATACGCGTCGCGCGTTGCGCCGTGCAGCGCACCCGAATCCGCCACTTCCTTCTCATCGCGCAGGCGATAGACATACGCCGGTAAGACACCGTACGGCGCGGTCGTCGTCGCCGTACGCTTCTGATACTCGGCGTGGAGCGCAACGGTCGAGTACCACGTCATCCAGTCCGGATGATCGGGCAACGCCTCGATGAGCCGCGCGAGACCGACGATCGGTGCCTGATCCGCTGCCCGATGGAACTGGTGAAACAGCGTGTCTCGATCGGGCCCCGTATAGAAGAAGCCCGAAAGCGGAAATTCGGTCCCCACGCGTTGCTTCTGCTGTGATGCCACGACGATGCGCGCGAGCTCAACGGCTTTCTCCCTGTATCGCTCCTTCCCGGTTGCGCGATACAGCTCCATCGACGCCAGGATCCCTACACCCGCCAGCTCCATTCGCGTCGCCGCGAATGCCGGCGTGTGCCACGTCGACGGTCCCTCCACGCCGACGATAGCGAACTCCCAATCCTCTTCGGCCGTCCGAAGGCTTCGCGCCGCGAGCTCGGGATCGACATCCCTCAACACTCGATACGCGATCGCCTCGGCGGCCGCGGCGCTGTAGTTCGCGTTCGGGTTGTTCTTCGTTTCGCGCGAACGGTCGTCGGCGTCGCCGACGACGTTGTTCGTCCAGAGGTTGTGGCCCGCGAACCCCATGCGATACCCGCCAGGAAATCGCACGCGCAGTACCCAGTCCAGCCCCCACTTGGCTTCCTCGATGAGGCGGGCCACGAGCGCGGCATCGGCAGCCCCCGAACCCGGCGCGTCGCGCAAGCGTTCGGCGAGGGCGAACATCGCGTACGTCGCCTCGCCGGTATTGATCACGCCCTGAGAAAGGTCGCCGGCATCGTGCCAGCCACCGCTCATCACGATGCGCCGGTCACCGTGCGTCGCGAACCAGTCGAGATGATCCACCCCATGTGAGCCGGGCACGGGGTAGCCGCACCGGTTGCCGTAGAAGAAGTTGAGCGCCTTCCACACGGTGCCCTTCCACACGTCGTCGGCAATGCGAAACGGGCGCGACATGACGTCACCCGCACGAATGACGTAACTCCCCGCGGTGTTGACCTCCGAGAAGTCCATCTGCTGGAACGCTCCGAGTCGAGTGGTCACGGCGACCACGGGTTTCTGGAGCACGACCTCACCTAACGCGTTGTCGTTCACGCGCAGGAGCGTGAAGCTCGTCGCGACGAGGTCGCTCGCAACCGCCGTCTTCGATGCGCCGGTCTGATATCCGGTGTGACTGAAGGAGATCCGCCCGGGCGCGACGTTCCAGCCGGTGTGGTGATCGGGATCTACGCGCTGCAGCTCGAGCCGGCCGATCTCGAACGCGACACGATCGCCGGGAGCCGCCAACATCCTGTTCACCCAATAACCGATCTCGAGCATCGTCACTCTGTCGCGCGCGAGCGGCTCGATCTCCCAGACGACCTGCTGCCACCCGGATTTCGCGAGCGTCACGTAGTGCGTTCCCTCTCGGCGATATCGATCGGGCACCTTTTCGGTTCCGTCGTTCCGCAGGCTGATCTGGAGCGGCAGCATTGGAAAACCCGAGACCTCGGGCCGAATCCACATCGAGATGCGGTTGTAGGCGCGCCAGTCCTCTCCGGGAAACGCGCGCTGCAGGTTCACCGCCGACAGTCGATTGCTCGTCGGCGCGGGGGTATCGGCGAACATCCGCACGTCCACGCGCAGTACGCGCATCCCGCCGGGTCCCATCTCTTCGGGAAACGTGAGCTGCCCGGTCCCGGTGAACCGCCAGGCCGCCGGCTGTGTCATGTCGTCGAGCGAACGACTCGCGTGGACCTTCTTGCCTAACCACGCGAACTCCGCGGAGTTCACGAAGTCGATCGGCATGAGCGGCCGTGGCGATTGGGCCACGGCGCTCGCCGGTGCTGCACTGCCAATGAGAACAGCCAGCGCCGCAGGCACCAGCGTCTCGCTGAAGCAGTGCCTCATCGTCCACCCAGCCGAGCGAGGACCATGCGCCGAAACGTTCCGTCCTCGAGATACTTCCGAAGCTGCGTTCCAGGACACCCGGTTTGCGCGTAGTTGTAGTGCCCGCCGATACGCTCGACCGGGACATCGAACCGCGTGATCGCCCACGCCATGAGATTCGCGATGGCCTCGACCTGCGCCGTCGTTGCCTCCTGCCGCTCGTAGTTCCCGATCACGCTGATGAGGAAGTGGCCCTCGGGGTCGTACGTGGTGTTGGTCTCACCCATGTAGCGCCAGTCGCGCCCCTCGTAGATGCGCCCGTCGAGGTCGATCAGATAGTGGTACGGCACGTCCCACCAGTTCCGATCGCGCGCACCCCACGACTGCAGCCCTCGGAGCTTGTCACGCGGGTCCTCGTCGGGACGCAGGGGCTGCGGGCTGCCGGTGTGATGCAGCGTGACGCGCGTGATGCGATGCGGGATGCGAAGCCTGAGCGCCGCACCGCCGGCGCTGTCCGACGCCGCCACCTCCGCCGGTATGGACGCGATTGTCGCGGCCTCGATCGCGACGAGCCCCGCGCCCAGCTCCCCAGGGCCGTAGACGGCGACTACGGCGAGATGGAAGCCCTCCCAGTTGAACGCGGCACCTTCTCGGACATCGCGCTCGTCCCGCGCCGCCCCGCGCGAGAGGCGAAGCCGCACGACGTCCTCTGGTTTCACGGCCGTCGAGTCCACTGACGTCGCCACGACGCTGATCGTGAGGTCACGGAACGAGAGGCTGTCGCCGGCTTTGAGGTTACGCCGGGTCGCATCGGCGGCGTAGCCAAGCGCGGGCTGCGTCTGCCACGCGGCGTGCGCGATGATGTCCGGTGTCGGGACCGTGGCTGGCCCGCGGCGCGGGACGCAGCTGGAAACAAGCAGGCCGGAGAGGATGACGAGGGCGATCCGTGAGGGCATGACGGAACAGGTGCGGGACGTCGTGGGGGTGAGCGGTGGACGACGGGTAGCAGTAGCGTTTGTACTCACCAATTCTGGTGTGCGCACACGCCACCTCGCTACGCTAGTCCCTTGGTCGGGCCCGAACGAGGCACGCCGGCAGCGTCGCGAGATCAAAGTCTCGTCAACAGCAATTGAACCGCAGAGGGCGCAGGGGGCGCAGGGGGCGCAGGGGGCGCAGGGGGCGCAGGGGGCGCAGGGGGCGCAGCGGACTACCGCGGTAGTCCGCTGCGCCCCCTGCGGTTCAATGTTTCTTCGAGGCCATTCCCTGCCCAGCGGCCAGCCTCGGGCTCGACCTTCGAGCGAACGACGAGCGACTATCGCCTATCGCCTATCGCCTACCATCCGCCGGCTACTGCCGCCGGATCGCTATCGCCGGATCGATCCGCGCCGCCCGCAGCGCCGGGAGCCAGCACGCACCTACCCCCACCGCCATCATCGTCACCGCGACCCCGGCCAACGTCACCGGATCGTGCGGCGCGACGCCGAACAGGAACCCCTGCATCAACCGCGTCGCGAAGAGCGCGCCAACGACACCTAACGCGAGCCCCACGCCCAGCAGCATGCCGCCCTCGCCGAGGATCATCCGCTGCACGCGGCTGCTGTCGGCGCCGAGGCTCATCCGGATCCCGATCTCGTTCGTCCGCGCGCTCACCGAGAACGCGAGCACGCCGGCAATCCCCACCGCGGCGATGATCAGCGCCAGGCCGCCGAACGACGAGATGAGCACCGCGTTCAGCCGTCGCGGCGCCACGCTCGCGTCGCGGATCTCGCTCACCGTCATCACGTTCTCGATCGGGTCCTGCGGCACGATGTTGCGCACGAGCCGCGTCGCCGCGGGCGCGAGCGCCTTGGGATCGCGGTCCGAGCGGATCACGAGACCGCCGCCGAACAACGCCTCCTGCGCCAGGGGTTGGAACACTACGCCGTGCGGCTCGACGTCGAGCCCGGCGTCTCTCGTATCGCCGACCACACCTACCACCGTCCGCCACTCGCCACTGATGCCGATGAACTTCAACACCTCGCCGGTCCAGGCGACTCGCTGGCCGATCGGGTCGCGATCGCCGAACAGCTTGTCGGCGAGCGTCTTGTTGAGAATGACGACCTTTGCCGACGTCTGGTGGTCCGTCGTCGAGAACTCGCGGCCCTTGAGCAGCGGAATGCCCGCGGCGCGGAAATACTCAGGACTCGTCGTGCGGAACTCGGCGCGCGGCTGCGCTTCACCCGACGCCAGCGGCCGCCCGTCAGCCTTCACGTCGAGCATGACCTGCGTTGCGCGCAGGGGCACCGCCGATCCAACGCCGACCTCCCGCACACCCGGGATCGCCGCGATCTCGAGCCGCATTCGCTCGAACAGCGCCTTCGCGACCGTGTCGTTCCGCGCCTCGAAGTCGAACGGGACCTCCATCGTGAGGACGTTCTCCGTCTTGAGTCCCGTGTCCACCTCGGACAGCTGCATCATGGTACGCGTCAGCAGACCGGCACCCGTCAACAGGATCACCGACACCGCGATCTGCGCGACCACGAGCGCCCGCTGCAGGCGCTGGCGGCGCAGCCCTCCGCTCATGCGGTTCACGCCCGCCGCCACCCAGGCGCCTAACGTGCCCTCCTTCGCGAGGCGCGGGGCGTACGACAGCAGCACCGCCACGACGAACGCGAGCAACGCCGTGAAGGCCAGCACCATCCCGTCGAGCGCGATCTCGTTCGCCCTCGGCGAATAGCGCTCTGCGAGCGACGTGAGGAGACGGACTCCTCCGACGGCGATCACGAGACCGAGCACCGCACCCGCGAACGCGAGCACGAGGTTCTCGGCCAGGAGGAGCCGACGGAGTCGCGCGGATCCAGCGCCGAGCGCGGCACGCACCACCAGCTCGTGCTCACGACGAACCGACCGCATGAGCGTGAGATTCGCGACGTTCGCGCATGAGATGATCATGACGAACGCGGCGGCGGCCATGAGGAGCCAGAGCGTGAGGCGTGCCTTCTCGCCGAGCACCTCGTGGAACGGGATCACCGCGACGCGAAACTCCGAGCCCGGATCGTACGACTCGCGATGCTCGGCCTCGACGCGCTTGCGGATCGTCGCCACCTCCGTCCGCGCCTGCTCCACCGTGGCACCGGGAGCGAGGCGAGCGATCATCTCCGTCATGCGATGCGAGCGCCCCTGCACCATCATCGCGCTCGTGTGATGCTCGCTCATCACCATGTTGAGCAGCGCGTCCATGCGCTGGGGGAAGTACGGCGCCGGCTGCACGACGCCGACGACTTCCACGGACTTCCCACCGAGACGAACGTGCGTGCCGATCACACCCCGGTCGCCGCCAAAACGCTTCATCCAGTACTCGTGCGTGAGGACCATGACGGGTGGGACGTTGAGCCCGTCGTCGCCGTCGTTGAGCAGGCGGCCCGCGACGGCCGACAAGCCCATGATCTGGAAGTAGTTACCGGTCACGAGACCGACGTTCACGCGGACGGCGTCGCGCTCCCCCTCGAGCGTGTAGACCATCCCCGAATACTCGGCGATCCCGCCGAAGCTCTTCGCGTTCTCGCGGAAATCGAGGATCTCCGGAACCGAGAAGTTGATATTTTCGCCCCCCGGGCCCGTGATCGAATGCCGGAGGTACACGAGCCGGTCGCCGTCCCGGTGGGGCAGCGGACGCAGGAGCACGCCGCGTACGACGGAGAAAATCGCCGTGTTCGCGCCGATCCCGAGGCCGAGCGTCAGGATGACGGCGACGGCGAAGCCACGAGCGCGGGACAGCGTGCGGAAGGCGTAGCGGAGTTCTCGAATGAGCATCGGGGGATCCTGTCCGTCGGAAGTTCCGGGGGTACTTCCCTACCTCTCACTACCACGTCGAACGACATATCCTGTAATCGACATCGTCCCGCACCAGCACGTTGTCATCCGAGCGGAGCGGGCGCGGAGCGGCCCGCGCGGGCGCCCGCTTGCGGGCAGATGAGGAATCGCGCTCCTTCCGATAGAGGAGCCCCTCGGCGGGACGCCGAGATTCCTCGCTCCGCTCGGAATGACAACGAACTAGCCGCCATTCTTGTGTTTCCTGACTCGTTTTGGCGTCGTTCCGGATTCCGGCGGCGGCGCACTGGCCTGGAGCGTCTGGAGATACGTGTCCAGGCGATCCAGCCGTTGCTCCCAGAGACGCCGGTAGGTCTCGACCCAGTCCGCCACGTCCCTGAGCGGCGCGGCCTCGAGCCGGCGTGGCCGCCACTGCGCCTCCTGCCCGCGGGTGACAAGCCCCGCGCGCTCGAGCACCTTGAGGTGCTTCGACACGGCTGGCAGGCTCATCTGAAACGGCGCCGCGAGTTCGGTGACGGACGCTTCCCCTGAAGCGAGGCGCGACAATATGGCGCGTCTGGTCGGGTCGGCCAGGGCAGCAAACGTTCGGGACATCGGATCGATCGCCATATTTAACCATTGGGTTAGGTAACCGTCAGGTTAAATACAACGGGCGGCACCGGGTGTCAATAAGCATCGTAGTAGCTGCCGTGCCCTCGGCTTCACCTTCCCAGGAGGCTCCATGCGACGACGGGTTCTTCTCGCGGTTGTGATGGCGTTGCTCGCCACTCCCACCGTTCTCCGAGCACAGGACGGCGACGTCGCGAGTCTGATCGCTCGCATCGAGGGTCCGCAAACGCCCAACCGTCAGGGATTCGACGGCTTCACGCTGCAGCAACTCATGCAGCGGTTTCGCGTGCCCGCCGTCGGCATCGCCGTGATCAAGGACTTCAAGATCCACTGGGCGAAGGCGTACGGCGTCGCCGACGTGGAAACGGGGCAGCCCGCGGATACCGGCACGGCGTTTCAGGCGGCGTCCATCAGCAAGCCGGTATTCGCGATGTCGGTCGTGAAGCTCGCGCAGGACGGCCGGCTGTCGCTCGACGCCGACGTCAACTCGTACCTCGAGTCGTGGCGCGTTCCGCCCGGCGAGCTCACACGCGACCAGCCGGTCACGCTTCGGTCGCTCCTGAGTCACACATCGGGTGCAGACGACGGTTTCGGCTTCCCTGGCTACGAGCCGTCCGCGCCGCGACCGACGCTCGTACAGATTCTGAACGGCGAGCACCCGTCGAACGTGGGGCCTGTGCGGTTCGCGCGGTCGCCGTACGCAGGCATGAAATACTCGGGCGGCGGGATCACGCTCGCGCAACTCGCGGTGGTGGATGTCGTCGATCGTCCGTATGCAGAGATTGGCCGCGACCTCGTGCTCGCGCCGCTCGGCATGTCGAACAGCACGTTCGAGCAACCGATGAGCGAGTCGTTCGCGCGCCGAGCAGCGCGCGCCCACAATGGTGCGGGGCGGCGGATGGGCGCGTCGTGGCACGTGTACCCCGAGCAGGCGGCCGCTGGTCTCTGGACGACGCCAAGTGATCTCGCTCGATTCGCGATCGAGGTGCAGAAGGCGATTCGCGGACCAAAAGGGGCGGTGCTGACGCAGGCGTCGGCGCGGGAGATGCTTGCCCCCGTGGGCGTCGGCGGGTTCGCGGTGGGACTCGGTGTCGCGCAGCGCGGCGAGGGGTGGTACTTCAGTCACGGCGGCTCGAACTGGGGGTTCCGCTGCAACCTCCTGGGGCACGTGCGGAAGGGCTACGGCGTCGTGATCATGACGAACGGCGACGCCGGGGGGCCGCTGATCAGCGAGATCGAGGCACGCGTGGCGGCGGCGTACAACTGGGATTCGCTGGATAAGCCGATTCCACGCTGACGCAGGTAACAGCCATCAGCTATCAGCTATCAGCTATCAGCTATCAGCTATCAGCTATCAGCTA
>DAINRQ010000015.1:71385-92155 GCA_036741775.1 Gemmatimonadaceae bacterium | reverse complement strand
CTGCTAGCTGTCGCAGGGTCGGTAGCATAGCAGCCAGCAGCTATCAGCTATCAGCAAAGCGAGAACCCTCGAGATGCCTCTCTGCAACAGAGGGCTTCCCGAGGGTTTGGCTTTGCTGATAGCTGTTAGCTGATGGCTGCTAGCTGCTACTTCAGGTCTGATCGCTCCCGAGGCTGTGCCACCACGAGAGCCCGAGGATCGACCCGATGATGATCACGGCCCCGGTGAGCGTCCACACATCGGGGACTTCGCCTAACACGACGAGTCCCCAGACCACCGCGAACGCCACCTGCAGGTAGCCCACCGTTGTCGCGCGCGCCGTGCGTTCCAGCTGGAGGCCGCGCGTCATGCTCACCTGCGCGAGCTGCGTCGTCATCCCGACGCCGAGCAGCAGGAGCCATTCGACCGGCGTCGGCCACTGCCACTCCGCCAGCGCGAATGGCAGCGACAGCGGGACGCTCATGAGTGGCAGATAGAATACGATCACGAGCGGATGGTCGCTCGTGCGCATCCGGCGCACAAGTACGTAGGAGCAACCGCTGAAGAACGCGCCGCCGAGCGCGACGAGGATGTCGAGCGGATCGACCGGGTCCACGGAGGTGCCGAACAGGAACGTCGGGTGCGCGATCAGCACGACCCCAACGAGGCTCGCCAGGAGGCAGACGATCTCCGCGGCGCCGAAGTGCTCCTTCAGAAACGCGGCGGCGAGGATGGTCGCGAACACCGGGTTCATGTTCTGAATGAGGGTTGCTTCGCCCAGCGGCAGATTGACGATCGAGGCGAAGAAGCACATGAGGGCGATGGAGCCCGTCGTGCCGCGAAGGAACAGGAGCTTTCGGTCGGTACCCCACGGCGACAGGCCGGCGCGCTTCAGGTACCACCAGCTCAACGCGAGCGTAATGACGCCGCGAAAGAGCACGATCTCCATGCTCCCGAGTCGTCGCCCCGCGAGCTTCACGAGGAGTCCCATCACGCTGAACCAGAACGCTCCGATGGCCGCCGCTCGCACGCCTGGGGAGAAGGCGAGCGAGCGCGTGGTTACCTCGGACTCGGTGGTGAGGGACACCCGAGAATACTATGCGAGCTTCGGTCGACCGACCTATTCGACGGGGGCTGCTCCGGTCATGTTCGTCGATCATACCGCGCGTCATCCCGAGCGCAGCGAGGGACCCTCGGCATCCCGGTAAAGGGGGCTGGTTCCTCTGCCGGGAGGAGGGAGAAAAGCCAGACGCAGATTTCGCCGATTTCGCAGAAGAACGCAGATTCTCCGTCTACCGTGAGAGTTTGCTACTCCCGCGCGGCCGAGCTTCCCGACAGAGGGATTCTGCGCAATCGGCGAAATCGGCGGCCATCTGCGTCAGGTGTTCGCAGAGCGTCCTGGTAGAGAGGCCGGCCCTCTACCGGGCGGCCGAGGATTCCTCGTCTGAGGACTCGGAATGACCGCTCGATTCTGACGTGGCCCGCTACAGGTCCACGACCGTCCCCGCCCCCGTCGCCCGCGCCGCCCCGTACACCTGCCACGCGGCGGCGAGGTCCTGGAACGCGAGGCCGACGGTTCCGAAGATCGTGATCTGCTCGGCGCTCGTGCGCCCCGGCTTCACGCCCGCGATGATCTCGCCGAGTTCCGCGTGGATCGCGTCGGGTCCGAGCCCGGCGCCGGCGACGGCGCCCATCCCGGCGGCCAGATCCCGATCGTCACACACAAACAACGATGACCTGATGAGCTCCGCGTCCACCTCACCCTTCGCGGGCTCATCCGCCCCGACGGCCGTGATGTGGGCGCCGTCACGCACCATCGCGCGCGTGAGAAACGGGCGCTTGGACCATGTCGCGGTGATGATGACGTCGGCCTCGTGCACGGCGTCGGTGACCCGGTCCCGTGCCACGACCTCGATGCCTAACGCCCGCCCTACCCGGGCGGCGTACGCCTCGGCGCGCTCGGGAATCGCGTCCACGACGTCCACCCGCTCGACACGCCGCACCAGCTGCAGCGCGCGTACCTGCGCCTCTCCCTGCACCCCTGCCCCAACGACCGCAACGCGCGACACCTCGGGCCGGGCCAGCACATCCGCCGCCAGCCCTCCGGCCAGGGCAGTTCGCTCGGCGGTGATGACCACCGAGTCCATGATGGCGAGGACGTCGCCCGTCTCGAGGTCCGCGAGGTGAATCGAGCCGATCACGCTCCGAGCCGCGCCAGGGATCTTGGTGTTGACCTTGACGGTGAATGCCGGAATTCCGTCGATAAGACCCGGGTAGACGACCATGACCGTTCGCCCCCCTTCCCCGGGGAGCGGCGATCCGGCGCGCTGGGCGGGGATAGTGCGCCGGGTCGAGTAGGCCGCGAACGCGCCGCGCAGCGACGCGAGGAGCGCGGGACGATCGAGCAACCGACGGACGTCGGAGGCGGTGAGGACGATCGTGGGCATGTGAGAAAAAGCTATCAGCTAACAGCTATCAGCTATCAGCTATTTTACTTCGAGTTTGTCATCGTTCCGGTTCCCCGTTCCCGGTTCCCGGTTCCCGGTTCCCCGTTCCGATCAGTCCGGTGCCCGTCCGATTCCCGTGGCAACGCTATAGCGACGAGCGGCTGCTCAAGGTCCGGCTGAAGGACCTCGGCGTGACCATCGAGGGAACGTGGTTGGAAGGATGTGTCGAGCAGCTGTACGAGGAGCTCGACGCCCGATCCATCGTACTCAAGCCTCACGTCTGGTTGTCCGACGAGTGGTTCTCGCCCGGTGGGGTACCGGGGTTCGCGGTGCCATTCTACCTCGCGCACCCGCGATTGCGGCGGCTCGAGCGCAACCAGGTGCTCGACGTCGAGGGCGCCTCACGCGCCGAGTGCATGCGCATCATGCGGCACGAGACCGGGCACGCGATCCAGCACGCATATCAGCTGCATCGGCGCCGAAAATGGCAGCAGCATTTCGGAAAATCCTCCACGAAGTACCCCGAGTACTACCGGCCCAATCCGGCGAGCAAGCGCTACGTGCAGCACCTCCGGCTCTGGTACGCGCAGAGCCACCCGGACGAAGACTTCGCGGAGACGTTCGCGGTGTGGCTCAGGCCACGGTCGGACTGGCAATCGCGGTATGTCGGGTGGCCCGCTCTCAAGAAGCTGCGCTACGTCGACTCGCTCATGGAGGAGATCTGCGAGGAGAAGCCGCCCGTCGCGACGCGGCGCGTCATCGACCCGCTCCACAAGATGACGCGGACGCTCGCCGAGCACTACGAGTCGCGCCGCGAGAAGTACTCGGTCACTTTCCCGAACACGTACGACGCGGACCTCAAGCGACTCTTTTCCGCCGAGCCGCGCCATCGCCGGCAGGAGACGGCCGCGAGTTTCCTTCGTCGTAACCGAGGGGAGATTCGTCGCCTGGTCGCGAAATGGACCGGTGAGTTTCAGTATACGCTCGACCTCGTCCTGAACGACATGATGGGACGATGTACGGAGCTGCGCCTCCGCGCGGTGGGGCCGGAGCGGCAGTTATTGACGGATTTCTGCGTGTTGTTGACAGTGAAGACCATGCATTTCCTCTACAGTCAAGGACGACGAGATTGGATTGCCCTGTGAGCGGCGAGCTGGAAGGTCCCGTTCCCGGTTCCCCGTTCCCGGTTCCCATGCCTTGTTGCCGGCGTCACGATGCGAGTAGTTGAATGAAACGGTTGCGGGTCCTCGCCCTGATGCACCCCGAGCTCGTGCCGCCGGAGGACGCTGCCGAGCGGGACGAGAAAGAACGCTTCGAGTGGAAGACGGAGTGGGATGTGTGCCGCACGCTGCGCGAGATCGGACACGATGTTCGCGCGTTAGGCGTGCAGGACGAGCTCCTGCCCATCCGCGACGCCGTGCAGGAATTCGCGCCGCACGTGGTCTTCAACCTGCTCGAGGAGTTCCACGGCAACGTCCTCTTCGACCACAACGTCGTCAGCCTGCTCGAGCTGCTCCGCGTGCCATACACCGGATGCAACCCGCGCGGCATGATCATCTCGCGCGAGAAGGCGCTGTCGAAGAAGCTGCTCATCTATCATCGCATCCGCGTTCCGGCGTTTCACGTCTTCCCGGCGGGACGCAAGGTGAAGCGGCCGAAGCAACTCGACTTCCCGTTGTTCGTGAAGAGTCTCACCGATCACGCTTCGTTAGGCATCTCGCAGGCGTCGCTGGTCAAGGACGACGCCGAGCTCGCGGAACGGGTCGCGTTCGTCCACCGGCGGCTCGGCTCGGATGCCATCGCCGAACAGTTCATCGAAGGGCGCGAGATCTACGTCGGCGTACTCGGCAACGACCGGCTCAAGGCGCTGCCCCCGAGGGAGCTCGTCTTCGACAACGCGCCCGACGGTACGCCGCTCATCGCGACCGCGAAGGCCAAGCACGACCTCGAGTACCAGAAGCGCCACGGCATCGACCAGCGGGCCGCGAAGGACCTGCCGAATGGTGTTGCCGCTGGGCTCGAGCATCTCGCGAAGCGGATCTACCGGACGCTCGAGCTCACCGGGTACGCGCGTCTCGATTTCCGCCTGAGACCCGACGGGAGCCTCTACTTCCTCGAAGCGAATCCCAATCCGGAAATCGCCATGGGTGAGGAGTTCGCGTCGGCGGCGAAGGAAGCAGGGATCGAGTATCCGGAACTGCTGCAACGAATCATCAATCTCGGGCTGCGCGGCACCGCACCGGATTAGCTACGACTTGTCATTCCGAGCGGAGCAGCCGTAGGCCGCGCAGTCGAGGAATCGCCGTCGTCCTCGTAGAGGGCTGGCCCCTCCACCGCGAAGGGGAAGAAAACAAGACGCGATTACGCCGATTCCGCAGAAAGCGCAGATCCTCCCTCTACCCGGACGGTGGCTACTCTCGCGTGGCCGAGCTGCCCGATAGAGGGATTCTGCGAAATCGGCGTAATCTGCGGCCATCTGCGTCAGGTCTTCCCAGGTCGTCCCGGTAGAGAGGCCCCGCTTTCGGGACGACGGCGATTCCTCGACTGCGGCGCTGCGCGCCTCTGCTCGGAATGACGAAATCTCCCAGTCACGGAGAGATCCCCGATCTCGCCATCCCGCAACCGTCTGATCCCTCCGTTCCGGGAGCCAGCGATCGACCCGCGCTAGTGATTGTGTCTATCCAGTTGCCCGCGGATCTCGCCGCCCGGGAAGTCACCGGGACCGGTGTTCGGCGGGGCGACGCCATCATCGGTATGGACGTTTCCATACAGGAGCTCAGCCTCGACGTCAGCGAGGAACGCCGACAGCGGCTGACCGGCAAGCGCGCCTCTGAAATCGGCTGCGGTGAACGTGCCTTCCACGACGAGCCGAGTGACCGGGCCGCTCCCGCCCGGCAGTGGAGTGGTGGATTTCACGCTCGGGTACAGCCACACGACGATCCCGCCGTTCTGGCCTTTCACCTGTCTGTGGATGTGCGCCATCGTGATGTTGCTGATGTCGTTGACCTCGAGGACGAAGTCGATCGACGCGCCATCCTTGCCGAGTCGGAGCGACAGCTCGCCACTCGCGTCTGTCGAGCGAGCCGGGACTTCCTCGGCACCAGTGAGGAGTGTAATCGCGACGCGCTTCCCTCCCTGGTTGCCGTGGTCGCTCCGGATGCTGCCGCCATTCCTGTCGAATGATGGGCCGCCCACCACCGCGCCGCTCAACTGAGGCGCCGTCGCCTTCGACCCGTCGTCCATGCAGCCAACCAACAGTACCGCCCCAACGACAGAATAGAGTCTGCGCATAGTCCGTCCCTCCCACGACACGAGTGGTTACACGACAGGAATGGTTGGAGTGTCCCGACCGGTACGAGAGCGTGGTCGCGCGATCCCCGCAACGCGGAATCGGCGAAGGGCACTGGGGGAAGGGCCGATGGTGCGTCCAGGCACGCGAGAGACTCGGGCAGCACGCGACCGCCACTCGCACGCAGCGGGAATCCGGCTATTCCGTGGCGGTCATCCCGACTCGATTGGCGACCTCAATCCTCGCTTCGCGCAAAATCGATGTACGCCTTCGCGACATCGACTTCGACCAACTGCAGCCGAACGCGATCGCCGACGTCCATCCCTTCCTCTCCTCGCACGACGCGCCCCTCGACCGGCGGGTGAACGAGTCGAGCAAACGTGCCGTTCCGGTTTACACCCGTGATGATGGCGTCGAACGTTTCCCCGATTCGATGCGCCATGAGCGTCGCGGCCACGACCTTCCGCATCTCCCGCTCGACTCGGCGCGCCGCGTTTTCCATGGTCGTGCACCGCTCGGCGATCTCGTCGAGCTCGCTCACCGCGTACGGAATGGCCGCACCCGCGAGCGACGCTTTCACGAGGCGCTGCATCACGAGATCTGCGTAGCGTCGGTTCGGCGCGGTCGTGTGCGAGTAATCATCGACGGCCAGCCCGAAATGCCCTTCGTCGCCGTCCGGCTCCCACGGGCGTTCCACGGCATATTCGCCGCTGCCGAGGAGCTTTACGACGGACAGTGAGAGGTCGGCGAAGCCGTCAGGGTTCGCGGTGCGACGCCGGCGCAGAAACTCGGCAAGGGCGACGGAGCTTGGCTCATCGGGCAACTCGTCACCGTAGCGACTGGCGAGCTCGACGATCCGTGACCACCGTCGCGGCGCCCGGACGACCCGGCGAATGGACGGAACATGCCGAGACTCGAGAAATCGCGCCGTCGCGGCATTCGCCGCGATCATGAAGTCCTCGATGATCTCGCGTGAGCGTGTCTTTCGCGTCACTTCGAGGTCCACAACGTCGCCGCCCGAGGTCACCGGGCGCGCTTCGATCGTCTCGAGATCCAGCGCTCCACGCTTGTGGCGTTGCAGCCGAAGGCGTCGAGCGACGTCATCCTGCAAGCGTATCTGCTCCTCGAGACCGTTCACGGCAGCGAACTCTTCCGGCGCAGGGGCAGCGCCGGCCAGCCAGAGCCCCACGGCATCGTAGGCCAGCTTCGCCCGGTTCACCACTCGAGCGCGATAGACCGTCGCATCGGTCACTTCGCCCGCCTCGTCCACCACGAGGTCCACGACGACGACAAGCCGCTCGGCGCCCTCCATGAGTGACGTGACATCGGTGGACAGCTCTTCGGGCAGCATCGGGAAGACCTCGATGCCGGTGTAGAGCGACGTCGTGTTCGAGGCCGCACGACGATCGACGGCGGAGTCCTTGGGCACAAAATGATCGACGTCGGCGACTCCGAGCCGAAGGCGCGCCATCCCATCGGCGAGCGACTCGCAGACCTCCACCTGGTCCAGGTCGCGCGTATCCCGATTGTCGATCGAGGACCAGACGAGGGATCGCAGATCCCGAACGTCTCCTGGTCCGGAGACGATCTCGTCGCTCGCGCCGTTCGACTCGACGATTCGCTCCACCTCGATGCACGCGTCGGGCGGGAAGTCGGCCACGAACCCATGCTCGGCGACGATTTCGCGCGCGCGCTCGCGAAGCGTAGTGGCGGCCGCGCGGCCTGATGCGTGCTTTGAGGGTGCCATGGGTGGGTATGATACACTCGGCGAGAAGCCGCGCTGGAGAGCGGGAGGGCGTGATTCCCGCGCTGGACGGGTCCTGTTCCCGGCGCGATCTTTGAACGAGATGGCCTGCCGGCGTACCGGTGCCACTCGGCCCTTCAAGGAGCCATGATGACTCGACGTTCCCGCCCGCTCCGGATCAGCACGTCCGCCATCGCCGCCGTCGTGATGGCGGCTGGTGCGCTCGTCATCCTCGCGAGCGAGGCGTCGGCGCAGCGTGGCGGCCGCGGCACGGCGTCGGTGCCACGGGTGACCACGGCCCCGCCCCCGCGGCCATCCGGCGGGACTGCCGCGCGGCCGACGCGTCCGTCTGCGTCCGGCCGGAGCTATATGGGGCCGGGGGCGAGGGGCAGCAGCCCTCGCCGTGGTGAGCTTCCGCGGATGGTGACAGAGCCGCGGCGCCGTGGCTACGCCTACACGTACGACCGTGACTACGGCTACCCGGCGATTTCTTCGGGGCGTGGGAGCCGCTATTACCGCCACGGGTCGTCCGTGCGATACGGCCTTGGCGGCGCCTGCGTCTACGGGTGCTCGGGATTTCGGGCGGGGGTCAAGTTCGGTGGGTTTTCCGGCTCGTTCGTGATCGGGTACCCGTTCTTCGTGCCGGTGGTGGTTCCCTACTACCACCACGTGGAGTACGAGCACTACGACGAGATCGACCGCGAGCGGTACGCGTCCGAGCGTCCCGCGTCGAAGCTGATCGTCGTGGGTGGTGGAAGCGGCGGCGGCAGCGACGCGCTCACGGTCGAATCGCTCGACGACAGCGTGCGTCTCAGCTGGCTCGCGAATGGGCGGCAAGCGCGTGAGGTGAAGCTCTTCGTCGCGGATTCCGCGAAGCGCGAGCTGGCGACGCGGAGCGCGAGCCCGTCGTCTCCCACCGCAACCTTCGAGGTCGCGACGCTGTCTGCCCCGGTGGCCTTCGCCGGCGTGACGGTGGTGTTCGCGGACGGGGTGACGTCGACGACGCTCGTGCCGTACCGCGGCGACATGGCTCCCGGGCGGCCGCGTTAGGCTCGACGCTCGCCCGTATCGGCCCGGTATGCGGAACCACGTACGGTTCCGGTCGGCGGAGTTTTCGCCACCGGACCCGGAGCCCTGGCAGGTCACCTCCGAACGGTACGGCTACGCGCTCGTGAGCTGGCTCTCCGCGCGTCTGACTGAGCGCGGCGTGAAAGTCGAGGTCCCGGTGGCGGAGGATTGGGGGTGGTTCGTCGACGCCGCCCATGACGGCCAGCTCGCGCGGCTCGGGTGCGGGAACGTGCACGGCTCGGTGACGGAGTGGCTCATCTGGATCGAGGGTGAGCAGCCAGGGGTCCTCGCGCGATTGTTGGGACGTGATGGCCCGGGGGTGCCCATCGCGATCACGGCGATTGTCGATCGCGCGTTACGATCCAGCGCGTCGGTGGAGGCGATCGAGTGGTTCCGCATCGGGCCGAGCGGAGAGGAGCTCGACCACGGGGAGACGCCAGTGTAAAGCTATCAGCTAACAGCTATCAGCTATCAGCAAAGCCAAACCCTCGGGACGGCTTCTCCTGGTGAGAGAGGCATCCCGAGGGTTCTCGCTTCGCTGATAGCTGATAGCTGTTAGCTGATAGCTGTTGCTCCCGGGGACGCCCTGCCCCGCGGTTCAAACCCTCCTCGTCGGCGTGGTGTCGCAGTGCCAACTCCATGGTATCGAGGGTCTCGTGCTCGCACACGTCGCCACCGACGTTCGCTACGCCACACGCATCGCGCTGCGTCGCCGCTGGGGGTCACTCGCCATCCTGCTCAGCTTCGGATTCGGCATCGCGGGCACGACTGCGATGTTCGCAGTTCTCGACCGCATTCTCCTTCGTCCGCTCCCGGTCGTCGATGAGGAGCGAGCCGTGTGGCTTCGAACCTTCGACGCAGCGGACGGCCGTGTCCGGACGGGGGCCAATCCAGGCGACGCATTCGATTGGCGCGAACGCGCCAGCGCGTTCTCCGCCATCGGCTGGTACAACGAGGGTGAGACGACCGTACGCAGCGGCGAGAACGCCGACCCCGAGCGGGTTCGCATGGCGCTCGTGAGTCCCGACTTCGCTCGAGCGATCGGCATTCAACCACACCTCGGGCAGCTCTTTACCGACGCGGACTACGCTGGGGGTAGCAATTCCGTCATCGTGAGTCATCGCTTCTGGCGTCGGCAACTCAACGGCGATCCGGGGGCCGTCGGACGAACCATCCAGCTGAACAACGTGCCTCGGACCATCGTCGCCGTGCTGCCCCCGGCGGGCGACATCCTCCCCGAGTCCGACTTCGAGCTCTGGCGACCGTTGCTCGACAACGTTCAGCAGCGCACGCAGCCGCGTACCGCTTCGTACATCATCGTGGTCGGGCGACTACGCGACGCCGTGTCGTTCGCCGAGGGCCAGGCACAGATGGACGCAATCGCGGCGCAGCTGTCGCGCGAGCACCCGCTCACGAACGCAACACGCAGCGTCCGACTCGAGCCGCTCAAGGACGGCGTGGTCGGGCCTGCGCGCCCCATGTTCCTGCTGCTCGGCGGCGCGGTGATCACGCTGATGCTCATCGCGTGCGCGAGCGTCGCCAATCTCCTCATTGCGCAATCCGTGGATCGTGCGCGCGAGATGGCCGTTCGCACCGCGCTCGGTGGCAGTCCCGGCCGACTCGTCAGGCAGCTCGTCACGGAAACCATGCTGCTCTGTGCTGCTGGGGGCGTGCTGGGTGTACTGCTCGCGCCGGTCACGCTGCGTGCCTTCGTTGCGGTGTATCCGGGCACGCTCCCGCGCGCCGCGGAGCTTGGTATCGATTGGCGGGTGCTCGGCGCGGCCGCCGCACTCATCGCCGGCGCGGGCCTCATCGCCGCGACGCCACTTGTCAGGCAGGCGCTACATGCCGACGCAGCGCGCGGGTTGAGCGCCGGTGGCCGTGTGGTGGGAAGCCGCAGGCAGCGCCGGATCGCGGGCTCGCTCGTCGTCGGGCAGCTCGCGATGTCGATGGTGCTGCTCTTTGGCGGCTGGCTGCTCATCGACACCTATCGCGCGATCTCACGGGTCGATGTCGGGTTCGATGCCGAACACATCCTCACGTTCGACGTGACGCCGTCGCGCGCGCGCTATCCGTCATCGCACGAGATCGCCGCGTTCTACGATGCGCTTGCCGATTCGTTGCGCGCCAAACCCGGCGTGCGCGCGGTGGGGTTCTCGAACCTCGTGCCGTTCGCGCCGGGAAATCTCACGGAGCTCTACACGCGCGACGGACGAAACGACCAGATGCCGAACCTGCCGCAGGCCAAGTTGCAGGTCGTGAACGCGGATTTCATTGCGGCGATGGGCTTGCGGCTGCTGCGCGGACGAGTGCTCATCGACACTGACGATACCGAGAGCTCGCCACCAGTGGTCGTGGTGAACGCAGCGCTCGCCGCGGCGCATTTCCCAGCCGAGGATGTTGTCGGCAAGCGCGTTTCCCTGCGCGGGAAGTCGTGGGAGATTGTCGGTGTGGTCGGTGACAAGCGACATTCCGCACTGACGCAGCCGCCAATGCCGGAGATGTTCGTGCCGCGCCGCCAACTGCCACTGCAGGCAGGGGCCTGGGTGAGCGTTCGTACGACCGGGAGCCCAACCGCGGTGGTCAGCGCCGTGCGCGCCGCGGTACGGGCGACCGATCCGACGATCGCCGTCGCGCACCTCGCGACCATGGCCGAGCGGCGCGCCGAAGCGTCGGCGCCTGAGCGTTTCCGCGCGACCATCGTTGCGGTGTTCGCGACGCTCGCGCTGGTCCTCGCGGCGATCGGCCTTTACGGGGTCGTAGCGGATGGTGTCAGCCGGCGCACGCGTGAGATCGGCATCCGCATGGCCCTCGGCGAGTCGGCCGAGCGTGTTCGGCAGCGCGTCCTCGGTGGCGCGGCAATCATGTGCGCGGCGGGGCTGATGCTCGGTGCAGGCGGGTCGGTAGCTGCGGGTCGTGTACTCGACCAGTTCCTCGTTCGTGAGGGATCCAGCGACGTGGCGCTGTTAGGCGGCGTTGCGGTGATCCTGACGCTCGTGACCCTGCTCGCAGCTTACCTTCCCGCTCGTCGGGCGAGCCAGGTCAGTCCCATGGTGGCGCTCCGATCCGAGTGAACCGGGGTCAGAGTCCCAATGCGCGACGCGCGCAGGCGTCCAGAACGAAAGGGAGGAACGGATATTATCATCGTTTGACAATCGACTCCGCTCCCAATGCCCGATCCAGTTCGCTGGGGTATCCTCGGCGCCGCGAACATCGCGATCAAGAAGGTCGTGCCCTCCATGCACGGCAGCCCGCTCTCGCGCGTCGTGGCGATTGCCTCTCGTAGCCTGACGAAGGCGCGAGAGGCTGCCGCACAGCTCGATATCCCGCGCTCGTACGGCTCGTACGAGGAGATCATCGCCGACCCCGACGTCGAAGCGATCTACATCCCGCTCCCGAACCACCTGCACGTCCCATGGTCCATCCGTGCCGCGGAGGCGGGCAAGCATGTCCTGTGCGAGAAGCCCATCGCGCTGTCCGCTGCCGAAGCGCGAACGCTACTCGCGGCCCGGGATGCACACGGCGTGCAGATCGCCGAGGCGTTCATGGTGCGCACGCACCCACAGTGGGAGGAGGTCGAGCGACTCATCGCATACGACCGCATCGGACCGCTTCGGCTCATCACCGGTCACTTCAGCTACTATCGGCGCGATCCCTCGGACATTCGCAGCCGTGCCGAGTGGGGTGGCGGTGCGCTGATGGACATCGGGTGCTACCCGATATTCGTCGCGCGATGGATGTTTGGCGCGGAGCCGATCGACGTGGCCGCCATGCTCGACCGTGACCCGGACCTCGGGATCGACCGCCTAACGTCCGGGATGTTGCGCTTCCCGAACGGTCAGGCCGTGTTCACCTGCGGCGGCCAGCTGGCGCCGTATCAGCGTGTGCATCTGTACGGCGAGCGTGGACGCGTCGAGGTCGAGATCCCGTTCAATGCGCCATCCGACGCGCCATGTCGCATCTTCGTCGACGACGGTTCCATCCTCGGCGGGCGGAGCGCGACGGCGATCGATCTCCCCGTGGCGGATCAATACCGGCTGCAGAGCGAGCGGTTCGCCGCGGCCGTCCGCGGGACGGGGACGGTGCCGGTTTCGCTCGAGTCCGCGGCCGGGAACATGGCTGTCATCGACGCCTTGTTTCGGGCCGCGGAGAGCCGGCGCTGGGAACCCGTCGGTCCGTCAAGGGCTTAGCCGGACGCACCCTTCCCGCGGCGCGTGCGGTTGCTATCGTACGTGACACAAAGGTCGGCATCGAGCCGTACGGCAGGGACCTCCACACGCCCATGAACGCCATGAACGAACCGACCTGCCCCACGTGCAATTCCGACATGGAAGAAGGGTTTGTGATCGATCACTCCTATACCGCCCGGATGCCCTCGGAGTGGATCGAGGGCAAGCCAGTCCGGTCCTTCTGGACGGGGCTGAAGGTGCCGAAAGGCGCAAACCATGCGGTGGCGACCCACCGGTGCACGCGATGCGGGTATCTCGAGTCGTACGCTCGCCCTGAGTGACGCAGCCTCGGTATCGGCCGGTTGCGCGAGCATAGCGCCGGTCGTATCGATCAGGTCAAGGCATCCGATCCACTGTCGCATTCAATGTCTCGTTCGCTCCATCTCCTCACCGCGTCCTTGTTGCTGAGTGTCGCCGCGTGCGTGCCGCCTGGCACGACCTCGTCGGCCACATCGCTCGCGCCCGCTTCGGTGCAACCCATCTCGCGCGCCGAAGTAACCTCGGTGCCGCGCGGGTTGACGTGCGACGGCGATTGCGAGGCCGCTCCGCTCTCGCCCGATCTCGCCCGCGCGATCGAGTCGCGAATCACCGATCTCGAAACGCGCGGGGGCGTGTGCTCGCAGTACGGCGCCGTGCTGAAGCGGTCGTACCGCGGTGGGCGGATCATCATTCGCCCCTACATGTGGCGCGTGGGCAAGCACCTGACGTCCGGGGAAGCGAAGCCTAACGGGGAAATGACGCTCGCGCGCGAGATTGATCCGCTGAATGTCGGCGTACGCACCGTGGACGACGTGGTCCGGACCATGGAGCACGAAGCGGTGCACATCACGTTCGACCTCCGTGACGGACTGGAAGGGGGCGAGGATGATGCGAATCGCTACGTGCGCGCGTGCAGATCGGAGCCAGTCCCTGCAGGCTGAGTCGATTCGGCGACTGGCGGTCGACGCCGCCTTTCTGATCGCCTGAGTAGCCGCCGCTGACCGCATCGCGGCGCGCTCGACCGAGACCAACGAGGCAGGCGAGACACGGTTAGATTCCCGGCCACCGAGCGCACCCTTCGCCTCGGCGAACCTGGTACCGGAGGCCGTCCGCCTTGCGCAAACTGTCCGACCTGTTCGCGAACAACCGGCGGTGGGCCGCCGAACGGGCACGCACGGACCCCGCCTTCTTCTCGCGCCTCGTCGCGCTGCAGGCGCCGCAATATCTCTGGATCGGCTGCTCCGACAGCCGTGTACCGGCGAACGAGATCGTGGACCTGCCGCCGGGCGAGCTGTTCGTGCATCGCAACGTCGCGAACGTCGTCATCCATACGGACCTGAATTGCCTGTCCGTGCTGCAGTACGCGGTGGACGTCCTGCGCGTGACGGACGTCATCGTGTGCGGGCATTACGGCTGCGGTGGCGTGCGTGCGGCGCTCGGGGAGGCGAGGCTCGGTCTCATCGACAACTGGCTCCGGCACGTGCGGGACGTTCGCCAGAGACACGCGGCGCAGCTCGACGCGACACCGGCACACGCGCGTGAGGACCGGATGTGCGAGCTGAACGTCCTGGAACAGGCGCTCAACGTGTGCGAGACGACGATCGTGCAGGACGCGTGGGAGCGGGGCCAGCCGCTCACGGTGCATGCGTGGATCTACCGCCTCGACGACGGGCTCCTCCGAGACCTCCGGTTTACAGTGGACTCACCCGCCGAGGTCGCGGCGGCCATCGCGGCGGCGACGTCGCAACCGGCGTAATTGGGGTCAGAGTCGAGAATCATCGTTTTGTTGCCGCGGCAACAAAACGATGATTCTCGACTCTGACCCCAATTACTGATCGGCGAGGGTCTTCGCCGGATCCACCGACGCCGCTCGGCGCGCGGGGACGTAGCACGCGAGCATGATCGTCACGACGAGGAGCGTGACCGCCACGCTCAGCGTGATCGGGTCCGTGCCCGACACGCCAAAGAGGATCGAGTTCAGGAACCGCGTCGTCGCCAGGCCGGTGGCCAGCCCCACCACCGTGCCGATCGCGGCGATGAGCGCCCCCTGCTGCAGCACGAGCCACAGAATGTTCCGGCGCGTCGCACCGAGGGCGATCCGGGTGCCGATCTCGCGCGTTCGCTGACGGACCGCGTACGACATCACACCGTAGATCCCGACGGCGGCAAGTGCGAGCGACGTCACCGCGAAGACACCGAGCAGCCACAGTACGACGCGCGTCACGCGCTCGGACTCGCTCGCCACATGCGCAAGCGTCTGACTCTCGTTCACGGAGGCGTACGGCTCGACGCGCTTGATCGCGGCTTCCACGGCGGGAATCGAGCGCTCCGGGTTCCCCGACGTCCGGACGAAGAGGGAGATCTGCCCCGGCTTGTTGGTCTCGAACGGGAAGTACATGTCGGCGCGCGGTTCATCGCGAAGCCCGGCACGACGAATGTTGCCCACCACGCCGACGATTTCGGCCGTCTGGTCGCCCTGCCGCACCTGCTTCCCCACCGCGCGCTCGTTAGGGAAGAATCGCTGCTGGATCGCTTCGCTGATGATCACCACCGGCGGCGCCTCGGGGGTGTCGCGATCGTCGAACAACCGTCCGTCGATGAGCGGGATCTGTAGTGCCGTGAAGTAGCCGTTCGACGCCACCTGCCATCCGACCTCCGGCGGCCGTTCGCCCGTCGGCACCGGCTGCTCGGGACGCTCGAACGGAGCCGTCCAGTTGTTCCCGGTGAGCGGCGTGACGGCCGCCGCGCCCACCTCCGACACGCCGGGCACCGACGTTATCTCCGCGAACGCCCGCCGGTAGAACCCATCCCGCGCCGCGCGCTCGGCATACCGACTGCCGGGGAGCTGGAGGTTCATGGTCATGACGTTCGCCGTACGGAACCCGGGATCCACCGCGAGCAGGCTGGCAAAGCTACGCAGGATCAGCCCCGCGCCGACGAGGAGCACGATCGCCAACGCGACCTCGACGATGACGAGCGTCGACGTTGCCCGCCGCGCCTTGGGACTCATGCTCGACCCGCGGGAGGTGTTCAGGACCCCGACCGCCTTCTGGGACCGAACGGTGAGCGCGGACACGAGGCCGAACACGAGCGTCGTCAGCACGACGATCCCTAACGTGAACGCGAGCACGCTGCCGCTGATGCGCACATCGCTGAGCCCAGGCACGTTGCTCGCCTGAGGCAGGAGCGCCACCAGCGCCTGCGCGCCCCAGTACGCGACGAGCACGCCACCGAGGCTTGCGACGAGAGCCAGGACCAGGCTCTCGGTCAAGAGCTGCGCGGCGAGCCGAGCCCCGCCAGCGCCAAGCGCGAGGCGAACGGACATTTCCCGCCGCCGGCCGAGCGAGCGCGCGAGCAACAGGTTCGCGACGTTCGCGCAAGCAATGAGCAGCACGACGCCGACCGCGGCGAACAGGAGCATCAGCGCCGGCTTCGTGTTGCCGACGAGCGACGTGCGCAGATCGACAGCGAAGTACTCGGAAGCAAGGTTGCTCTGCGGGAACTCTCGTTCCATCTGACGGGACAGCACCGTCAGGTTCGTCGCCGCGTCCTCGAGGGTCCGGCCGGGTTTGAGTCGGCCGATGGCGAGCGCCCATCCCGCCCGACGGTTGGCCGGCGCCACGGTCGGGAGCGTGAGCGGTACGAGCATGTCCGTCGTGGCGTTAGGCGGGAACGTGAAGCCTGCGGGCGTGACCCCGACGACCTGGCGCTGCGTCTGCTCGAACCGAAGCGTCCGCCCGATGATCGACGGGTCGCCACCGAACTGCTCCTGCCACGCCTCGTAGCTGAGCATCATCACTTGCGGGGCACCCTGCCGCGAGTCCTCGGGTTCGAAGGTGCGCCCGAGTACCGGGCGGACGCGCAGGATCTCCAGCAAACCCGGCCCCGCGCCGAGCAGGTTGACGCGGACGAGCCGGTCGCCGTCAGTGTACGACGTCTGTCCACGGCCATACGCGCTGATGGACTCGAATGCCGTCTGACGCGCCACCAGGTCAACGTAGTCGCCGATCGCGATGAACTCCTTCGTGATGCCCGTGCGCTGGTCGCGGTGGTTCAGGATGACCAGGTCATCAGCGTTCGCGTACGGCAACGGGCGGAGTAACACTGCCTCCACCACGGCGAATACGGCGACGTTCGCGCCGACGCCGAGCGCGAGGGTGAGCAATGCCGCCACGGTGAACGCGGGCTCGCGAACGAGCTGACGGAACGCGTGGCGAACGAGGTAGAGAAACATGGCGAAGCGCTCCGTCGGTTTCGGTTCGGTGAGAATCGGGTGGGCCGGTGGCGCGACACGCCGCTCGCGCCGGTGCACGAGGTTCAGCGCGGCGAGCCGCCAGCAGTCGAGCACGAGCAGGAGCGCGAGTGCCACGTACAGGACACCGAGGGCGATACGGCTGGCGGGCGACCCCGATCGCATCCGGTGCGTGAGGTAGGCGAAGCGTAGGTCTTCCCACGCGGGCTCGAATGCGTCGGTCGCGACGCGGCCCGGGACGAGTGTGGCGAGTACACGCCGAAGGCGCGCATCAAGCATTCGACAGCCGCCGCTCGGCCGCCGCGGTGGCGACCGATTCGTAGAAGGACCGGGTCTGTCGCCATGCGCGGGCGCCAGCCGCCGTTAGGCGGTAGCGACGCTCGCGCACCGCCTGGTCACCGACGACGATCGGCTCGTACCACCCTTCGACCAGTCCATCCCGCTCCAGACGCGCCATGAGCTGGTAAAACGCGGCTCCGGTGCGCTGGACACCATATGCGGCGACGACGTCACGGATGACGCGTCCCGGCTCGTCGCCCGTGAGCAGGACGCCCAGGGCGAGGAACTGCAGGTGCGAGAGCGGTGGGAGCTGACGGGGGGTCGACGGCATAAGGTCGCGTTATATACGATCTGGGACAACGGAAACCTAGAGAGGGTTGCTTGGATGCAACGTCGGGGCAGACCAGTACGCCGCACCGTGCCCAACCAGCACAGCACCCGGCGCGGGTCGGTGTTAGCTGAAGCTGGTGGCTGCGGGATGAACGGCCCCTACGTGTCGAGTCCGGCGCGCCCGGGCCGATCGGAACTGCGATGGCGTGGATGAGGCGGAAACGGCCGGGGTGATTTGTCGGGAATCGGGAGTCGGGAGTCGGGGACGGCAGGCGGGGATAGTGGCGTCCCGGCGGCCGTTCCCCTCATTCGTCAGGCCGCTGGCGCGAGCGACCGTGCCGCCGCGCGAGTCATCTTCGCCATCCTGCCATCGTGTCTCCTGCAGTTACCGGAAGCAACTCGCATAGCACGACGCAGTCCGCTCGCCACCGCGATGCTCGGCGACCGCGTTCGAGCAACCGCGTTAGGCACCTCCACTTAGCTGGCTCCACAAGAAGGAACCGCGTTCGCTTTTTCGCGCATTAACGACCTCGTCCCGCATGAAAACGATGAAAACCGAATCTGACCCCGAATGGCAACCCCGAATGCGGGCGGTGAAGCTGGCTAGTCACCGCGAATCGCAAGCAGCGGGTCGACCCGACTCGATCGCCTCGCCGGGACGTACGCGCCGAGAACGGCCGTCACGAGCAACACCACGACCCCCGCGCCGTAGGCCACGGGGTCCATCGGCGTCACACCGTAAAGTGTCGCCCGCAGATAACGCGTCACGAATGCCGCCCCGACTGCACCGGCGACGATCCCACCCACAGCCATCGCCGCTGCGTCACGTAACACCTGCATACGCACAAGCGAGGGCGCGGCGCCCAGGGCCATGCGGATCCCGATCTCGTGCGTTCGCGTGGCGACCGTGTACGCCACCACGCCATAGATCCCGATCCCCGCCAGCAACAGTGCAATCACGCCGAACGCCGTCAGCGCGAACATCGCGAACCGCCGATCGGCCGCGCTCGTGCGAATGCGCTCTTCGAGTGTCGAGAGCCGCGCCGGAGAATCCGGGGCGAGCGCGCGAAGTCGCGCCCGCACCGCCGGCATGAGGTGAGTCTGTTCACCCGACGTCCGGACGACCGCCACGACCTGACTCCGCACGGGTTCCGCGTCAGGCTGCTGCGCGAGCGGCACGTAGATCTCGTTCTGCGAGCCGCGCGGCATCGTCCAGCTCGACGCCTCGCCCGCCACGCCCACGACCGTCATCCAAACGTCCACCAGATAATTGCTTCCCACCTGCTTCCCGATCGGGTCCTGCCCCGGCCAGAGCTTTTCGGCAATCCCCGGCGTGATGATCGCTACTGGCGGGCTACCGGCACGATCCTGTGCCGTGAACGCTCGCCCGCGGCGCAGCGGCTGGCGGAGCACCTCGAAATACTCCGGCGTGATGACACGAAACCCAGCCATCGCTGGCCAGTCGCGATTGACCGGATCGCCCGGTCGGCGTACCGGCGCTGACTGATTCCCCCAGGTGAATGGGAGCAGACTCGTGAACGCCGCCCCCTCCGCGCCGGGCAGTCCAGCGAGGTCTGTCCGGATGCGCTCCAACTCTTCGAGCGTGAGTCCCTGCCGCGCAATCGCGGCGGTCACGACACCGCGCGGCTCGAAGCCGGTGTCCGCGTTGAGAATGTTGTGCAGCGTGCGGATCAACAGCCCGGACCCGACAAGCAGCACGACTGCCGTCGCGACCTCGAACCCGACGAGCAGACGCCAGACAGAGCGGCGGACCACGGTGCCCGAACCTCGCGTCGTCCGAAGCGCATCCCCCGGGTCACCGCCGGCGAGTCGAAGCGCGGGATAGACTCCCGCGAGGATGGCCGTCACGACCGCCACGGCCGCGACGAACGCGAGCACGCTGCCGTCGACCGACAGCTCTTCGAGACGCGGCACGTGTCCGGTGCCCAACACACGCACGACTCGCGTCAGGGCCATCGCGATACCGGCGCCGAGGACGGAACCGAACACCACGAGCATTGCGGTCTCGACGAAGAGCAGCCGCACGAGTCGGCCACGCGACGCGCCGAGTGCCGCGCGGACGGCCACCTCACGCTGGCGCGCGAGTCCTCGCGCGAGTTGCGCGCTCACGAGGTTCGTGCACGCGATAGCCAACACCATTGCGGCCGCACCGAACACGACGGCAAGCAACGCCCTGAAGTCGCCCACGAGGTAGTCGCGCAGCGGCGTCACGTCCGCATCGACCGCCTGGGTCTCGTCGCCGTACGTCGCCTCGAGCGCACGAGAGATCGTCGTCATCTCGGCGCGTGCGGATTCAAGCGTAGCGCCGGGACCGAGCCGCGCGACGACGCGGTAGTTGTGTGCGTTTCGCACGGTGCCCGGGCCACGCTCGTGCGGGAAGTAGACATCCGTGTCGTCAATGAATCTGAAGCCCGGGGGCAGCACGCCTACGACGGGAACGCTGGAGTCGCCGAAGCGCACCGTGCCGAGCGGGGTGGTCCCGCCCAGGTAGTCGCGCCAAAAGGCGTGCGACACCATGACAGCCGCCGGGCCACCCACGGCGTTCTCGGTATCGGTGAACTCGCGACCGACGATGGGCCTGACGCCGAGGGTGCTGAAGAAGCCGCGTGATACCCCCATGATCGTTGCGCGAACCGGCTCGCCGCGGTCGAACGCGATGGTCGCCGGTGGCGCGAACGACGTCGACACGACGCCACTGAACGATGTCGCCTGTTCACGCCAGTCAGCGAAGTTGGGGTACGACGGCGGGATGAGTCGCCCTTCCTCCGTACGCTCGCGGATCAGCACGAGCCGCTCGGGCGCCTCGTACGGCAACGGCCGCAACAACACCGTGTCCAGCACAGTGAACGCGGTGGTCGTCGCGCCGACACCGAGGGCGAGCGTGATCAGGGCGAGCAGCGTGAACCAGGGCTGCTTCCGAAGGGAGCGAGCTGCCCACCGGATGTCGTGCATGTGTCCCTCGAAGAGGAAGTTATCTCGGCCGAAGGCCGCGGAGTCGAGGACCGCTTGCCATTCCGAGCGGAGGCCGCCGTCAGGCGCCCTAGTCGAGGAATCGTCGTCGTCCTCGTTCGGGGCTTGTCCCTCTACCGGGAAGGGGAAGAAACCAAGACGCAGATTACGCCGATTCCGCAGAAGAACGCAGATTCTCCCTCT
>DAINRQ010000015.1:0-71285 GCA_036741775.1 Gemmatimonadaceae bacterium | reverse complement strand
AGAAACCAAGACGCAGATTACGCCGATTCCGCAGAAGAACGCAGATTCTCCCTCTATCCAGAGAGTTGGTACTCTCGCGCGGCCGAGCTTCCCGACAGAGGGATTCTGCGGAATCGGCGAAATCTGCGGCCATCTGCCGTGAGGTCTTCGCAGACTATCCCCGGTAGAGTGAACAGCCCTCTACTGCGACGACGGCGATTCCTCGACTGCGCCGCTGCGCGGCTCCGCTCGGAATGACATCCGCACGGGAGACACTCCGGTCGCGGAAACCGTTGCGTGAGCGGCGCTGCGAGGAGCGTGACTTACGGGGTTTCGTGGGACGAGACGACAGGCCGCGGAAGTCGCAGCGTGAACGTCGACCCGACGCCCACCTCGCTCTCGGCCTCGAGGTCGCCTCCCATGCCGCGGGCGAGATCCCGGCTGATCGCGAGTCCGAGCCCGGTCCCCTCGGCGCGGCGGGTGTGACTCGCGTCCACCTGCACGAACGGCTCGAACACGTGCTCCAGCCGTTCCGGTGGAATCCCGACGCCGGTATCGCGCACGCGTACCGAAACGAGCCGGTCGCCATCACCGGTGGCCGTGAGCTCGACGCAGCCGTTAGGCGGCGTGAACTTCGTCGCGTTCGACAGCAGGTTCAGCAGGATCTGCTGGACCTTGTCGCGGTCCGCGAACACCACGAGCTCCGGCGCGACGTCGACCTCGTACCGCAGCTCACGCGCGGAAAGTTGCGGCTCGACCATCGGCATCACCGTCTCGACCACCTCGTGCACCGCGAACGGCTCGAGGTCGTAGTCCACACGACCCGCCTCGATGCGCGCGAGGTTCAGGACGTCGTTGATCAGACGAAGCAGATGGCGCTGACTCCGCAAGACTCGGTCGAGCGCTTCCGCCTGCGCATCAGTCACCGGGCCGTGAATCCCCATCTCGAGTAGCTGCACATAGCCGCCAATGGCGTTGAGCGGCGTACGCAGCTCGTGGCTCATCACGGCCAGGAAGGAACTCTTCGCGCGGTTGGCGTCTTCGGCGACCAACCGCAGGCGCTCGAGCTCCGCGTTGGCTTCCTCGAGCTGGCGGCGATGCGCGTCGGCCTCGGCGTGTGCGTCCTCGGCCGCTTTCTTCGCGTGCAGGAGTGCGTCCTCGTATTTCCTTCGCTCGACTACTCGGAGAAGCACGCAGTCCGATACCCACGTCCCGTCACGCTCGCGCCGCACCGCGTTCACGATCGCGCCGATGTCTTCCCCACTCTTCGGGCGCAACAGCAGAAACAACTCCTCGGCGCGACCGTGCAGTTTGAGCAGCGGGAAAAGGTGTGTCTGGTAGAAGATTCGGCTCCCGACGTTCAGGATCGTCTCCACGTGCCGGCCGACGATCTCCTCCCGCGTGTAGCCGAGCATCTCGAGGAGGGTGGCGTTGACGACCTTTACCGAGCCGTTGTCGTCGAACGAGATGAAGCCACACGGAGCCGTGTCCAGCAGCGGACCTACACCATTGTCGTCGATCACCGAGGTGCCGTTCGCGTGCCCGAGGTGAGGGTCGATCACCCCTGACTCGCCGTCAACTCGGCGTGTGCCGACGCCGACGGCTGCTCGAGGTAATCCTTGATGACCTGGATGGTCTCGTCGGGATGACTCATGTGCGGGCAGTGGCCCGTCGCCTTCAACACGACCAGCGAGCTGCCCGGAAGCTCACGGTGCAGATAATCCCCGACCGCGAGCGGCGCGATCATGTCGTCGGAGCACTGCATGATGAGCGACGGCACGGCAACAGCCGCGAGGTCCGCGCGGTTATCGGCGTAGAACGTCGCTTCGGCAAATCGGCGCGCGATCACCGGGTCCGTGGAGCAGAAGCTCTCTTCGAGCTCCTGGCTCAGCTCCGGGCGATCGGGGTTCTTCATGATGGCGGGCGCCAGGAAGTTCGCCCACCCGATGTAGTTCTTCTCCATCGTCTCGAGCAGCCCCTCGATGTCCGCACGCTCGAACCCGCCGACGTAGTCAGGGGCGTCGTTGATGTAGCGCGGTGACGGGCCGACGAGGATGAGCCGCGAGAAACGCTCGGGTTCCTGATTCGCCGCCAGGACGCCAACCATGCTGCTCACGGAGTGTCCGACGAAGACGACGTCGTGGAGGTCCAAGGCGTGGCAGACGTCGAGGACGTCCTGGGCGTAGCCCGCCAACGTGGCGTAGCGATGGGGGTCGTAGGCGCTCAGGTCGGACTTCCCCGATCCGACATAGTCGAACAGCACGATCCGGTAGTCCTGCTCGAAGGCGGGCGTGACGAATCGCCACATGTTCTGGTCGCAACCGAACCCGTGCGCGAACAGCATGGGCCGGGCACCACGCCCGAGCACCCTGACGTTGTTGCGAGCGAGGACGCTCTTGTCCATGACATCTCCGTCTTCGTCTCGACCGGAACATAGCAGGCCGGGACGCCAGGGAGGGCATACCAGCGTGGACTCGCGTGCCTCCGGCTCGGCACCGGCATGCGTTGGCGAACCGTTCTCTGACGTAAGAGTCTTGCCTCCCGCCTTCCCCATGCGGTTGATTCAGGAGTTCCTGACGACCGGAGAATTTCGATGCTGCACGTACGTCGCGTGACGTCACTGGCCGTCGCGGTGGTTTCCATCGCTATCTCGGGCGGCGAGCTCGACGCCCAGGCCGAGATGCAGCCCGTCAACGACCTCCCCAACCCGTACCAGACCATCGAGGGGTGGGCGAAGCTACCCGACGCGCGGGCGTGGGGATCGACGAGCGCCGTCGCGATCGCACCCGACGGGCGCGGTGTCTGGGTCGCGGAGCGTTGCGGGGCGAACCACTGCGTTGGGTCGCAGCTCCCATCGGTCTACCTCTTCGACGCGAACGGCACGGCGACGAAGGCATTCGGCGCCGGGCTGATCCTTTCGCCGCACGGCATCGACGTCGATCGCGAAGGCAACGTCTGGGTCACCGACTGCGCCTGCACACTCGGCCGCAACGCCGCCGCTCCCAATCCGCCGGCCGGGCACCAGGTCTACAAGTTCTCCCCGGACGGCAAGCTGCTCATGACCCTGGGCAAGGCCGGTGGAGACCGCGACAGCACCGGCTTCTGGCAGCCGAACGACGTCCTCGTCGCGCCGAACGGCGACATTTACGTCGTCGAGGGCCACTCATCGAATCCGCAGAGCGCGATCGCCCGGATCCGGAAGTATTCGAAGGACGGCAAGCTCATCGCGACGTGGGGGAAATGGGGGAAGGGTCCCGATGACCTCGACCAGCCGCACGCGCTCGCGATGGATTCGCAGGGGCGCCTGTTCGTCGGCGACCGAGGGAACGACCGGATCAAGGTGTTCGATCAGAACGGCAAGCTGCTCCACACGTGGTACCAGTTCAGCCGGCCGAGCGGGATCTTCATCGACCGCGAGGACCGCATCTACGTCGCGGACTCCGAGTCCGGATCGGTGGCTCCCGACCGCAAGGCGTGGAAGCGCGGGATCCGGATCGGGAGCGCCAGGGATGGGACCGTCACGGGGTTCATTCCGGACCCGAATGAAAACCCGCCGAGCACGAGCGCGGCGGAGGGGGTGGCGGTGGACGCGGCGGGGAACATCTATGGAGCGGAAGTGGGGCCTCGTGCGTTGAAGAAATACGTGAGGAAGTAGGGTTCACCGCAATCACGGAGCGATCGGGAACATGACGTTCACGTTCAAGGTCAACGGAAAGTCCACCACGGTGGATGTCGCGCCCGACATGCCGCTTCTGTGGGTGCTGCGCGACGTGCTCGATCTCAAGGGGACGAAGTACGGGTGCGGGATCGGGCAGTGCGGGGCGTGTACGGTGCACATCAACGGGACACCGACGCGCTCTTGCCAGCGACCGATGTCGCGCGTGCAGGGCGTCGAGGTCACGACCATCGAGGGGCTGTCGACCGACGGAACGCACCCGGTGCAGCGAGCCTGGGAGGCCGTGGACGTGCCCCAGTGCGGTTACTGCCAGGCCGGGCAGATCATGGCGGCGGCGGCGCTGCTTACGCGCACGCCCAATCCGACCGACGCCCAGATCGATACGGCGATGAACGGTAACATCTGCCGATGCGGGACGTATCTCCGGATCCGTGAAGCGATTCACAAGGCCGCGGCCACGGCAGCCACCGATGGCGGCGCGAGTCGCTCCGGTCGCTCGGGCGGTGACAGCACCGACACGAATTGAGGCGCGATTCAATGGAAACGAAGACCTCCCTGGATCGCCGCCAGTTCCTGCGCGTGAGTGCCATCGCGGGCGGCGGTGTTCTCCTCGCGACGTACATCGAGCCGTTCGCGAACACGGGTGCTGCGCTCGGTGCCGCGACGAAGCCGGTTGCCGACTTCATCCCGAACGCATTCATCCGCATCACGCCTGATGGCGTCATCACGATCATCGCGAAGAATCCGGAAATCGGTCAGGGCGTGAAGACGATGCTCCCGATGCTGATCGCCGAGGAGCTCGACGCCGACTGGTCGAAGGTGCGGGTCGAGCAGGGCAAGCTCGACACGGTGAATTACCAGCCGCGTCAGTTCGCGGGCGGCAGCACGGCGACGCCGCAGAACTGGCTGCCGATGCGTCGCGTCGGCGCTGCGGCGCGCGCGATGCTCGTGACGGCGGCCGCACAGACGTGGAACGTCCCGGAGTCTGAGCTCACGACGAGCAACGGCACCGTGATTCACCAGGCGAGCAACCGTCGCCTCGCGTACGGCGAGCTCACCGCGAAGGCGGCGACCGTCGCGGCGCCGAACATCGAGGCTGTAACGCTGAAAGAGCCGAAGGATTTCACGATCATCGGCAAGGGCGTGCCGGGCGTCGACAACCGCACGATCGTTACGGGCAAGCCGCTCTACGGCATCGACGTGACGCTGCCGGGGATGCTGTACGCGGTGTTCGAGAAGGCCCCGGTGTTCGGCGCGAAGGTAAGGACGTCGAACGTCGAGGACATCAGGAAGGAGCCCGGGGTCAAGCACGCGTTCGTCGTCGAGGGCACGACGCAGCTCAACGGCCTCATGCCCGGCGTGGCGATCGTCGCCGACACGTGGTGGTCGGCGCAGTCGGCCCGCTCGAAGCTCGAGGTCACGTGGGACGAGCACCCCACGTCGTCGCAGAGCAGTGCGAGCTTCGCGCGGCAGGCCGCCGAGCTGTCGAAGAAGCCGCCCATGCGATCGCTCCGGAAGGACGGCGACGTCGACGCCGCGTTCAGCGGTGCGGCGAAAGTCGTGGAGGCCCAGTATTTCTATCCGTTTCTCGCGCACGCGCCACTCGAGCCGCAGAACTGCACGGCGAGCGTCAAGGACGGCAAGCTCGAGGTCTGGGCGCCGACACAGATCCCCGAAGGCGGTCGTGGGCTCTGCGCGCGGACGTTAGGCATCCAGGAATCCGACATCACGGTCAACCTGATCCGCGCCGGGGGCGGGTTCGGGCGGCGGCTCAACAACGACTACATGGTCGAAGCCGCGTGGATCGCGAAGGAGATCGGCGTTCCGGTGAAGCTGGTCTGGACGCGCGAAGACGACATGCGGCACGACTTCTACCGTCCGGCGGGGTTTCACTACCTCAAGGGCGCGGTGGACACGAGCGGCAAGCTCACCGCATGGAAGAACCACTTCGTGTCGTTCGGTGACCCCGAGCGTATGGCGGCGGCGCCGGTACAGGGGCAAGGCACTCCGTTCGCATCGAGCGCCGGGATCAGCCCGGTCGAGTTCCCGGCCCGCTTCGTTCCGAACTTCGCGCTCGAGACGTCGGTCATCGCGTTAGGCGTTCCCACGGGAGCACTGCGCGCCCCCGGAAGCAACGGGATCGCGTTCGCGACGCAGTCGTTCCTGGACGAGCTCGCGCTCGCGGCCGGGAAGGACCCGCTGCAGTTCCGGCTCGATCTGCTTTCGAACACTCCGGTCGCGCAGGAGCCCGGACCGTCGGGGGCGCCTCCGGGCTTCGAGGCGGAGCGCATGAAGGGCGTGCTCGAGCTCGTGCGCGAGAAATCCGGGTGGGGAAAGGCGAACCTCCCGAAGGGCACGGGCATGGGCGTCGGCTTCCACTGGAGTCATCGCGGCTACTTCGCCGAGGTGGTGCAGGCAACCGTCGCGCGCGACGGCACGGTCAAGGTGGACAAGGTGTGGGTCGCCGGTGACGTGGGGAACCAGATCATCAACCCACTCAACGCCGAGAACCAGGTGCAGGGTTCCGTGATCGACGGAATCTCCGAGGCGTTGGCGCAGGAGATCACGATCGAGAACGGGCGCGCGGTTCAGGGGAACTTCAACACCTTCCCGTTGTTGCGGATGCGTCAGGCACCGCCGGTGGAGGTGCACTTCAAGCTGACGGACAACCAGCCGACAGGCCTCGGCGAGCCCGCCCTGCCCCCGGTGGTTCCGGCGCTCTGCTCGGCGATCTACGCCGCTACGGGGAAGCGAATCCGGTCGTTGCCGCTCTCGAAGGCCGACTTGAAGTGGGCGTAATCGGGGTCAGATTCGAATTTCATCGTTTTCTTGCGGGCTTGCAGTAAAGCATCGCAGTAGGGGTCAGAGTCCTAACGCATCGTTTCAGTGTATAGCAATGAAACGATGCGTTAGGACTCTGACCCCTACTCCATCGTTTCATCGCGCCATCGGGCAGGACGCGGAATGGGCCGCGGAGGATACCACGCGCTCGTCGGGTTCGCCACGCGTGGCCCGGTCGGAACTACGATTGGGACGGATGACGCGGAAACGGCCGATTGGCGGCTCGGCGTCGACACCGAGCCGCGCAACGAGCCGGAACTGAACGGGGGACGGCCGCCCGGGACGCCACCTTCCCCAGCACCCCCCGACTCCCGATTCCCGACGCATCATCCGGCCGTTCCGCCCCTTCCGCATCATCGCAGTTCCGACCGGCGCGGGCGCGCCGGACTGAATGGACGGGAGGTGTCCTCCGCAGCTCGTCCCGCGTTCGCCGCTGCCGCGTCCTCCGCGTCCCGCCCGATGGCACGACGAAGCCAGCGCCGAGGTGGCACAAGACGCTCAGCGCTTGCGCTCGAATGATGATATTCGAATCTGACCCCGATTAGGTGCCGGTGGAGGTATAGTGGCGCACCCCGAAACGCCACACCCAGATCGCAACGGCAAGGAATACGAACCCGAACATCGGAGTCAGTGGCAGCACCCAGGGCGGCACTCCCGTTCGGTCCGCTCGGCCGAGCACGTACGCGACCGGGAAATAAGTCACGCAGCCCAGCGGCACGATGAAAATCAGGAAGTTCCGGAACCAGCGCGCATAGACGTCGAGGGGATACTGCGCCGCTTCCACGCCGCCGTACGTGAGCGCGTTCGCGATCTCGAGGCTTTCCACCGTCCAGAACGCGAGCGTCGCCTGCAGGACGAGGATTCCTGAGAAGAGCGCGACGCCGCCCGCCACGGCGAACAGCAGCGTCGCCCAGACGCTCCATGTCCAGTCGATGCTCGAGAGGTGCATGCCCACGCCCCACGCGAGCATCCCCTGCGCCAGACGACCAATACGCGTCGCGCGAAGCTCGTAACCGAGGAGCTGAAGCACCGTCGATCGCGGACGAACGAGCAGCCGGTCGAAGTCGCCCGTCTTCACGAACTGCGGGCCGAAGACGTCGAAGCCACGCGTGAGGGCGTCCGCGAGCGCGAACGCGACGCTGATCACGCCGTAGAACAGCGCGATCTCGTGGAACCGCCACCCCTCGATCTGACGGAAGCGGTCGAACAGTGCCCAGATGGCGAGAAAATCGACGACCGTCGCGGCGAATGCACCGATCGAGGTCGCGATGAAGGCGCCCGGATACTGCATCTGCGAGCGCAGTGATACGGCGATGTATCGACCGTAGAGCCGAAGCCCATTCATGTCAGCCGCCCTGCGCCTGCAGCCGCGCCATCACGCGTCGCATCAGCAGACGCCCGATCCAGATGAGCACAATCACCCAGAGGGCCTGTCGTCCCAGCGCGAGCAGCGCGTCAGTCCCCGCGAAGTGACCACTGTAGATGCGAAGCGGCGTGTCCATCAGCCCGGCGAATGGCTGAAGCTCCAGAAATCGCTGAAAGCGATCAGGCAGGAGCGGGAGCGGGACCAGGTTGCCCGAGAAGACGATGATGAGCCCGCCCATGATCATGTTCACCCCGCGCTCGGAGAGTGCGGCGACCGTCACGATCTCCATGAGGGTCGCCACCGCGCCAGCGAGCGCGACCACGAGCACGAGTGACGTGCCGAACAGCGCTGCGGCGCTCCAACCGGCTGGCGCCGACAGCCCCCACTCCGGGATGCCTAACAAGGGGAGCAGTACGCCCGCCGTCAGGACCATCGGGATCGCTCGTAACAACGGCGTGGCCGTGCGCCTCGCAACGGCCCGCGCGTACCAGTAGCCGTAGGTATCGACCGGGCGCAGCCGGTCGTACGCCACGTCGCCGCTTCGCACCATGCGCGCGAAGTCGGGATCGACCGACCAGGGCAAGAGCGTCAGGAGCGCCTGGGCGAGCCAGATGTAATCGATCGCCTGTCGCAGCGTCATCGGCGCCGACGTCGCACCGCGAAAGAACGCCGCGAGCACCATGATCTTGACCGCGCCCCACCAGCACTGTGTGCCGAACCCGGCGAGGGCCGCGGCGCGGTACTGAAGGAGCAGATAGAAACGCGCCCGAAAGACGGCGTGATACGGGCGGACCGCGGTGCTCATCAGCCGTCGATCGCGTGGAGCGCATAGAAGCGCGCGATGACTTCCTCGATGGGCGGCTCGTCGAGGTGCACGTCCTCGACGTCGAACCGGGACGTGACGTGCGCGATCAACCCGTGCGCCGAGGTGACGCGGGGATCGAACGACAGCTCGACTACGCGCCCTTCCCACCGTCGCACCGTCGCGCCGGGAACGTCCACCTGTTGCGCGTCGCTCACGAAGTGGACAAGGAGTCGTCGCTCCGCGAGGGCGCCGCGTCGAAGCGTCGTCAGGCTCCCGTCCGCGAGGATCAGCCCGTTCCCGATCACGATCACGCGGTCGGCGAGCGCCTCGACGTCGTGCATGTCGTGGGTGGTGAGGATGACGGTGACGCCGCGCTTGCGATTCAGCGTCTTCACGAAGTCGCGGACCGCGAGCTTCGCGACGGCGTCGAGTCCGATGGTGGGCTCGTCGAGGAACAGCACGCGCGGCTCGTGCAGCATGGCGGCTGCGATCTCACACCGCATTCGTTGGCCGAGCGAGAGCTGGCGAACGGGAGTATCGAGGAGACGCTCGATGTCGAGCATGGCGATCAGCTCGTCGATCGTCGTCCGATACCGTCCGGTTGGCACCCTGTAGATGTCGCGCAGGAGCTCGAAGCTTTCGATGACCGGGAGATCCCACCAGAGCTGCGTACGCTGGCCGAACACGGCGCCAATGCGTGCGACGTGACGGATACGGTCCCGCCACGGAACGAGCCCGCCCACCTCACAGTGGCCGGCGGTGGGCTCCAGGATGCCACACAGGATCTTGAGGGTGGTGGACTTCCCCGCCCCGTTCGGGCCGATGAGGCCGAGCAGCTCGCCGTCGGCGAGTGAAAAGCTGATCCCCTTGAGGGCCTCGACGGTGCGCCGGCGGCGGCTGAACAATCCCGTCACGGCTCCGAGCACACCCGGTCGTCGCTCCGCCACGTGGAACGATTTCGTCAGGTTTTGGATGACGATACTCGCTGCGGTCATATTGCCGTCGAAGGCGATCGAGAGTACAACGATACGTGCGGCAAACCGCGCGGGATTCCAGCGACACGAGCGAGGCAATCGATGCCAATGTACCTCACGCGGTTCGGTTACACGCCCGGGGCCTATCGCCCGCCGGGGAAATACGCGTAGCTGCACATGACCAACATGTCGCTCTCGCGGGATGACCTCGAGCCCATCATTGCCCGGCTCCGCCCGGTCAACGCCGACCTGGCGCGCCGCTATCCGGGCGAATCCGGCGATCGACAACCGGTTCATACCGTTTACGGCGGCGCGCAGCTCTTCGCCGCCGACACCGTCCCCAAGCTTGGCGGCATCGCGCGGCGGGCGTTCGACGACCATGCCCCGGACCCGCGTGCGCTCGCGGACGCCATCGGGTTCGCTCCCGAGAATGGCGACATGCGCCTCATGGAGGCGGTGCACGCCCGAGTAGGCGACAAGCTCCGGCGCGAGCCCGTCGAAGACTTTCGCATCGATTACGAGGACGGCTACGGCGTGCGGCCGGACGCCGAGGAAGATGGGCACGCCGCCACCGGCGCGCGCGAGGTCGCCCGGGCCATGCGCGAGAACACGCTGTCGCCGTTCATCGGGTTGCGCGTCAAGCCGCTCACCACGGAACTTCACGCGCGCAGTCTTCGAACGCTCGACGTCTTCCTCACGACACTCGTGCGCGACGCCGGCCGGCTTCCCGAACGCTTCGTCGTCACGCTGCCGAAGATCGCCGCGCCCGAGCAGGTCAGCGCGTTCGTCGACGCGCTCGAGCACCTGGAGGCGAAGCTCGGCCTCGCCTCGGGCTCGCTTCGCTTCGAGGCCATGGTCGAGACGCCGCAGCTCATTATCGACGCCACCGGCCGGTCGCTCCTGCCGACCCTCATCGACGCCGGACGCGGCCGCCTCGTCGCGGCCCACTTCGGCACCTACGACTATACGGCGTCGCTCAACATCACGGCGGCGTACCAGCGCATGCGGCACATCGCGTGCGACTTCGCCCGAAGCGTCATGCAGGTCTCTCTCGCCGGCACCGGCGTCTGGCTCTCCGACGGGTCCACGACGGTCATGCCGGTGGCCGTCCACCGCCGTGTCGCGGATGGGCCGAGCCTAACGCCGCGACAGCTCGAGGAGAACCGCGCGAGCGTACATAACGCGTGGCGCATGCATTACGAGGATGTCCGCCACTCGCTCGAGGCCGGCTTCTACCAGGGATGGGACCTGCACCCCGCGCAGCTCGTGACGCGGTACGCCGCCGTCTACGCCTTTTTCCTCACCGGGCTCGAGCAGCAGGGCGCGCGCCTCCGGAACTTCGTGGAGCGCGCGGCGCAAGCGACACTCGTCGGCGACGTGTTCGATGATGCCGCGACGGGCCAGGGGCTGCTCAACTTCTTTTTCCGCGCGATCAACTGCGGCGCCGTAACCGAACACGAAGCCGTCACGATGACCGGTGTAACGCTCGACGAGCTCCGCGGCCGGTCGTTCGTGCGCATTCTGCAGAACCGCCGCGCCAGCCCGGCCGCCGCTGAGCGATAGTCAGCGACGTGTCGCCGCGCATCCTCGAGCTGCTCGACCTCGCGTTCCGATGGGTCCACGTGATCGCAGGGATCATGTGGATCGGGAATTCCCTGCTCTTCAACTGGCTCGACCGAAACCTCGACCCTGCCTCACGCGGCGGCAGCGACAAACACGGTGAGATCTGGCTGCTCCACAGCGGCGGGTTCTACTTCGTCGAGAAGACGTCGCTCGCGGGCCAGCCACTGCCGCGACGCGTGCACTGGTTCAAGTGGCAGGCGTACATCACATGGCTGAGCGGCGCGGCCCTGCTGCTCGTCGTCTACTACTTCAGCGGACGGGCACTGCTCACCGATCCGACGCGCGCCGCCATAACCCCGGGAGTGGCGACGGCCGTTGCGCTCGGTAGCCTCGTCGTCGGTCAGGTCGTGTACGACGTGATCTGGCGGTCGGTGGGCCGTCGGTCCACCGGTGGAGCCGCGGCGGTGTCGATCGTAGCCCTCGTGGGCCTCGCCGTCGCACTCACGAACTTGCTGAGTGGGCGCGCGGCGTTCCTCCACATGGGCGCGCTCCTGGCGACGATCATGGCCGCGAATGTCGCGCACGTCATCATGCCATCCCAGCGCCGCCTCGAATCGGCGGTGGCCACGGGCCTGGAGCCTGACCCGACCGTAGCGGCAAACGCGAAGACGCGCTCGATCCACAACAACTACCTGACGTTCCCGGTGGTCGTCTTGATGTTGAGCACGCATTTCCCCGGCGTGTATGGCCACCGGCTCAACTGGCTCGCGTTGCTGATTCTGGTAGCAGTTGGAATGGCCGTTCGGCACCTGCTCAACATCCGCTACACGGTCCGGCACTGGGTGCCGGCATTCGGCCTAACGACTGTTTCCGCGCTGGCCGCGTTGCTCGCACTCCCGACGCTCGCCGGAATCAGAGACCAGGACGGCGCCAGGGCGGCCACGGCAGCGCGCTCCGGCCCCGTCAGCTTCGCCGAGGCGCGATCCATCGTCGACCGGCGCTGTACGGCGTGTCACTCGACGACGCCGTCCATCACCGAATTCGGCCCCGCGCCGGGCGGAGTATCGTTCGACGACCCGCAGCGCATTCAGAGTCTCGCGACGCGCATCCAGGTGCGCGCGATCGACACCCGCACAATGCCCGTCGGCAACCGCACGCACATGACGGAAGCCGAACGCGCGGCGCTCGCGCGGTGGATCGCGGACGGCGCGGGCCGCTAGCAATCCGGACTCCAGGTCAGGAACCGCGATACGTCGAATAACCGTACGGACTGAGCAGCAGTGGCACGTGGTGATGCTCCGCCGGCTCGCGGACCGTGAACAGGATCGTGACGCGCGGATAAAACGTCTCGAGGCCAGCTGCGGCGAAGTACTCACCCGTCTCGAACGTCAGGCAGTACGTTCCCGTCTCGATGCTCGCCCCGGACGCAACGAGCTCGCGCACTCGGCCATCGGCATCGGTGCTGGCGCGCGCAATCTCGCGACGAGTGCCGGAGGACTCGACGCGCTCCAGCAGGACCGGCACGTCGGCCGCCGGGCGTCCGCGCGCCGTGTCGAGCACGTGTGTCGAGATCATGAGTTGGTCGCCGCAGAGCGGTCGTCGCCGAACATCCTCAGCAGCCGAAGGCGCGTGATCTTCGCCTGCTCGCCCGCCGCGACCCGGAGCTCGGTCTCGGGATCGTTCGCCAGCCGCTGCCGGAGCATTGCAAGCATCTCCTCCGCCGTCCTCCCCGTTGCGCACACGAGATAGATGTAGCCGAAGCGTCGCTCATATTCGTGATTGCCTTGCACGAGCTGGCGTCGAGTGTCGTCGTCCGCCGAGCTGGCGCCGCGCTGCTCGTCCGCCGACCACGCTCGCGCCGATTCACCCTGCCTAACGGTAGCGGCCGCTTCACCGATCCGCGGGTGGTGATCGAACGCCTCGCGCCAGTCGTCAGGCGTGAGGTCCCACCAGACGTTCTCAGCCGCACGCAGCAGCACAGACAGACTCGTGAAGGGACGGCGAACGAGGATCCCGTTTACCCAGGCCGTCGACCCGCAGCACGCCTCGAGCATTGGCGCTGCCTCGTGTGGCGGCAAGGCGTCGAACGCGGCCACCGCAGCGTCGGCGTCACTCATGCCGACCCCGGCACCCCATACGCACGCAGCCGCGCGACTCCACCGTCCGGATAGATATTCAACCTGAGATGCGTCGCCGGTGTGCGATCGGTGAGCTCCGTGAACCGATGCCGAGCGTGCGGTTGGAGCGGCGTCTCGTGCACCAGCATCCGCCACGCACCAATGCGCGCCGCGAGCGCGTGTACGTCCGAGTCTTCCGCTGACGGAGCGTCACACACCTCGATCATGCACCGTCCTGGTGCATTCCCCTTGAAGTGATCCGTGTCGAGCTCGATGCGGTGGAGCGCCGCGCGCGTCGCAAGGCGGACGATCGTCCAGTCGTGCCCCGGGCCGCGACGACGCCGCGTCTCCCAGCCGTCGCCCATGTGCGTCGATCGGCCAGGCATCACGAGGTGATGCCGATTACCGAAGAACATGTCGCTGCAGAGGAGCACGTGACCACCGTTCTCCGCGGCCGCGAGGTCCACTTCCGACCCCGGGTAGTGACGTCGCGCGTCGAAGTAGCCCTCGCCATACACGCGAAGCCGAGCGACGCCGCCGTCCGGAAAGATGTTGAGGCGGAGATGCGTCACGGGCTCCCGATCCTGCACGGCGAACGCGTTCTTCGCATCGCCATCGAGCGGCGACCGCTGAACGAGCTCGCGCCACGCCGCCTTCTCGGCGATCGTCTCCGGGTCCGGCGTTCCGTTCGTCGCGCACCCTTCTATGGAGCAGGACTCGGGAAAGTTCCCGCGGAAAAAGCTCGTATCCACGATGACGCCGCGCACGACGCCCGGAATTCCAAGACGGATGATGCACCAGTCGTAACCGGGCGTGCGGCGGCGTCGCGTCTCCCAGCCGTCCATCCATTTTCCGCGTTCGGTGTAGACGCCTTCGCGCCACTCTGCGGGTGACGACTTGAGCAGCGCCTCCTTCGGCGCGAAGAACTCGTCGTTCGCGAGCAGTACCGCGCCTCCGGCTCGCTCGCCGGCGAGGTCGATCAGATCGGTGAAATCCGCTATGCGTTCGATCATGACTGCGAAGGGAGAAGGAGCCGTCCGCCCGGAGCATCGACCGGACCGGTCGCACGATGATACGCCAGTGAGCCGCGCACGTAGGTCGCTTCCACGACGCCGCGCAACTGGCGGCCAAGGTATGGCGTGAGTGGATGACGGTGCAGGAGCTCGCCGGATTGAAGCGTGCCCACGGGGTTCGGGTCGAAGAGTACCAGGTCCGCGTCGAATCCCGGAGCGATGCGACCCTTGTGCCCGCCGAGTCCGACGAGTTGCGCCGGCGTGTCGCACATCCAGCTCCCCAGGCGCTCGATCGGAATACCTCGCGCCTGCATCCCTGTCCAGACCGCGCGCAACCCGAGCTGGAGCGAGGCAATGCCACCCCACGCCACGAAGAAGTTCTTCGCCTCACGTCGCTTCATCCCTGGCGGACAGGACGAGTGGTCGGAGACGATCATCGTGATCTCGCCCGAAAGAAGCGCGGCCCACAATCCGTCGCGCTCCGCGGCGCCGCGAATGGGAGGAGCGCACTTGAACTCCGTCGCGCCGGCCGGAATGCCTGCGGCCTCGAAGAAGAGGTAATGCGGGCAGGTCTCGGCCGAGACGCGGACGCCGCGGCGGCGGCCATCTGCCACCAGTCGTCCCGTCTCGGGACTGGACACATGGACGATGTGCACCCGAGCGCCGAAGGCAGCGGCATGCTCCATCACGAGTACCACCGCCTCGTGTTCCGCAGCCGCGGGACGCGAGGCGAGATACGTCGCGTACGACGCCGGGTCGCCGGCCGCCGCCTCGAGTGTGGCGGCTTCAATGGGCAGCGGCAGCTCGGCGTGTACCATGAGCGGGAGCCCGAGCTCGGCGACGACCGGTAGCGCCTCACGCAGATCGTCCTCGGACACGTCGGGAAACTCCGCTACCCCTGATGGCACGAGGAAGCACTTGAAGGCCAGCACACCCGCCCGCGCGAGCCCGCCTAACGCGTCACTATTATCAGGGACGACACCTCCGATGAATCCCACGTCCACCCACGTCTTCCCTCTCGCCACGGCGACCTTTTCGGCGAGCGCCGTAGCGGTCGTCGTCGCGGGGATGGCATTGAGCGGCATGTCGAGGATCGTCGTCACGCCACCGGCGGCAGCGGCGCGTGTCGCGGTCTCGAATCCCTCCCACTCGGTGCGCCCGGGGTCGTTCACGTGGACGTGCGTGTCCACGAGTCCGGGCAGCACGACGAGCTCGCCCGCTTCGAGGACCGACGCATCGTCTCCTGCAACCTCATCGGGCTCGCCGAGCCGCGTTATGCGCCCGTCCGCGATATGGATGGACGCCGGCCGCAACCCTTCCGGTGTCAGGATCCGTTGTCCCCGAACGGCACGCAGGACGGAGATGTGCGGCGAGACACCCTCGGAGTGCGGCCCTACCACCCTCGCACCGTCATGACCCAGACGTCGCTCTCGCTCTGAGAGAGAGTGAAGTAGAACCGCTTCCCATCGGTGGCGAACTCGGGACGTCGAGTGGGGCGAAGTGGTTCATCGAAGCGCACGAGCAGTCTCGGGGCGCCGCCAGTCGGGTCGAGCGCCCAGATCCCCGCCTCACCGTGAGCGTCGAACGCCTTCATGTAGAGCGTGCGACCATCCGGCGCCCATTGAATGGCGACCGGGTTCGGTTGCGCCGCCGACGTGTCGGACGCGTCGTAGAGCACACGCGACGTGGCCTCCGCATCGGGGCCTGATCCCATCAGGCGCACCTGTCTCGACGCGATGTAGGCGAGGCGCGTCCCGTCGCGCGACCAGCGCCCGCCGAAACCTCCACGCTTCGTGACCTGTCGCGCCTCGCTCCACGTGGAATCGCCGGTGCGGGTGAGCTCGAACAGCTGATCCACTCCACCCATCCACCGGTGGAACAGGATGCGTCGCATGTCCGGCGAGAGGACCGGTGTGTGCTGCTCGTCGTTCCCGCTCGGATGGAGCGGCCGCGGCGGGCCCCCGCTGGCGGGGACAATAAACCCACGCCGTACTCCGTCCACGAAGCTGTAGAACAGCAGTGTACGCCCGTCGGGAGACCAGGTGGGTCGATGGTCTCCGCTCGGACCATCGACAACACGCTCGACGTCACCTCCATCGAGCGGCAGGCGATATATGTCCTGGCTCCCACCACCGTCGGCGTCGAACGCGAGCCACTTTCCGTCCGGCGAGACATCGAGCCCTTCGACCGTCTGCGTACCGCGCGTGATGGGCACCGCGCCGCTGGTGCCAATCGGCCCGCCACCCGGAAACGGCAACGCCCACACGTTCGAGCTCTGCGTGAACACGGAGTACGCGACCGCGCGTCCGTCCCGCTGTGCCGACACGGTATGCGCGCCCAACCCGGTCGTCAGCCGCACCGGGTTCCTCGTGGGCTCACCCGACTCGCCTAACGTCACCAGGAAGAGGTCGCGCGCACCGTCGCGATCCGACACGAACACGAGCCGATCGCGCCCCACCCACTCGGGGCTCGTGTTCAGGTGGTCGCCCCCCGCCACCTGAACCGCGGCACCAGCAGTCGCCGGAATGACCCACACGCTGCTCGGCGCGAGATTTCCGACGTTCGTGAACCCCACCTGCATCGTCGCGGCGCCAGCGCCGTAGACGAACGCGGCATTGCCCGCCACGGCCGCGATCCAGCGTCCATCCGGCGACCAGGCGAGCGAGTGTGCGCTCGGCAGCATACCGAGCGTACTCACCGGGCCTCCCGAGAGTCGGCGCGAGAAGATGGTGTCCCCCTGGACCCACGCGAGCGCCCCGCCGTCCGGCGACCACTCCGGGTAGAAGGCGCGGGCATTTCCGGCGGGTGCCGCGATCACCGGCCGAGAAGGGCCGCCGAGCGCCGGTACCATCCACACTGCCCCGCCGGCCTGGTACACGAGGTGAGACCCGTCCGGCGACCACCGTGGCCGCCGGTGATCGCCGGCGAAGTCGCCCGAGACGCGGACCGCACGGCCGCCATCCACGCGCCGAACGTAGATGCGCATCGACCCCTCGGGACCGGCCGCGTACGCGAGCAGCCGACCATCGGGAGCGAGTGCAGGATCGACCTCGAGCCCTGCGTCGAACGTGATTTTCCGCGAAGCGCCAAGCTCCGGCACGCGTTCATCCCCATTGCTCAGCAGCACCGCGCCGACCACTGCTGCCGTGATCGTCACTGCGCCCGCCGCGCCGATCGCAACCCGGCGACGTCTTGCGGCTACGACGGGGGCGAGCACGGGCGCGCTCGCTGCTCCAGGCGGACGAACGACGGCCACAGGCGGTGCCGTCGACCGAACCGGCGTGAAGCTTCCGACAGCGTGGATTCCCAGGACGGGTTCTGTGCTCCTCTCCTCGATCGTCGCCGCTGGTGGCGCCGGATCACGATCGGCGCGTCGATTCTCTGCGATACCAACTGCCGTCGCGACTCGCTGGTCGACGGCCACGTCCTCGGTCTGCCGGATCCTTTCCGCCAACGCGAGAACGTCACGATCCGGCGGCAGCTCCAGCTCCTCGGCCAGAAGCACCTCGTAGATCCGCGCCTGCTTGAGTGCTCCGACGCGATCACCCGCGCGAACCAGCGCCTCCATCAATCGCAGCGTGCGCTTTCCATCCAACGGGTCGAGACCGGCAAGGCGCCGCCACCACCCGACCGCGGCCTCGGGGTCCTGACGCTCCTCGGCGCGGCGGGCCAACCGCTCGAGGACAGTCGTATGGTCGGTAGCCAGCGCGGTGCGCTCCGACTCCATCCAGCGCTCGAACTCCGCCAGCCCTGGCAGGTGGAACCCATCGAGGAATTGCCCCTTGTAGAGCGACGCAGCGCCGTCGAGGTCCCCCGCCGCGATGGCGGCGCGGAAATCGGCGATGTCGGAGGAGAGAAACTCCGGCGCGAGCACGAGGTCGCGCGTGCCAAGAATGGCGTCGTCGCTACCGATCTCGCGTCGAATCGCGTAGAGCGCCTGGTTGAGTCCCTTCCGCGCGCGCTCCTCCTCGGTGTCGGTCCAGAGGAGAGCGAACAGGCGGTCGCGGGATACGCCGCGTGAACCGGCCGCCGCCAACACCGCGAGGAGCGCGAGTCGTCGGGGCTGAACGGCCGTGCCGCCGACGCGCGCACCTTCACGCTCCAGATAAACCTGACCCAACGTATGGAGGCGCAACACGATAGCGCTCCGGGTCCGCTCGCGGTGACTTCTTGGTGATCGGTCGCACGATTGTAGGGACAACCGAGACGGTCAACAAGGGCCGAGCCGAGCGCAGTGGCGTATGATTTCACCCGAGCACGAACAACTCGTTCAGGATACGTGGAAGCGATTCGAGCCTGTCGCGGTCCACCACGCCGGCTTCTTCTACGACAAGCTGTACGAGCTCGACCCCGCTGTTCGCGAATTGTTCGCCGCGACCAACATGGACGAGCAACGCCATCGGCTGATGGAGACGATCGGTCGGCTGGTCCACGAGATCGGGGACACGGATCGCTTCGTGACGGAGCTCGTCGCCCTCGGGCGGCGTCACGCGACGTACGGCGTGCGCGACAGCGACTACGACGCTGCGGGCGTGGCACTCTTCTGGACGATCGAGAAGGCGTTGGGTCCGGCGTTTACTCCCGAAGCGCAGGAGGCGTGGAATGAAGCGTACCGCGCCATGGCCTCCGTGCTGCGCCGCGTGTCGACGGTCGTCACGAGGGCACATCAGGCGAACAGCGGCGCCAGCCTCCAGTAATAGACGAGGACCGCGAACAGGACGGCCACCAGGGATAGCGCGAGCCGCCCGATCCGCACGCGGGCTGGTAACCCACCACGCGCCAGCGTTGCGACGGCAACCCCGAGCGCCGTGATGGCGCCGGCAACGGCCAGGAACCCTCCCGCCAGCGCGACCTGAACCAGACTCGGAGTGCCGTACTGGAAGTCGTTGAGCGGGACGACGAGCATCGTGGCCGCGAGGCCGACGACGAGCCACGTTGCACCGGCGCCCGCGGCAGTCATCCCGCGGCGCCACCACGCGAGGGATCGATCGTCACGTGCGGGACTCAACGGCCAGCGCACCGCCGCGCGCCAGAGCGTACCGAGGAGAATCGCGAACGTGATGCCTAACAGCGCCCGGTGAAGCGCGCGGCTCTCGAACCACCGAATTCGCTCGTACGCGACGTACGGAACGCCATCGGTGAAGAGGTGAGTAGCTCGCCCGTCGGCCCCGAACCGAAACGCGACATCGCTGCCGCCGTTCCGGTGGTAGAGATCGGGACCCGCAGGACTCAATGTCTGTCCGGCCATCTCCAGACGACCATCGCGCGTGGTCACCGAGACCTCCCGAATGGCGCCCGTGAGGACTCCGAGCTTCGCGAGCGTGTGGCGCGAGTAGCGGTTGAGCCGGTACGCGCCAACGACGTTTTCGCGGCGCGGATCCCGACCAAACGCTTCGGCCGCCGTCGTATCGGCTGCGCTGACATCCTCCGCCGTGTCGTCGACGTGTTTCGCGAGCAGAAAACTCCAGATCGAGTCCGCGATGACGGATGCCCCGTCGCCACTCAGTGCGACGAACAGTCCAAGCCGTTCCGCTGGCGCGAGAATCAGGTCGCTCGTGTAGTCGTCCCAGTCGCCACCTTGCTGGAGCCCACGCACTCCGCGATCGCGGCGCTCCCGAAACCCGTACGTCAGGCCGTTCAGCGCAGGGTGATGGGAGAACTGCCGCGTCTGCACGAGTGCCGACGACCTGAGCACGCTCCCGAGTGAGCCGGACGAGTCACCGAGAAACGCGGTCATGAAGCGCGCCATGTCGCCGCCAGTGGAGTACAGCGCACTCGCGGGCGCGTCGTTGAAGTAGATCCGCGGCACGGGCGGCAGGCCTCCGCCCCGGTATGGAATGGCGCGCGCCCGCTCGAGCTCCGCGGGAAGTGGCTGACCGAAGCCACTCGCTCGCATGCCTAACGGTTCGAGGATGTGGCGTCGTACATGCTCGGCGAATGGTTCACCAGCGACGCGCTCGACCAGCAAGCCGGCGAGTGCGAACCCGTGGTTCGAATAACTGGCCACCGTTCCCGGCGCACGAATCACCGCCGGCATCTCGGCGGCGAGGTAGTCGCCGAGCGGAACGATGTTCGAGGTAGTTCGCTCGGAGATGCCGATCGTGCGTTCGTCGAACCCGCCCGAGTGCGTGAGCAGGTGTGCGATGCGAACGCGTCGTCCGCGCTCGGTCGCGAGCGCGGCCAGTGGCACCCGATCGTGGACGGCATCGTCGAGCGACACGCGTCCCTGTTCCGCGAGACGAAGCACCGCGATGGCTGTGAATACCTTAGAGAGTGACGACAAGCCGAACGTCGTTCGATGCGGGTGGACCGCGACGGACGACTCGCGATCGGCCATGCCGTATCCCTGGAGATGGACGACGCTGTCGTCCCGAACGATCGCGACGATCCCGCCGGCCACGCCGTTTCGGGACATCGTCGCCTCGACAGCCAATCGAACTCGTGACTCGAGTCCACCGGCCGATGTTCCCGGCGCTTGCGCATCGGATGCCGCCGGACCCGCACACAGCGCGACCGCCGCGATGAAGCGGCCGTGCCCGGTCACCGAGTACCGCCGACGAGCGTCGCGCGGAACGATCCGGGGTGGCTTCCCGGGAGTTGCGTCGATGCGGGTGCCTCCGCGAGCGAGTCGGTACCAACGATCGGCCTGCGCACCGCCGGCGTGAGGAGTACCGCGGGCGCAACGACCGCAACGACCGCGAGGACGACGGCGAGTCGGTGGCCGAGGGCGTGCTGATGCCCATCGGCCGCGAGAAGCGAGGCTACACGCTCCTCGAGCGTGCCCTGACGCGCGACGGCGGCGGCATACGGAGCGGGACGCAGCGACCGGGCGAGCACGATCAGGTGCTCGGCATAGCGAACTACGTCTACGCCGGAGCCGACGACGCGCTCGTCGCACGCTCGCTCACGCTCGACGTGAATCCGCGCGGCGACGAGCCATGCCGCGGGGTGGAACCAGAGCAACGCTACGGCGATGCGAACGACGACGTCCGAGAGCGCGTCACGACGATGGACGTGCGCCAGCTCATGACGCAGCACGATGTCTCGCATCTCGTCGGGCCAACCGACGGCGTCGGCCGGTAGCATGATGCGTGGCCGGAGGATCCCCCAGCATACGGGCATCGCACCCGGCTCTCCTCGCAAGAGGAGCAGTGTCCGCGACCGTCTGGCTTGAGTGGTTCGCACATCAAGCTCGTCGCTCCGTACGCGTCCCGCGGGAATGAGGCCGTCTGCCCAGCGCCGGATTGCGAGGTGCTGGCCAGCGATTCGTCCGAGCAGCACGACGGCGCCGAGGATCCATCCCCCGATGAGCGGCGTGGTGATGACCGGGAGCGTGGCCGCGGCGCCATGTGCGTCCAGCGCCGTGCCGAGCAGGGTAGTCCGGACGTGGGCGATGGCACACGCGACGACGGCAGTGACGAGTGCGGCGAACCACACGGCGTGCCGGACGCTCGCGCGACTGTTAGGCACGCACGCGCACCAGAGTGCGGCTGCCGCGGCAGACAGGGTGAGGGCGACGGACGACTGGACGAGCCAGCTCCCGAGTCCCGCGACCGCCGTCGCCATCACGTCACTGGCCACGATTGCGGCTCCGCTTGTGGCGCTCGAGCATCTCCTCGATGCGGCGGATCTCGTCTTCGTCGAGACGAGCAGTCGGGTCACCGAGGATGGCGGTCACGGCACTGGTCGGCGACCCGGCGAAGAAGGTGCGGATGAGGTTCTTGACCGCGTCTTTGCGCAGCCGTTCGGCGGGGACACGCGGGCGGTACACGTTGCGTGGCCCGACCTGCTCGTGGTGCACGTGTCCCTTTTCCTCGAGCAGCCAGAGCGCGGAGCGGACCGCGGTCTGCGACGGCGGGTTTGGAAGTCGCGCGTGGACCTCGGCGACGGTGGCGGAGCCGAGGTGCCACAGGACTTCCATGATCTCGCGTTCGCGGCGGCTGAGGGCGGGTGGCGGCGTGGGCATTCTGATGGTGTCGAAATTTCGACGGTGCGTCGAATATTCGACACGTACGCGGCCGCGTCAAGCCCGGCGGTTGTCAGCTCGGGGCGGCGACCACCTCCAGGTGAAGTGCCGAGGGAGGCTGTCCGCATGACACACTGAGTTGCACCCAAGTGTTTCTGGCGTGAGAATACAGTGGATCGGGGCCGTTCATCGAAGACCAGCCGCCCGCATGGGGGAACGTATGGCCACGCGTCGTGAGATGTCCCGCCGAGGGTTCGTCGGTGGTGTGGTGACCTCGCTCGGTGCCGCTGGCCTGGCACCCGCAGACGTCTGGACGCGCCGGTTGCGGCTTTCGGGCGAGGGCCACGCCGGCGGCCCCGAGGACGAGTACGACGCGCTCGCGAAGCTCGCGAACAACGAGAACCCGTACGGCCCGTCGGACGCGGTGGTGAAGGCCATCACCCGCGCGATGAAGTACGCGAACCGCTACGGGTACCCGGACTCCGGGCTCGCCGACGAGGTCGCGAAGCACCACGGCGTGAAGACCGAGCAGATCCTGTTCGCCGCCGGGTCGGGCGAGATCCTCAACGCCTGCTGTACGACCTTCCTGCGTGACGGCCGGCTCCTCGTGGGCGCGGACCCGTCGTACAACATCCTCTACTCCCGCGCGACCAGGATCACGACGGACGTCGTCCGCGTTCCACTCCTCCCCGATTTTCGCCAGGACATTCCGGCGCTGATCCGTGCGACGCGCCAGCACTACCGCGACGTTGGACTCGTGTACCTGTGCAACCCGAACAATCCGACGGGCCGTCTTGTCACGAAGGATGAGGTGCGCCAACTACTCGACGGCATTCCCGAAGACGTCCCGGTACTCATCGACGAGGCTTACCATCACTTCGTGGACGACCCGAGGTACGCGACGTCGGTGCCGTACGTCGTCGAGGGACGGCAAGTCATCGTGGCGCGGACGTTCTCGAAGATCTCGGGGCTTGCGGGGGTCCGCCTCGGCTATGCACTCGCCCCCCGGAACCTCCTGCTGCGGATGCGGCCGTGGAGCACCGGGAGTATCAGTGCGCTTGCCCGGTACGCTGGCGTGGCGGCGCTTCGCGACACGGCGTCGCAGGCGTGGGTGAAGAAAGTCACGCTCGAGCTTCGGGCGAAGACGATGGCGGAGCTGGGCTCGTTAGGTTACGCGACGATCCCGTCGGACGCGAACTTCTTCATGGTGCACGTCAAACGGCCGGTGGAGCCGCTCGGCGACGAATTTCGCAAGCAGGGCGTGCTGGTGGGGCGCCCCTTCCCACCGCTCAACGAGCACCTTCGCGTGTCGGTCGGTACGGCAGACGAGATGTCGCGGTTCATGACGGCGTTCAGGACGGTCATGGCCAGCAAACCGGCGTAGCGCGTCTATCCGAGCGGGACTTCGCCCTACAGATTAGGCGGTCCACTACCCCGCCCGCCCATGACGAGCGAGCTTCGCGACCAGCTGCAGACCGCGCTCGGCGCCTCCTACTCTCTGCAGCGCGAGCTCGGAGGCGGCGGAATGAGCCGCGTCTTCCTCGCCCGCGACCCGGCGCTCGACCGCGACGTCGTCGTCAAGGTGTTGCACCCCGAGCTGGCGAGCGGTGTGAACGTCGATCGGTTCAAGCGGGAAATCCAGCTCGCCGCTCAGCTCCAGCATCCGCACATCGTCCCGCTGCTCGCCGCCGGGGAGTTGGACGGGCTGCCGTACCTCACCATGCCGTACGTGGCCGGCCGCTCCCTCCGCGAGCGGCTCGTCGAGTCTCCGATCCTGCCGATGGACGAGGCGCTCGACATCCTCCGCGATGTCGCACGCGCCCTTGGCTTCGCGCACGGGCGCGGCGTGATCCACCGCGACATCAAGCCCGACAACGTCCTGCTCGCGGAAGGATCCGCGACGGTGACGGACTTCGGCGTGGCCAAGGCGGTCACGGCGGCGAGGGCTGGATCGAACGCGACGCTGACCAGCGTCGGGATGAGCATTGGCACGCCGACGTACATGGCGCCGGAGCAGGCCGCCGGTGACCCGAGCACGGACCACCGGGCAGACATTTATGCCTGGGGCGTCATGGCGTACGAGATGCTGGCCGGACGCCCCCCGTTCACGGCCAGGGCGCCGCACAAGCTTCTGGCGGCGCACATGAGCGAGGCGCCGGAGCCCATCACCGACCACCGGCCCGATTGCCCCGCTCCGCTCGCCGAGCTCGTGATGCACTGCCTGGCCAAGAATCCCGAGCAACGGCCGCAGACCGCGAACGAGCTCGTGCGCAAGTTGGCCGAAGCCGGCACGCCGAGCGGCGGTGGCCACGAGACCTTGCCGGCCATCAGCCTCGCGACGCGGCGAACACTCGCGAAGGCGCTCGGTCTCTACGCGGCGGCGTTCGTGCTCGTCGCCGCGCTCGCGCAGACCGCGGTCATGATGATCGGCCTTCCCGACTGGGTCCTCCCGGGCACCCTGGTCGTGATGGCGCTCGGGCTCCCGGTGGTGCTGTTCACGGCCTTCGTGCACCACGGAAGCCGCGTCGCGCGGACGATGGCGAGGCTCACGCCGGGCGGATCGTTCACCGCCGACTCGACGATGACGCGCATCGCCGTCAAGGCGAGCCCGCACGTGACGTGGCGGCGGACCGCGTTAGGCGGTGTCGTCGCCGTCACCGTATTCGCGGCGCTCGTGGTCGCGTTCATGGTGATGCGTGCGCTGGGTATCGGCCCCGCGGGCTCCCTCCTCGCCAAGGGTGTGATCAGCGATCGGGACCACATCCTCGTGGCCGACTTCACCGCGCCGGCGAGCGACTCGGGACTCGGCAGCGTGGTCGGCGAAGCCGTACGCATGGGACTCACGGAGTCCGGCGCGGTGAAGGTCGTGCAGCCGCTGCAGGTCGCCGGTGCGCTCACCCGCATGCAACGACCGGCCACGAGTCGGCTCGACCGCGACCTCGCCCGGGAAGTCGCGCAGCGCGAGGGAGCGAAGGCGATCGTCGACGGCGACGTCACGCCGGTCGGCGCGGGATACATCGTCACCGTGCGGCTGCGCGGTACGGATCCACCCGACGAGCTCGCGAGTTATCGCGAGACGGCCGCGAGCGCAACCGACCTCGTGCCCGCCATCGACCGCGCCACGCGCAAGTTGCGTGGGAAGATCGGGGAGTCACTCAAGGCCGTGCGCGCGACCATTCCGCTCGAGCGCGCTACGACCGCATCGCTGCCCGCACTGCGCAAGTTCACCGAGGGATGGCGGCGCAACACGATGGAGTCGAACTACCCGGCGGCCATTACGGCGCTCGAGGAGGCCATCGCCCTCGACTCGAACTTCGCGCTCGCGTACCGGCAGCTCGCCCTCGTGTACGGCAACGCCGGCCTTCGGGCCGGTCGGCGCGATTCCCTGCGAGACCGGGCGTTCGAGCTCAGAGATCGTCTTCCGGAGCTCGAGCGCGCGCTCGTCGAGGCGACGTACTACAACGGCGGCGCTCATGCCGATCGCGCGAAATCCATCGCCGCAAACGAGCGTGCACTGGCCTTCGATCCGACGTCGGCGTCGGCGTTGAATGCGCTCGGATTGTTGATGAGCAGCCGTGGTAACTACGTGCGGGCGGAGTCGCTCTTCAAACGCGGATGGGAGCTCTACCCCACCAATGCCATCATTCTGGCGAACCTGCTGACGACTCAGGCGACGCTCGGGAAGTCCGACGAGGCGCTCGCGTCGCTCGACGAGTACCGGCGACGATTCTCTCAGAATCCTCAAGCGACGCTCAACGGGGCGTGGGCCTGGAGCGCGGCCGGCCACCGCGACTCGGCGAGGGCAACCTGCCAGCGCGCAACACAGTCCGACGCTCCACAAGTGCGCGCCAACGCGTACGGGTGCCTCGGCGTGCTCGCGCGGACCAATGGACGTCTCCGTGAGGGCCGCCAGCATCTCGCGCAGTTCCGATCCATCAACGTCGCCCGGGGCGCCGCGGAGGAGAACGCCGTCGCGGCGATTCTCGATACGGCATACGACGACATCTGGTTCCGCGAGCGCCCCGACGAAGGCGTCCGCCGGCTCGACGACGTGACTCCGGCTCGCGCCCCATCATTGACGTACGTCGAGTATTACGCGTACGCAGGTCGCGCCGACAAGGCGCGCGCAATCCTCGCGCGGTACGACTCCATGGTCGGCAACGACACGGCGCGCATTCGGCTGAACCGTCACCTTCGACGACGGGCGCTCGGAGAGATCGCGATTGCCGAAGGGAAATACGATGTGGCGATCCGCGAGCTCCATGCCGCCGACACGCTCTACGACGGTGGGGCCATCGGGTGCAAGACCTGCATTCCCGCGCGGTTGGCGCGCGCCTACGACCTCGCTGGCAAGTCCGACGAAGCGATCACGCATTTCGAGCGCTACGTGACCGCGAAGTTCATCCAGCGCGTGCGCGACACCGACCCGCAGTTTCTCGCTGGTACGTACAAGCGACTCGGTGAGCTGTACGAGGCCAAAGGTGATCGCGAGAAGGCGGCGAGCTACTTCAGCCGGTTTGTGGATCTGTGGAAGGACGCCGACCCGGAGTTGCAGCCCAAGGTAGCGGAGGCGCGAGCACGGCTGGCGCGACTCACGGCGGGTGAACGGCGGTAGTCACCCGTAGGCCAGCTCTTCCTCGCGTAGCCGCAGTCCTTGGTCTGGCGTTGGCATCGTCATGCCTTCATAGAATCTCGTCGAGCGTCAAGGATACGCCGCCGAGCGGCTCGCACGGGAGCGGCACGGTCCCGTGTTCCACTATGAGCCCGCGACGCCACTCCCCGGCCGCATCACGCCAGTAGCGATCTCTCCGCCGCTCCTCCTGGGAGATGATGAGATAGGCGCCGAGGTTCGGAATGCGCTTGTATGCGTCGAGCTTCTCGTGGCGGTCGGTTCGCTCGGAGGAGGGTGGACAGCACCTCGACCACGAGACAGGGAGCGTCCTCGATGCGCTCGTCGGCCGGCTCCGGGCCGCACGCCGCCATCACATCAGGGTAGTAGATGATGCGGCCGAGGTGGAGCGGTGGGGTCAGGGTCAAATAACATTTGACTCTGACCCCAATTACCGGGCGGACAGCTCCTGATGCAGGATGCGGAGGAAGCGGTCGCGGCCGCTCGGCCATTCCTTGTCGTACTCGGCCGTGATGTTCGACGCGAGCACCTGCTCGACCGTGCGGCGCGCGGCCACCTCACGGCGCATGCGATCACGCACCGTCACGAGCATGTCGTGATACGCCTCGAGGCGCGCCCGATCGGCGAGCGGGCCGTGGCCGGGAATGACCTTCGTCGCCGCGCTCGTCATGCCTAACACCTTCGCCGCCGCGCCGATGATGCCGTCGATCGAGCCGCCGCTCGAGCGGTCCACGAACGGGAACGCCGCGCTCACGAAGACGTCGCCCATGTGGACGACGTTCGCTCGCGTGAAGAACACGATCGCATCGCCGTCCGTGTGAGCCGGCGGGACGTGCATGGCCACGACGGAGTCGCCGTTGAGATGAAACGAGATGTTCTCCGTGAACGTGACGACCGGCAGCGCCGAGCGAGGCGATGCGGGCTCGCGGCGGTTCAGCGCTTCGATGAACTGGTCCGTGGACATCCGCCGTCGCACGTTGTCGTGGGCGACGAGCAACGCACCCACCTTCCCCATGTTCTCGTTGCCACCGGTGTGATCGAAGTGCCAGTGGGTGTTCAACACGAACTTCACGGGCGCTGGCGTGACCGTACGAATCGCGGCCAGGATCTTCGGCGTGAGCGGCGCATACTGGTCGTCCACGACGAAGACCGCGTCGTCGCCGACGACGAGCCCTACGTTCCCACCAGCCCCCGCGAGCATGTGGACGCCGCCAGCGACGTGCTGCGTTCGTACCTGCACCGAGTCGAAGTTCTGCGCATTCGCCGCCGCAGGCAGCGACGCGGCCATCAAGACCACCATCCGAAGGGCGTTCATCGATCGTCGTTCCTGACTGCTCGCGCGAGCAGTGGGTTGAGGTGCATGAACATGTTGTACTCCGACCACCCGGCGCGGGAGGCGACTTCATTCGGGTGGATCGCTGGATCGTCGGGGCCGACCAGCGTCGCCACCTCCCCCGGCTTCACCACCTGCTCGGCGCCTAACGCGATGACCGTGTGGCTGGCGCTCACGGTCCCGATGACCGGGTACCGGCGCCCGCCAATCAGCACTTCGCCGCCCTTCACGGACCCGCTCGGGTAGCCGTCCACGTGACCGATCGGCAGCGTCGCGATCCAGGTCGGCGCTTTCGCGATCCAGCGACGATGATAGCTCACCCCTTCACCAGCCTCGAGGCGCTCGACGCGCACCACCGGGGCCATGAGACGATATGCCGCGCGGAGTTCACCCTGTCGCCGCGCGTCGGCCGAGACGTAGCCGCCGTAAACGGCGAGGCCCGGGCGGACCGCGTCAAGGTGCGCATCGGGAATGTGCCAGACCGCATGCGACGACGCCGCGTGCAACGGCGCGACCGTCACACCGCGGCGACGCGCATCGTCGGCCACCGCGCGCAGACGTCCGGCCTGCGCGCGATCGAACTCGATGTCCTCGGTCAACTCGGTGAACACGCCGTGCACACGAACCGTTCGATCGGACGCGAGCGCCGCGAGCACGTCGGGGACGCGCGCGAGCGGCACGCCCATACGGTGCATCCCGGTATCGACGTACAGGTGGATGCCTGCCGGCCGCCCGCGTCGGCGCGCGACTCGTGAGAGCTCCGGAATGAGTGCGGCGTCGAGCGGCGTCACGTGAACATCGCGCGCGACCAAGTCGTCGAGCTCGCTCGCCGTCACGCCGGCCATGAGCAGCACCGGCTTCTTCACGCCAGCATCGCGCAGCGCGAACGCCTCGTCCGTTCGCACGACGGCGAGCCCCATCACCGTGGGGCTCCGGTCGAATACCGGACCGACCTCGGCGAGGCCGAGCCCGTACGCATTGTTCTTCGCGACCACGAGCACCGGCTTCCCGCCCGAGAGCCGAGCGATCGTGGACACGTTGTGGCGGAGCGCGGCGGCGTCGATGTCGAGCCACGGCTCCGACGGGCGCGGCGTGCGTTGCGCAGCCAGCCGGGACACCTCCGGGGCGGGCGCGCCGGCGCGACCGGCCCGCCTTTCCAGCCCACCCACCGCGGCGGCGGATGCCACGAGAAATCCTCGGCGCGAGAGCGTCATGGCGAGAATCTGCACCGGGAGTCGTCGTCTGACGAGGCCCGGCCGCTCGACTTGCATGGGTGTCGGGGTTTCTGCACCTTCGGACGCCGCGTCGCGGGGGCGCTGGGCGTCGTTAGGGCGCCGCGTGCATGTCGGGCCCGCGAGCGACACTGCAGGAGCAGTCACATGAGACGCACCCTCGTCGTCCTCGGCGCAGCGTTGAGCCTGGCTGCGTGCGCCGACCCCGTCGCCCCCCCACCTGCCAACGAACGCGAATCACACGGTACGCCACTCGGCGCTACGCCGGTCGTCGCGCCGACCGCCGCGCAGGCGCTCTTCGAGCGATTCGTGGCGCTCGGCACGAGCAACAGCATGGGCGTGCAGTCGGCCGGGATCTTCGCTGCGGGGCAACGCGCGGCGTGGCCGGCCGAGCTCGCGCGGCGCGTGGGCGTTCCCTTCTCGATGCCGCTCGTTCAGGATCCGGGGTGTGGCCCGCCGCTCCAGCCACCGCTCGTCGCGAACCTCGCGCTCGTGGCGGCGTTCGGCGACGACCTCGTGACGGCGGTGATGAATTTCTGCATGCCGCTCCGCGACGGCGTGACGCTTCCTGCCAACAACGTCGCGATCTCGGGTGCCAACGTCCACGACGCGCTCCGCACCACTCCGGAAATCGAGGCAGCGCACGTTCCGAGGAAAGGCGTACTCTATAGCCGAGTGTTGCAGCCGGGACAGACACAGGTGTCGGCGATGCTCGCACAGGACCCGACGTTCGTGTCGGTGGAGCTCGCGGCGAACGAAGTGTTGCCGGCGAGCACGGGGCGAACCGAAGCGATGACCCCCTATGCGGAGTGGGAGCGCGACTACGACGAGGTGCTCGCCGCCGTGAAGTCGACGGGCGCCGGTGCGGTGCTCGTCGGGCTGCCTGACAACGCGGCACAATTCCCTAGCATCCGGCGTGCGCGCGAGTTCTTCACCGAGTGGCCGGCGCTGCTGGCGCTCGGCATCTCGATGAGCATCAACTGCTACTTCAGCTCGAACCACCTCTTCGTCCCGGGCTACCTGCTCACGCTGGTCTCGAAGGCGCCGACGACGGCGACCTGCGCGAACGTGCCGGGCGCGGTGGACTACGTGCTGACGGCAAACGACATCAAGGCCATCAATGCACGCCTCGCGCAGATGAACGCCCGGATGCAGGCGAAGGCCGCAGAGAACGGGTACGCGTACTTCAGCCTCGAGACGGTCTACGGGCTGCCCAAGCCGAAGTTGCGTGTCACCGACCTTCTCTTCTCGAGCAACCCGTTCGGGCCGTACATCAGTCTCGACGGCGTGCATCCAAGTGCGGCCGGCCAGGCGCTACTCGCAGGAGCCGCTGCGCAGGCCATAAGCACGACGTACGGCGTGGCGATTCCCTGAATCGCCGATTTGCCGATTTGCCTACGAGATAGTCGGCTTCGCGAGCGTGACCTCCGGTAGACCGACGCGCTTCAACTCGGCGTTGAGTCGAACGAGGTCGTCGGCCAGCAGCCTCGCCAGCCGGTCGGTCTCGACCTTCAGCTCGGCCGAGAGATCGTTGAAGATCGGACGCACCGCGCCAATCGGCTTCCCATCACCCGTCGTCACCGTCCGCAGCAGTGTCGCGAGACGGTTGTTGATCTTGATCGGGAAGTTGAGCGGATCCTGCCCGCTCTGATTGCGCACCTGGTAGATCGCCTCCTCCACCTGGCTCAGGTGCTTCGTGAGCGAATCGGCGATCGTTTTGAGCGCCGGGTCCTGGGACTTTGTCAGCCGGTCGTCCGTCTGGCGCTTCAGATCGCGGATGTTGATGACGGCCTGGTTCGCCTCGCTCACCTTGTCGCGAATCCGAAGCGCCAGGTCGAGCTGCTCGCGCAGGTCGGCGAGGGTGACGTCCGTGTAGAGCGGGTGCTTGCGAATCGTGACCGGCTGCGTGAGCGTCTTGCCGTCCACCGTCAGGCGAATCCGATAGCTGCCCGGAATTGCCATGGGCCCATTCGTCGTGGCGCCCCAGAGGATCATCCCGGGGAACGTCACTGCCGGCGCGTGGCGCAGGTCCCACATGTGCGTGTTGACTCCCGCGGCCATCGATGGCCCCTGCGGCCGGTTTTGCCCACCGCCACCCCCACCCCCACCCCCGCCTCCTCCACCAGCAGCGCGGCGGGCACTGTCCGCGCGTGCGCTGTCCGGGCTCACACCGGTGTACGTCCGGATGACCTTTCCTGCCCCGTCGAGGATGTCGATGGTCAGGCTGCGCGCCGGCTGGCGGAGCCAGTAGCGGATCGCCACCGGTGTCACGGGCCGCGTGGCCGTCGCCGGCGCGAACAGGTGCGGCTCGCGCGACGACGCGATCGCCGGTGTGTACTGACGAAGCGCCTCGAGGTTGTCGAGCACATAGAAGCTCCGCCCGTGGGTGCCGAGGGCAATAGCGTTCGACTCGACGATGAGGTCGGAGATGGGCACGTCCGGCAGGTTGAGCGAGAACGGCTGCCAGCTCTCGCCGTCATCATACGAGATGTAGACGCCGTGCTGCGTGCCGGCGTAGAGGAGCCCGCGGCGGGTCGGGTCCTCGCGGACGACGTGCACGTAGTCGTTAGGCAGAATGCCCGTCACGATCTTGGTCCACGTGCGGCCGAAGTCGGTCGTCCGGTAGATGTAGGGCGCCACGTCGTTCAACAGCGGCCGCTTCACCGCCACGTAGGCTCGGCCGTCGTCGAACGACGAGGCGTCGATCTGGCTCACGCGCCCGAACTCGGGCATGGCCGGCGGCGTGACGTTCGTCCACGTCTGGCCGCCGTTGCGCGTGACGTGAATGAGCCCGTCATCCGAGCCCGCCCAGATCACGTTTACGTTCTTCTTGCCCGGACCTAACGCGAACACGACGGCGTAGATCTCCGGGCCGTTCATGTCACCGGTGATCGGGCCGCCCGAGTGCCCCATCGTCTTCGGGTCGTGGCGCGTGAGGTCGCCCGAGATCTTCGTCCACGTCTGTCCGCCGTTCGCCGTCTTCCACACGTGTTGCGACGACGTGTAGAGCACGTTCGGGTCAACCGGCGAGAAGATGATCGGGTACGTCCACTGCCACCGTTCCTTCACGGCGCTCGATGGCTCACCCTGGAACATCCGCGGGTAAGGATTCACCTCACGGAGTTGTCCCGTCCGCCGATTGAAGCGCGTGAGGAATCCGCCGTTATTCGTCCCGCCGTAGAAGACGTCGAGGTCTTTCGGGTCGGGGGCGATGTAGCCAGGCTCCCCGCCGCCGACGACGTAGAGCGGGTTCCCGCCGCGGCCACCTCCTCCGCCACCGCCGAAGCCGCCCTGTAGCGCGCTCGAGACGCAGGCCGTGCTGTTGTCCTGCTGCGAGCCGCAGACGTGGAAGGGGACGTGCTTCGTCGTGACCGCGTGGTAGAACTGCGCGGTCGGAAAGTCCTGCGGGCTCCACCCCCGCCCGCCGCGGATGGAGATCGCACCGCCGCCGTCGTTGCCGTCCACGAGATGCTCTGGGTCGTCCGGATCGATCCAGAGGTCGTGATGATCGCCGTGCGTTCCCTGCCCGATGCTCGTCAGCGTCTTGCCACCGTCGGTGGACTTGAAGAGCGCCGTGTTGAGCGCGTAGACCACGTCCCGGTTCGTCGGGTCCGCGGTGATGTGCGTGTAGTAGAACGCGCGCTGTCTGATCCGCCGGTCGCCATTCACCAGCTTCCACGTAGCGCCGGCATCGTCGGAGCTGAAGAGCCCACCATTCTCGTTCTCCACGAGCGCGTACACGCGATTCCCATCCGCGCCCGACACGTCCACGCCAATGCGGCCGACCACGCCGGCGGGCAATCCTTGATTGCGCGTGATCTCGGTCCACGTCTCGCCGCCGTCGGTTGACTTGTACAGGCCGCTACCAGGGCCACCGCTCGACATCTGGTACTCGACGCGGTACGCCTCCCACAGTGCGGCGTAGAGGACGTTGGGATTCGTCCGGTCGACGGCGATGTCGATCGCGCCAGTCTTGTCGTCGCGGTAGAGGACCTTCTTCCACGTGCGCCCACCGTCGGTGGTCTTGAAGACGCCGCGCTCCTCGTTAGGTGCGCCGTGGAAACCGAACACGGCCACCCAGACAATGTCAGGGTTCGTGGGGTGAATGCGGATCTTCGAGATGTTCTGCTTGCTCCCACCGTCGAACCCGACCTGCCGCCACGTCTTCCCCGCGTCGGTGGACTTGTAGACGCCATCGCCGGCCATGATGTTCCCGCGAATGCACGTCTCGCCCATGCCGATGTAGACGACGTCGGGGTTCGACTCGGACACGGCCACGGCGCCGACGGACGCGCTCTCGATCTGTCCGTCGGTAACGGGCGTCCATGTGTTGCCACCGTCGGTGGTCTTCCACAACCCACCGCCGGTCGCGCCGAAGTAGGCCTCATTCGGCCGCCGACGTACGCCCGTCGCGGCAATCGACCTCCCTCCGCGATCAGGCCCGATGCTCCGCCAGCGATACGCCTCGAGGATGGCCGAGTCGAGTGGCGCCGCGGCCGTCGTTGGCTTGCGCACGGCGGCGCGGGTGGAATCGATGGCGCTCGGCGCGACCGTCGTGATCAGCGCGAGCACGGACGCCGCGATGGCAAAGCGGGAATGCGACTGGAGCATTCGGGGTTCCTCCTCGGTTCGCGGAGATGGTAGCGCGCCAGTCGGGCGAGGGGTAGAAGGCCGCTCCCCTCGATCGGGATAGTGGAGGAAGACCGAACGCCGATTAGACGGATTTCACCGATTTCGCAGAACTTTCCGGCGGCCGCACTCGAACGTCGCGCACCAATCGCGCTGCGGGAAAATCGTACGGCTGCGATGAAATGATGACCGTTTGTTCAGGCTGCGCCGTTATCGTCAGCCATGAGCGAAAACACTTCATTACCGGAATCCACCGGCAGCGCAAGTCGCCCGGTCCCGCGGCCGAAAGCCGCTCACTTTTCGCACGGCGAAATCACGCGCGTCATCAATGGGGCGCTTTACGAGGTCCACAACGAACTTGCGGGCGGATTCCTGGAACGGGTTTATGGGAACGCACTAGCGATAGTCCTGCGCGCGGCCGGCCTCCGTGTTGACCGCGAGGTTCCGTTCGAGATCGTGTTCCGTGGAGAAGTGATCGGCCGTTACGTAGCCGACATGGTTGTCGAATCGACTGTCGTGGTCGAAGTGAAGGCGGCTGAAAACATCGCGCGTTCCCACCGCGCCCAATTGGTCAACTACCTGCGTGCTTCTGACCTGCCGGTTGGGCTTGTTCTCAACTTCGGCCCATCTGCCCAGTTCAAACGAATGGTCAATTCGACTCGCCCACTGCCGCAGGCCACGTAGCGAGCGGGCGACGACCAGGAGGAGATCACGCGATCGTCGGTGAAAGCAGCTGTCCCTGACGGACCAAGTGTCGTCAGGGACAGCGTTAAATCGGCATAGCGGCAGCTGGTTCAGGCCCGCGATGCAAGTCTGCGAAATCGGTGAAATCGGCAAAATCGGCGTTCGGTCTTGTCAAACTGTCCGAGCAACGCATCCCGTGCACCGAAACGGGCTACTGCAGCACAAACGGCTCGTGACCCTTCACGTCGTGCGCGAGGGCCCACGCGGCCACCGTGCGACCCAGCGTCAGGCCGGCCTCGCCGTCGAACCGGTAGTGAATGCCGCCGTACACGCGTGACAGCGCAGCCTCGTCCGCGAGCGCGTCGAGCCGCCCCTTCTCCGCCGGGAAACGGTCGCCGAGGATGCGCGCCATGCCCGCCGAGATCGCCGCGTGGTTCGAGGGATACGACGGGAAGTTCGGCAAGCCGATCGGCAGCGTGATCCCGGGATCCGCCATCGTCGGGCGCAGCAGCCAGTAGTGAAACTTGGCCTCGTGCGACGCGACCAGCGCGTCGTACGACACCATGTTCATGAGGGCGAACACGTGCGCCGCGTCGCGCTCCTTGAGACGGTACTTCCCCGCGAGCGTAGCGGCTTCGTCGTTCCAGTAACCCGGCGGCTGGTACGTGCCCGCGGGCAGGTTCCAGAACTGCGCAATCGCGACCTGCTGCGGCGTCCGCGTATCCGAGATCTGTCTCACCTCGGCCACCGCGGCGGCGAACTCGGGGGACCCTAACGCCGGGTGTGGCGGCGGACGGAATTGACTGCCGGACGTCAGGAAGAACGTCTTCGCCTGCCCAACGCTCGGACCGCCCGGCGGGTTGGCGCTCGCCCACTGCCCGGGGCCGGTCACCGGACCCGAGTAGGGGGCGAAGAAGCCGTCGGTCTGCGCGCGAGCGACGATCTGCGCGGCCACCGCACGCCCGATCGCCTCGCCGGTCGCCTCGTCGGTGTTCTCGTCGCCCGGCCAATCTTCGGCCGCGAGGTACTGATCGAGCTTCGTCTCGAGCGACGATGCAGCCCCAGGGTAGATATAGCTGAGCGTGACGACCGAGGCCGCGCTGATCGCCGCATGGACCGACGGGTGTGAGCCGCCGTCCTTCTCCTTTTCAGCGGCGATGGCAGCGTTGTACTGCGCTACGCTGACGATCGCGTAGCCACGGATTGCCACGAGGGCGTTGGAGCTGTTCGCCTTCACGAGGTCTCGCGCAACGCCGTTCCAATAGGTCGCGGCGTTGCTCTCCCAGAACTTGACTGCGGCAGCATTGGCGGCCTGCGGCAGGACAACAGGCTCGGCCGTGGTAGGATGGTCCGAGCACGCGCCACCAACGATGGCGACGGCGAACGGCATCAGGATTCTGCGCAACATGGTGGGTCTCTCCATATTCAGTCTGATGGAATGAGGGCCATGAGGCTGGAACCGCGACTTTCGGTTCCCCTCACCCGACCCCACGCAGAACGGCGTGAAAACCCATCATTTCGTGCCATCGAGGGCGCCTGCTCCCGATCGCGGCGGCCGACGGCGTTGCAGCCCCTTGTCCGACACCACATGTTGTCCCGGTCGCCGCCGCCGGATCAACGGCCGGGCGAACCATGGAGGAACGGCATCCAGAGGCGCATGACCGGAGCTGTGAACCCGCCACCGAGCTCGGGGACGCTGTCCGAGCCGTCCACCGCTGGACTGTTTGCCGAGGTCTATGGTTCGCTCAAGGCGCTCGCGCACACGGTGCGCGGCGGTCGCGCCGGCGACACGCTCAGCACGACCGTGCTCGTTCACGAGGCGTTCCTGAAGCTGACCTCCACGCGGTCCGTCAGCTGGAACGACGAAGCGCATTTCTTCGCCGTCGCCGCTCGGGCGATGCGGCAGATCGTGGTCGACGCTGCCCGCCGTCAGGTCGCACTGAAGCGTGGGGGTGCCCTGATTCAGCTCGTGTCATACGACGACGCCGCGTACGCTGCGGCGGTCCGGCCCGAGGAGCTGATCGCGCTCGATGCTGCCCTCGAGCGCCTGGCGGTGGTCGATCCGCGGCGCGCGCAGGTAGTGGAGCATCGCATGTTCGCCGGGCTCTCGACCGGAGAGACGGCGAGACTGCTCGACGTCTCCACCGGTACCGTCGAGCGAGACTGGCGCGCCGCGCGCGCCTGGCTGTTCACCGAGATCGCCGCCTCGGGCGACGAGACGCGAGCCATGCGGGGTGTCGCTCGCAGATGACGACGCGGTGGGATGAGGTAGTCGCGTTGTTCGAGCGAGCGCTCGAGCAGCCGCTCGAGGATCGGAGCCGTTTCCTCGACACTGAAACGCAGCACGACCCGGAGCTCCGCGAACGAGTCGCCGCGATGCTGCACGCGGATTCGACGCCGAGCGAGCTGTTCGACGCACCGGAGCGATTGGCGAGCGTGCTCGCGCGTGAGCCGGCGCCGACCCGAGAAGGCCAGAAGATCGGGCCGTACGTCCTGGTCAGCGAGATCGGACGAGGCGGGGCGGCGACGGTATACGTCGCGAAGGACGTGAAGCACCATCGCTCGGTCGCGCTGAAGCTGCTCAATGCCGACACGTCATCGGCCCTTGGGGGCGATCGCTTCCGGCGTGAGATCGAGGTCGTCGCTCAGCTGCAACACCCACACATCCTGCCGCTGCACGACTCGGGCGAGGTGGATGGATTGCTCTACTACACAATGCCGCTCGTGAGTGGCGAGACGCTGCGCGACCGCATTGCGCGCGAGGGTACACTGACCCTTCGGGACGTGCGTTGCGTCGTGACCGATGTGGCGGCGGCGCTCGACTACGCGCATCGACGGGGCGTCGTGCACCGCGACGTGAAGCCCGCGAACATCCTGGTCGACGACGAGCACGCGACGGTCGCGGACTTCGGAATCGCCCATCGGGCGCTCGATGATGCGGAGGCCCTGACCGGCACCGGAATCGTCATCGGGACGCCGGCGTACATGAGCCCTGAGCAGTCCACGGGCTCCCGCGAGGTAGACGCCCGGAGCGACGTGTACGCGTTCGGCTGTGTGGTGTTCGAGATGCTGACGGGGACACCGCCATTCCGCGCACCGACCGTTCAGGGGCTCGTGACCAAACACTTGCAGGCGCCGGTCCCATCCGCGCGTGCGCTGCGACCCGACCTCCCGCCCGGTGTGGACGACGTCGTGCGCACCGCACTCGCCAAGGATCCGGCAGCGCGGTACCCGACGATGCGTGATTTCGCGGGTGCGCTGACCGAAGCGCTCGACTCGTCAGGCACGCCGAGGACGGTGCTCGCAGTCGCGCCGTCGCCTGAGGCGACGCACCGGGTCGCCCGACGGCGTCGCTGGCTCGCGGCGGCGATCGGCACCGTTGCCCTGGCGCTGGCGGCGCTCGCCCTCGTGCTCTGGAAGACGCGGGAGCCCGACGTCCCATCGATCGCCGTCCTCCCGTTCACGAACATGAGCGAAGACCGCGAGAGCGAGTATTTCAGTGATGGCATCACAGAAGAGCTCACCGGCGCGCTCGCCCAGGTCGGTCGCTTCCACGTCACTCCTCGCACCACCGCGTTCGCCCACAAAGGGCGAACGGGGGACATTCAGGGCATCGGCCGCGAGCTCGGCGTCGATTACATCGTCGAAGGGAGCGCGCGACGGCATCGCGACACCGTACGCATCGTCGCGGCGCTCATCGACATCGAGACTGGCGAGCGTCTCTTGAACGCGACGTACAACCGCGCGTTCCAATCCGTGCTCGCACTGCAGGTCGATCTGGCCGCCGAGATCGCCGAACGGCTCCAGCGACGATTACTCCCCGCGGACCGCGCGCGAATCGCCGAACGGCACACGGTGAACGCCGATGCGTACGAGAGCTACATGAAGGGGCGTTACTTCTTCGACCAGCGGACGGCAGCGTCGCTCGCGCAAGCGGAAACGCATTTCCGGAACGCGCTCAGGATCGACTCCATGTACGCGCGGGCGCACGCTGGGCTCGCCGACACGTACAGCATTCTCGCCTGGACGGGGTTTGCCGCGCCGACCGAGTTGTTTGCGCAGGCCAAGCGGGCGGCAACGCGCGCCGTGGCTCTCGATTCCACTCAGGCGGAGAGCCATGTCTCGCTCGGCATCATTCACACGTTTCACGACTGGGACTGGGCGGCCGCCGACCGGGAAATCGCGCGAGCGATCGAGTTGGACTCCACGTCGACGGCGGCGTGGTACTGGCGCACCTGGCCTCGGATCGCCAGCGGCCGGCATGACGAGGCCATGGCCGCGCTGCAGCGAGCCCGCGACCTCGACCCGCTCTCGCTGATCACGAACGCGCGCATCGCGACGCTGCTAGGGTGGCAGCGGCGGCTTCCTGAAGCCGACTCGGTCCTTCGACGAACGCTCGAGATCGACCCGTCGTACCCCGTGGCGCGCATACAGCGGGCACGCGTGCTGTCGTTTCTCGGACGTCACGCCGAGGCAATCGCGGCGTTGCCGGCGGACAGCGTGAGGCTCGGCAGCTACGAGTCGGGCATTGCCGGGTTCGTGTACGCGCGGGCCGGCCGACGAGACCATGCCCTCGCCGCGGCACGAGCGTTGGAGGCGCGTGCGTACGTTCCGGCCGAGGGCGTGGCGGCGATCTATGCGGCGCTTGGAGACACGGCCCAGGCACTCACGTGGCTCGAACGCGCCGTCGAGACGAAAGGCGTAGGGTTGATCTTCCTTGCGGTGGAGCCGATGTACGATTCGCTTCGTGGTGAGGCGCGTTACCGGCGGGTGGTCGAGCGGATCGGACTCGCACACTAGGTTGTCATTCCGAGCGGAGGTTGTCATTCCGAGCACAGCGAGGGATCCTCGGCGTCCCGGTAGAGGGGCTTCGTCCCTCTACCGCGATGCTGAAGAAGACCCGACGCAGATGGCCGCAGATTTCGCCGATTCCGCAGGAAGCCCTCGATCGGGCAGCTCGGCCGCGCGAGAGCACTAACTCTTCTGGTAGAGGGAGAATCTGCGTTCTTCTGCGTAATCCGCGTAATCTGCGTCTGGTGTTCTTCCCCTTCCCGGTAGAGCGACCAAACTCTATCCGGAGGGGTGGGCCTCCGCTCGGAATGACACCGATCCCTCGAGACACTCAGGTCATGCACACACGCATTCTGTTCTCGGCAGCAGTCGGGTTCCTCATCAGTGTTCCCGCGGCGCTCGCGCAAACACCTGCCGAGCCTTCACGCGCCCAGCTCGACCGCGTCTTCGCGCAGTGGAGCTCGAATGAGGGCCCGGGCTGCGCCGTCGCCGCCAGTCGCGACGGGCGGACGATCTACGAGGCTGGCTACGGGATGGCGAACCTCGAGACCGGCACACCCATCACCCCCGCGTCGATCTTCCACTCCGCGTCGGTGTCGAAGCAGTTCACCGCGACGGCCCTGGTGTTACTCGCGCGTGACGGGAAGTTGTCGCTCGACGACGACGTCCGGACATACATCCCCGAGCTGCCCGACTACGGGCACCGCATCACGCTCCGTCACCTGCTGCACCACACGAGCGGGCTTCGGGATCAGTGGGACCTGCTGGCGTTGTCGCGCGGGCGCTTCGAGGAGGATCGCATTACCGAGGCCGACGTGCTCGACATCGTGACGAGGCAGAAGGCGCTCAACTTCGTCCCGGGCACGGAATACCTCTACAGCAACACCGGCTACACGCTCGCCGGGACGGTCGTGCATCGCGTCACGGGGAAAACGCTCCGTCAATTCTCGGACGAGCGCATCTTCAAGCCGTTAGGCATGACGAGCACGCACTTCCACGACGACTACCACATGATCGTGAAAGGGCGTACGTCAGCGTACGCTCGGCGCGATGACGACCAGTGGCGCGTGAGCATCCCGAACTTCGACACGTACGGGGCGACGAGCCTCTACACGACGGTCGGCGATCTGCTCAAGTGGCAGGAGAACTTCCGGCACCCGGTAGTTGGGGACGCGGCGATGCTGCGCGAGATGCAGACGAGCGCCGTGCTCGCCAACGGAGACTCGACCGGGTACGGGCTCGGTGTTTCGGTCGGCGGTGACAGCGGACGCGTGCTCGTCGGGCACTCTGGTGCCGACGCCGGCTACCGCGCGTACACCGGGCGGTACCCGGAGCACGGCTTCGCTGTCGCGGTACTCTGTAACGCTTCGACGTCGAACCCGTCGGCGCTGGCGGACAGCGTGAGCAGGTTGTACGTGGAAGCGCTTCGCGGTGGGACCCCACCAGCACCCGTCGTCGCGCAGACGAACCTCTCGGCCGACGCACTGGCGCGGTTCGCCGGACTGTACGTCCACCCGGTCACGGGCAGCACGAACTACGTGTCGGTCAAGGACGGCAAGCTCATTGCGGGGCGAACGACCGGGCCGGAGCTCGTTCCGCTGGGCGGAAACCGATTCTGGTTCGCTGGTCCACGGTCCGAGGTCGAGTTTCTGCCGGACGGGAATATCGTCATGCGGTTTCGCGGCTCGCCGCCGCGGCAGCCGATCACGCTCGTTAGGCGGGAGCCTGCCCGCCCGTCCGCGGCAGACCTGGCGCGCTACGCAGGCACGTACTACAGCGAGGAGCTGGGCGCCACGTACACGGTGGCGGCAACGGATTCAGGACTGTCGCTTCGGACTCGTACCAGCCAGCCCCGAACCGTGACGCCCGCCTATGGCGACACGTTCGCGGGGTTCGCCCTGGTCGAGTTCACGCGTGACGGGAGCGGCCGAGTCACGGGAATGCTGATGAGCACCGGTCGGAGTCGAAAGGTGAGGTTCGAGCGGACCGAAAAGCGGTGAAAACGGGGTCAGAGTCGAATATCATCGTTCCGTTGCGGCCGCAACGGAACGATGATATTCGACTCTGACCCCGTTACCGCGTCCCCGGCGCTCCCGCCCTCGGCAGCGTGAGCGCGACGAGCGACGTGTTCATCCCCGCACCCGTCGCGAACACGATGTACTGCCGGCCCTGATGCATGAACGTCATGGGCATCGCCGTCGTCCGCGCCGGGATCTTGACCGCCCCGACCTCCTTCCCGGTCGCCTTGTCGAGCGCGTGGAGCGACGGGTCCTTCCCGGGGACGCTGCCGTTTCGCCCACCACCGTAGATGAGCAGCGTCTTCGTCGTGATGATCTGTGCCTGCCCGCGCCCGCCCTGCGGCGGCAGCGTGACGCCGGCGAACAGCGGGTCGTTGCTCGTCACCGGCACCATGCCGACGTTAGGCGCCCACCACTTCTTGTCGCCCGAGTGCATGTCGTAGGCGGTGATGCCGCCGTATTCCTTGGGCTTCACGATCGACACGCCGCCGATGGTCGCGAGGTTGGCGCGGCCCGCGAAGCCCCCACCGCGGTTGCCTTCCGCCGGCGGCGTGTACCCCGCTGGCGGCGGCAGCGCGCCCAACAAGCCGCAGTTGTCCCTCGGCGAGCTGTAGCGAAACTCGGAGCACGGATCCTTCTGCAACCGGATCGAGCTCAACCCGGTCTGTGAGCCGACGTACAGCATCCCCGTCTCGGGGTCCCACGCCGCGCCGCCGTCGATGTTCACGCCGCCACTCGCACCCGGGGCGTACCAGGAACATTTCAGCTTCGTCGGCCCCGAACCGTCAGCCAGCACGGGCGGGATGTAGTACGGCCCCATGCGACACTGCCGTGCGATCTTGAGCGCCGAGTCCTTGATGGCCGGTGTGTAGTCGATGAGGTCGGCCTCGACGAGCCCCTGCTGCGAGTAGGGCGCCGGCTTCGTGGGAATGGGCTGCGTGCGCGCGGTCTGCTCGCCCGGAACATCACTCTGCAACACGGGCTTTTCCGGAATGGGCCAGATCGGCTCACCCGTCTCGCGGTCGAACGTGTAGATCCACCCCTGCTTCGTCGTCTGCGCGATCGCCTTGCGCTGGCGCCCGTTCACCGTGATGTCGAGGAGGTTCGGCGCCATCGGCGTGTCGTAGTCCCAGATGTCGTGATGGACCATCTGGAAGTGCCATTTACGCTTCCCCGTCTTCGCGTCGAGCGCGACGATGCTGTTGCCATACAAGTTGTCGCCCGGACGGTGACCGCCGTATTCGTCCATGAGCGGCATCCCTACGGGGATATAGACGAGGCCGAGCTCCGGATCCGCCGAGTACGTCGCCCATGCGTCGTTCTTCCCGACGCCTTCGGTCCCGATCTTCGATCCGTTCTTCCACGTCTCCGCCCCAAACTCCCCGGGTTGCGGCACGAGGTTGAACAACCAGAGCTGTTTGCCTGTGCGAACGTCAAAGCCGCGAATGTAGCCGGGAATGTTGCGGACGCGGATGGGGTAGTAGCCGTGGATCGACGAGTTGCCGACGACGATCACGTCGCCGACGATGACGGCGGGGGAGCTGTTCGCGATCTGGCCGTACTCCGGGTCGATGCCGATGGTGCCGTCGGCGCCTGTCTTCGTCAGCGGATCCCACGTCTCACCCGGCTTCGCCCTGCGAGCCGGTGCGGCATCGGAGATGATGAGCGGGCCCGAGTCGTCCACCGCGAGCGGCACGAGCGGGAGTCCGAGTCCGTCCATGAGATCCACGACGCCGTTCTTCCCGAAGCTCGGGTCGGGGATGCCGGTCTTTGCGTCGAGCGACGCCATGTGATACCCGGGCGTGACGACGATGACGCGCTCGTTCTGCCCGTCCGTCCAGTAGGCGAGCCCCCGCCCCGCGAACTGCCGCGGCGCCTTCTGCCAGCGGATCCCTTCGTCGAGCCGCCACATCCAGAGCGTCTCGCCCGTGGCCGGGTCGATCGCCGTTGTCACGCGCCGAGTGGTGGCGACGGTGAAGAGGCGTCCGTTGGCGTAGAGGGGTGTGGTGCGGTAGTACTCGTCGCTGCCGAACGCGCCGGCCTTCCACTCCCACGCGACCTGGAGATCCTTGAAGTTCGACGCGTCGATCTGCTCGAGCGGCGAGTAGCGTGTGCTCCACGCATCGCCGCCCCAGTAGCGCCATTCGCCAGGCTTGTTGCCGCGGACGAGCTGCGTGCCCTGCACGGCGCTCGACTGGTCGGCACGAAGGAGAAGCATGGCGGGGAGCGCAACCGCGATCAGGATCGCGGCGCCGATGAGCCGGCGGGGCGTGGGATGCTGCGCCATCGGTCGTCCTCTCTGGGGTGATGACGGGGCTGTGCGTGCGTGTATTTAGCGCACGTTCCCGGGCTGGCACCAGAGGCGTAAATGGGGTCAGGTTCGAATATCAGCGTTTTGTTGCCGGGGCAACAAAACGCTGATATTCGAACCTGACCCCAATTACGGGCGCGCCGCTTCTACCCTGATCTTCCGCAGCGCCACAGAATCGGCCGGCAGTTCCTCATCGCCGGCAGGCATCTCGTTCAGCTTCAGCAGATACGCGAGCACGTCCGCATACTCGTACGGCTGGAGGCTCCCCGGTTCGTTCTTCGGCATCCGCTCCACGATGTAGGTGTAGAGCTCCGAGAGCGGCTTACCCTGCCAGGAGTTCGCGAACGTGACGCCGGTGTGCGACGCTGGCGTGTGGCAGCTCTTGCACTGCATGAGGTAGACGTCGTTCCCGCGCGACGCCTGAGCGGCAGTGTAGATACCCGACTGCGTGGTCCGGGTCGCGCCCGATCCCCCGTTCTGCGCCGAAACGCCGGACGCCGTAACCACCAGCGCGACAGCGCTCACGAGACTCGGTGCGCCGGCACGCATCACCTTGTTCTGTGAAATCACGCCCATGCATGTATTTAAGCGGGCGGGGGGCGGCCATGCCAGCATGGCCGCCCCCAACCCGCCCCGTACCGTCCCGCAGCAGCGAGCTCGCAACTCGCAGCCGCTACCGACCACAACCTTCCGACTACCGTCCGTCGATGAAGATGTAGCTGACCCCTTTCTTCTGTGCGTGCGACATCGCCACGAAGAGATCCGGCACCACCACGACGCCAGGGACCAGCCCCGCGACGAGCTCCTTGTGTAGCGCCTCGGCTTTCTCCCCCTCACGCTCAATGCGGCGCGAGAGGTTTCGAACGGCAACGTTGCACACGACGAACAGCACCCCTCGCTCCATGAGCGCCGGCACCGTCGCGTCGGCGGGCCAATCGGGCTGCGGCGCCAGGAACGGGTTCTTCGTCGCCGGCGCGTTCGTCTTCGGATCGGTGAACTTGTAGCGCTCACCCAGCGTGAACCGCTGCCAGATCTCGTCGCGGAAGAGCCCGGAGATGGCCGGCCCATGCGCGCCGATCGCGATGCTATTCTGCGACTCGCTCACACCGTACGCGTCGCGGCCGTTCGTGAGGACGTTCCGCGCGCCGAGAATGGCGGGCATGAGCTGTTGATGGGCGTGGAAGAGCAGCCGGTCTTGCCCCTTCATGCGATCGATCCACGCGTCGGGCCCGCCCTGCGTCTCGGGCACGCTGTGGGCTGCGGCGCGCAGCGCGGATGGCGCCACGGCCAGTGACGTGAGTCCGGCGGCGACGCTCGAAAGCCGGGCGAGAAATCCGCGGCGCGGGACCCCGGAAGCGGCGGTGGACATGTTCCCTCCTTCTATGACGGCACAGTGATCGAAGTCAGGGCTGGCCGCGTCCCCATCGACTCGGCCGAGTTGGGTCGCCGACTCCGATCGGTACGGCGACAACTATGGATACGTCGCGCCGCGACGGAAAGGGACATGCCGTCATTGGTCGCTCTGCCCGGGATGACACTTGACATGCCGTCGAGGCGCCCCAACGTCCATGGAATTGAGATCGAGTCGTGGTCCCCGGGAGGTGCTCGTGTCGGTTCGTTCGTTGATATCGCTCCCGCTCGCGCTGCTCGTCACGAGCTTCGCTCCTGGCGGCGCTGGGCAACTGTCCGCGCCGGCCGGCGCCACCGCCGCTGAGCGGGCGACCTTGAACGACAACCGGCAGCCCGCCGGCACGCTGCGCGACGGCGTGCTGACACTGCGCCTCGACGCCCGCGTCGCCGCCTGGCACCCCGACGGCGACTCGGCGCTCGGCGCCGACGTCCCGGCGTTCGCCGAGGACGGCGGGTCGCCGCAGATCCCCGGTCCACTCGTTCGCGTTCCGGCCGGGACGCGCGTCGTGGTCACCGTGCGAAACTCACTGCCTGGCGACACGGTCACCGTCCACGGGCTTCACTCGCGCGGCGTTGCCGGAGCCGCCCCGGCGCCCATCCGCCTCGCCCCGGGCGAACAGCGCGACGTAGCGTTTCAACTCGACTCGGCCGGTACGTACTTCTACTGGGCGACGACCAGCGGGCGGACGTTCCGCTACCGGGTGCGCGAGGACGTCCAGCTCTCTGGCGCCATCATCGTGGACCCGCCGAACGCTCGTCCCGACGCGGATCGCGTCTTCGTGATCACGATGTGGAGCGACACCATCGGCGCTGCCCAACCGCGCGGTCGGAAGCGCGTGCTCTACGTGATCAACGGACGGTCGTGGCCACATACGGAGCGGCTGGCCTACACCGTCGGCGACACGGTCCGCTGGCACGTCATCAACGCCACGCCCGACATCCACCCCATGCACCTCCACGGCTTCTACTTCGATGTGGAGTCCCGTGGCAACGGGATGGCGGATACGACGTACGCGGCCGCGCTGCAGGACCGGCTCGTGACAGAGCTCATGATCGCCGGCCAAGCGATGCGCATCCGCTGGGTTCCCGATCGGGATGGCAACTGGGTGTTTCACTGTCACACGCCCGAACACATCGAGAAGCGCGGGCCGCTCGGCACCATCGCCGCCGAGCACACCGGGCACGTCGAGAACCACGCGATCGAGGGGATGGGCGGGTTGGTGGTTGGCGTCCATGTCGCGCCACGTCCTGGGCAACGATCGACGGCAAGTACCGCGTTGCCGGGTCGCCGGACGTTTCGCCTTCTGATCGACGAGACGCCTAACGGGACGAGCGATCCGGAGCTGAGCTTCGCCCTGGGCGAGGGTCGCCGCCAGCCAATGCGGGTTCCGCGCGGACGCATCGGGCCGCCCATCGTCGTCAACGTCGGCGAGCCGGTGTCGATCAAGGTCGTGAACCGCTCGTCACGCGAGACCGCCATTCACTGGCACGGCATCGAGCTCGAGAGCTACTTCGACGGCATCGCCGGGTTCAGCGGAACACCCACGCAGCTCTCACCCGCGATCGCGCCGCGCGACTCGTTCGAGGCGCGGTTCACGCCACCGCGCCCCGGTACGTTCATCTACCACAGCCACGTCGACGAAGCGCGCCAGCAGGCGGGGGGGCTCACGGGTGCCATCGTCGTGCTCGCTCCCGGCGAGCGGTACAACGCCGCGACCGATCTCATTGCCGTCGCGACCTCCCCCGCCGACTCCGCGACCGAAAAGCGCGCCGTGATGCTGAATGGTGCGCTCGACCCCGAACCGTTGACACTCAAGGCCGGCGTCCCCCATCGGCTGCGGATGATCAACATCACGGTGAGTCGACCGGGTTCACGTTTCGAACTTCGTCAGGACACGACACTCATGCAGTGGCGCCTGCTCGCTCGGGACGGCGCCGAGCTACCGCAGCACCGCAAGGTCATGGAGCGCGCGGCGCGTCGATTGAGCATCGGTCAGACGATGGATGTCGAGATCACGCCTCGCGCCGCGGGCTCGCTCCGTCTCGAGTTCCGCGCCGTGGAAGGGACGCTGTTAGGCTCGATGCCGGTGAACGTGACGCCGTGACCGGGGCTCAGCCGTACGCCGCCTCTTCCTCGCGGAGGCGGAGCTGTCGCAACCACTCCTCGGGTGACGGGAGCTCGACCCCTTCGTAGATCTCGTCGAGCGTGAGGGTCGACCGAGGCTCCGGTATCTCGATTCGCCCAATGTTGGCGATGACCTCGTGCTGCCATGCTCCACGAGCGTCACGCCGGTAGTGCTCGACCAGACGGCGATCCTGTTCGACGATCAGGTACATCGCCAAACCTGGGATTTCCCGGTAAACGAGGAGCTTCTCGCCGCGATCGATGCGCTCGGTGGACGGAGACAACACCTCCACGACGACGGCTGGCGCGTCCTCGACGCGCGGGTCGCGCGGCTCGGTCCCGCACGCGGTGACGACATCGGGATAGTAAATGACGCCATTCGTTTGGATCTTCACTTCGCCTTGATGGACACGACACGGGCCGCCGCGCGCCGCGATCCAGAACTGTGCAGCGATATTCATGGTGATGCGGCTATGCCGCCTCGTCACGCCGCTCATGGCGTGCACCTGACCGTGCACAAACTCGTGGCGGGTGGCACTCGCCTCCTCGAAGGCGAAGTACTCTTCGACGGTCAGTAGCCGGTCGTGCGGATATCGGAAAGCCATAGATCAGCGTACGCTCGGCGACGTAGTACACGCAATGGCTGATTCAGGACGCGCAGCCGGCCATCAGCCACGGATTCCCGATTCCCGATTCCCGATTCCCGACAAATGCCAGACCCCATCGCCGCACTGCTCGAGATCTTCGATCTCGAGCCGCTGGAGGTGAACATCTACCGCGGGAAGAACCGCGACGTCGGTACCGGACGCGTGTTCGGCGGTCAGGTGCTCGCGCAGGCGCTCGTTGCCGCTCGTCGCACCGTGGACGAGCCGCGCGAGGCGCACTCGATGCATGGCTATTTCATTTTGCCGGGCGACCTCACGGCGCCAATCGTCTATTTCGTCGACCGCTTGCGCGATGGAGGAAGCTTCACCACGCGGCGGGTGACCGCCATTCAGCACGGCCGCGCGATCTTCAATCTCTCGGCGTCGTTTCAGATCGCGGAGTCAGGGGCCGAGCATCAGACGCCGATGCCTGACGTCCCGCCGCCGGAGGAGCTCCAGAACGAGCTCGATCTCATTCGCGGCATGGCCGATCGTATTCCGGAGTCGGTGCGCCATGTGCTCACCCAGGATCGTCCGATCGATTTCCGGCCGGTTGCTCCGATCGATCCGTTTCACCCCGAGCCGCGACCGCCCGTGCGGCACGTGTGGCTGAAGGCGATCGATCGCTTGCCTGACGATCCGCTCATTCATCAGGCGGTGCTCGCGTACGCGTCGGACTACGGACTGCTCGGCACCGCACTGCTGCCGCACGCGCTCGCGCCGCGGTCGCCAACGCTGCAGCTCGCGACGCTCGATCACGCGTTCTGGGCGCATCGGCCGTTTCGGGCGGACGAATGGCTGCTGTACGCGATGGACAGCCCAGCTGCGGCGGGCGCGCGCGGGTTCACCCGTGGCGCCGTCTACACGCGCGACGGAGCGCTCGTCGCATCGGTCGCGCAGGAGGGGCTCATGCGTCAGCGCGCCGCGCGGGATCCCGAGGCCCGGAAGTAAGTCTCGCTCGCGACGGGACACGTGACGTAGTAGGTTGGCGCGGATGACGGGCCCACTGACCTACAGGTGAGGACCAATGAACTTCGGCAATATCGGCGTGTCCGAACTGGTGTTCATCCTTCTGGCCTGGGCGTTGCCGTTCGCGCTCATGGTCTGGTTCATCCGAACGCTGTCATCGATGGCGCGCTCGCTCCGCGACATCGCCGACCAGCTGGTCGGCCTGGAACGCGCGGTTCGGGACGGTTCGATGCGCCACATCCCCTGACCGCGAGGGTCCACCACGCGCGGCGACCCGCCCCGTGAGGCCGGCGTCCGCGGCGTTAGGGGTCAGAGTCCTAACGCATCGTTTCATCTCTTCGCGCCATCGGGCGGACGCGGACGACGCGGCAACGGCGGACGCGGAAAGGGCCGCGGAAAACACCTCGCGCGTTCGGGGACTTTCGTGGCGGGCCGGTCGGAACGGCGATGACGCGGCTGACGGGGAAAGGGCCGGATGACCTGCCGGGAATTGGGAATCGAGAATCGGCTCTCGGGGACCGTGGCGTGCCGGGCGGCCGTTCCCTTCGATCCCGGCTCGTGGCGCGGCTCGGCGTCGATGCAAAGCCGTCATCCGGCCGTTCCCCGTCACCCGTCCCATCGTAGTTCCGACCGGGCCGCCACAACGGTCCATACGCGCCGAGCCGGTCTTTGCTGATAGCTGATAGCTGATAGCCGATAGCTGATAGCTGCTACCTATCCCTCCACCCCCCGACGGCCGTTAGCTCCGCCCCGCGCGCACCGAGCAGACGTCGATAGAGACCGCGCAGCCCCCAGACGGCGACGCCAATGACCAACGCCAGCGCGACGGCGCGCATCAGCTGTGCGACGAGCAATGCGTCGAACGCCGGCCACGTGATCTCGTACTCGCGGAACGCCGAGTAGCGCTCCGTCATCCAGTGCCACGCCGTATGCGCGACCAGCGCGGATAGCAGGATCGTCCCCGCGCGCTCCGCGACCACGCGCTTGAAGAGCAAGCTGAGCGCCGGAATCAATACCGCGAGCACCAGGAGCTGCCCGAGCTCCACGCCCACGTTGAACGCGACGAGCGATGTCGTGAGGTGCGCGCCCGCGAACTGGAGCGATTCACGGAGCACAAACGAGAAGCCGAACCCGTGCACCAGCCCGAACGCGAACGCGAAGATCCATCGCCGCTCCACCTTCGCGCCGACGATGTTCTCGAATGCCATGTACACGATCGAGAGCGCGATGAGCATCTCGATGAGCGGCGGGAACCAGAGCGCATCGGGCGCGAGGCCGCTCGCCGACGCAATGAGCGTGATCGAGTGCGCGACGGTGAACGACGTGACGATCGCGATGAGCGGGCGCGGCTTCCGGAACGGGATCACGAGACAGAGCACGAACAGCAGGTGATCGATCCCGCCGAGGATGTGCGCCACTCCCAGCTTCACGAAATGCAGCGCGGATTGGTGCCACCTGGGGTCGAGCCGGACCAGCCCCGGGTCACCCACGTACTCGAACACCCGCTCGCTCTCGTTAGGCGTGAGAAAGCGAAGGACGGTGGTGGTGCGCACGCCGAGGTGGGCGAGCGCCGGGTGGATGGACAGCTTCGCCGTCGCAGAGGTGATGGGGTACTCGAGCAGCACGTCGAGCATCGCCTGCTGCCACGGGAGTGACACGGTGTCGGCGAGCGGCGGGCCGGTGACGCCCGCGAGGGCGCTCTCGTACGTGAGAAACGACCGGTCCGACGGGAGGGCGATCCGAACGACCGAGACACGGCCCGTCGGGAGTCGCCGCCCGTCCTCGCGGATCTCGATGTAGTCGGCGACCCAGATCCGGGCGGCGTCCGCGAGCAGCGGGGTCGAGCGTGAGATGTCGAGATACCCCGGGCCGCGCAGCGGGAACTCGACGTCGCGGATCGACTCGACCGGGAGGCGCACCACGAGCCGCAGCCGCTCGGCCTCGGGCTTCACGAACACGAATACGCGCACGGATGGCGGGACCTCGTGCGCGAACGGCCGCGCGGGGAGAACGAGGATGAACGCGAGCGCGAGCAGCGCCACTCGCCAGAGCCGAGACGTCGTCATCGGGGACGAGTATATCGCCCGAACCTCGCGTTGTCATTCCGCCGGCGCAATGCTTCTCCGCCTCACTCTGTCACCCCTATGAGGGCGGGCGGTCCGACTGGACTTGGCACGAACACTCAGTGCGGACTGACGCCCGTTCGGAGCGCTCCCGCACCTCCCGCTGACCGCCCACATCTGGACGGACGCAACGGCTCGGGCGTAGAATCACGCGGAATCGATCGACACGACGTCACACCACCCCACGGAGCAGCGGATGACGCAACGGCGCCGTCTCATCCTCGCAGGCTCACTGCTCACCCTCGCCCTCGCACTCGGCATCGGCCAACGCGTGCTGATGGCGAACGTCCAATCGCAGACCGTCCAGGCGCCGCGATTCGAGGTCGATCCCTTCTGGCCCAAACCGCTGCCCAACCACTGGGTGATAGGCTCCACCATCGGCGTCGGCGTGGACTCGCGCGACCACGTCTTCATTATCCACCGTGGCGACTCGACGCTGAACCAGCGCACCGAGGCCGGCGCGAACCGCACCCCACCCATCGGGGAATGCTGCCGAGCGGCGCCGCCGATTCTCGAGTTCGACCCCGAGGGGAACCTCGTGAACTCCTGGGGCGGCCCGGGCGAGGGATTCGACTGGCCCGTGTCGAATCACGGCATCACGCTCGACGACAAGGACAACGTGTGGATCGGCGGCAATGGCCAGGGCGATTCGCACATCCTCAAGTTCACGCACGATGGCAAGTTCCTGGCGCAGTTCGGCATTCCGAAGCAGACGCCGAACAGCAACGACAGCACGTTCTTCGGCCGCGTCGCGAAGATCGCGTTCGACGCCAGGGCCGGCGAAGCCTACATTGCAGACGGCTACTCGCACCGCCGGGTGGCGGTGATCGACATGGGGACGGGCAAGATCAAGCGGTACTGGGGAGCCTACGGCAACAGGCCGGACGACACGCGGCTCCCGCCCTACAACCCTGACGCGCCGCCCGACAAGCAGTTCCGCACGCCGGTCCACTGCGCCGAGCCGTCAAACGACGGGTTCGTGTACGTCTGCGACCGCGTGAACGACCGCATCCAGGTCTTCCGCAAGGACGGCTCGTTCGTGAAGGAGCAGCGCATCGCCCCTCGGACGTTAGGCGACGGCTCGGTGTGGGACATCGCGTTCTCGCGGGACCCGCAACAGCGTTACATCTACGTCGCCGATGGCAAGAACGCGCGCATCTACGTCATCGACCGCCAGTCGCTCGAGCTCCTCACGACCTTCGGCGACGGCGGGCGGCAGCCGGGCCAGTTCTTCGCCGTGCACAGCATCGCGACGGATTCGCGAGGTAACATCTTCACGACGGAGACGTACGAAGGCAAACGGCTCCAGAAGTTCGCGTACAAGGGCGTTGGCGCGGTTCCGAGAAATCAAGGAGTGCCCTGGCCTCGGCGGTGAAACGGCGCAGTAAGTCGCGAGTCGTCAGTCGGTCAGTGACTCAGTGTTCAGTGAGGACTGGTTGCTGGCCGACCCACAACTGAGCACTCACGACTTACTGAACCGTGTGTGACTCGGCGACCCACCGGTCGAGCAGCACGCGCGCGATACTGTCACGCCTCGGGAGCCGGAACTGCGCCGACTCGTCCTCCCACTCACCGAACGTCTTTAGCTCGGCAGCGGTGAACCACTGCGCGTCCTCGAGCTCGTCCCCGTCGAGCGCAATCTCATCAGTCGTCGCTGTCGCGCGGAAGCCCATCATCATCGAGTACGGGAAGGGCCATGGCTGCGCGGCCGCGTAGCGAATATCGGTCACGGCCAGGCCCGCCTCCTCGCGGATCTCGCGCATCACGGCTTCCTCGGGGCTTTCGCCCGGCTCCACGAAGCCGGCGAGCAGCGAGTATACGCCACGCGGCAGTCGGCCGTGTCGGCCGAGGAGGCATCGCGTCACGCCATCGTGCTCGCGCGCGTGCGTGACGAGTGCGATGACGACCGGGTCCGTGCGCGGAAAGTTGTCGATCGCGCAATCGGCGTTCCGGCATCTGCGGACATGCCCGGCCTCACGCGGCACGGTCGGCGCCCCGCACGACCCGCAGTACCGATGACGCCGGTGCCAAGCCAGCATCGCGCGCGCGTAGGCGAGTAGCGCGGCGTCGGCAGGCGGGACGAGCGAGCCCACACTGCGGATGTCGGTGAGCTCTCCCGATTCGGCGATCTCGGGGATGAGCTCAACGCAATCGGTCGGCACGTCGACCGCGAACACGGGCGTCGTCTCATCGAGGCCGAGCAGCACCCACGTGAACGCGTCCGGCTGGAGGCGATCGCGAAGAATGGAGAGAGGGAGCGTCGCCACGCGCGGCTCGTCACCATTCGCCGAGCTCGCGACGAGAGGATGGTCGTTACAGATGAGCACGGTCCGCGCGTCGTCGCCGACGAACGCGGCGGAGACCCAGTCCTCATCCTTTCGGAGCCTTGTTACGCGGTCGAGGCGACCGCCTGTGTATCGAAGCAGAGACAACGGCCGTTCGCGGGCAGGGGAAATGTATGCCCGGATAAACTACCCTCGATGAACAGCCATTGCCGCTCGGCGCAGCTGTCCGCGAGAGCCGCCCGCCCCTTCCATTCAGGCCGCTGACGCGAGCGACAGCGCCGCCGCGCAGGACATCTTCGTCATCCCGTGAATCCTGTCCAACCCCCTCCTGCCGTTCCCGGAGCGGTCGCGAGGTTCGGAGCCGCGATCCATCCTAACGCATCGCTGGGAGTATGGTCCGAAAGAGAATATCGAGGCCGGGATCCGGCCCACTCGTAATCCCCGCGTTGATCGCCACCACGAGATCGTACCGCGGCACGATGAAGAGCCACTGCCCCTGTGCTCCGGATGCCGCGAGCACGAGGTCGGTCGTGCTCGCGTCAGGCGGACCGCCGTCGAGCGCGTAGAGCCACCAAAGGTAGCCGTACCCGGCCGTCCTTCCGCCCAGGCGATACGTCGGTGTGGCGACGGGACGCGTGGACTCGCGAATCCAGGATTCCGGCACGACCTGCACCCCGTTCCAGACCCCGCCGCGAAGCACGAGGTACCCCACTCGCGCGAGATCCCGGGTGCTCAGGAACAGCCCGCCGCCCGTGTGCGGAAGCTGGTCCGGGAATCCGCGATACCACTTGTCGCCCGTGATACCGATCGGGCGGAAGAGGTGTGCGCGCGCGTATTCGGCGGTGTTCATCCCGCTACCGATGCCGACCGCACCACCCAGGGCGATGACCCCGCCCGAGTTGTACTGCCACCGAGTGCCCGGCTGCTCGCGCATCGGATGGTCGATCACGAACCGGATCCAGTCAGTCCGCAGGTTGTTCAGCGTCTCGAGCGGAGATCCGGGATACGAGTCCTCGTTCCAGTCCATCCCGGTCCGCATGGTCAAGACGTCGCGCACGGTGAGCGCGCGCTTCCGGTCGTCGAGGTTCGCGATCGGCGCGTACGAGCCGAGGAGCTCGACGAGCGGCTGGTCCACACCGCGGACGTCACCGCGGGCAATGGCAATGCCAGTGATGAGCGACATGACGCTCTTCGTCACCGACTGCTCGGTGTGGATCGAGTCGGCAGTCCAGCCGTCGAAGTACTCGTCCGCGATGACGTGGCCCTTTCGGACGATCACGAGCGCGTGCTCCGCGCCTAACGACCCACTGCGAAGGCGCGCGATGAGATCCGAGATGGCGGAGGCGTCGACCCCGACCTGCGCGGGTGCTGCGGTCCGCCACGTGGCGCCCGGCCAGTACGTCTCGGCGTCGTCCCCCAGCTGCTCGACGGGGGCGAACGGCTGGCCACCACACGCACTGGCGCCGACCGTCGCCAGGCTGACAACGGCAACCCATCGCACCCAGGAGAGCCTACCCGCGCGGCCACACCTTGCCATCGAGTTTCCCCTCTCGCCAGTTTCGCGACCGCTACTCGTCGTCCATCATACGCGAGGCGCGGAGCCACGCAGGATGCTGCCGGCCGGCGGGGGCGAACTGGTCTGGCAGCGCCAGGCGGGACCGCGCGCTATGTTGGAGGATCTCGCGACCGCTGCGGATACGCATGACCGACGAGGAAATCCGGACGATCTTCGACGAGCTCCGGCGAATCGGCGCCGATCCAGGTCGCCCACCAGGGCTCGCGCTCGGGACCGGGTTCGGCCTGGGGGAGTTCATCCAGTGGCTTCGTACGCTCCCCGACAACGTCGGGCACGATGCGTTCGCCGAGCGGTTGAAGACGCATATCGAGTCGGCTGCCCCCATCGCCGCTCGGCCCACGGCTGAGGATTTCCGATCGAACGGCGCAGAGCCGCCCTCCTTCTTTTCGCATCCGACGCTCGCGCCGCTCGAAGCGGCAACGGATGGCCTCGCGCAAGAATGGGATCCGCTGGGTGCTCGCCTCGGCGAATTGCCCCGTGACGTCGTCGCAGACGCCGCGTTCAAGGCGCTGAGCAGCATCATCGCGAATCGAGGTCGCCCCAACCTGCAGAAGCAACTCGCCAAGTTGCTGGCGGCGGTCGAAGAGCGTGAGTTCGGCGTTCGGCCATCGCCAGTGGAGCAGCGTCGCTACCTCGCGCGACGGCTCATTCAGGTCGCGGACGCGTATCCAGCCACTGTTCGAAGGATCGACGTCGCCGAGATGGCATCGACCGGCACCGCAGTCAGACAGGTCGTGCACCTCGGCCCACGTGGCGACGAGCCACCTGCGCTCGACCCGGTCGGCGCCGTGGGAGGACCGGCTCGAGTTCCTCGATGCCGCGCTGGCCTCACAGCCGGACGACTCCGATCCGGATTTCGCAAAGCGACGCGAGCATCTTCGACATGTCGCGCGCGAGATCGTAGACCACGCCACGGAGATGGACGGCCCGATGCCACCGAACTTCGAGGCGTTCGTCCGCGAATACCGCGCGCCAGATGCCTGACGTAACCGACGCCGGGCCGACCATCGCCGACCAGCTCGCCGCCGTCGGCCGCCGCTTCCACGCGCGCGGCTGGGTCCTCGGCACCAGTGGAAACTTCAGCGCCGTCGTCTCGCACGACCCGCTCCGGCTCGCCATCACCGCGAGCGCCCTCGACAAGGGAGCGCTCGATGCCGCGCATATCCTTCACGTCGGTGAGGACGGCCAGGTCCTTTCGGGTACCGGCCGACCGTCGGCGGAGACGCTGCTTCACGTCGAGATCGCCCGCCGTCGCGGCGCCTGTGCCGTGTTGCACACCCACTCCGTCTGGGGAACCACGCTCTCGGACGCCCACGCTGCCGACGGCGGACTCCACATCGACGGCTACGAGATGCTCAAGGGGCTCGACGGCGTGTGTACACACGAACATCGTGAATGGGTGCCGATCGTGGAGAACGACCAGGACATGGCGCGGTTGTCCGGAGCGGTCGGCGACGTGCTCGCACGGTACCCGGCGGCGCATGGCGTTCTCCTCAGGCGCCACGGACTGTACGCGTGGGGGAAGTCGCTCGCCGACGCGGTGCGGCACGTCGAGATTCTGGAGTTCCTGTTCGAGACGATTGGTCGCACCACGACGTACTCGCAGCTCAGTGGACGGGAGAGGCACCATGGCATTGCTCAGAGTTCCTGACGAAGACCGCACGATCACCGATGCCGCCGACGTCACGGCGTTCCTCGCCGAGTGCGGCATCGAGTACGAGCGCACGGGGCTGGCCCCGGGACTCACGTCCGACTCGACTTCCGACGAGATTCTGGCCGCGTGGGCGCCGAAGGTCGACGCGCTCAAGCAGCGCGGTGGGTACGTCGTCGCGGACGTCATCGACGTGAAGCCCGAGACGCCGAACCTCGACGCCATGCTCAAGCGCTTCGCGAGCGAGCACTGGCACGACGAGGACGAGGTCCGGCTCATCGTCGAAGGACGTGGTCTCTTCCACATCCATCCCGAAGGTCGTCCCGTCTTCGCGCTCGAGGTGGAAGCGGGCGACCTCATTCGGGTGCCACGCGGCACACACCACTGGTTCGACCTCTGCGGCGATCGACGCATTCGCGCCATCCGGCTCTTCCAGGATCAGTCCGGATGGACGCCGCATTACACCGAGAGCGGCGAGGACACGAAGTACCAGCCGCTCTGCTTCGGCCCCTCGTACATCCCGCCGACCCGGGTCGCCCCCGGGCTCCAGGTGTGACCGTCGCGTTAGGCACCCTCGGCGTTCGTGGCGTGGTGCTCGACATCGAGGGCACCACGACACCCATCTCGTTCGTTTACGACGTTCTGTTCCCGTACGCCCGGTCGCATCTGCGCGAGTTTCTCGAGACGCACGGGCCCTCGGGGCTCCTGGCCGAAGTGGAGCAGCAGCTTCGCGAGGAGCACGCGGCGGACGTGGCGCGCGGCGACGCGCCGCCGCCGTTGCCGGCGGACCTGAGCTCGGGCAACGTGACCGACCTCGAGCCGTACGTGCTGTGGCTCATGGACCGCGACCGGAAGTCACCGGGCCTCAAGCTGCTCCAGGGCATGATCTGGCAGCGCGGCTTCGCCGACGGCACGCTGCACGGCGAGCTCTTTCCCGATGTGCCGAGCGCCCTGGACCGGTGGCGGAAGTCGTCCATCGACGTCGCGATCTACTCGTCAGGCAGCGTGCTCGCGCAGCGGCTCATCTTCGGCCATACACCGGCGGGCGACCTGACGCCGCGCATCAACCAGTTCTTCGACGCGACGATCGGGGCGAAACGCTCGGCCGACAGCTACCGGCACATCGCCGCGGAGCTCAAGCGCGATCCGGCGGAGCTGCTCTTTCTTTCCGACGTGCACGCCGAGCTCCTCGCGGCGCGCGCGGCGGGGTTCAAGACGATGCTCTGCGTGCGCCCGGGAAACCCGGAGCCCGCGCGCGAGGATGAGCAGGTGGTGCGGAGCTTCGACGAGATCGTCGCCTGATGGTCATTCCGAGCGGAGCCCGTCATTCCGAGCCGGGTGCTCGCGACAGCTGGCGATGAGGAATCACAGTCACGCGTTGGAACGTCTGGTCCCTCTACCGGGATGGTCGGAGAAGACCTGACGCAGATGGCCGCAGATTACGCCGATTCCGCAGAATCCCTCGATCAAGAAGCTCGGCGGCGCGAAATTAGCGACTGTCTCCATAGAGGGAGGATCTGCGTGCTTCTGCGTAATCCGCGAAATCTGCGTTTGGTCTTCTTCCTCATCCTGGTAGAGCGGTCACGTCCGGATCGGGAGTCCCGCCGCGCTCGGAATGACAGCTTCTTCGAATGAAGACATTCAACGGTAAGGTTGCCCTCGTCACCGGCGGGAGCTCGGGGATCGGCCGCGCTGCTGCGAAGGTGTTCGCGCGCGAGGGCGCGAAGGTCGTGATCGCAGCGCGAACGAAGGAGCGCGGCGAGGCCGTCGTGCGCGAGATCAGCGAAGCTGGCGGCACCGCGAGGTTCGTTGCGTGCGACGTGGCGCGCGTCCGGAACGTGGAGCGCCTGATCGCCGAGACCGTGGAGGCGTACGGACGGCTCGACTGCGCGTTCAACAACGCCGCGACCCTCGACGGCGCGTTCAAGATGCTCGCCGACCTGTCCGAGGAGGACTACGACCGTGCGATGTCGAGCAACCTCAAGAGCGTCTGGCTTTGCATGCGCCAGGAGATCCTGCAGATGCTGGCGCAGACGCCCGGCGGCGGCGCGATCGTGAACACGTCGTCGCTCAACGGTTTGGGCGGCGCCGCGACGGCGTCGCTCTATTCGGCTGCGAAAGCCGGCGTGCTGGCGTTCACGAAGGCGGCCGCGCAGGAGTACGCGGCCTCCGGCATCCGCGTGAACGCGCTCGTCGCGGGAGCGTTCCGCACGCCGATGCTCGAGGGCGTCTTTCAGACGGCGGCCGGTGGTGACGCCGAGGGCGCGAAGGCGGTGGAGGAGCGTTACGTCTCGATGATCCCCATGCGCCGACTCGGGACGCCGGAGGAAGCGGCTGAAGCGGCGGTGTGGCTCTGCTCCGACGCGGCATCGTATATCACCGGGCATTCGATGATCGTCGACGGAGGATGGAGTTCCCCCCTTCGTTAGGCGACCTTCGGTAAAGGCGCGAGACCCCTAACGGCGCAGGGCCCGAACGACGCAACGCCCGAACGACGCAAGACCCAAAGGGCAAGAACGCAGGGCCGTGCGCCGTCTGGGCCCTGCGCCCGTACTGGCCCTGCGCAGTCTGGGCCCTGCGCTCTTCGGGCCCGGCGCCGTTAAAGGTCCTGCGCCCTCAAGGCCGTACGCCGTTCAGGTGTCGCAGTTTGTCCGGATTCAATACTCGATATACCGCGAGAATCCGCGTCCCGTCCGTCTCGAACGATGTCGTGGCCGCGATCCTGCCCTGGTAGTAACTCGCAATCGCCGGTTGCCCGTTCAGCTCGACAATCGCGAACCGCACCTGACCAGCGTGCTTGCGGTTCAGGCCCAGCAGGAAGCGCGCGATACGCTCCGGGCCCTCGAGGATGTTCCTCGCCGCGGGGACCTTCCCGCCACCGTCGCTCGTGAACGTCGCGTCGGGCGCGAACAGCGCGAGCATCGCGTCCTTGTCGTCCGCCGCGAGCGCGCTCAGGAACCGCTCGAGCAGCGCCTCCTGCGACCGACGGTCCGGGGCAACGCGCGGACGCTCCGCACGCACTCGCACCTTTGCGCGATGCACCGTCTGCCGCACCGCCGCCTCGCTCTTCTCGAGCATCCGGGCAATCTCGTCGTAGCCGACATCGAACACCTCGCGAAGCAGGAAGGCCGCCCGCTCCTCGGGCGCCAGCCGCTCGAGCAACACGAGAAACGCGACCGAGAGGTCGGACGCGAGCTCGGCGTGATGGTCGGCGGCATCGGCGCTCGTGGCGAGCGGCTCCGGCAACCAGGTGCCCACGTACTGCAGCCGCTCCATCTCCGCCCTCCGAGACCGGTCGATCGCCAGTCGAGTGATCACGGCAACGAGCCAGGCTTCCGGGACGGCGATGGCTGCCTGATCCGCCTGGTGCCAACGTAGATACGTCTCCTGCACGAGGTCCTCGGCCTCATGCACATCGCCGAGCATCCGGTACGCGATCCCGAACAGCCTCGAGCGATGAGGCTCGGCCTCGGCGGAAAGCGGCGGTACGGAATAGTCGATCATGCCCATGAAAACTAGAGACGGTCATGTCGTCTGGCTGTGACAGCCCATTGGGCTGTCACAAGCGAGCGGAGTCAACGTCTTCGAGGTCAGTGGCATCCTACTTCGGAGATCAATATGACCGCGACTCTCTATCAGCCCACAGAATCTCGAGCTCCTCGAATCGATTACACCGCCATCGCGCCCGAGGCCATACGCGCGCACCGCGCCCTCGAGGTGTACATCCGGAGCTCGGGGCTCGAGGCATCATTGGTGCACCTCATCAAGCTCAGAGCCTCGTACATCAACGGGTGCGCGTACTGCGTGGACATGCACACGAAGGATGCGCGGCTCGCGGGAGAGAGCGAGCAGCGCCTGTATGCCGTACCCGTCTGGCGCGAAACGCCGTTCTTCACGCCGCGCGAGCGCGCGGCGCTGGCCTGGACCGACGCCGTCACCGAGGTGAGCAAGACCCACGTCCCCGATGCGGTATTCGACGAGGTCCGCGAGCAATTCACGGATCTCGAGGTCACGAACCTCACGGTCGCCATCGTCACCATCAACGGCTGGAATCGCCTCGCCATCGCGATGCGAACGCCTGTGGGAAGTTACGTCCCGCGTGCGCTGCAACCGAGCCCAGCGGCTTGACGGCGCTGGTGACGGTCGACCCGGCCACCGCGCTCACGCGCAGACTGGCTCGCGCGTGAGCGCCTAACGCGCCATCGCGTCTCGTGGCGCTCGAATCCCGGCGGCGGCCAGTATCGACGCCAGCGGAACGCGGTACGTGTCGCCTAGGCCGTTGCCAGGTCCGCGCAAGCGTCGCCGCAGGTCGCGTCCGCGCGCCGTATCACCTGGCCCTGCATCGATGAAGCTCCGCAGGCTGGTGAAGTACAGGTAGCGCCCGTCGGGAGATACGATCGGGCACAGCTCTCCGGCTCTCGAGTTCACGCCCGGACCAAGGTTGCGGGGCGGGCTCCACTGGCCGCTCGAATCCCGCGCGGTGATGTAGAGGTCGAGATCACCGTGCGAGTCCGGACGCCCGCGAGAACCGAAGATCATGTAGCTTCCGTCGGGTGCGACGTACGGGGTGGTCTCGTGTGTCTCCGGCGTGTTCAGCGTCCGTCCGAGGTTCTCGGGCTCTCCATACTCGCCGTTCACGAACGGGACGCGATACAGGTCGCCGAGGTTTCGGCTATCTGGCCGAACCGCGGCGATGAACAACGTCCCGTCGTTGGTCGCGGTCACGTAGTGCTCGTCACGCTGGCCGTTCACCTTCGGACCCAGGTGGCGTGGCTCACCCCAGCGGCCGTTCGCCTGTTTCGTCATGACCCAGATATCGAGGTCGCGTCTTGGCGCGCTGTCGGGCGCGATTGGCCGTTTCGAGAGAAAGAACAGCTGGTTACCGTTAGGCGATATCCACGGATCGGCGTCGTCGTAGCGCCCGGAGAACGAGGCGACCGCGGGCTCGCTCCACGCGTTGCCGCGGCGATGCGTCTCGAGGATCCACCGAATCCGCCCGTACTGGGGCGTGCTCACCGTGAAGTACGCGGTGCGTCCGTCCTTGGTAAACGTCGGCGGAAGCTCGTAGTCTCCAGTCGAGAACACGCCCGCGCCGAACAGCTCGGCCGTCACGTTCGCCTGTTGCGAAGAGGGTTGCTCGACGTGCGGCTCCGTGACATCACCGGCCTGCAATGCGACGAATGCGATCGTCAAGAACGACGGTAGCGACATCCACAGCTCTTCTGTCGGATTTCGACAGAAGCTAGGTCCGCGGGCGCACCCGGTCAACCGGCGCACCCTGCCGGTTGCATTGGTTGGTGATGACCCGCTCGGTTTCGATGCTGAATCGGCGCTGGACTGACATGGGCGATGTCGCCGGTGGCCTTCGCGTTCGTTCGCAACATGTCCGGACCGTCACGGCCGCCGTGAGCAACCGTGGGCCGAATGGTAGATTCGCGGCCATGAGTGCCGTGCCCTACTTCCAGTATGTGCGCCGCGCGCCGGGTGGAGCTCTCGCTCCGCTGGTGCGAGAGTCGTGGTCCATGCGCGCGGAGCGCTGCAGAACGGCCGTCGAGGCGGCGTTGCCCGACGGAGCGGTCGAGGTCTACTTCAACCTCGGCCCCGCGGGGCGCCATCTGGGCGACCGCCAACACTCCACGCCGCGCAGGCCGCGCGCAGCCTGGATCATCGGTCCGCGCGACCGGCCGCTCCTGATCGAGAAGGAGATCCGCGACTGCGACGTCGTCGGTGTGCGACTCCGGCCGGGCACGGCAATGTGCGTGCTGGGCGTGCCGGCAATCGAGATTCGTGCTGGGATGCACGACCTCGACCTCTTCTGGGGGCACGAGGTCGATGAGATCCGCGAGCGGCTCGCGGCGACATCCGACCCTGGCGCCCGACTCTCGATCGTCGAGTGCGCGGTGGCACGACGCCTCGCGCGCAGCACCACAGGCGTCGGTGCGTCGATGGCGCGGACGTTGTGCGATACGATCACGTCGTCAACAGATGAGTCGATCGGCTCGATCGCGGCGCGGGCAGGGCTCTCGCACCGCCGGCTCATCGCGCTCGTTGACGAGACGGTCGGGCTCAAACCGAAGGCATTCCAGCGAGTGCAGCGACTGCGTCGGGTCTTTCGTCTCGTCGATCATGTCCCGCGGCTGTCATGGACGGCAATCGCGCATCGAAGCGGATACTTCGATCAGGCGCACATGATCAACGACTTCCGCGGGCTCACCGGCGTGAGCCCAGCTGAGTACGCGACAACGAAAACGTCGGTCGGCGAAGGCTTCATGCCGTACCGCCTCGCCCCGGGGTTGGAATCTCCGACCGGCGAGGGCATGGCAAGAGCCGACAGCCAGCTACCAGCTGCTGTCAGTAGCCTTCCAGCCACCAGCTTCAGCTAGCAACCTGCCAGCTCCCGGCTGGCCTTCCAGCTCGCAGCCGCAAGCCGGCAAGGATTCGCAATCCGAGAGTGGCGCGCCGCTCCACGTTCGTGGTCCCCCGCTACGTCCGCCGCCACCAACCTCCAATGCGCCGACCCTTCCCGCTCGCCGCCGCCCTCGTCGCCGCGATGAGCTCTCCCGACCGCGCTTCCGCGCAGTCCACGAGTTTCCTCAACGTCAACCCATCCTGGTCCCCCGATGGTCGCCGGCTCGTATTCGAGAGCGCGCGCCACGGCAACACGACCCTCTAGGTCATCAATGCAGACGGTACGGGCGAGCGTCGACTCAGCCATCGAGACACGAGCTCGGCGCTGATGTTCGCACGTCACCCCTCCTGGTCGCCCGATGGCGGCCAGATCGCGTTCGACTCTGACCGGGACAGCGATGACGAGGTCTACGTCATGAACGCCGACGGCACCGGCACGCGTCGCCTAACGCGGGCCCCCGGACGCGACGGGCACGCCTCGTGGTCGCCGGACGGTCGCCGCATCACGTTCGGCTCCTATCGCCAAGGCCGGACTAGTAGTCAATCACAGTGGTTTCGGATGGGCGGATCGTCGGATCGCTCCGAGACCCGGATGCGCCCTCGCGCAACCGGAAGGCGAGAGGGGAACAGCCGCCCGGGACGCCACCGTCCCCGCAGGCTGTTCGCTTCATCTCTTTGGGCGTTGCGAGACCAACGCTCCCCCACGCGCGTCGCGTGGCGCGAGCTCACTCGGCCGCAATGGAAGAACGAGAACGGCCCCTCGGGACGTCTCCGTCCGCGCGAGACCGTTCCGCCGTAGCCGCGAGTGCTGCTGCGATAGTCACCCTGTCATCAGGGCCGGATCTGGATATTCCCGCTCCTGAGCGCGAACGTCGACAGCGGGTTCCACGTCGCCCCGGTGAAGGGCAGCGCGCAGTATTCGGCCGAGGTGTTCACGAGCGTGGGCTTGAATCCGTACGACGTCGACGCGTCAGGTGCGTCGTTTCTGCCTTCCCCGTTGTCCTCGACGCGGAACCAGACGTCATCCCCAACTTCGTGGTTCTCGGTCAGGAAGTTGGGGTTCGTCGAGCGATTCTCCGTGACGACGCCGCCAATGCGTGCGCGCCCGAGGGCGGCATCGATGGTCACACAGGTCACAATGCCCGAGAAATCGACGACGGTCGCGCCCGTCTCACGGCGTTGGTGGAATCGCCCAGTGACGCTCCCATCCGCCTTCCGTATCGCGTTGAACGAGAAGTATCCCACGCCCACGCCGGCGGTTGTGAAATCGACGACGCCTCCGCCAGTCACCGAGTATTCAACCGCTTGATTGACGGCGAGCGATAGCGCTGGCGGCTGGGTGATCGCCGACTCATGTTCTGGCGAGCAGGCGATGACACCGACGATCGTGAGCAGACTCAGGAGCGAGGTAATCGAACGCGCGGTGTGCATGCGGTCCTCCGGGAGTGATGAGCGGGACGAGGCGCGCTGCGGCTGGGCGCCGAACCGAGAGCGACCAATATCCGTCGCGGAGCGAACCGTGGTCTTGAACCGGAGGCGTGCGATTTGAATCACCGTGACGTGAGCATGCGGACGGGCCGGCACATCCCCGTCACGACCGGTAGCGCGGAATTCCGGACGTTCGACACCGGCTCGAGCCTCGTCACGGATGCGCGCTTCCCGGCGAACACCGTGATCGAGCCGCACACACACGATCGTCCCATCTTCGCCGTTATGCTTGCCGGCGGGTTTCAGTCGGCGATCGCGAACCGGCGGCTGGAGTGCGTGCCGGCGTCCCTCTGGACGGAGCCCGCGGGCGAGACCCACGCGAACTACATCGGGCGCGACGGCGCGCGCGTCATGATCGTCCAGCCAGACCCATCGCTGACAGCGCTGCTCGCGACGTTTGCACCGCTTCTGGAGGCGGTCAACTTCGCGCGCGATCCGGTCACGGCCGGTGACGCCCGCCGCGTGGCGGCAGAGATCGACGAGGCCGACGAGATGACGCCGCTCGCCATTGACGGCCTCGTAGTGGGGATGTTCGCGACCGCGATGCGGCGAACTTTCGTTAGGCAGCGATCGGCAGTGGCGCCCCGGTGGCTGGCGCGAACGCGCGACCTGCTTCACGATCAGTTCCGCGAGCGCCACACCCTCGCCGAGCTTGCGGCGCACGCGGGCGTGCACGCGTCACACCTCGCGCGCGAGTTCCGCGTCCACTACGGCGTCTCCGTCGGCGAGTACGTCCGGCGCGTGCGATGCGAGTGGGCGGCCACGCAGCTCCTGTCGACGACCGATTCGATCTCCGAGATCGCATCGAGCGCGGGGTACAGCGACCAGAGCCACTTCACGCGGCAGTGCGTGCGGTTCCTCGGCGTCGGGCCGGCGCGGTACCGGCGGACGCGAGGTTCGTGAGGGCTCGCGCCTCCGCGAGGACCGGAAAACAATGGTTCTTCAACGCTTCCTGACCGAGGGCCTGGCCCCGCCCGCATGGACGACACGAACTCCGCGCTACACCGGCTGCACTACTTCACGGTCAATCTCGCGATTTTCGCCGGAATCCGCCCCGGCGACGCACCGTACGCGATCCATAAGTCACGCGTCCGCGGATCGATCGCCAGGTGCCTGACGAGTGCACCACGACTCGGCAGCGGGTACGTCGTGAACCGGTTCGCCGCCGCGTCGTAGGAGAAGATCACGTCCGCCGCTGACGTGCCGATCCAGATCCGCCCGTTCGTGTCGTCCACCTTCACGACGTAGGGCACCGCGTCCGTCATGGGGAGTGGGAAGCGCGTGAACCGACGCGTCGCGGGATCGAGGCGCACGAGCTCGTTCGTCGCGTACGCCGGGATCCAGAGGATGCCGCGGCGGTCGATATCGAACCGGCGCGGGCCGCTCCACGCCTCCGGCATGTCGAAGACCTCGGACGCCTTCTTTTTCGGGTCATACGCGAAGAGCCGATTCCCCTGCAGCTCCGACATCCAGACGCGACCGTCTGGTGCGACGCGGATCTCGTACGGGATCGGACCGCCGGGACCCTGGCCCATCGTCGGATGCGCTGGGACCTCGATGCGCTCGATCGCGCGCGACGAATCCGTCGCCGCCGTATCGATCCGAACGATGAGTTCCGGCGAGTGCGTGAAGTGGCCGTTGATCCACAGTGCCCCGTCACCGCCAAGCGCGAGGCTGTGCGGGTAGAAGCCGCCCCGCCACGTGCGCCAGTTCTTCGCCTGCACGCTGTATCGCGCCACCGCGTGTCGCGCGCCAAGCACCACCCACCAGTCGCCAGCGGCGTCGATCTCGAGTGCGCGCGGGTTCGCCTGCTGCACCGGGATCTCTACACTCTCGAACGTGCCTCGTGCCGGGTCGAGCACCCACATGCGGTGCGTGAACATCCCCGTCACGACCACCTGCCCGTCTCGCCCGACGGCAACGTCGTGAGGCAGATCTCCCGCCTCCGGCATGTCGAACTCGGTCACGGTCGCGCCCGCGGGCATGATCGGACGCGGCTTGGGCACGGGCGCCGTGGCGAGGTGTCGTGCGAGCCACAGCGACGTCGTCGCCGCTTCACGTCCGTGCCCAATGACCGGGAAGCCCGTCGTCGAGCCCGCGAACCCGAGCATGCGGTTGATCGCTTCGGTCCACTCGGCTGCCGTGCGCGCCTTGCCAGCCGGCCGCGCCACCTGCTCGTCGAATTGATGACAGCCCGTACAGTCGAGGATGAATCGGCGCTTCTCCTCGCCATCGGGGAGGACGCTGAGCCAGTCGGAGCTATAGCGTACCGAGTCGGCGGCGACCTGCAGCGTAGTGCCCGAGCCGTGACGGCTCGCGGCCTCGAACGTGGCCACGAGCGAGCCGCCGAGGAGAACAGTGACGAGGGTCGAACGGATCATGGGTCGTGAAGAGAGACAATTGGAGCACGAACGATGACCGAGCACGCACATGAGTGCTTGGATGATCCTGCGCTCTACCCTTGCCTGCCTAGGGAGCATACGATACGTTCGCCATAGCCTGCCTAGGGGAAACCATGCCCGACGCCGACCTCAACATCCTCCGCGAGAGCCTCGACCTTCTCATCCTCAAGGCCCTCACCTGGGGGCCGAAGCACGGCTACGCCGTCTCCGAGTGGATCGAAGGGTCCACCGAAGAGCTCCTCCTCGTCGAGGAAGGCACGCTCTACCCGGCACTGCATCGGCTCGCCGAGCGAGGGTGGGTCACGAGCGAGTGGGGGCAATCGGAGGCGGGGCGCCGGGCGCGCTACTATCAGCTGACGCGCGACGGGCGCGCACACCTCCGCAACCAGGGCACGGTGTGGCATCGCTATGTCGAGGCGATCGCGAAAGCGCTGCGCGCGGCCACGCCGGAGTACGGTCGCTGACGATGTGGCGCCGCGGCCGGTTCCTGCATCTGCCGGGCCGACTCGGTCGCGCCGAGTCCGACGTCGAGGCCGAGATCGAGTTCCACCTCGCCATGCGCGAGGCCAAGCTGCGCGCCGCCGGGCTCCCACCAGACCAGGCACGACAGCGAGCCCGCGAGCGATTCGGCGACATCCCATCCATCCGCGCCGAATGCGTGCGGAGCGAACGACGGACCATCATGCGAGAGCGACGTATGACATACGGCGACGAGCTGCGAGCCGACGTGCGCATGGCGCTGCGTTCGGCGCGGCGCACCGGCGGATTCACTCTCACCGCGCTCCTCACGATCGCGCTCGGCGTCGGCGCCACGACCGCCGTGTTCAGTATTGTGCGCGGTGTTCTCCTCCGCCCACTCCCCTACCCTGAAGCGGATCGCATCGTCCGCGTATTCGGCGCGGTGAACAACTGGGACGCACCGCTCTCCCCGCCCAACTTCCGCGACCTCCAGTCGAGCACAAAGACGCTCTCGGCACTCGGCGCCTACGTGTGGAACGAAGCAACCATCACCGGGCTCGCTGAGCCGCTGCGAACCATGACCGCCGCGGTGTACGGCGATTTCTTCGGCGCGCTCGGCGTGCGTCCCGCGATCGGGCGCGGTTTGACGTCCGACGAGACACGAGTCGGCGGGCCACGCCGCGCCGTCGTGTCGCACGACTTCTGGGTCAACCACCTGGGAAGCGAGCGTCGCCTCGAGGACGTGGCCATCACGCTTCGCGGAGGTACGTACGACGTCGTCGGGGTCATGCCACCTGGTTTTGGTTACCCCAATCGGGCGCACGTCTGGATCGGCTCCTTCTACGCCGACACGGACAACCAGCGAGACGCCTACCTGTGGAGCGTGGTGGGGCGACTGCGGCCCGGAGTGACGGTCGATGCCGCGCGGGCCGAAGTCGATGGAATTCTCGAGGCGATCGCGGCGACGTACGGCAAGGACGCGGGGTTGAGCGGCGGGCGCATGCGTCCGTTACACGAGGACCTGGTGGGTGAGAGCCGCCGTCCACTCGTCTTTCTCATGGGCGCGGTTGCACTCGTCCTCCTCGTAGCATGCGTGAACGTTGCGACGGCAGCGCTCGCGCGAGGTGAAGCTCGCCGGACGGAGCTCGGCATCCGGTCCGCGCTCGGCGCGAGCCGTGGGCGACTGATGCGCCAGGCGCTGACGGAGCATGTCGTGATCGCCGTCGGCGGCGGCGTCGCCGGGTGTGGCATTGCCATACTTCTCACCCGGACGCTCGGCGCGTTAGGCCCGCGGGCGACGGGGTTGCCACGGCTCACGGAGATCACCGTGGACGCCGCCGCGCTCGCGTTCGCGGTCGGCGCGACGCTGATCGCGGGTGTGGCGATCGGGCTGCTTCCCGCGTGGCAGGCGGCGCGCGCGGATCTGCGCGGAACGCTCGCTCTCGGAAGTCGCGGTAATACCGGCGACGGTGCGCGCGCCCGCCGACTGCTCGTGGCGGCGGAGGTTGCGCTCGCCCTCGCACTCACGGTCGGCGCAGGGCTGCTCATCCGAAGTCTCTCGACGCTGATGTCGGGTGATCCGGGCTTCGACCCACGCAACGTCGCGACCGTCGACGTGTCGTTGCCCGAGAGCAAGTACGTCGACGGCGCCCGCATCGTGAGCTACTTCGATCAACTGCTGACGGGCATCAGGGAGACGCCGGGTGTTCGCGCCGCGGCGCTCGTGAACTCGGTGCCGTACTCGGGGAATCAGATCGGCGGTGGCTGGGTTACGGACGCCGAGCCCACCCGGTCCGATCGCGGTGCGTTCTACCGGCTCGTCGGCGACCAGTACTTCGAGACGCTTCGGATTCCGCTCGTTCGTGGCCGTTCGTTCGGGCCTAGTGATCATGCGTCATCGCCGCACGTCGCCGTGGTGAGCCGCGCCTTCGCGAAAGTTGCGTGGGGCGACGAAAACCCCATCGGCCGGCGTATCAAGTGGGTGCCGACGTTCGACAACCACGACGACTGGCTGACGGTGGTCGGGGTCGTCGAGAACATCAAGAGCTTTCCGAGCGATGACGGGAGTGGCCCCGCCGTTTACGTGAGCTACCGGCAGCGGCCCGAACGCGTGCTGGAAGGCGTGACGCTCGTGGTGAGTCACGCGGGCGCCGAGCGCGCGGTCGTCGAGGCCGTTCGCGAGCAGATGGCCGCGCTCGATCGCGACGTACCCGTTGTCGTGTCGTCGCTCAGTGCCGTCATGGCTCGCACGGTGGCCTACCGCCGGTTCGTCATGCTCGTGATGACGGGGTTCGGTGCGTTCGCGCTCTTCCTCGCCGCGCTCGGCGTGTACGGCGTGCTCGCGTACTCGGTAGCGCGGCGTCACCGCGAGATCGGTGTGCGGATGGCGCTCGGCGCGGGACGTGGTCACGTCCTGAAGCTCGTGGCGAGCGATGGTGCACGCGCGGTGGTGCCGGGAGTGGCGTTGGGTGTCCTCGGTGCGGTGGCGCTCGCGCGCACGATGCGAAGCTTTCTCTACGGCGTGGAAGCGAGCGATCCGTTCGCATTCCTGGTTGGGCTGCTCGTGCTACTCGTCGTGGCGACGATCGCGTGGGTCGTCCCAGCGCGCCGCGCCGCTCGCGTGGACCCGATGACGGCGATGAGAGCGGAGTAGCGGCCGTCACTCCGGGCGCAGGCTGCTGTTCGTGGATCGCCTGAGGGCAGGGTGCCCGCGCCCAAGCGGCGGACCCGGCTGCGGACGGCCGATAGGTGGTCTGGTTCGCTTCGACACACCTGTTGTGGCGGGTTGGGCTACCCGGGTGCGAGCTTTCGCTTGCCCCTCAACCCCACCCCGCGATGCCCGAGAGACCGATCGCCGCCGAAACGGCCACGATGACGCGCGTGCACGTCTTCGAGCCTGTTGAGCTCCTACGGGCGCGGTACACGCGGCAGCGGTTCGCGCCGCACGCGCACGACGAGTACGTGATTGGCGTCGTCGAGACAGGCGCCGCGCGAACGACGTTTCGGGGCGGCGAGGACATTCACGCAGTCGGCTCCGTGATCACGTTCGCCCCGGGCGAGGTGCACACGGGCGCTCCGGCGACCGACGAGGGCTGGAGCTACCGCACGCTCTACCCGAGCGAGTCGCTCCTCCGATTCGTCGCGCGTGAAGCAACGGGCCGCGACTGCGCGCCAACCTTCGACGGCTCGTACGTACACGACCCGCGTCTCGCGGATCGCGTGCGCCAGACGCACATCGTGCTCGAGAGCGACGCGGATCGCATGCGAAAGGAGTGTGCGCTTCTCGAAACGCTCGGCGAGCTCGTATTGCGTCACGGCTCTACGCCGGATGCCCGACGCACCGCTCTCCCGGCTCCGCGGTCGAGCGCGGCGCTGCGGCGCGTACGAGAGCTGCTGGACGCAGAGTACGCCCGCACGGTGACGATCGGCGAGCTGGCTCGCGAGGCGGGACTCAGCAGCTTCCACCTCATTCGGGTGTTCCGCGCATCGTTCGGTTTGCCGCCCTACAAGTACCTGGAACAGGTACGGATCCATCAGGCCCGCCGCCTGATCCGGAGCGGCTACCCACTCACGCACGTCGTCCACGCGACGGGCTTCTCCGACCAGAGCCATCTCACGCGCTACTTCAAACGGATCGTCGGCGTGACGCCGGGGAGCTATGCCCGCGCGGTCGCGCGTCCCGCGGCATCCACCGCCGAGCGCGTCGCATAGCTCCGTTTGGTCCGTTTGGGGTCAGAGTCCTAACCCATCGTTTCCACGCGTCGCGTGGAAACGATGGGTTAGGACTCTGACCCCTATCACATCGAATCCTTCCAGC
>DAINRQ010000014.1:86113-92378 GCA_036741775.1 Gemmatimonadaceae bacterium | reverse complement strand
TCGGGGATGATCGAGCCGAACATGGCGACGATGCTCGTCTACATCTTCACCGATGCCGCCTTCGACGCGCCGACGCTCGACCGTCTGCTCCGCGCCTCGGTGGACGACTCGTTCAACATGCTCTCGGTCGATACCGATACGAGCACCTCCGACACGTGCGCCATCCTCGCGAACGGGCTCGCGGGACACGTCACCGAGGGGCTGTTCGCCGACGCCCTGGCCGCGGGCTGCGTGCGGATGACGGAGATTCTCGCCCGCGACGGTGAAGGCGCCGATCGAATGGTGCGCGCGACGGTGCGCGGTGCTCTCAACCGCCATGAGGCCCGACGCGTTGCGAAGTCGCTCGTCAACTCGCCGCTCGTGAAGACGATGGTCGCCGGCGCAGACCCGAACGTCGGGCGCCTCCTCATGGCTGTGGGCAAGTGTTTCGAGTGCACCATTCGTCCCGACGCAACGGACGCGTGGATCAACGGGACGCCGGTCGTAGGCGGGGGGCGTCGGCTCGACTTCGAGGACGCCGCGGTTCGTTCGACGCTCCGCGAAGAGGTCGTGAACCTCGAGGTCTCCCTGGGCGTCGGTACCGGGGAGGCGACCGCCTACGGGTGCGACCTCACGACTGGGTACATCGAGGAGAACGCGGCGTACTACTCGAGCTAGCGTTTCGACGCGGCCGTCGCTGAAGAGAGCGACATCACGGAATTACTACCCGAATTCCGCTCCCGGTCACATGACACTTTCGCCGGGCTAGCGCAACCCGTCATAATTGCCAGCCCTACCACCCGCGCAGATTCCGCCCGTGTCGCACTCGATTGCTTCGTTTGGGGTCAGAGTCCTAACGTACCATTGCAACGCGCTGGCCAGCGCTCGCCGCCTGCCGTGCAGGTTGGCGGCGGTGGTGTTGCTTCTCGGCACCACCGAGGTACCAGCACAGCTCCCACCCGTTGGATCGGTCGATTTCTACGGCGTCCGCAGGACGCCGATCGGACAGGTTCGTGAGGCGCTCGGTATCGCCGTCGGCGATTCGCTGTCGGCGCTGACGCTCCTCATGGTCCCCGGCCGGCTAGCGGATATCCCGGGCGTGATGTCCGCGGCCATCGATCCCGTGTGTTGCGAGGACGGGAAGACGATGCTGTACGTCGGGATCGCGGAGGAGGGCGCGCCTGAGCTCAGCCTTCGTGCACCGCCCGATGGCGCGAGCCGGCTGGCTCCTGACGTCGTGGCGACCGGGCATGCGTTGAGCCTCGCACGGGAGCGGGCGATCATGCGTGGCATCATGCGCGAAGACGTGTCGGAAGGCCACTCGCTCATGTCCGACTCGGCGGCTCGCGCGCTCCAACTGCGATACGTCGCTCTCGCGGCGCGAGACCTGGATTCGCTGCGGACGGTGCTGCGCACCTCTGCCGACCCGGACCACCGCGCGCTGGCGGCGGAGGTTCTCGGCTACGCGGCGAACAAGCAGAGCGTGGTCGACGATCTCGTTTTCGCGATGCGCGACCCGTCGGCCGAGGTTCGCAATTCGGCGACGCGCGCGCTGGCCCTCATCGCGTGGCTCGGCCAGAGGCGGCCGGACCTCGGGATCCGCGTGCCGTACGAGCCGTTCGTCGACCTGCTGAACTCGTTGACATGGTCGGATCGGAACAAGGCGTCGCTCGCCCTCATGCAGCTCACCGAATCGCGCGACCCGGCCGCGCTGGCGGCACTGAAGACGCGCGCGTTCGATTCGATCGTGGACCTCGCGCGGTGGACGAACCCGGGGCACGCGATGCCCGGAATCTTCATGCTCGCGCGGATTGCCGGGATTCCGGATGGCGACGCCTACGCCATGTTCGAGCGAGGCGAACGAGAGAAGATCATCGACGCTGCAACGAAAGCTCGATCGGCAGCCCGGTAAACGACGCGGGCGCGCGATCCCGCCTTACGAGTCGCCGAGCGCCGTTTTCGGATCGACGCCCGCGGCGCGTCTCGCCGGGACGAGCGCCGAGATGACTGCGGTCACCGTGAGGAGCCCTATCGCGACACCGTAGGTCATCGGATCGCGCGGACTGACGTCGACCAACAGCGTGGAGAGGGAGCCGGTAGCGAGCAGCGCGAGCGGTAGCCCGATGGCCACGCCGAGCGCCACGAGCCGGAGTCCCTGGCGGACCACGAGCCGCACTACTTGCGAGCGGCGCGCGCCTAACGCCATCCGGATCCCGATCTCCTGCCGGCGACGTCCAACCACGTAGGACAACACCGCGTAGATCCCGCCCACCGCGAGCGCGAGGGCCACACAGCCGAACGCGACGAACGCGAACGCGATCACGCGGCGAGGCGCGAGGGAGCGGGCGAGCGCCGCTTCCGCCGTCCGGAGCTCGAACACGGGGAGCTCGGGGTCCATCTGACGCACGATGGTGCGCACGGTCGCCGCGACCGCCCCGGGATCACTCGACGATCGTACGGCGACGCCGAACGACGGGCGCGATACAGCACTGTCGGCATCGGTCGTGGAGAGATAGATCCCCGGACGCATGGGAGTGGTGAGGCCGTAGTGCCTGACGTCGCGCACGACACCGACGATCGTCATCCAGTTCGAGCTCGTGGTATCGCCCGACCAGATGATGCGGCGACCCACGGGCTCCACCCCGGCCGGCACCTTGGCGCGGACGAACTCCTCGTTCACGATCACCGGGTGTGGCCCTCGCGGGCTTCCTTCGCCCTCACTGAAGTAGCGCCCGCGCGCGAGCTCGACCCCCATCGTCTCGAAGTAGCCCGGCGACGCCATGCGCGTCAGCACGACGGGGTTCGGCGTCCGAGAGTCGCGCGGCGGCGCCCCTTCGACGTCGAAGAACTGCCCCTGATGACATCCGAACGGGAGACACGACACGATCCCCGCGCTCTCGATCCCCGGCGCCGCCTCGAGTCGCTCGACGAGTGTCAGGAAGAACTGCCGCTGAACGAGCCCGTTCGCGTACTTCGCCCTCGGGAGCGAGACACGGAAGGTCGTCACGCCTTCGGTGCGGAACCCGGGATCGGCATTGCGAAGCTGCGTGTATGCGCGAAGGAGAAGCCCACTGCCGGCGAGTAGGACGAGCGCCATCGCGATCTCGACGACCACGAGCGCGTCGAGCAGACGTCGCTGCGGCAGCGATCCGCTTGTGCGCGCCCCACCACCCCACGCGAGCGACCCGGCGACGTTCTCTCGCCGCGGCTGCAACGCGGGGACGAGCCCGAAGACGAGCGCCGTCAGGAGCACGATGATTCCGGAGAATGCAACCGTTCGTACATTCGCCTGCAGGTCGACCCAGCCGGGCACCTGATCCGGTGCGGCCGCGACGATGAGGGCCAGCCCCCACCGGCCAAGCAGCGTACCGGCGAGTCCCGCGACGACCGCCAGCGCGAGGCTCTCCGTGATGAGCTGACGGCCGACACGTCCGGCGCTCGCGCCTAACGCCATGCGAATCGCGATCTCCCGCCGCCGGAAGATCGATCGCGCGAGCATCGCGCCGGCGACGTTCGCGCACGCGATGAGCAGCACGAGCAGGGCCCCCGCGCCGAGTGCCTTGCCTATGGCGCGAAAGTTCTCGGCAAACTGTTCCCGCAACGGGTCCAAGCGAGGCGATACCACGCGGGCGCTGTCGCGCGCGGCCCAGATCGGCGCGTGCGCGTTCATGAGATCGGTGCGCGCTTGCTCGACGGTGACGCCAGCCTTCATGCGCGCGATTCCGTCATAGGAGTACGACTCGCCCTGCTGGTTCGGATCGCCCTGCAACGGCAGCCAGAAGTCGACGCCCCCTGGAAAATCGCCTTCGGGAGGCAGCACGCCGATGATGGTGTACGGCACGCTGTTCACCCGCATCGACGTGCCCACCACATCGGACGTTCCGCCGAAACGACTCTGCCAGAGGCCGTGCCCGATCACGATGACGCGCGGACCATCCGGCTTGTCCTCTTCCGGCGTGAACATCCGGCCCAGCGGCAGGCGGATGCCTAACGTCGCGGCGAAGTCGTGGGTGACGACGAGCCCGTCCACGCGGTCGGCGCCGCTCGCGTCGGCGAGGTTGACGGCCGACGGCGCGAACAGCGCCATACCGTCGAACGCGCGGGCCCGCTCGCGCCACGTATGGAAGTCCGTATAGTTGATGTTGGTGAACTCGAGGTTCCACGCCGGCGCCCGCTCGTTGACGTAGACGAGGCGATCCGGGTTGGGGAACGGGAAGGGCCGCACGAAGACCCCATCCACGATCGCGAACACCGCAGTGTTGGCGGCGACACCTAACGCCAACGTGAGTACGACGAGCGCGGTCGCGCCCGGCTGCCGGCCGAACGACCGAGCGGCGAACCGCAGATCACCGAGGAAGGATCGCATGATGGCCTCCTGTGGGGCCGAGCGACGGCCGCGCCGCCGCCAGCGCTCGTACGGCGCGCGCCACACGACGTCCCACGCCGCCGCGGCAACGAACGCGATGAATGCCCCGAGCCCCCGACGCCGGGCCGCCGCGGCCTCCTCGGCAAACAACGACTCGATCGCCGCGCCATGGCGCTCGCGCATGTCGCGCGGAAGGAGACGCAGGAGCGCTCGGTAGCCACGCACGACGCCGAAGGAGCCGGTGGCGCGCGCCATCACGACGGCTTCCTGAATGGCTCGGCGATACCGGCCAGACGTTGCTCGGCGACCGTCACGAGGCGCTGCATCCGCTCCAACTCCGCAGCGAGCGCGCGGCGACCCTGCGGGGTAATGCGAAACCACCGCCGGTGCCCGCGGTCGTCGGCGTCCTCCGGCGGCTCATCGAGCTCCTGAATCCAGGCGTGCTCTCGCAGCTCATCGAGTGAGCCGTAGAGCGTGACCGGCCAGAGCCTCAGCTCGCCGCCGGTAAGCGCGAGCACATCCCGAACGATCCCCGACCCGTGGCGGTCACGTTCGGCGAGCGATAGCAGGATGTAGAACCAGTGCCGGCGCATGTCCGAAGCCATGCGCGATTATACAGTACTGTATAATACCCGGTCAAGCCTGTGGTGCGCCCATCACTCGGCCAGCCGCCACGTGCGCGATCAACACGTCTGGCGCATCCTGGACTGCCCGATGGTAGCGCCGCTGGAACCCGTCGCCCGCCGCGTCGGGACGCAGGAGCGCGCGGGCCTGAGCGAGGAGGGCATCGCCGTCCATCGCCTTGGCTTCTTCGGCGGCGAGGAGCTCGTCGATCTGTACCACGAGCCCAGACAGCGGATGAAGCCAATCGAACCACGGGTCCGTGAGCACGAGTCGAAGGAACACGCCGCTTCCTTCAATGCGTCCCGACTCGCGCTCGTACCGGATGCGGGCGTCGTCGAGCAGCGCCTTGTGCACGCGGAGCAGCACTCGGCGCACCTCCTCGAGGTGCTGGCGCATGGCTGCCGACAAGGGGCTGGACGCGAAGAGTTCCGGTTCGGCCATTGGATCCGCTCGAATGGGTGGACACCGTCGGTGTCCTTGATGCTAATCGGACGCGCAAGCGCTGGGCCGGTGATGAGGCGCCGGACGGCCCGGCCACTACCCTCGGACGGGCTGATGCGCGACTGTTCAGTCGTGACCGAGCCCCGCGACCCCCGCAAACTGCCCGCGCGGCCAATCGAGCAGGTTCGCGAGCGGGTGATCGACTCGCTCAGCGAGCACTTCGCGCGAGACCACCTGTCGCTCGACGAGCTCGAGACGCGGATGACTCGCGTGTACGCGGCGTCCACCCCGCAGGAAGTCGAAGCGCTGCTCGAGGGGTTGCCGGCGCTTACCGTTCCCGCGCCGGCGCCGACGAGCCTCGAGGCCGAGGGGCGCGCCCCGAAGCTGCGCGAGCGGCTCGTCGCGATCATGTCCGGGGTCGTTCGTCGCGGGTTGTGGGTGATTCCGCGCCGGCTGCGCGCCGTGGCGATCATGGGGGGGATCGAGCTCGACCTGCGGCAGGCGGAGCTCCCGCCGGGCGTCACGGAGATCCATGCGTTCGTGCTGATGGGCGGCCTCGAGGTAAAGGTGCCGCCGGGGGTGCGTCTCGAGACCGACGGCTTCGCGTTCATGGGCGGCTTTGAGGATCGCGTGGACACCGGACCGGTCGCTCGTGACGCGCCGGTGGTGCGTATCACCGGCATCGCCATCATGGGGGGAGTCGAAGCGAAGGTGTTGCCAATAGGAGCAGAGGAGTAGCAGCAAGCAGCTATCAGCTATCAGCTATCAGCTATCAGCAAGGCCAAACCCTCGGGGTGCCTCCCTATCGGAGAGGGGCATCCCGAGGGTTCTCGCTTTGCTGATAGCTGATAGCTG
>DAINRQ010000014.1:25175-86013 GCA_036741775.1 Gemmatimonadaceae bacterium | reverse complement strand
TTAGCTCTTAGCTATTCTTCCCTCAACGCCACGTTAGGGTCCAATGCTGCCGCCCGCCTCGCCGGTATCCACGAGGACACGCCGGCGATGGTCATGAAAAGTACCGCGATCGCGGCGAACGTCAGCGGGTCCGTCGGGCGTACGCCCACGAGCATGCTCGTCATGCCACGCGTGAGCGCGAGGGCGCCGGCGACGCCTAACGCGATCCCGGCGGCGCTCAGGCGAAGCCCCTGACCGATCACCAGCTGGAAGATGCTGCGCGTCGGGGCACCGAACGCCATGCGCACGCCGATCTCCGCCGTCCGCTGCCGCACCACGGTGGACAACACGCCGTAGAGGCCCACCGCCGCCAGCACCGCCGCGATCACCGCGAAGACCGCGATGAGCGCGAGCGCGAACCGCGTGGACGCCATTGCCTGGTCCACCATCGCCGTCATCGGCTGCACTTCGGCGACCGGTGCCCGGTCATCCAGCTCGGCAACGGCAGCACGAACGGCCGGCGTCAGGCTCGTCGGGGTCGCCGTGGTGCGCACCGCCCAGCGGTTCGCCGCGCCGTGGCCGAACAGCCCGTCGGCCAGGAAGATCCCTTCACGTCCGTCGGCCGCGAGCGACTCGTGGCGCTGCCGATCGACGACGCCGATCACCTCGAACCACTCGGGCTCCACCGATCGCACGCGGATGTAGAGCCGCTTCCCGACGGCCGATTCACCCGGGAATGCCTTTGCGGCAAAGTTGCGGTCGATGACGGCGAGTGTGCGGCTCGAGTCGTTGTCGGCGTCCGTGAACACGCGCCCCTCGATCAGCTTCGTGCGCATTACATCGAAATAGCCCGGCAGCACGACGTGGAGGTTCGCCTGTTGAAACTTGCTCGGGTCGGTGACCGCGGCTTCCGGCCCCCAGCGGAGATTCGCGATCCCACCGTCGAGTGGTAGCGGCGACGCTGCCGTCACACCGGTGACGCCCGGGATGGCGCGAAGGCGCTCCTGCAGCTGGCGCGCGAACGCGGCGCGAGCCTCTGGCCCGTCGGGGCGCCCACCCGCAATGAAGAACGTCAGTACGCCGTTCGGGTCGTAGCCCGGTTCCACGCGCTGCAATGCGAAGAAACTGCGCAGCATGAGCCCACACCCGATGAGCAGCACGAAGCTGAGCGCCACCTCGGCCATGACCACGGCGTTCCGCAGCCGACGCCCACGCGCAAGCCCACCCGTGCGCCCGGTCGCGCGAAGGACGTCGGCAAGGTCGGGGCGCGACGCGCGCAATGCCGGAATGACGCCGAACGCCGCGGCAGCAACTACCCCCGCGACCACCGTGAACGCGAGCACGAGCGGGTCCGCCGACACGTTCTCGAGGCGAGGCAGGTTCTGCGGGGCGAGGAGCAGCAACAGCTTGATCCCAGCCTGCGCCAGGGCGAACCCGACGACGGCACCCAGTCCGGCCACGAGCAGGCTCTCCGTGAGCATCTGCCGGACCAGTCCCCATCGGGTGCCGCCTAACGCCGATCGCACAGCGAGCTCCCGCTCGCGCGCGGCGGCCCGAACGAGCATGAGGTTCGCGACGTTCGCGCACGCGATGAGGAGCACGAAGATCACCGCGCCCATGAGTGCGATGATGGCCGGCCGGACGTCGGCGACGAGGTCATCGCGCATGGGCTCGATGCGGAGCTGGAGCCCCGCCGTTTCCTTGATCGGGAACCGCCGCCTGAGGTCGGCGGCGATCGCGTCGGCCTGCTGCTGCGCCTGCCGAATCGTCGCCCCCGGTTTGAGTCGACCGACCACACGCAGAAATACGTTGTTCCGCGACGCGCTCGCCCAATCGATGCGGAGAGCAGAGTACATGTCTGGCGTGCGCGCGAGGTTCGTGCTGGGCGGGAACAGCAACTCGAACTCCGGCGCGAGGACGCCGACGATCTCCGCTCGTCCGTTGCCGACGTCGATGGTGCGCCCGATGACGCTCCGATCGCCGCCATAACGCCGCTGCCAGAATCCGTAGCTCAGGATGGTGCTCGCGGGTAGCTGTGGCGGATTCTGCTGGATGTTCGGTGCCGCCTGTCCATCCGCCGGCGGTGCCGGAACGGCGTCGGCCTCGGTGAAGTTGCGGCCAACGAGAACGCGCGCGCCGAGGAGCGAGAAGAAGTTGTGCGTCGCCGCGGCGGTCGTGACCTGTTCGGGCTCGCCGCCATCGCCACCAATGGCCTGACGCCCCGTCACCACGCCGCCAATATCCTGATAGACCGTCGCCTGTTGTCGCAGGTCGGGCATGTCACCGGGCGCGATCGGGAAGTCGTAGACCTCCCGCTTCACCATATCACTCCAGATGATCGTCAACCGCTCGGGCTCGGCATAGGGCAGGGGACGCAGCAGTACGGCGTTCACGACGCTGAAGATCGCGGTACTCGCGCCGATCCCGAGGGCGAGCGTGATGACTGCGGTGAGCGTGAACGCGGGGCTGCCGCGCAGGGCGCGCCAGGCGTAGCGGAAGTCTTTCATTGAAGAAGTCGTGAGTCGTTAGTCGCGAGTCGTCAGGCGCAGCGGCCCGCTGGTCGTACTCGCCAATCACCCGTCTTCGTGAACGACCGCGTGGGACCGAGCACATACGCCTGTCGACCAGTATTCAATGACGTGAGGCCGGCGGCAATCGTGCGACACGTGAGGTATCGGTCAAGGTTGCCGGCCGTCGCCCGGGTCTTCGCGCGGCCGCTGTGCGCAAGCCGCCGCGCCTGACCGGCGGCGACTCCGCACATGACGATTCATTCCGGAAGTACTTCGGCGAACAAGGGATAGTGGTCGGACGCCGCCGCGGCGTCGGGAGGCGCCGTCACGACGCTGCACGCCGGGACCCGCTCCATGTATCGCTCGGGCGTGAAGATGTAGTCGAGCCGCACGTGCGGGCTCCACGTCGGGAACGTGTACCCGTCCACGCCCGGGTGGAGACGCCGCCACACGTCGGCGTAGTGTTCGTCGAGCATCACCTGAATCGTGTCGCGTGCGATGTCCCGCCCACTCACCCACACCATCGCCCGAATCCAGGCGGGCATCTGTGCGACGTGAAGCCGCTCGCCCGGCGCGAGGGCGTTGAAATCGCCGGCGATGACGTGGAATCCACCCTGATGCTCGCGAATGCCATCGAGTAGCAGCCGGATCTCGCGGGCGCGGCGGCGTTCGCTCCACTTCGAGAACCACGCGCTGAGATGCAGTCCGAAGACGCGCACCGGCCGACCCTCGAGGACCACCTCGAGGAAGGGATGCCGTGCGCCTAACGGGCTGTGCCACGCGTGATGCGCAACGGGCAGTCGGCTCAGGAACCCCGTGGAATGCCCTGCACGCGAGCCCCAATGCGGCAAGTCCGACCGCTCGGCGATCCGCTCCACGACCGCCGGGTCCGTCGCTTCCTGCAGCACCACGATGTCAGGGCTGCACGAGCGGATCACCGCGGCAATCGACTCCTCGCGACCTGTGCCGCCGTACCGGATGTTGTAACTGAGCAATCGCAGCGTCACGCGTGCGCTTCACCCCCTGCTGGGTCTGCTCGATGCGTATGAGGCGTCTCTGTCTGCTGAGTGGTCACGCCATCGCGCGCCGGACCGTCGGCGAGGCGGCTTGCAGCGTCGTCGCGCCCCGGCTCCTTCGTGCCTTCGACCAGGGTGAAGTACGGTTGATCGAACAGCACGTCGCGCACGTACTGGATGAAGCTCGCCGTCGCCTGGATGTTCACGGGGCGGCCGGCGATGGTGGATAACGCGCGACGAAGCGGCACGAGTGCCGGGCAGGACTCTGCCGTCTCGTCGTTGAGCGGCGCCGTATGCAGCTTGGGAATGTAGAACGCGTTCTCGTCCCAGAGCTTCAACATGTCGCCGCCCACGAGCGTGATGTCGAGATCGCTCGTGCAGGGCCCGTCGGCGTCGAAGGGCGCGCCGTCCTCCCAGCGCACGCCGATCACGGCGCTTCCGCGGAGGACGACCGTCACGTCGTCAGGAAGTGCTTCGCGGAGCGCCGCCGTGAAGCGCCTGTATCGGGACGCGTCGCCGCCGAAGGCGCGTTTGATGATGCGCGCGCGCAGCTCATCGTCGGTGAGCGTGCGGCTTTCCTCGGTGGCGGCTTTGACGGTGTCGTTCATGGCGAGCGCTCGAGAACGCAATCAGCGCGCCCGCCATTGGCGGTCAGTCTTCTTCTTCGTCCTCGTTGGCGTTCGCCGCTCCCGAGGCCATTCGCTCGCACGATTCCGCGCACGCGGCGCAGATCTCGGCGCAATGCACGAGGCGCTCATCGCCGGAGATGGACCGGCACGCCTCCTCGCACGCACGGCAGAGCTCGGCGCACGCGGCGCACGTGACGACGTGGTGTGGCGACCCGCGCAGCATGAAGTTCGCGCTCACCTGGCAGATCTCCGCGCAGTCGAGCAGGACGCCGATCATGTTCACGTCGGCGTGCTCGCCACCTTCGGTGAGGCAATACTGCGCCGTCATGGTGCACACGGCGTGGCAGTTGAGGCACTCCTCGATACAGCGCTGAAGCTCGTCGTGCTCCTCGTCGTGCTCGTGGTCGGGCTCGTACTCGTGCCCGTGCGAATGCCCGTGGCTGTGCGCCATTGCCCCTCCGCCGTCGACGAAGTCCTGGTTGTCGGGCCGTCATGACCCGACCGGGGTGCGGCACGGTGGTACCGCACATCTTAAGCCTAATGAGACCAGCTATCAGCCAACAGCCATCAGCCATCAGCAAAGCGAGAACCCTCGGGACGCTTCTTCTGGTGAGAGAGGCATCCCGAGGGTTCCGTCTGCTGATAGCTGATAGCTGTTAGCTGTCAGCTTACAAGTACCCCATCCACCACTCCTTCCTCTGTGCCTTCACCCTCGCGAACCAGCGACAGGGGAAGTAGAGGATTGCGACCGTCAGCGCCGTGATCGCGTACAGGGCAACGAGGCTGTACGTATAACCCTCGGGTACCGGTGGAACGAACATCGGGTGATTCGCCGTCAGCCACGGAATCACCTCGCCGTATCGCACGAGCGAGAGACCCACGAAGATCAGATGAATGAGTGGGATGTGCAGCACGTAGTAGAAGAACGGAACGCGACCGAACACCGTGAGCACGCTCGCCACCGGGCCGCGCGCGCGCTCGAGCAGCGGAATGAGCAGCAACGTCGGACCGAGCGTCATGAGAAGGAAAAGCAGCGACGCCGGGTATTTCGTGGTGCCAAGGAACTGAAGGTATGCCGGAACGCGCGGTGGCTGGGGTCGTTGGGCCCGCGTGGCGGCTGGTGACGAAGCGGGCGCCGCGGCGTTGGAATTCGCGTTAGGTGCGGCGCGCGCTGTCGTCGGCCCCGCGGCTGTCGATGCCGGGGCCCGCTGCGCCGCCGCGCGTTGGGCGGCTGCGCGTTGGGCTGCCGCCTGACGCGCCGCGTCGCCCCAGGGACGCGGGTCGCCGTAGATATTGAGACCGCGAAGTAGCAGAAACGCCGCGACCGCGGCACCGCCGATGGCGAAGCAGAGGCGGCGACGCCGCGCCGCGGGCATCGTCATCACCGGGCCGAACGCGTAGCCGGCCGCCATCACACCGATCCACGGGACGATCGAGTACAGCACGACGAGCGGTGGCCCGCCTTCGCCGCCGAGTGAGATGGTCCCGCCGCGGTAGACGAGTTGCCAGAGCCACGCCGCTGCGCTCCCGCGAATTGCCTGATCGAGCTGGAACGCGAACGGGTCGGTCAGGTTGTGCAGCACCATGATCGAAACGCCGATCACGCCCACGGCGACCAGAGGGAGGTAGACGAGCGCCGCCAACAGGATCATGCACCAGCCGATCACCCAGATCACGCCGGCGAGCATGTAGTTGGCGTAATCGAAGTTGAACGTCCAGCCGACGCGAAGCACCGTCAGCTCCAGAATTACGAGCCACACCCCGCGCGTCAGGAGAAAACGCGCGAGCGCACCGCGGTCGGCGACCTTTTGGCCGTACAGGTACGCTGCCGTCCCGGCGAGGAAGATGAATGCTGGCGCGCAGAAGTGGGTGACCCATCGCGTGAAGAATACCCCTGGCGTCGGTCCGCCCGCGGGAATCCCCGAGAAGACGCGCACGTGGTCGATCGCCATGAGCACCATCACGGCACCACGAATGATGTCGATGGATCCGATCCGGCTTCCGGGTGCGGTTGTCGACGTCGGTACAGCCTTGTACCCCACGCCCGCCGGTGTATAGGCACCAACGGGCGTGCGTGTCCCGGTGGGTGAGACGATGGTGCTCATCCGTGTGCTCCTGTTGGAGAGGCGCTGGCGGGAGTGATGCTCGCGCGCGGCCGGCTGCCACAACAGGAACTCAGGGAGCGGTCCTCGACGGCAGCGAACGGGCGTCGTACCGCAGCCGGTGGTATATGTCCTCACTCACCGTTGCCATTTCGATCGGGTGCGCCGCCCTCGTTGCGCGCCGAGCCTCGCCGCCCAGGGTGTCATGTCCAGCGGCGCCTTCATCACCACGCTCGGCGTCGATACCGTCGCGGTCGAGCGATACTCGCGAACGAAGGATCGCATCGCGGATGGCGGGTGGTTCGCCGACCGCGGCGCCGGTGATCGAGCGCGTCTCCACGATCCACGACAGCGTCCTGATCACCGAAGTCCGGCGGGGTGCGGCGCACCTTCGTGGCCGGTGCGTCGAACTTGAACGTGCGCCCGGTCGACCGGCGATCAACCCGATGCCAGTCGCTCTGTGAGTTGGGGCGGGAATCAGACCGGAGGGCTCGGCAGCGGCTTGGGCGGCTCCTTGCGCTCGAGCAGCTGTTCCAGAAACGCCAGCTTCTCTTCGAGCTCGTGCAGTTGGATCTGTGCCGAACCCCGCGTCGACAGGATCCTTCTTCGATACGACCTGCAGATCCACGAAGCCAAGTGAGACGTGCGTGTCAAGGCCGTTGCCCCGCCCGCGATGAATCGCCCACGTTGCGCCCGATCGGACACCCACGTTGTTTTGTTTGTCAATCGAGTCCACCACCGCGTGCCTAGCCGAGCTACGGGCGTCGCTGCACTAGCTGTCGTTGCGTTCGCCGGCGCGAACGCCCAGTCATCGCGCCCGCCCGTCGCAGTCGATTCGAGTGCACGATGGGTTCGCGAGTCGTGGACCGTCGAGAACGGACTGCCCGTCAACTCCATCAACCAGCTGATCCAGAGTCGCTCAGGCTACATCTGGGCGGCGACGTTCGATGGGCTCGTTCGGTTCGACGGCATCCGGTTCACGGTCTACAACTCGGCCACATCGGACGGGTTGCCGAGCAATCGGATTCTCTGGGTTCGCGAAGCGCGCGATGGCACGCTGTGGCTGTTCACGGAACAGCACCACCTGGTCCACTTCCGCGAAGGCAGCTTCGTACACATCAATCGCGACCGCGGACTCGGCGACGAGGAGATCGAGACGGTTCTCGAGGACTCGACCGGGGTCGTCTGGGTCGCGACCACGAAGGGCGTTGGGGTCATCCGCGACGATCACTTCGTGCCTGTCGCGCGCGGGACGATCTCCGCCTACGCGAGATCGCTCGTGCAGCGCAGCGACGGCAGCAGCTGGGTGGGAACAGAGCGCCGAGGGACCTTCCGCATCGCTCCCGACGCGCGGGCAACGCGCGTCGTGGCAGATCCGGCGCTCGACGGCGACATCGTCGGTCGCATGGACGAGGGCCGTGACGGAACGCTTTGGGTCACGGCGAATCGCGGCTTGTGGCGATGGCGGGATCGCCCAACACGCGTGGCGCTACCCGGGCTGAATCCAGCGCAGCCGCTGCTCGTGCTCAACGTCGTGCGGTCGCCCAGTTGTTGTCCCGGCCTCTCTCCCCAGTGCCCGTATCGATCGTGGGAGTCATCCAGACGAACGTGCAGTTCACGAACGTGACGTGCGAGACGTTGGAGATGTACTGGGTCAAACCGAACGGCGACCAGGTGTTCAAGGGGTTGCTGCAGCCCGGCGAGTTCAACCGGCAGATCACCTATGTTGGTCACGTTTGGCTGATCGTGAGGGACCGCACGACGCCCTACGGCATCTTCCGCATCGAGGACTACCCTCTCGGTGCGCAGGAGGTGTATCTGGGATGCACGAAAGGCAAGAACGCCGCGTGTAACTGACCGGCCGTCGTTCCCGGCCCGTGCAACCATCGATCGAGGATGATGGCCCGGCGCGCGATCCTGACGATCGCGCGCCGACTCCGTCGGCACGCGTGCGACTCGAGGTCGATCTCCTCGCCAGCGACCAGCCAGCGCCGCTGCCCTCGCACGCCCTCGGCGACCACGATCAGCAGCATACGGTACTAGTAATCGCCGGGGATGCGGATGTTGGGCGCTACCTGCGTGAATGTTTACGGGATCGGGCCAACCTCTGCGTGCTGGAAGCAGCCACAACCTCCATGGCGACGGGACTCGCCGCGCTCCACCCGCCGAAACTGCTGATCGTGGATGCACCGGACGCGAGTGTCCTCGACAGCTTGACGGAGGTTCGCGCCGTGCTCATCGGAGACGAGCTCACTCGGGAGACGATGCCGAACGTACCGGTCACGGTGCTGGCGCGACCATTCGGAGCGCGGGACCTACACGTGCTGGTCGATCGGTGGCGTTGTAGTCTATTTCTCGACCACGCGCCCTCGGCACTGGGAGGTTATGCCGGCCGTGTGCACACGCCCTGGTAGCGAGCGTCATTCGCGCTTGGAGACCGTCCCGGTGTCCACCAGGTCATCGGGTCTCCCGGGATCAGACCCCCTGCGCGGGCGAGCTCACTGAGCTCCTCCGGCTGATAGAGCTCGAACTGAATGTCGTCAGTGTGCCCGGATGGATACCGAACCTCATGGAAACAGCGCCGGCCATCGACCCAGCGACGGACCGAGACCGGTTGGGGAGCAGCGGTCGCTGCTGAGCGCGCATAGTCCCGCATCCAGTCGGGATGGTACATGTCGAACAGAACCTTGCCGCCTGGTCTGAGCACTGCGGCGAATCCGGCAACCGTCTCGAGATCCGCCGCACGATCGACGAAGCCGAGGCTATTCCAGATCACGAGCACGGCGTCGAACTCCCAGCGCATGCGTCCGACGTGGCGCTGATCGAGCGCGATGTATTGTGGACCAGGCGCGCGTTCGCGCGCGACGGAGAGGGCGGGGAGACTGACGTCGACTCCGGTGACGGTGTACCCACGAGCGGCGAGCGGACCTGCGATGCGGCCGACGCCGCATCCGATATCGAGCACGCGTGGGTAATCGCGGAGCGGGATGTGGCTCGCGATCGCGACGAACTCAGCGCGCTCGGCCTCTACGGGCCGATGGGTCGCAAAGGCCTCGAACCACTCGGTGGAGTACATGCGTTGGCCCTAAACGCGCTCGAACCTCTAGCTCACCCGACGCTTCGTCAGCACGACGTGAGTTGCCGCCTCGGTCGGCACATGCGCGGCGCACTCGTAGCCTAACGCCGGCAAGTCGAGCCCGTACAGCAAATGCTCGCCCGAGCCGAGCAACCTCGGCGCGATCGCAATGTGCAACTCGTCGATCTGGCCCGCTGCCAGAAACTGACGGATCGTCGACACCCCACCGCCGATCTGCACGTCCTTCCCGTTGGCTGCCTCCTTCGCGCGTTCCATCGCCTCGTTCGGGCCACCGGTCACAAAATGGAACACCGTGCCGCCTTCCATCTCGATCGGCGCACGGGCGTGATGCGTCAGCACGAAAACCGGACAATGATACGGCGGGTTCTTCCCCCACCAGCCACGCCAGGCGTCATCGGGCCACGGACCACGAATCGGCCCAAACATGTTACGTCCCATGATGCACGCGCCAACTCCCTCTCCAAAACGCGATGCCATGTCGTCATCGACGCCGGTGGTACCGCCGCTTTTTCCGGTAACTCGCTTGAACGTGCGCGTCGCGACATACCAGTCGTGCAGCGCCTCACCCCCGACGCCGAGCGGCTCCTCGCGAGTCTGACGTGGGCCGGCGCCATAGCCGTCGAGCGAGATCGTAAAGTTGTGCACGCGTACACGAGTCATCTGCTATCGTCCAGGTGATGGTGGATCCGGGAACCAGCCTGCTAGTACTTCACCGTCGCAATTGCTTCGTTCGGCGTGAAAGCGTCGCCGAGCATGTCGCGATGGCGGTATCGAGGGATTCCACGACGATACCGACGTTGTCCATCTGCTTGAGAGTCATATCACGTGGGAGTGTGGCGTCGGTGTCTCATCATGATGGGTGAAGGCCGTCAGTTGCCACCGCACGTTAGGTGCTATGCACGCGCTGGCCCGCACTCGTTCCGCCGGCTGTGCCGCGCATCGGACCTGATCTGATGCGGACCCCGGGTTGTTAGCCCGTTCATCTCGCGTACCGGGACAACCCAACCTCACTCCGTTTCAGGCTCAATGCGACGGGGCTCAGTGCCTTAGGCTTCCGCAGCTCAGTGGAACGAGCGCTAAGAGCACGTCCTGCCTAACACCGCCAGCACCGGGAGATGATCGGACGGAAACCGGTCATCCCACCGATCCGTGAGAATCCCGTGCTGCAGCACCGGGATCGGATCCGACACCAGCACATAGTCGATCCGTCGCCCCGGCTCGATCGCGCGGAACGCCGTCCACGTCGACGACGGCCCGTAGTGCGCATCCTTGCTCACGTGCAAGCCATCGCGAAGCGGCAAGGAGCCGGCGATCGTATCACGCGTGAAGACCCGGTACGCCACATTCGACGGCTCGGAGTTGAGGTCACCCGTCACGATCACCGGCGTCCCGCGAGCGAGATCCGCGAGACGCCGGCGAATGAGGCGAGCGCTCTCCTGACGCGCCTGTTCACCGATGTGATCGAAGTGCGTGTTGAGGTGGACGTGCGTGCACCCCGTGTGTCGATCGCGAAATCGCCCCCACGTCGCGACACGCTCGATCGCGGCATCCCACCCCTTGCTTCCCGGCACCTCCGGGGTCGGCGATAACCAGAACGTCCCGCTGTCGATCAGCTCGAGGCGGTCGGTCCGATAGAGAATCGCGCTGAATTCCCCACCGGAGCGACCGTCCGCGCGACCCACTCCTACCCGCGCAAAACCCGGAAGTCGCGCATCGAGGTCCGTGAGCATGTGAGCGAGCGCCTCCTGCACGCCAACCACATCGGCACCGTGAAAGCGTATGAGTGCCGCCACCCAGTCCTTGCGATGCGGCCACGCGTTCGGACCATCGGAGTCGACGTCGAGCCGCAGGTTGAACGACATGACGCGCAGCGGCGGCGCGGTCGTGGCTGGAACGGGTCGCCCCGCCTGCACCTGCTCGGGCGACAGCGTACGACACGCCGCCAGGGCGCCGGAGCAGAGCAGGGCGATCGCCGCGAGGTGACGAGGGATTCGACGCATGCCTGAACGTTAGCACCGTGGAGGTCCGCCGCCAGCCGATCAGCGCACGGTCCGCCGTATCAGTGCCAGGACCTGCTCCTTCCGGCGGCGGCTCACCGGCACGCGCGTGCCGTCCCGAAGCACGAGCACCGATTCACCGGCTCCCGCCGACCGCATCTCTCGCACGCGATCGAGACGAACGATCGCAGACCGGTGCACGCGGGCGAACCCGGTCGGGTCGAGTCGCTGCTCGAGTGACGCGAGTGATTCGCGGATGAGGTGCCGCCGCCCGCGCGCATGCACAGCCGCGTAGTAATCCTCGGCCTGAATCCAGTCGATCTCGTCGACGTCGAGCACGAGATCACCAGTCGACGTCGGGACGATCAGCCGGCGAGCAGGCGCGATAGCGCTCGTTAGGCGCGGTGCGTCGTCCAGCGCCCCGGTGAGCTCAGCCGGCCCACCACGTCGCGCCTGCGCAGCCAGCAGGTCGCCAATGCGACGCGACAGGGCGAGCGCTTCGGCAAATCGCATGCGTTCGCGCACCCGGTCCAGCGCGGCCGCGAATCGCGCCGCATTCACCGGCTTCACGAGGTAGTCGAGCGCGTGCGTCTCGAATGCCTTCACCGCGAACTCGTCGTAGGCCGTGACGAACACGACGTACGGCATGCGTGCCGCGCCGCGTGCACGCACGACCTCGAAGCCATCGAGCTCGGGCATCTGCACGTCGAGGAACACGAGGTCGGGCGCGAGCGAGTCGAGCGCGGCGAGCGCATCTCGTCCGTTCCTGCATTCGCCGACGACCGAAATATCGTCGGCTGCCTCGAGAAGCTGCCGGATCCCGCGGCGGGCGAGAGGCTCGTCGTCCACAATGAGCGCGCGAATCACTAGCGGGAATCCGAAAGGGAAGGTGACGGATGGGAGACAAGCGGGTCGGCGGGCACCTCGATGCTCGCGCGCACGCGGCGGAGTGGGAGCGTCACGACCGCTACGGTCCCGTGCCCGTCGCGCGTCGGCGATTGTAGTCGGAGCGAGGCGTTCGCCCCGTACATCGTCGTCAGGCGCTCACGCACGTTGCGCAGGCCGACGCCGTTCGACTTCTCTCGGCGTCCGTCGTCCGGCACGATGCCCGATCCATCATCGCGTACCTCGAGGATGAGCACATCGTCCTCGTCCCGCGCCGAGATGGCAATCTGGCCGGCGTCATCGCGTCGAGCGATGCCGTGACGCAGCGCATTCTCGACGAGCGGTTGCAGCAGGAACGCGGGAACGGCCGCGTCCCTGAGCGAGTCATCGACATTGAATTCGACGCGAAGCCGATCCGAGAACCGCACCTGCTCGATCGCGAGATACCGCTCGAGGAAGCTCAGCTCGTCGGCCAGCGACACCTCGTGCGCCTGATCCGTGCCCAGCACCTGTCTGAGCACATCACTCAGCAACTCGAGCATGCGGCTCGCCCCCGCGGTGTCCTGATCGCGGACCAGTACCGTGATCGCGTTGAGGCTGTTGAAGAGGAAATGCGGGTGCAACTGCATCCTGAGCGCGCCAAGCCGTGCCTCGGCGATCTGGGCCGCGAGGCGAGCTGCCTGGGCCTCACGCTCCTTCGCCTCCATGAAGTAGGCGAAGGCGTACATGCACCCGAGCGTTGTGAAATACATGAACGTCCCCCACGGGATGGTCGTGAGAAGCCACCCGGTGAGGTACCCAAGCTTGGACACGTCCGTCGGTCCGATGCCGAGCACCCACCGCGTCACCGCACCAAGACCAGCCCAGCCCACGCAGAGCGCGAGCGCGCCGACGACGTGCGCGAGGATGTTGCGCGCGCGAAACGGCGGGCGAATGGGGTAAAGACGCGCGAGCCAGTATACGAGCGGCGTGAGCGCGCCGAGGATCAGCCACTCATTCGCCTGCCAGAAGATCTCCTCCCAACGCGGCGTGCGCCCGTCGAGCCGCGCCTGCGCGTACGTCAGGCTCCCGTCGAGCACGGCGGGCACGACGCACGCAACGGCAATGACGAGCCAGAGTCGGCCGATTCTCACGCCCGGAAACTACGATCAGAGCGTTCCCGAGGGCGAGGCGGTGCAGGGAGTGGCCGGCGGGCCGCAGCGAACGGTCCGCCACACGCGGCCTAACGTTTCCCGGCGCGAGCGGGAACAACTCGCGCCGGGTTCGTCACGCGGCGGGCTACTTTCGGCTCCAGGCGAGTCGTGCCTCAACCGTCGTCGAGGCGGGAAGTATGTGGCTCGGCAGCGGTTGCACCGTCGCTGCCGTCACCGACATCGTGCTATTGACGAACGCCGCGGGTCGCGGGTCGAGCGCGACCGCCCACACCGTCGGCGAGGGACCGCATGACACCGAGACGGTTCCCGTCGCCTGCACCGTGGTGTTGATCTTCCTGACCTTCTGTTGCTGGCTTCCGGTTACCGCGAGCGAAAAGAACGTCGTTCGCGTGCAGGCGACGGTGCCGCTCACAACGGCCACGCCCGTGCTCGAGTTCACCAGCCCGCCCCGGTCCACGGTGATCGTGATCTTCGTATGATCGTCGAACTCGAAGGCACCGACGTCGCACCTGTGCCCGAGTGGGCGACCCACATAACGCTGGTCCACATTCACGGAGCAGTCGGCCAGGTCGATGGCGGTGCTCCCGATGCCCAAGGCGTGTGTCGGTGTCGGTCCGCCGTTATCGGCAAGTGGACCGAGGTGCATGATTCCGAGGAACATGCCGGCCCCGATCGGCAGGCAACTGGGGGTGCTCGTGAGGCTCGGGCCGGTCGCGGACGTGTTGAGCACGCCGGCGGACACGATCGCACAATCCTCCGTCTCGGGCGTGAGCGAGGTATTGTCCGAGATGATCGAGCTCTCGACTCCGACGATGCTGATGGGTGTGCCCAGCGGGTCGGACCTGATGAGCAGGCCGCCACCCACGAAGGCCTCGTTGAACGCGATGGTGCTGTTCACGAGCGAGACCGTGCCCCCGGCGTGGCCCGAGGGGTCCACAACGAACCCGATTCCACCGCCGCCGTAGTCCGATCGGTTAGCGCTCACAGTGCTGTTCACGAGCGTGACCACCCCGCCCATTAGGCCGATGCCGCCACCGTCGCCACTGGTAGAGAAGAAGTTGCCTGCCCCGTGGTTCCCAGCGATGGTGCTGTTCTCCAGTCGGATCCTGCCAATTACGAGGATGCCGGCGCCGGGTGCGGCGCGGCCGCCTGTCACGACGAAGTTGCGTAGCGTCACGGTCGGCTGCCCTGCAGCGGAGATCACCTGAATGACGCGAGTGGTGTGGCCGCCGTGGAGAGTAATCCCCTTCTCCTGCGGCGCCACGATCGTGAGCTCCTTGTCGCCGATGTCCAGTTGACTGAGGAGCGCGATAGTCCCGCCCGCGAGGGCTGGATCGAAGTCGATGGTCGACCCGGGCGCAGCGTCCTCGATGGCCTGACGTAGCGACCCACTACCGGCGTCGTTGAGGTTGGACACGATCAGTGCCGCTTCGACCGAATGGCTGGGGAGCGGGGCACGCGGCACCGTCGGAGCGGTCGTCGCGTCGGTGCAGGCGGCGATCGAGACCACCAGGGCGACGACCCCGACAGTCGAGTGAGCGTAGGAGCGGTACGACATGATCTGCTCTCCAAGCGTGTGAATGACGAGAATTGGAGGAGCGCGTCCGTTCGCCCCGGGCGTTGCGCGGAGCACGCTCGCACCTCCCTGGTTCGCGGCGTATGCTAGCCGCGACCGATCGCGTCATTCTCGCACCGCTCTCGTGTTTCTCTCGCGTTCCCTATCGTGTTGACGTTGAAGCTGTTTACAGCGAGCTCGCGAACGCGACGGCCGCCGAGATCGTCGACGGGTCCTGAAGGATTCGGCGGTGTCCGAGAGCCGGCGCCGGGACGAGACGACTCGAGGGCAATGCGTCCGCGATCGCCGAGGCGAAGCGCCACGGGACCTCTCGGTCGTTGGGATCGTGCATGATGAGCGCGGGCACGTCCGCGCGACGGGCGGCGGCAACCGCATCGAGCGATTCGATCGGCCGGCCGACACGTTGTACGAGTCGGCGTACCATTCCCTCCGTTCGCTCGCGCGGGAGGCCCACCGCTCGCGTGAATCGGTCGACGTAGTACGCGGGGCCCGGCGCCGGGGAGATGAGCACCGCCCCACGCACCGGGAGCGCGATCTCTGTTATTCCGAGGATAGCGGCCGCCCCGCCGAACGAATGGCCGACGACAAGCTCCGGTGCGCCGAGCGCGTTCGCGACGACGCGCGTCGCGCGAAGGAACTCGACGAGCGAGCTCTCACGCCCACTTGAACGGCCGTGACCGGGCATGTCGAACAGGACTGCCCGAAAGCCCGTGCGCGCGAACGCGCCACCGAGCTGCATCATGTCGACTGCGGCGCCACCCCATCCGTGCAGGAGCATGACCACCGGCCCATCACCGATCGTGTAGGCGGCGATCTCGAGCGCCCCGTCCCGGACAACCAGGGCAAAGCTTCGGGCGTGTTCGGCCAAGGCTGCCGTGGTGGTGCGCCTCGCCATGGCGCGTCGCTGGCGCGGAGGTGTCATGAACAACTTCGCCGCGTGCTGTTCTGCTGAGCTCGGAGCAACGCGCGACTCGACAGCGAACCACAGCTGAAGTGCTCGACGTGCGAAAGGAAAAGGCCGATCGGTCGTGCTATTTCGGTGCCTGGGAATCGCTGCAGTTGCCATCGTCGTTGCGATCAGAGGGGAGGGGTGCTCGCGCTCCGCACGAGCGAGTCGAACGCCTCGTCGGCTTTCGCTCGCGCGTTGGGGTCCCGGAGTAGCCGAGCGGAGTGGTAGTAGACGAGGACGATGCCGAAGAGCTGAAAGGCTACCTGCGCAGGGTCCACGTCCTTGCGAAAATGGCCGGCATCGACTGCGATCTGAACGGCGCGCGCCAACGTGTCCAACCACCGCCGTTGCCATTCCACCAACGCATCGCGCGCGGCCCCGGGTCGGTCGTCGAGCTCGGCGGCCGCATGCATGAACACACAGCCACCCGGGAGGCTATCCAGCCGCTCCCACTCGAGCCAGTGTTCGAACAGCGAACGCAGTCGCGGCTCTCCTCGTGGGGCCGTAAATGCAGGTTTGACAACCACTTCAGTAAACTTCTCAGCCGCCGCATTGAGCACGTCGACCTGCAGCGCCTCCTTCGAGTCGAAGTGGGCGAAGAGCCCACTCTTCGACATCCCGACGTCCGCGGCGACCTTCCCGAGCGTGATGCCTTCGATGCCCTCGACGCTCGCTGAGCGCAGCGCGGTCTCGACGATCCTGGCTCTGGTGTCGGTGCCCTTGGACATGGCGTAATAGTACGACCGATCGGTCCTTTTAGCAACCGGTCGACGCGTGCGAGAGAAAACGCTTGCGCGATCCAGCGGCCAGTGGTTAAGGTTGCGGTCCAATGTCCAACGTCCGCGCCGCGACCTATTTCTACTTTAGCTACTGGACCCCGTCCGGGAGCTACAGGCTGCGCATGCACTAACAAGAACGCTGGACCCGCGTCGTCTGCCATGAGCTCCCGAGATACTCGGGAGCTTTTTTCGTTTCTGCCCTCGCTGGAACCAGGAGCCCGACCCATGCCGGACACCCGACTCGCCGCTCGCACGAGCCCGACGCAATCACCGACCGCCGTCCATGTGGGGGGCGAGATCGTGGGCGGAGGCACCTTTACGGTGATCGCCGGACCGTGCTCCGTGGAGGGACGGGAGATGCTCCTCCACACCGCGGCCGCCGTTCGCCGCGCGGGCGCGAGACTTCTCCGCGGCGGTGCCTTCAAGCCGAGGACGTCCCCGTACGCGTTCAGAGGCCTCGGTCAGGCCGCGCTCGACATGCTGGCCGAGGCGCGCGAAAGCACAGGACTCCCCATCGTTACGGAGCTGATGGACGCCCGCGACCTTGCCACCGTCGGCGCGGTCGCTGACGTCATTCAGATCGGCGCGCGCAACATGCAGAACTTCTCCCTGCTCGCCGCGGTCGGTGAGCGCCGGACGCCCGTGCTGCTCAAGCGAGGAATGTCTGCAACGCTGAGTGAGCTGCTGCTCGCGGCCGAGCACGTGATGGCGCACGGGAACACGGAAGTCATTCTCTGCGAGCGGGGGATCCGGACCTTCGAGACGGCGACGCGAAACACGCTCGACATCTCCGCCATCCCGGTGCTGAAGCGCGAGACGCATCTGCCGGTCATCGTCGACCCGAGCCACGCCGCAGGTCGCGCTGACCTGGTGCCTGCGCTGGCTGCCGCTGCGGTGGCCGTCGGTGCGGACGGGCTGATCGTCGAGGTGCACCCGGAACCGGCACACGCCCTGTCCGACGGCGCACAGTCGCTCTCGTGCGCCGAGTTCGCGGCCATGATGCGAATGCTCGCGCCGCTCGCGGTGGTCTGCGGCCGCTCGCTCGCGGCGCCGATGGTGGAGGACAGCACGCCATCGCTCGTCGACGGCGGGGCACTCACATCGCTCCGGGTGTGCGCATGACGGAAGCACGTGTGAGTACGGCGCCGAGGGTGGCGTACCAGGGGGAGCCCGGCGCGTACGGGGAGATGGCGATCGTCCGGGAATGGGGCGGGCTCGCAGCGGCCGTCGGCGCCCCGTCGTTCCCCGACACACTGTCGCTGCTCGGCCGCGGGCGCGCGGATTTCGCGCTGATCCCTGTCTGGAACTCGACAATCGGCGACATCCACGATACGCGGATACTCCTCGCGCATCATGCGCCGCGCATCGAGACTGTCGCGGAGTTGACGATCCCGGTGGTGCACTGTCTCCTTGGACTGCCCGGCGCCTCGATCACGACGGTCCGCTATGTCGGTAGCCACCCCACCGCCCTCGCCCAGTGCCGGCGCCTTTTCGCGACTCGTCGCGGGCTTCAGCCGTGCATCGCGTACGACACGGCCGGCGCGGCGCGCGAGCTCGCCGCGTTAGGCGACAACGGCTTCGCGTCGCCATCGCGGAACGGGGCGGCGGCCTGGTTCGAGCCCTACCGGTCGAGCGATCCTACGGCGCTCGCCGTCATCGCGAGCGCATCCGCTGCCCGACTCTACCGCCTGGAAGTGCTCGTCGAAGGCGTCCAGGATCAGCCCACGAACACGACGCGATTCGTCATCGTGAAGGCGCAGGACGGTGTGCGATGGTGATGCTTCGATTGCATAAGCCGGTCTCGGTGCGGCCACAACTGCGCGCCGTGCGCGGCGCCGCCACCGTAGACGTCGACACGCCACAGGCCATCGACCAGGCCGTCACCGACCTGTTAGCCCAGCTCACCGATGCCAACCGAATCGCGCCCGGCGATGTGGTGAGTGCCATTTTCTCGGCGACGCCGGATCTGCGCAGTCGCCACCCCGCGGCAAGTGCCCGCGCGCTCGGCTGGAGCGATGTGCCGATGATGTGCGTCGCCGAGCTCGACATCGATGGGGCGCTCGCGCGATGCGTGCGCGTGCTGCTTCACGTGAGCGTGCTCGATGGCCGGCGGCTGCATCCCGTCTATCTCGGTGAGGCGGCCTCGTTGCGCCCCGACCTGATGACGCCTGCTACCAGCGAAGGTCGATGACGCGAATCGCCGTGTGCGCGGGCCGGTCGGAACGGCGATGACGCGGATATTCTCAGGCCGCTGGCGAGAGCAACCGCGCTGCCGCCCGAGTCATCTTCGTCATCCTGTCCATCCTGTCCATCCTGTCCATCCTGTCTCCGCTGCCGTTCCCGACCGGTCGCGATGCTCGGAGCCCCGGTCGCGATGCACGGAGTCAGCGCCGCAGCGCCCCCGTGCACTGCGCGACACATTTGACCGTGAAGAGCCCCGGATCCGACGTGAATCCGACGCCGGCGAGGCGTCCGCCGCGCCCCTCGGCCACGAACGGGCTATCGCTCGCGAGCTGATTCTCGCTCGTGTTGTACCGGACCCACGCGCCCTCGAGGCGGCGGCCGCTCGTGTCGGACACGATCGTCACTTTTCCGCGCGTCTCGACCGTGGACCGACGCAGCCAGTAGGTGGCCTCGCCCGCCGTCAGCGTGCCGAGGGGGCGGCCTAACGTCGAGGAGAACTGGACGCGAACGCCGCGGAGCTCGAACCGCGTCGCCGCGTCGAGCGACAACATGCTGTCCGCCGTCAGGAGCCCTCGCAGGACGCCAGCGCTCGTCAACGATGCCCGCACACCGTACATCAGCTGGTCGGCGGAGTCGCGCATGGTACCGGCACCGGCATCGACGGTCTTGGACGGGTCGTTACACCCGACGACGACGCTTCCACCCACGATGGACAGCACCGCGACTACCAGGCCGCGTCTCATTCCGCCTTCCATAGGTTCGGGTTGCTATTATCCAACGCGGTCCTGCCCGGCGAGATGGGTGCAGCCACTGGAATCGACCTGACAAATGACGACCACGCGAGACGAACATTACCGCCGGCTCGAGCGCATGTACCATTCGGCCCCGACGAACGAATACTTCCGTCCGGAGATTCGCATCGCCGACGGAACGGCGGAAGTGCGGTTGTCCGTTCGGCCGGACTTCTTTCACGCGGCGCGGGCCGTTCATGGCAGCGTCTACTTCAAGCTGCTCGACGACGCCACGTTCTTCGCCGCGAGCTCCCTCGTGGACGACGTATTCGTACTGACGGCGTCGTTCAATATCTATTTCCTCAAACCGGTTTCGGGCGGCGAGATGCTCGCGCGGGGGAGGGTCGTGAGTCGCTCCAAACGGCTGCTCATCGGCGAAGGGGTCATCACCGACTCCGACGGCAAGGAGATCGCTCGGGGCACGGGAACGTTCATGCCGAGTCCGGTGCCTCTCGACGAGCGACTGGGGTATCGCTGACCCGCACCCTCGAAGGCCCGGGCGGCGTTAGGCGCGAATCGACGATCGGACGTGCGCGCTCAGGGCGCGCGGATGGCGTCCACAGGGTCGATTCGCGACGCTCGCCACGCCGGGATGAACGCCGCGACGGCGGTCACGGCGAGCATCACGGCGGTCGCGACCACGATGGTCGCCGGGTCCCGCGGCGACAGCCCATAGACGAGCCGCCCGATGAGTCCCTGCACCGGCACGAGGAGGCCGAGGCCGATCACGACGCCGGCGACGGTGAGGGCGGCGCATTCACGCAGAACGAGGAGGCGGACGCCCACCGGCGAGGCGCCTAACGCGAGACGCACCCCCATCTCGTTCGTCCGGCGCGACACGGAGTATCCGATCATTCCATAGAGCCCCACGCCCGCGAGCAGGAGCGCGAGCACGCCGAAGCTCCCGGCCAGCTGGGCCACCAGACGCTCCCGGGTCAGGCCGCGCTCCAGGAGGTCGGATAGCGGGACAACCTCGCGGACCGGCAGCGTGGGATCCACCTGACGGATGGCGGCTCGGAGCGCAGGGACCACGGCATCGGGCGACGTTGCGACGCGGACCTCGATGCTGGTCGCGATACCCCGCGGCGCCTGTGCGAGCGGGTAGAACGTGATTCGCGGCGGCGCCTCCCTGAGCGCGTTCACCCGCGCGTCGCGCACCACGCCAACGACCTCGACGTTCGGGATCGAGTCCGCGCCAAACCGCGCACCGATGGCACGCTCGACACTACCGAAGAAATGACGGGCCGCGGACTCGCTCATGATCGCTACTTCGGGTGCGCCGGCCCGGTCAGCTGCCGTGAACCCTCGCCCCTGCAAGAGCGGCATGCCAACGGTCGTGAAGAAATCAGGGGTAACGAGGTTCTCCTGAGCAACGTCTTCGCCCGGTGCCAGCGTCCGACCGGGCACCCGGTAGCTTCTCGTCGTCTGCGCACCCGTCGCGACGCCGAGGAAAGACAGGCTCGCCGAGCGTACACCCGGGACCGATGTCACGGCGCCCAGGAGCCGCTCGTAGAGCGCCGGCAACCGCGCGGGGTCGTAGCCCGCCGCGCGGACGTCGATGCGCGCCGTGATCACCCGCTCGTGCTCGTAGCCGGGGTCGATGTCGAGCAGGTTGCGCAACGTCTGCACGAACATGCCCGCCGTCACGACGAGCACGAGCGACAACGCGATCTGCCCGATCATCAGGGCTCGACCGAGCGGAAGGCGGTGCGATCCTTGTGAGCCGGCAACACGCCCGCCAGCTCGAAAGAGCTGATACAGCCCTGACTGCGACACACGCAGCGCCGGGAGCGCACCGACGAGCAAGCCAGTCAACAAGGAAATGCCGAGCGTGAACGCGACGACGCGGAGGTTTACGGACACGTCGAGCGGAATGGGACGCGGCCCGGAGGATGCGGCGCGAACGAGCATTGTCGTTCCCCAGTAGGCCACGACCAGGCTCAGCGCGCCGCCAAGTGCAGCGAGCGTGACACTCTCCGTGAGCACTTGCCGCACGAGCCGCGACCGCCGCGCGCCAAGGGACAGGCGAATGGCGGATTCCTGACTGCGCGCGGAGTTACGCGCGAGGAAGAGCCCGGCGAGGTTGGCGCACGCAATGAGGAGCACGAGCCCCACGCTCGCGAGCAGCACGCGCAACGGATCCGCGAAGGCCCCCCGGAGTGAGGAAAGACCACGTGGGATCGACTCGAGCGCGAGATGCTCGCGCAACCGGTGCACGCGTTGAAGCGAGTCGAGCTTCGAAAGCTCCGACTCGAGCTCGGCGCGGAACTGCCTGTCGATCGCGGCCGATGCGCGCGCGGCAGAGGTGGTCGGAACGCGCGCAATGAGCGTGAGCCAACTGATTCCGTCCTGAAGAAACCACGGCTTCTCGATCTCGGCGTCCGTGGCCGAGTAGTTCCCGATGTAGCGCACGGCATTCTGCGTGGTGATTGGCGCCCAGAGGTCGACGGACTGCCCGATCGTGAGACCCTGGAACCCCGACTCGGCGACCCCGATAACGCGGAGTGGTGAGCCGTTCACCCGCATGGTGGTTCCGATGATGCCTGGGTCCCGCCCGAAGCGCCTGGCCCAGAATCCGTCACTCAGTACGGCGACTGCTGCGCCATCCGGCGGTCGCCCGTCCTCGACATCCAGCGGGCGTCCGGCGCGAGTACCGACGCGCAGCACGCGAAACCAGTTTCCCGAGACGAGTTGTGCAGACACCGGTTCCGGTTGATCGCCAGCGCTCACATAGAGGCGCACGATGGGCGTCATCGCGGCGAGCCCCCCATCAGGCACGAGCGGCTTGAGCCGCTCATACCGGGGAAACGAGTGGAGGCTCTCGTCATCGGCGTGCCCGGCGCGGACGACCGCGTGCAGCTCCTCGGGGCGATCGATGGGCAGCGGACGACGCATGAGCGCGTCGGTGATGGTCCAGACGGCAGTGTTGGCGCCGATCCCCAACGCGAGCGTGAGGATGCCCGCAGCCGCGAACCCGGGGGCACGGCGGAGCCCGCGGAGCGCGTAGCCGAAGTCGTGCCAGACGGACGAGAAAAACTCCCTGATTCGCGTCACGCGTGCGTGGCCGCGGTCGATGCGAAGCGTTTCGGCCTCGTACTGCTTCACATCGCCGAACTCCACGTGCGCCACCCGTCGTGCTTCCTCGCGATCGAGGCCGGCGCGCACGAGGTCATCGGTGCGAGCATCAATGTGGAACTGCAGCTCGATATCGACGTCGGTGCCTCGCTCGTGACGAAAGACTCGCCGGATTCCGGGGATGCGGTGCATGGATATCGTTAGGCAGGAGACGACGTCATGCCGGTTCGAGAACGCCGGCTACCGCGCGGATGTACCGCTCCCACGTGGCGACCTGGGCGCGGAGCTGCGCGCGTCCGCGCGGCGTCAACTGGTAGAACCTCGCTCTGCGATTGTTCTCGGAGAGGCCCCACTCGCTCTCGATCCACCCCTGTCGCTCCAACCGGTGCAGGGCAGGGTAGAGTGCGCCCTCCTCGATGAGAAACGCGCCGTCGCTCCGCTCGCGGATGAGGCGAGCGACGGAGTACCCATGCATCGGTCCCCAGGAGAGGGTCCGGAGGATCAGGAGGTCGAGCGTTCCCTGCAGGAGATCGAGCGCGGCCACGAGTAGTTCCCCCTAAGCGGCTTATGGGAACGTTATGAGTTCTCCCCCACGCTGTCAATGGAAGCACGACACAGCGGAGCGACCCCGGGCAGGTCCACACACTGCTGACGTTCGTCGCGTCGCCGAAAATTCACGGTTCGCCCGGGATTCTTCCGCTTCTCATCACACCGAATGCTTTCTCTGGTCCAACCCGCTACGGGTCCGGCATGGCGCCGGGCCGCTGGAAATGGATATTCGACTCGGGGTGACCACACGCCGGCGGTCACGTATCCGAGGCCCGGTCCCACCTGCCATGAACTCGTTGTTCCACGACGTGCGCGCGGGCTTGCGTGCGGTGCACCGACGCCCCGCGTTCGCCGCGCTCGTGACGGTGACACTCGCCGTCGCCATTGGACTCTCGACCTCGGTATTCAGCGTCCTGTACGCGGTTCTGCTGCGGCCGCTGCCATACACCGACCCGGATCGCCTGGTCCTTCTGGCTCACGAAACCGCCGGCGGTGAAGCGTTCGGCGCCGTGTCGTCGCCGGACATGCTGGACTACCGCGACGAGTCGCGGCTTCTCGCGGATGTCGCCGCGGTGAACTCGTTTGGGGCGAGCCTAACGGGCGACGACGGCGACGCCGAGCAGATCCAGCTCGGGGTCATCACGGGGAACTTCTTCTCGGTGCTCGGCGTGCAGCCCCGTTATGGCCGTGATTTCGAGGCCGCCGACGACACGCCAATGGATACGCGCGACCCGCGGAATTCCAGCGTCATCATCCTCGGCCACGGGCTATGGGAACGCCGGTACGGCGCCGACCCCGGCATACTCGGCAGGACGATTCGCGTCGGTGGCACGCCGATGGTGGTTGTCGGCATTCTCCCGCGCGAGTTCCGACTGTACATGCCGAGCGGCGTGTCCATGGTCACCGATCTCGATGCGTGGACACCGCTCCGCGTCCCGTACGCGACTGCTCCTCGTGAGGGCGCATATCTCAAGCTGATTGGCCGCCTTCGCCCTGGTGTCACGGTCGCGCAAGCGCAAGCGGAGGTCGATCGGATTGCGGCGCGCCTGCGGGATCGATTCGCGTTCCACGAGGCAGCGGGGCTTCGCGCCCGCGTTCTGCCGATGCACGATGCCGCCGTGGCGCACGTCGAATCGGTGCTCGCGGCAGTCGCAGCGGCAGTCGCATTCGTGCTCCTCATTGGGTGCGCGAACATCGCGAATCTGCTCCTCGTGCGACTGTCGGCGCGTGATCGGGAGATCCTCGTGCGCACTGCCCTTGGCGCGAGCCGTGGCAGGCTCGTTCAGCAGCTGTTGACCGAATCGACCGTGCTGGCGCTCCTCGGCGCCGCGGGCGGGATTGGGCTCGGGTGGATGGGGATCCGAATGCTTCGTCAGCTGGACCCGACCGCCATACCCCACGCGGCCACGATCGCCATGGAGCCGGCCATTCTCGTGTTTGCCGTGGCGCTATCGCTTGCGTCAGTGCTCGTGTTCGGTCTCGCGCCGGCACTCGTAGCATCTCGGGCGAATCTGTCAGCGGGCCTCCGCGAGCGGAGTGGGACGAGCGGAGTCACGTGGAGGCGATTCCGCGCCGCGCTCATCATCGCGGAAGTCGCGCTGTCGGCCGTATTGTTGGTCGGTGCCGGCCTCATGATCCGGACCATCCGGGCACTCCAGGGGATGGAGCTGGGATTCGAACCTGCGCGCGTGGCGACGTTCCGTGTGGCGCTTCCGTTCACCCGCTACCGCCGTCCGGATGATTGGGTGCAGTTCGTGCGCGAGTTCGAGCGCCGGCTGCGTGAGATGCCCGGCGTGCGGGCTGCCGGTGCGGCGAGTGCGCTGCCCGCGACGGCGGCGGGCTCGCCGGAGCCGTTTGCGCTCGAGGCATCGCGCGAGGACCGCGCGTGGGGTGCGCGGAGCGCGGTATACCGAACAGTGACGCCGGGGTATTTCGAGTCACTGTCGATTCCGCTACGCACGGGTCGACGGCTCGGCGAGGTCGACGACAGCAATCGCCCGCGCGCGGTGGTGATCGATGAAGCGCTCGCTCGGCGAGTGTGGCCTAACGAGGACCCGATCGGCCGCCGGCTCGACGTGTCCGTGTCGCTCTTTGATCGCGGCTACCGAGTGGAGCGTGTCACGGCGGAAGTGGTTGGCGTCGTCGGGACAGTGGCGGCCGGCCGCCCCGACGCGCCGCCTCCGGGCACGATGTACCTGGCGCACGCGCAGCAGCCACTGTGGAACTTGGCCTTCGTCGTCGAGGGCGACCGCCGGCCGCAAGAGCTCATCGCGGCTGCGCGGGGCGTGCTCAGCGAGATGGACCCCGAACTGCCGCTATACGACGCTCGGCCAATGACCGACGTCGTCGCGGCAACGATGGCATCCAGCCGCGTGGTGCTGTCGACTTTGACGGTGTTCGCAGCGGTCGCGGCGGTACTCGCATTAGTCGGGCTCTACGCGGTCGTCGCTTACATCGTCCGTCAACGACGGAAGGAGCTCGCCATCCGGATGGCACTCGGCGCTTCGCCGCGGGCGGTCGGCGTGGGCGTGATGCGCGACGGGCTGGTGATGGTAGCATCCGGCGTAGCAGTGGGATGCGTGATATCGGTCGCGACCGCGGGAGTGCTCACGGATCTCGTCGTTGGCGTGCCCACGCGCGATCCGGTTACCATCGCTATCGTGTCGGGATTGCTCCTCCTGGTGGGCGCGCTCTCGACATTCGTCCCGGCTCGCCGAGCCGCGTCACTCGACCCGGTCGCTGGATTACGAGAGTGACCTCGTCGGGTTGGTGTGTGGCGCCGATGCGCAGCGCGCACCGTTCGACGGGAGCAGCTCGGAAGCCCGCGGCGGGCACCGGGCCGGCGGGGACGAGCTCCTTCCGCGCGAGATCGACGCGCATATTGAGCCCTTCCAGGCCAAACGCCCCGAGCAGGACCATGTCGCCCGGTTCGGCGAAGACGACGATCGTCGGCGCCGAGCGGCCCGCGGCGAACAGCAACGCGAATCCAACCTCGCGCTCGAGGATCCTCCCGTCCGCGGTCTCGAAGTGTTCCACGCGCTGAGGTTGAATGCCAAGGTCGTCCAACACCTCTCGTGGCAGCCAGTTATACTCGGCACCCGTGTCTACCATGACATCGGCGATTTGCAGCCGACGCGCCGGGTCCGCGAGGGGCGCGATCGCAATCGTCGTTCGAAAGATCCCATGTCGTTGATCATACATTGCTCCGACGAACGACGTGATCCAATTACTGCTCGCTGTTGCGTCACATTGCCAAGCGTACCCCTGGCGGACTACAGCACCTCGTCCATCACGCGCTGGACGTTCTCGATCTCGTCGGGGATGACGGTGTGGCCCATACCCGGGTACAGCCGTCGCGTCACGCTGGCTCCGAGACGTCGGAACACCGCCTCGCTCTCCAGCACACGCTCAGCGGGAATGTGCGAGTCCACGTCGCTGCAGCCGAGGAACACCGGCATCCCGTCGAGCGACGCTGTCACATCGTCCCATGTCGTGGCCGGGGGGCCGATCAAGCCCCCGCTCAGCGCCATCACGCCCCCGTAGCGGCGCGGATGACGAATCGCGAACTCCGACGCGAGGCAGGCGCCCTGCGAGAACCCGAGCAGCATGATCGACCGCGAGTCGAACCCGCGAGTGAGCAGGTCGCTCACCAGTGATTCGATCACGAAGAGCCCCGACGAGATGCCCGGCTCGTTCTTCTCCCTCGGCGACATGAAGCTGAACGGATACCACGTCTCGTTGGCGGCAGCAGGCGCGAGGTACGCGAACTCCGGCCGGTCGAGCACCGGCGCGAGCTCGAGGATGTTCTCCGGCCCGGCGTTGCGGCCGTGTACCATGATCATTGCGGCCCGGGCAGTCTCGAGAGGGGCGCCAGTGTGGACGACGCGCTGGCCGGCATGAGGGCGCATGGCAGTGAGGTCAATACGTGACGTTAGGCAGGTGCGTCGCGATCTCGGCACGATGTGGCTCTTCCCACGGAGGCAGCTTGAGGTCGCGGCCGAGGTCCGGAACCGGCTCGTCGACGGCGAAGCCGGGCTGCACGGTCGCTACCTCGAAGAGTACTCCGCCCGGTTCGCGGAAGTAGATCGACTTGAAGTACTGGCGGTCGCGCACCGGAGTGACGTTCGCGCGTCCCACGAGCTCCTCGCGAAGCTTCAACTGATCATCCTCACTCCCGATTGCCATGGCGACGTGGTGCACGGTGCCGAGGCCGTTCTTCGCCCAGTCGGCATCTCCCGCGTGGACGATGTCCATGGCGTGACCGGGACCATCGCCGTTGACCGCCACGCGGATGCGCCCCTCCATCTCGTTCACGACCTCGAATCCGAGCATCTCGCGCATGAAGTCGACGGTCTTGGGCGGCTCGCGCACCGTGAGCGAGACACTGTGCAACCCGCGCACCGCAGTGTCGGAACCGACACCGCCAGCCGTCCAGGGCGTTCGCGTGTCGTTGTCGTTCGCGACGAGCTCGATGATGAGCCCTGACGGGTCCGTGACGACGATCGACTCCTCGCCGAACCTCGGTGGCGCATCGGTCACCGTATAGCCCTGGGCGCGTAGCCGCGTCTTCCATGCATCGAGGGACCCGGCCGGTACCGAGAACGAGGTGACGGTGATCTGACCGGCACCCTTCACTCCGATCGGAACGCCCTTGTCCTTGTATGGGAATGTCGTCCAGATGGTGCCCGGATGACCGACCTCGTCTCCGTAGTAGAAGTGATAGACGAAATGGTTGTCGAAGTTGACGGTCTTCTTTACCAGCCGAAGGCCGAGGGCACCGGCGCTGAAGTCGAGATCCTCCTGTGCGTCATCCACCGTGGCGGTGACGTGATGGAGGCCGAGAATTGGTGAGTGGGTCATGGGGTTTATTATCCAGCCATTGCGCACCGGAGCAAGCCCCCTGCTACCCATCGATCATCTCTACCGCGGACTCGAGCGCAACTCAGCCGCTGTTGCGATCGCCGGACCGGAACGATCGCTCACGTACGCCGAGCTGGTCGCGCACGTTGACGCGCTCGCGGCGGCGTTCCAGGCGCTCGACCCCGCGCCCGGAAGTCGCGTCGGGATCTGTGCGCGCAACACGGTCGAGCATCTGATCGCGATGCTCGCCACCTACGCAGCGGGCAAGGTGTGGGTGCCGCTCAATCCGACGAACGGCCGCGCCGAGCTCGATCGCATGATCGCCGCGACGAGGCCCACTCTGCTCGTCGCCGACGAGTCGTGCCTCGACCGGTTCACGCCAACGGGCGCGCCGCTCGTCCTTGGAAAGGCGAGTGACTCGGCGACGGCGCCGAGCGTGCGGTCACTCATCGCCGATTGGGCGGGGCGTCGTCCCGGAGTCGTCGAGCGTGGCGTGGAAGAGGCGCAGATCATCAAGTTCAGCGGGGGCAGCACGGGCATACCGAAGCCCGTGGTGCAACCGCTCCGATGCGTGAACGCGCAGGTCGAAGGGATCCTCGCCTGCTTCGGCCTCGAAGCGAGCGACGTGAACCTCATCGCGGCGCCAGTCACGCACGGCGCGTCGTGCTTCGTGCTTCCTGTGCTCGCTGTCGGCGGAAGCCATGTCCTCCTCGAGGAGCCCAAGCCGGCGAATGTGCTCGTGGCGATCGAACAGTACCGAGTCACGACCATGTACGCGCCACCGACGCTCATCTATGGTATGGTCGGCGAGGCGCGTGCGAGCGGTCAGCACCGCGACGCCGGTCAGTTCACCACCCTGCGCCACCTCATCTACTCCGCCGCGCCGATGCGAGCGGATCAGATTCGCGAGGCGCAGCGCGTGCTCGGGCCGGTCGTCGAGACCGCGTACGGTCAGGTGGAGGCGCCGCAGATCGTGACCGCGATGCGGGCGGCCGAGCTCCAGCGCGAGGAGAACTTCGCTTCGGTCGGGCGGCCGTCACCGGTCGCGACCGTCGGCATCATGAGCGCGAGCGCCGAGTTGCTGCCGCGCGGCGAGGTCGGCGAGGTCGTGGTCCAGGGCCCGCTCGTGATGAGTGGATATCTCGACCAGCCCGACATGACGGCGGCGACGATCATCGATGGCTGGCTTCACACCGGCGACCTCGGGCTCATCGATGAGCGAGGGTATGTCTACATTCGCGGCCGTCTGCGCGAGGTGATAAACAGCGGTGGGTTCAAGGTCTTCCCCGGGGACGTAGAAGCGGTGCTCGCACGTCATCCCGCCGTTGCCGAGTGTTCCGTGTTCGGGGTCGAGGACGAGAAGTGGGGCGAAGCCGTTCACGCGGCGGTATGCCTGGCGCCGAGCGCACTCGTGACAGGGTCCGAGCTGATCGCGTTCGTGAAGGGCGAGCTGGGATCGGTGAAGGCGCCGAAGGTGATCCACTTCGTGACCGAGCTGCCCCGGAACGCCGCGGGGAAGGTGAGCCGGAACGACGTGCGCCGCGTGGTGACGGGCTGACATTCCGCGGCCCTCGGGCTCGGTGTGGCGTCCCGGGCGGCCGTAGCGATCCAACCTTTCGCGACGACCGGTTGTCTTACCTTCAGACAATCTGAAGGAGGCAATGACATGGCCGGCGAGCCTGGCGAGCTGCTCCAGGGGACACTCGAGATGATGGTGCTCAAGACGCTTTCCCTTGAGCCCATGCACGGGTGGGGGATCGCGCAGCGTATTCAGCAGATGTCGAAGGACGTCTTCCTGGTGAGCCAGGGGTCGCTCTACCCCGCGCTCATTCGAATGAAGCGTCGCGGGTGGCTGACGACGTCGTGGCGTGTTACGGAGAACGGGCGCCGCGCGCGCTACTACGAGCTCACGGTGGCCGGCCGAAAGCAGCTCGGCGTCGAGCAGGCGAGCTGGGAACGCATGTCGGCGGCGGTCGATTGGGTCATGGCCGCGCGGTGGGCGACCGAAGGAGGCCGGTGATGAGTGTGTTCACGGACATCGTCGAGCGCCTCCGGGCGATCGTTTTTCGCGCCCGTGAAGAACGGGAGTTCGGCGAGGAGTTGCAGTTCCACGCCGACATGGAGGCCAGCCGGCTCGAGCGGTCCGGAGTGAGCCCGGACGAAGCACGACGGCGGAGTCACCTCACGCTGGGCGGGATGGAACGAGTGAAGGAGGACGCCCGAGACGCGCGTGGGACGCGACTCTTCCACGATGTCGGGCGCGACTTCGGCTATGCCGTCAGGTCGCTCCGGCAGCATCCGGGTTTCGCGATCGTGACCATCCTGACCTTGGCGTTAGGCATCGGCGGGACGACGGCGGTCTTCAGCGCGGTGGACGCCGTGCTGCTCCAACCGTTGCCATACGAGCAGCCCGGGCAGCTCGTGCGCCTCTATCAGGCCGACTCGACGGCACCGGGGGCGCGCGCGTATGTCACGCCCGTTCACTTCGTGGACTATCGTCGCGAGATGGCGACGTTCGACGCTTCGGCGGCCGTGTACACCTATAGCGAGACCGGCGCGGATATCGGCAGTGGCGACGACGTGCGACGTATCCGCGTCCTGCCGGTGAGCGCCGGGTACTTCGACGTCATGCGCGTCCGACCTCGACTCGGCCGCGGGTTTCAGCCGGAAGAGGAGAATGGCGAGCTCCTCGTGGTGCTGAGCGATCGTCTCTGGCGCGAGCGCTACCGCGGTGACGCCTCGGCGGTCGGACAGCGCCTCACCATGAGCGGACAGCCTTACACTGTCGTGGGTGTGATGCCGAGTGGGTACGAGGACCCGCTGACCGGGCCGGTGGATGCGTGGATCCCGTTGGACCTCGCCCCAGCACGCGACCCCGACAACGCACAGAACCACTATCTGTCGGTCGTTGCGCGATTGAGGGGCGGCGTGTCGCTCAGCCGAGCACAGTCCGAGCTCGCTCGGCTCAACGCGACGCTCGCGGCGCGGTATCCTGACGCGAACGATGCGCTGGCGCGGCTGGACCCGCTCAAGGAGGATGTCGTCGGATCGGCCGACCGAGCGCTCGCGATCATGCTCGGCGCGGTGGTGCTCGTGCTCGTTCTCGTGTGCGTGAACATCGCGAATCTCCTGCTCGTGCGCGGCTCGGACCGCTCCCGCGAGTTCGCGCTCCGCTCCGCGTTAGGCGCCGAGCGGCCGAGGCTCGTGCGGCAGACGTTGATCGAGAGTTTGACGCTGGCGCTGGCGGGCGCGGCAGTCGGGCTCGTCGTCGCGCGGCTCGCGATGTCCGGCATCGTGACCCTCGGCGGCGGGTCGATTCCGCGGTTGTCGGAACTGAGCCTCGAGCCGCGGCTGCTCGTCTTCTCGGCTCTCATCGCCACCGTGAGTGCGGTGGGGTTCGGGCTGGCCCCAGCGTTCCGGGCGGCGGGAACGGATCCTGGTGACGTGTTGCGCGAGCAGACTCGTGCGTCCACGAGCAGCGGAGCCAAAGTCCGGCTTCGCGAGTGGTTGGTGGTGTCACAGGTCGCGCTCGCGTTCGTCCTGCTCGTCGGTGCTGGCTTGCTTCTCGTGAGTCTCGAGAACCTCCGTGATGTGGACCTGGGGGTGGACCCTGCCGGGGTGCTGACCTTCGAGCTGCATTTGCCTGATGCGCGATACGACTCGACGGCGCGGGCGCGGTTCTACGAGGAGAGCGCGGCGCGTCTGGCCTCGATTCCGGGCGTGCGGGCTGCTGGTGCGGTATCTCGACTGCCGGCTACGGGCGACTACCACGTGTGGGGGACGCGCGCGATGACCGGCCCGAACGCGAACACGGAGCGTGGGTTCGCTCAGATGCAGCAGCGCGTCGTTGCGGGTGACTACTTCGGTGCGGCGGGGATTCCGCTGCTCGATGGCCGGTTGTTCGATGACCAGGACGCTTCGGGTGCGCCACTTCGCGTCGTCGTGAGCCGCCGTGCGGCGGATATCCTGTTTCCCGGCGTCCCCGTGATCGGCCAGGAGCTGCGCGCGGGTGGGCGGACCGCGGAAATCATCGGCGTTGTCGGCGACGTCGCACTCGACGCGCGCGGGGAGCTCGCGCCGTACGTCTACCATACCCACCGCCAGTTCGCGGGGAACCGAAACTGGTCACTGACCCAGATCGTGCGGACGAGTGGGTCGATGGAGACGGTGCAAAACGAGGCTCGTCGAGCGCTCGCAGGACTCGACCCACAGCTCGTGCTGTACCGTCCGGCACCGTTGAGTGACGTGATCGGGCGGAGCGAAGCGCAGCGCGTCTTCACGCTGCAGATGCTCGGCGCATTCGCTGGTGTGGCGCTCACGCTCGCGGCGTTAGGTCTGTTCGGCGTGCTGTCCTACGGTGTTCGCCTTCGCAGCCGCGAGTTCGGAATCCGAATGGCGCTGGGCGCCGACCGGCGGACGATTCGACGGATGGTGCTCCGCGAGGGGTTGACGGTGACGGCGATCGGTACGGTGATCGGCGTGCTGGGTGCTGCAGCGCTGTCGCGCGTGCTGACGTCGATGGTGTTTGGGATCAGCGCGCTCGACCCGGGCGTGATGCTTGGCGCGGCGGCGTTCATGGGATTGGTCGCTGCCGTCGCGGCCTATCTCCCGGCATACCGAGCTACATCTGCCGAGCCACGCTCGGTGCTTCAGTAGGGAATCGGGGAACAGATTGCACGAGACGGTGTCGTCGCGGCGGGTGCGTCCCGCCGCGCCATCGGACGGACGCGGAGGGCGCGGCAGCGGCGGGCGGGCGGGGCCGCGGAGAACACCTCGCGCGTTTCCAGTCCGGCGCGCGCGGGCCGGTCGGAACCGCGATGACTAGAATAAGGTGAAAACAGCCGGATGGCACATCGGGAACCGGCAACCGGGAATCGATGAGGGAGTGCGGCGATGGGCGCCGTCCCGGGCGGCGGCAGGGTCGCTCGCGCCAGCGGCCTGAAGAAAGAGGGGAACGGCTCTCGTGGACGGTGGCGTCCCGGGCAGCCGTTCCCCTCTTTCATTCGCGTTCCTCGGGCGAGGAGCTCTCACGGCCGAGGAGCCATCCTGTCAATCCTGTCCATCCCGTTCATCCAGTCCCATGCCGTTCAAGGAACGGTCGAGATGCCTACCAGGTGCACCAGGTGCCCGGAGCCGGGGAATCCAGCGCGGAACGGTACGCTTGTACGCCCTGTACTCGTCCCCGAACCGTTGCTCGAGTCCCGGCTCCTCGGAAAGGAGGAAGTACCCGTGGTTGATCGCCACGACCGTCACGAGCCACACCGCGATCAACCGCGAGCCGGTCAGGAGCGCCTGGCCGGCGAGCGTGGCGGCCACGCCCGAGATCATCGGGTTCCGCACGAAGCGATAGGGGCCGACCGCTACCAGACGCCTCGTTGGGTCCCACGGGGCGAGGGTTCCTCGTCCCACTCGCGCGAACAGTGCAATGCACCGGAGCACGAGCGCGACCCCAGCGATGATGAGTGCCACGCCTAACGATTGCAGCGCGATCGTCAGCGCGCCGTCCGGTGGCCATCGCGAATCGACGGCCCGAAACGAGCGAAGCACCCACTGCGGAACGACGATCGCGACCATCGTCGGGAGCAGCAGGATCGCCAGCAGATGCCGCAGCGCGGCCAGCACGTACGCGCCGTTTCCTACTTGGCGCTCGCGGCCGCGACGATCACCGGAAGGCGGATGTGCCACCCGCCACTGTCACTGGACCTGACATCCATGTACCAGGTCCCTGGCGCAGACGCTCGGAACTCGAAGTCGGCCGTCTCGCCCGGTCCCATCTCCGTGACCGCCAGACGCTCCGTCGCCTGGGCGGGAGGCATGTCCGCGCCGTCCTTCGCGATCGCGCGCCACCGGGCGACCGTGGAGTCGTTGCGAAGCGTGAACGTGATGCGCCAGTCGGGATGAACGCTCAAGACGCGGAGGCGATGCGTCTCGCCGACGGTGAGACGCAGTGGTTCGGGCGACGTCCGTCCGTTCACGAGCGCGTACGGGCTCTCCAGCTTCGAGAACACCGCCGGTCCGCCGCCACCCGCGACGATGAGATGATCGCGCGCGAGGTCACGTGGCGTATCGGTCACGATGATCGCGCCGTACATACCCGACTGGATCTGATGGCGCTCGTTCAGGTGTGAGTGATACGGGAACGTCCCCGACCTCGGCGGCGTGAAGGCCGCCACGAACGACGTCCCGGCGGCGACGGGAGGAAAGATGTGATTCCCCATGCCGCTCCAGTTGGCGACGCCGTCCGGAAAACTCTCGATCTCGAGACCGTGCCAGTGAATGCCTGTGGGTTCCTGCAGGTTGTTCACGACCGTGATCCGCACCGGCTTACCGCGCTCGAGCTCGAGGACCGGGCCGGGAAGCTCCACGGAGTCGCGTGCGGGCGTCGAGTCCCCGCGCTGAACGACGAAGCCGTAGGCTGTCGCGGCGCCGCCGAGGAGTCGCCCGGCCTTCTGCTGCACGAGCAGGCGGATCGCGCGCGCGTTAGGCTCATCGCGCACCACGTACCCCGGCTTCGGCGTGACCTGGATGCCGACGACGAGGCCGTGCATGCGATGCGCGTTCGCCGCCGACGGCCCACCACCGTGCACGTGGGAAGCCGTGGGCGAGCCAGCCGCCGTGTCCGCGCTCGGAGCACCGCTCAGGGTCACCGTCTCGTCCATGTGGAACGAGAAGTGGCAGTGAAGGAGCCAGTTCCCCGGTGTCGTTGCGGCGAACGCGAGCGTGAGTGTCCCGCCGGGTGGCATGAGATCGGTGTTCAGCAGTGGCTGCAACTCCGGCGCGATGGGGCCGTCCTTCGTCCACGTCCCCCGAGCCAGCACCCGGTAGTAGAACCCGTGCAGGTGCATGGGGTGGTGGAGTGGGATGGCGTTCACGATGCGGAATCGTGTCGAGTCCCCCTGCTGCAACGTCAGGCGCTCGGTGTAGGGCCACCCCTTCCCGTTGATGACCGACACGACCTCGAACGGACGGTCGTCGTAAGGATGGAACCATTCGCTGAGGACGAAGATGTGGTCCGACGTGGAGCCACCCGGCGGGTCCACGACGATGGCGCCATTGAGCTGGCTGTCCTTCCAGAGTCGATCCGCCCAGCTGGTCCCCGTGAATGCGCCCCAGTAGAAGTACGTGCCGGGCACGTTCAGCCGATACCGGAGCTCGCGTGTTTCGCCGCGAGCGAGGTGCACCGTGTCGGTCGCTTCTGAGACGCCTGGCCGAAGCCCACCGACGAACAGCGCCGTGTCCACGCGATTCCGAATGACGAGGCGCACTTCCGTCCCCTGCGGAACGCGCACGAGCGGCCCCGGTACGGACGGCGCCTTCCCGCGCTCGGCGAAGGCGAAGATCGGCACCTCGGGGTCGTCGTCTCCCTCCGGCCGCCACGCGCTCTCGACGACATCGAGTGCCAGCGTGAGAACGTCCCCGGCTCGAGTGCCTGACGCGACACGGTTCGTGTGGACCGTGGCGCGCACGGCGTTGGCGGTCGGCTGTGGCAGCGGAACGCGCGGGGCGGGCGCAACCAGCGGCGCTTGCGTCGCGCCGGCAATCGCGGCGACGAGAGTAGCGAAAATCAATGCGGCCTCGGGCCGAGGGAATGTCAGTAAAGCGCGGGAGCTACGGGTCAGGCAACCTTCGTCGCGATCCACCACGTTGTGCCGCCGGCGTCCTTCACACCGCCGCGCTTGTCGTCGTCATCCTTCTTCACCGGGGCCTGAACGGACGTCGCGCCAGCATCCAGCGCGCGGCGGTAGGTCTCGTCGACGTCGGGGACGTAGACGTGCACGTGCGCCGGCACCGGCGGCCACCCCGGCCCGCCGTCCGCGAGCATGACGACTGTGTCGTCGATTCGAATCTCCGCGTGCATGATGCCGCCGCCCGGAGCTGGGAACCGCCGGAGCTCGACCCCACCGAACACGCGACGCGCGAACTCGATCGTCCGGTCGGCGCCGTCCACGATCAGGTACGGCGTGACCGAAGTGTATCCGTCTGGCTTGTATTGCTTTGGCATCAGAGGCTCGGTGGAGGGGCTGGGCAAGATGCCTTCTGGCGAACGGTCCTGCTAGCGGACGACATCGTTTAGCCCGGTCCAACTGGCGAGTGGGGGGCGGCCGCGCCATCTTCGGCGCGACTCGACCGCTACCTGGATGCGCCCAGCCTCGTGAATGTCATTGCGATAGACCTCGGCGGCACGAAGATCGCCGCCGCGCTCGTCTCCGACGCCGGAGATATCCGCGCCCGTGGGCACGCCCTGCTCGGGGGACGCGGCGGCGATGACGTCGCGTCCGCCATCGTCGATCTCGCTCGCAACATCCTCGACGAGCACGGCGGCGTGGGAGACGCACGCATCACCGCCGTCGGCGTCGCCGTCCCAGGGATCTCTCGCGCCGAGCGGGGAACAGTGTGGGCGCCGAACATTCCAGGATGGGACGACTACCCGCTCCGCGACGAGCTCTGTCGCGCGCTTGGCGGTGACATGTCGGTCGTGATCGACAGCGATCGCGCCGCATACATCCTTGGCGAGGCGTGGAATGGCGCGGCTCGCGGAGCCCGCGACGCGATCTTCCTCGCGGTCGGCACCGGGATCGGCGCCGGCATCCTCGCGGACGGCCGAGTACTGCGCGGTCACGCCGACATTGGCGGCGCGATCGGCTGGATGGCGCTCGACCGCCCGTTCCGCGACGCATACGTGGGGTGCGGCTGCTTCGAGTACCACGCCTCGGGGCCGGGCCTAACGATCGTCGCGCGCGAGATGCTCGACGCGATGCCAGACTACGCCGGCGAGCTGCGACGCCTCGAGGCGAGCGACGTCACGCCGGCGCGGCTCTTCGCCGCCTACGATCGGGGCGACGCGATCGCCACGCGCGTGCTGCACGACGCCATCGAGTTCTGGGGGATGGCTTCGGCCAACCTCGTGAGTCTGTTCAACCCGGAGACCATCGTGTTCGGTGGCGGCGTGTTCGGCCCCGCGGTTCGCTTTCTCGAGCGTATTCACATCGAGGCGGCACGGTGGGCGCAGCCCATTTCCATGGGGCGGGTGCGCTTCGTGCCGAGCACCCTCGGCGGTGATGCGGGGCTGTACGGCGCCGCGCGCCTCGCCATGACAGCGAGGTGAGATGACCAATCGTCGCACGCTGTTCACGATCGCCTGCCTCGGCATGCTGTCGTTCGGTATCGTGCTCACGACCCTCGGCTCGGTGTTACCATCGGTCATCGAGCGGTTCGGCATCGACACGGCGGTGGCAGGTTCGCTGTTCCTGCTCATGACGTTCGGGATTCTCGTCGGGTCGCTGGTGTTCGGTCCGATCGTCGACCGCCGGGGCTACAAAGGCATGTTGCTCCTCGCGACCACGCTCATCATCATCGGGCTCGAGGGAATCGCGTTCGCGCCATCCATGGGGTGGCTTCGCGCGGCCGTCGCCCTGATCGGGTTCGGCGGTGGCATCATCAACGGCGGAACGAACGCGCTCGTCGCCGACATTGCCACGGAAGGGCGGACGGCGGGATTGAGTCTGCTCGGTGTGTTCTTTGGCGTCGGTGCCGTCGGTGTCCCGTTCGCGCTCGGGAGTCTGCTCGGTGTCTTCTCCTATTCGACCATCATTGCCGCGGTGGGCGCGCTCGTGATCATTCCGCTCGTGATCACCGCGCTCACGCCATTTCCTGCGCCGAAACAACCGCAAGGGTTTCCACTCGCGGCGGCGCAAGAGTTGGTGCGCGACCCGGTGCTACTGCTGATGGGACTCATGTTGTTTCTCGCCAGTGGTATGGAGATCACCGTCGGTGGGTGGACGACGACGTTCTTCAAGGAGGAGCTTCAGATTGCCGATCAACGCGCGCTCGTCTACCTGTCGTTGTACTGGCTCGGGATGATGCTCGCGCGCATCGCGCTCGGCTCGGTGCTTCGCCGAGTGGCTCCAGCGCGCGTGCTGCTCGGCTGCCTCGCGATCGCGTTCGTTGGGGCACTGCTGCTCATTCTCACGCGGACCGCGTCGGTCGCGGCGGCCGGAGTCTTCCTGCTCGGCTGTGGCTTCGCGGCGTCGTTTCCTGTGGTACTCGGGTTCGTCGGCGATCGCTACGCGCACCTGTCGGGCACGGCGTTCAGCCTGGTGATCGTCATGGCACTCACGGGTGGCATGATCCTCCCGTATACGACGGGTGTGTTAGGCGCGTCGTACGGCCTGCGTGGGTCGTTCGTGATCGTGCCGATCGCGCTCGTTGCGCTCGTGTCCATCCTCCTCGCCACGACGTCGCGTCTGACCGAACGGCAACCCACCTGACGATGCTCGCTCTGAACTGGCTTTCGAATACACGCGCGGTGATCGATGACATCGAGCGCACGCAGCTTCCTGCCATTCGGGACGCGGCGCAGCTCATGGCCGACTCCATCGCGGCCGAGCGGTGGGTCCACACGTTCGGCTGTGGGCATGCGACCATCCCTGTCGAGGAGATGTATCCGCGGATCGGCGGCTTCGTCGGGTTTCATCCCATCGTGGAGTTGCCGCTGACCTTCTTCACGCGCGTTACCGGCGAGATGGGAATCCACCAGTTCCTCTTCCTCGAGCGTGCGGAGGGATACGGCCAGGCGATCATGCAGAGCTACACCTTCGACCCGCGCGACACGATGTGGATCTTCTCGCACACGGGGATCAACAACGTGAACATCGATGTCGCGCTCAGGGCGAAGGAGCTGGGTATGCCCGTCATCGCAACCGGCTCGGCCGAGCAGGCGGCGTCGAGTACGCCGCGTCACCCGTCGGGGAAGAAGCTGTTCGACATCGCCGACGTCGTGATAGACACGCGCGTCCCAGCGGGGGACTCGTCCGTGCAACTCGCCGGGCATCAGGACAACGTCGGGCCCGTGTCCACCATGGCGTTCGTGACCGTGGTGTGGATGACGATCACGACGGTGGCCGGGATTCTCGCGGACCGCGGGGTGAAGTTGTTCATCCATCCGTCGCATAACGTGCCGGGCGACACGACCGCTCACGCGCGGCTCGACGCGGCGCTTGTGGAGTACAAGCGGCGCGTGGCCGGGGTGTAGCCTCAGAAATCGATTAGCCCTGCACTCAGCGTCGCGATCTCCGGCGGGACGCGCTCGGAGCCGTCGTAACCCGGGAATCCGCCGAAGCTGAAGCAGAGCCGGAGGTAATCCACGAAAAAGAGGTTGTGGCGCTCGTTCAGGAGCTCGCCGTCCGCGCGAGGGTCGGGAATCGCCATCTCGTACGGATCGCCCCCGCTCGTGTCAGCCTTGTGAAGGTCATCGGGGGCGATGGTGATGGCCGACGGTGTCTCGCCGTCGTCATCGTCCTCGTCGTACTCGACCGCCCCTTCATCGAACGCGTAGACGACGAGCGGATCCGGCGCGACTCGGCTGTCGCGCGGTGCGAGCGACGGGTGGTGGCCGACGAGGTTCACCTCGCCCACCACCTCGTAGAACGCACGCAACGAGAGCGGCAGGGGGCCGAACTCCTTCTCGAACTTGGCGATCTCCGTTCGCACGCCGGCACCGGGCGGAACGTGCGGCGTGACCGGCGTATGACGGGATGTGGCTCTTCCTTTCGTCGCGCCGGCGAGCATCTCGGCTACCTTCGCCAGTTTACCGAGCAGCCCACCCATCTGCGGCATCGACCCGGCGTTGCGCACGAGGTCATCGAGGTCCATGCGGCTCGCGCCCATCTGCACGGTGGGGGCGCCGCGCGGGCCGACGTCGGTGGTGAACGTGTAGTTCATCGCCTGCAGCCGTTGTACGACCGTGCGGACGTTGGCGTCAACGCGCTGCATCGTCTCGTAGGCGACGGCGACCGCGTCGGCCGCGCGCGGATCCTCGCGGACGGTCGGGCCTAACGCGATGAGCTCCGACCACACCTCGCGGCGCTCGCCGGCCAGGTAGCGGTCGAAGAACGGGAGCGTTCCGCCCGCGTCGGTTCGCAACCGATCGAGTCGAGCGGCCGGATCCGTCGGAAGCCCCTCCAGGATGGAACCGGGCTTTGCGCGCTTCTTCGCCGACTCGGAGCGAGGCGACTGGCCGGTGCGCGTGGCGATGAACTTCGCGAACGTCGGATCGAACCCCTTGAATTCCTTCGCCGGAACGGACTCGGGCTGCGTGATCCAGCGCTCCGGAACCGCCTTGCCATTCCACGCGTAGACGCGCCAGCCATCGCGATACACGAGTGCCGGACCGTCCTCGCGATGCAGCAGGTTGCGTTCGTTCACGTGCAGCTTGGCGGGACGGTCGGTGAAGACGACGGCATTCTCGAACGGCCACCACAATCCCGCGGCCTGTGCGACGTCCCAGGCAGCGCGTACGGCCACCGGCACTTCGCGGTCCGACAGGCGGTGCTCGTCATCGGCCATCGTCGAGAATGCGTACTCCGTATAGAACGAGTTCCCGAGCACACCGCCGCTCGTCGGACAGTGCAGCTCACTGCCCAGGGCGCCGCGATTGCCTCCCCAGAAATGATCCTCCGCATCGTTCAGCGGATCGCCGGCGCCGCGCACCGTCCACAGGCTCGCCATGTCCTCGACCATCTCGAGCCGCGCCATGTTGAGTGGCGTGGACAGGATCCGTGACGGGTCGGGCGGGTACGCCAGGCTCATCGCACGCGGTGCGCCGATCGCGGCCAGCACGTCGTCCCACTCGCCGATGCCGAGGCGCTCACGTAACGTGGCACGAGCTTTCTCCATACTCGTTCGATCGTCGCGCGACAGTCCTGACGACAGCCGCTGGCCCCGCGTGAAGTCGTAGGGAGCGGCCAGCAGTGTGACCGGCCACGATGCGGCGCACGGCGAATCGAACCAGAGCATGTGCTGCGGCGCCGCGAAACCCACCGCGTCGTAAAGCCTCCGCACCGCCGCCTCAGCGGCCGGACGATCGGCCGGTGCGGTCGAGAGAAGCCGCGCGAGCCACTCACCTCGGACCTCGGTTTCGGACCTCATGCCACGCCACCGGAAAGGACCCGGCGAAGTTCTTGCGAGTCGAGCCTTGCCGCAAGCGCGCGTCGGGACGACCGACCGTGGGTCGTGGAGTCGTACGGCGCTATCCGACCGGTCCCGGCCGGTTGTCGCCGGTCCGTTGTTCTCTGCGCTTCAGCGCCCAACATCCGCAGTTGGTCGATGCGTCGTTTCGCTGGACAGGGGAGAGGTGCTTCGTTGCCACGACCCCTCGACCTGGCAGAACGATACCAATGGTTCACGGACCAGCGAGTCGCGCCGCCGTGGCAGCGACCATCGCATGTGCGTTGTACGGCATTGCCGGTCTGACCCCGTTCGCCGCGCTATCGGCGCAGGCGGTGTCGGCCCCGCCGCTCGAGCTCACGCGCCTCACCGGCACGGTCACCGTCGACGGCGTGCTCGACGAACCGGTGTGGAAGGACATCCCCGCGCTGCCGCTCACAATGTACCAGCCAGTGTTTCGCGGCACGCCAAGGCAGCGGACGGAGATTCGCGTCGCGTACGACGACGAGCACTTCTACGCGGCCGGGTGGTTCTACGACACCGACCCATCCGGGATCCGGGTGAACTCGCTCTACCGCGACCGCTGGAACGGCGATGACGCGTTCGCGATCTACATCGACGCGTTCAACGACAACCGCAACGCGAAGTGGTTCGGTCTGACCGCGAGTGGTGTTCGGTTCGATCAGCTCGTGTCCGACGACGGAGCCACGCTCAACGGCAGTTGGGATACGTTCTGGGCAGCGCGCACGACCATTACGGGTGAGGGATGGTTTGCGGAGATCCGCATTCCGTTCTCCAGCATCGGATTCCGCGAGGACGCTGACGGGAAGGCGATCATGGGGCTCACCGTGACGCGACTCGTTTCGCGGCTCGAGGAGCGGGTGACGTTTCCCGAGATCGATCCGAAGTTCGAGTTTCGCCGTCCGTCGGTCGCACGCGACGTCGTGCTCCGTGATGTGCGCAGTCGAAAGCCGCTGTACGTGACGCCGTATGCGCTCACCGGCCGGTCGCGCACGGCGATCGCGCCGATCGGCGACGCGACGCGATTCACGACCGACAGAAACCGGTCCAACGAGCTGGGACTCGACGTCCGCTATCCGCTGTCCGGTAATCTCACGCTGGACGTCACCGTCAACACCGACTTCGCTCAGGTGGAGGCAGACGACCAGCAGGTGAACCTCGATCGCTTTCCGCTCTTCTTTCCCGAGCGGCGACGCTTCTTCCAGGAAGGCAGCGGCATCTTCGATTTCGTTGTGGGCGGTGGAGCTCGGCTATTCAACTCGCGCCGAATCGGGCTGGCACCCGGCGTGGGCACGAACGCGGAACCCGTGCCCATCTACGGCGGGGCACGGCTCGTAGGTCGCATTGGCGCATGGGACGTAGGACTGCTCGAGATGCAGACGCAAGAACACGGAGCCACGCCGAGCGAGAACTTCGGGGTGCTGCGGTTGAGACGCCCGGTGCTCAATCCGTACTCCAACGCGGGCTTCATGGTCACGTCGTATTATGGCGACGGGCGTCACAACCTGGGGCTCGGGACGGACGCCAGCCTTCGCGTGTTCGGTGATCACTACGCGACGCTCAAGTACTCGGCGACCGTGGACAGCGACGACTCGAGTGACGTGACGTTCGAGTCACGCAGCCTGTTCGACTTCAGATGGGAGCGCCGCACGCAGCGCGGGCTGTCGTACAACATCAGCAGCACGCACATGGGCGGCGACTATCGACCGGAAGTGGGGTTCCTGCAGCGCACGAACTTCACGACGGCGAACGTGTCGGGCAACTGGTACATCTATACGGACAGGCACCGCTGGCTGCGCCGGTACTATCCCGGGTGGCTGGCGTTTCACACGTGGCGCCACTCGGACGACCAGCTCGAGAGTGGCATGTGGGCGTTCTGGGTGCAGTGGGACACGAAGGCTGGGGGTGGTGGTTGGCTCGAACCGAAGTGGTTCCACGAGAACGTGGCACGGCAGTTCACCATCGGCGACGCGACGATTCCCGTTGGCCAGTACGACTTCTTCGACTTTCAGGTCTACCTGAACATGGGGCCGGGAAGGAAACTTCGATCGGGGGTGGACTTCCGCACGGGGACGTTCTACGACGGCACGCGTACGCAGGTGATTCTCACGCCAACATGGAACGTGTCGCCGCACCTCGAGCTTGGCGCGGACTATCAGCTGAGTCATCTGGAGTTCGACGCGCGAAACCAGGTCGAGAACGTCCAGGTGGCGCGGCTGCGCGTGCGGACGGCGCTCGACGCACGGGCATCGGGCAACGCGTTCATTCAGTACAACTCGACGACGGACCGGCTCGACTTCAACGTGCGCCTGCGCTACGCTTTCGCGGAGGGGACGGACCTGTGGTTGGTCTATAACGAGGGCCTCGATACCCGGTCGGCAGACTTCGCGGGGGTCGAGCCGCCCACATCCCTCGCACGCACCGTCATACTCAAGTACACGCACACGCTAGGGTTTTGAGCGAAGGAGCGTCCCAGCCCGCCAGCGTCGAGCTGGGAGGCCAGCTGGTGGCTGGCAGGCCATATCAGGTAGCGTTCCTGTCAGCCAGGCTTCCGCCACATCCACTGGAGTCGATCGATGAAGATGAGGATCGGAGCGCGGATAGTAGCCGGCGTATGCGCGCTCTGGCTCCTCATCGGCGTGTTGTGGGGGGCCCAGACCGCGCTCGGATCCAACGTCATGGGAAACGAGCCCGTGACGCTCGGAGCCGCCATCAAGACCGCGCTCAGGCAGATCTATCCATGGATCCCCGTCACGCTCGCGGTCATCGCCCTCACCGTTCGGTTCCCTCTCAGCCGCGATCGGTGGCCCAAGCATGCTGCCATTCACCTGATCGCCGCCCCGCTGCTCGCGTTCGCGGCCAACGTGCTCGTCGTGCTCATGTACTGGGCGAGCTCGGGTAGATTCGGCGGGCTCGCGATGCTCGTGCAGCAGGGTGCCATCTGGGCCACCGTGCGATTCCACATCGCGCTGCTCGTCTACGCCGCAATCCTCGGGATCACCCAGGCGGTGCTGTACTACCGCAGCGCTCAATCACGTGAGCTCCAGCTCGCGAGGATGGAAAGCCAGCTCGCGCAGGCCCGCCTGCAGGCGCTGAACGCGCAGATCCGCCCGCACTTTCTGTTCAACACACTCCACACCATCGGGCAGCTTTGGCGCAGCGGACGCAGCGACGACGCCGACGCCGTGCTCGATCACCTCGGCGCGCTCTTCCACAAGGTCTCGAGCTCCACGTCACGGCTCGAGGTCTCGCTCGCCGAGGAGCTCGATCTCGTTCGCGACTACCTCGCGATCGAGGAGGTCCGGTTCCGGGATCGCCTCCGGCCGACGGTCGGGGCGCATCCGGACGCCCTGGATTGCCTGGTGCCGCCGCTCATCCTGCAACCGCTCGTCGAGAACGCCGTCCGCCACGGCATTTCCGCCGTCTCGACGGCTGGTGTCCTCGAAGTGTCGGCAACGCGCGAGGGAACTCGCCTCCGCCTAACGGTACGCGACGACGGGCCCGGCATGTCCGCCGCGACGAAGAGCCCGGGCTCCGGGACGGGGCTCCGCAATACACGCGAGCGGTTGACGGAGCTGTACGGTGAGCGCGGCCTCATGAGCATCGCCGATGCACCGGGCGGTGGCACGATCGTGACGGTGGACATTCCAGCATCCGTGAACGGACATGCGAATGGGTCGAGCGGCCCCAATGGCAGTGGCACGCGTGGAGGCTGACGGCGCGCGAGCCACGGTTCGCGCGGTGGTCGTGGACGACGAGCCCACCGCGCGTGAAGTCGTGACGACGCTCCTCACCGAGCATCCTACGATACAGGTTGTGGGCGAGGCATCGAACGGGAAGGAAGCAGTCGCACTCGTCAGGCGACTCAAGCCGGATCTCCTGTTCCTCGACATCCAGATGCCCGACCAGGACGGCTTTCGCGTGCTGGACGCACTCGGCGGCGACGTCCCTCGGGGCATTGTGTTCGTCACCGCGCACGACGAGCACGCCATCCGCGCGTTCGACGTCCATGCACTCGATTACGTCCTCAAGCCGTTCGGCCGCCCACGCTTCCGTGCGGCGGTGACACGCGCACTCGAAGGGCTGCGCGCCATGGACGCGCTGACTCTTCACCGCACCCTCGCCAGCATGGCGGCCGATCGCCTTGCCGACGAGCGTCCTCCGGCCGAGCTGTCGCTCACCGAATCCGACGGCGAGGCGAAAGAGCACGCGACGGCACCGCGCCGAATCGGCGTGCGCAATGGGTCGAAGATCACACTCGTGGAGATCGACGCGATCGACTGGGTCGAAGCCTCGGGGGACTACGCGCGCATTCACGCCGGCAAGCAGCGCCATCTGGTGTCACAGCGCATGCACGCGCTGGAGCGCCTGCTCGAGGCGCGCGAGTTCGTCCGCGTGCACCGCTCGCTCATCGTGAACGTCAAGCGCATCCGCGAGTTGCATCGCGAACCCGACGGGGGCGGTACGATCGTCCTCGCCGACGGCGTCAGGCTCCGGGTTGCGCGTGGGCGATGGGAATCGATGGAACGCGCGCTCGCCATGGAGGAGTTCTGAACGATTCGGCCGATCTGACCGGCTAAGAAAATCCGCACTGGATCCGACACTATGAGGAGACGGCGCCATCGGTGGCGCCGGACGTAGTGCGTTGGCGCCCCGAAGGTTAGGGCCCACTCATTTCCTCGCGAGGCGATGGTGTCCAGGTTCTCAGTGTCAGGTGCCGCGCAGGCTGCCGTGGTGGCGCTCGCGCTGTCCGCGTCAGGGACAGCTGTTGTCGAGGCCCAGGATGCCGCCCCAAAGATCTCGGTCCACGGCTACCTCACGCAGGGGTGGGGCAAGTCCACCGGGACGCAGTTCTACGGACTGACCGACGAGGCGTCAACGGACTTCCGTTACGCCGCGCTTCAGCTCCGCTACTTCGCCACATCCAACGATCAGTTCGTGGTGCAGGCGAACCATCGGCGTCTGGGGCAGAGCAAGATCACGGACTTCGAGTCGGACGTGAACCTGAACTGGGCGTTCTATCAGCACGCGTTCAGCCAGGGGACCTCGGTGAAGATCGGCCGGATGCCGATCCCGCGCGGCATCTACAACGAGCTGCGTAGCGTGGGCGTCGTGTTGCCGACCTACCGCCCGCCGGTCGTGTTCTACGACGAAGGCGCGTACTACAGCGAGACCATCGATGGCGTGATCGCCTCGCACACGTTCTTCGAAAGCGCGCCGTGGAGCCTCGAGGTGAACGGCTACCTCGGCGGTTGGCGGTCGCTCGCCTACGATACCTGGAGTGAGGAGTACGCGGTCTATCGCGTGCGGGCGAGGAACGCCATCGGCGCGCAGCTGTGGCTCAACACTCCAGCCGACGGCGTTCGGCTCGGGTTCGCCGCCCAGCGACATGATGACCGATGGGAGATCGAGGAGTTCTACGAGAACGAGCTCAAGGAGTACCACGTGTCGCTCGATGCGACGCGTGAGCGCTGGTTCCTCCGCGCCGAAGGACAACTGCAGAACTACGTCGATTCGGACAAGCTCTACGTCGGGTACGTGCAGGCGAACTACAAGTTGACGCCGAAGCTCGGGATCACGGGCGAGGTGCAGCGGTCGCGCGACACCGACGTGATCTATGGCGAGGGCGCCCTGCCATCGAGCTTCGAATGGCATCGGTCGGACGGCGTGGGGCTCTCGTACGCGTTCACGCCATCACTCGTGCTGAAGATCGAGCAGCACTGGGATCGGGGCATGCAGATCGAGCAAACGTCACATCCGTCGACCGCGCCGAAGTTTCGATACGTCATTGCGAGTCTGTCCGCCAGCTTCTAGTCGGGCAATGCGTTCCGTTCGACTTCGGTCAGGCCTGGCCCTCGTACTCGTGACGACCACGTTCGCACTGGTGGGCGACTCATCCGCCGCAACGCGCGAACGCGATCCGTACGCGACGCGCGCCAGCGGGTTCGTGGTGGTCGTGAACGACCAGAACGCCGTGAGCGCGATGTCGCGCGCGCAGGTCGCACGCTATTTCCTGAAGAAGATCTCCCGCTGGGACAGTGGTGCGGTGGCGATGCCCGTCGACCTCCCGGCCGACTCGCCAGTTCGTGTGGCGTTCACTCGACGGGTCCTCGCGAAGTCCGTCAGCTCAGTGAGAGCGTACTGGCAGCAGCAGATCTTCTCGGGCCGCGACGTGCCGCCCCCCGAGAAACCGAGCGACGACGCGGTGCTCGAGTTCGTGCAGGTGAACCCCGCCGCGATCGCGTACGTGTCGCCTAACGTCGCGCTCCCGCGCGGCGTTCGTGTCCTCGACGTCACCGACTGATGCGAAAAACACCGGCCTCCTGGCACGCCCTCGCCGGCCGGTTCGTTCGCTGGTATCGAGGGCTCACGTTCGCACGGAAGCTGCGCCTCTTCCCCAGCCTCACGGCAACCGCCCTCGGTGCGGTGTTGCTCGTGACCGTCGGATTCGGCGTTCTCGCCGACCGGCGGCTCGAGCGCCTGGGCAACCAGTACTACCCCATCGTCGAGGCGAGCTGGAAGCTCGAGCAAGGGCTCGTGGCGATGCAGCGCAGCTTCCAGGACGCCGTCGCCGCGACCGACATCGACGGGCTCGATCGCGCGGACTCGCTCGCGCACGAGTTCGTCCGGTTGCTCGAGCGCGACGAGCACTCCGCGCTTCACGAGCAGGGGCCGGCCATGCGGCCGCTGTTCGACGCGTACTACGCGCGCGCCCGCGACGTCAGTGCTCGTATGATCGCTGGCGAAGTGAGCGACAACCTGTCCGACGTGCAGCGCGACCTCACGGCGCGGCATCGGCGGCTGAAAGCGGCGCTCGACGTCGACGCCCGCCGCGATCGTGAAGCGATGGCCCTGGCCATCTCGGAGGAACGGCGCCGCCAGCGTATCGCCTGGGGCGTGTGCGTGGGGCTGACGTTGATGTTCGTGCTCGCCGTCGTCGCCCTATCACGCGTCGCCAGCGACTCGCTGACGATTCCGTTGAGCGACGCCGTGCGCATCGCGGACCGTGTCGCCGCGGGCGATCTCAGTATCAGCCTGCCAACCGCGGGTGCGGATGAGGTGGGACAGCTCCTCCGCTCGATGGAGCGCATGGTAACGAACCTGCGCGAGAGCGAAGACCGCCTTGTCCATCAGGCCACGCATGATGCGCTCACGGGGCTCGCGAACCGCGCCCTCTTCCGGGATCGCGTGACGCGGGCGACCGCGGTTCCTGGAAATCGCGGGTCGATCTCGGTGATGTACATCGACCTCGACAACTTCAAGGATGTGAACGACGGGCTGGGGCACGCCATCGGCGATCAGCTCCTCACGGTCGCGGCCGATCGACTGCTCAACGCCACTCGTGGCTGCGACACAGTCGCACGGCTTGGCGGCGATGAGTTCGCGATCCTCGTCCGCGGCGTGCGGTCGCATGGGGACATCACCGTCGTCGCGGAACGCATCGCCCGCGCGCTCGAGGCCCCGTTCGCCGTCGGCGGCGCCGACGTGCGTGTTGGCGCGAGCATCGGCATTGCATTCGGCGATCCCGGCGCGGCGGCGGACGATCTCCTGCGTCAGGCGGACGTCGCCATGTACGCCGCGAAGCACGGCGGCAAGGGCCGGTACGTGATCTTCGAGGAGACGATGCATCAGGCGGCGCTCGAGCGTCTCGTGCTGGAGTCCGATCTGCGCTCCGCGCTCGAGCGTGGTGAGCTCGAGCTGTACTACCAGCCGGTCGTTCATCTCGCGAGTCGGCGCATCATCGGCGCCGAGGCCCTTCTGCGATGGCAACACCCTGAACGCGGCATGGTCTTCCCCGGCGACTTCATCCCGCTGGCCGAGTCCACCGGCCTCATCGTGCCGATCGGGCGGTGGGTGCTCGCCGAGGCTTGCCGGCAAGCGGCGCACTGGCAGCGACTCTTCGCGAGCGCCGATCACCGTACTGCGGGAGCGCATCAGGTGCCCGACGGCCGTCCCTTCAAAGTCGGCGTGAACATCTCGGGCGCGCAGATCCAGCACCCCGATATGATCGCGGCCGTGCATGCTGCGCTGGATGTCTCCGGGATTCAGCCGTCAACGCTGACGCTCGAAATCACCGAGAGCGTGATGCTGAACGACACGGATATGACGCTCGCCCGGCTCCGTGAGCTCAAAGGCCTCGGGCTCTCGCTCGCCGTGGATGACTTCGGCACCGGGTACTCGTCGCTGAGTTATCTGCAGCGCTTTCCCATCGATATCCTGAAGGTCGACAAGACGTTCGTGGATCCGATCGGGTCAGGTGGGCAGCCTGCGTCCCTCACGCGCGCGATCGTCGCACTCGGTGATGCGCTCGGGCTCGACATGGTTGCGGAGGGGATCGAACGCGTGGAACAGGTCGAGGGACTGAGGTTCCTCGGGTGCACCTACGGCCAGGGCTACCATTTTTCGCGCCCGCTCCCCGCGGCCCAGTTCACGGCGCTGCTCACACAGGGGCTCCCTGGAGACTTGTCGCCGCGGGAGGACATCGCGGCGGTCGCCGCAGGTTGACGAGGCTGCGTGCCGCGAAGCTGCCGGGGCAGTCGCCCGTCGTCGGTTCCCAGTCGCGCAGTCATCAGTCCTGAGTGATTCAGTGTCGAGTTGTCGGTGAGCGTCACTCGCAACTGAGGACTGGACGACTGATCACTCAGGACTGCTCCACTCCCCGCTGACGACTGGCCACTCACTGTCCCGCCGAGCCCTTGCCGGCCGCCTCAGTGCGGTCCCGTTACGCGTCACATGCTACGCCTTTCGAATCCACGCTGGCTAACCGCTAGTCGGCGCGGCGCGGTAGCGGCCTTCCGTGCGCCGCCATGTGCGGCATGAGGCGCGCCGAGGCTACCTGGCGCCCGCACACGGAGCACGGCACGCAGCATGGGACCGGGTGCATGACCGCCAGCGGAGCGCTATGACACGGGCAGTCACACACGTCTCCAGATGGCGGGGTCGGCACGAACTTCATGAGTTTGGGCCTCGCGAACACGCGATACCCTCCACGACTGGGGTCACGTAACGATTCGCTCCGGCAAGGTGGCGCCGCGCGCGCCGACGTGCAACGTTCGGGGTACTCCAACCGGAACGAGCCACATGGTCGAAGTCGCGGCACTCTACGTCTACCCGATCAAGTCATGCGCCGGGATGTCGGTGGCGAGCGTGACCCTCGATCGCCGCGGGGTCATGGGCGACCGGCGCTTCATGGTGGTGGACGACGACGGCCGGTTCCTCTCGCAGCGGGAGCTACCGAAGCTGGCACTCATCGTCCCGCGAATCGCCGATGGCGCGGTCACCCTCGCGGCGCCGGGCTTTTCGACGATCACAGTGCCAGTTCTCATGGAAGGGCCGCGCCGATCGGTCGTCGTGTGGCGGGATGTGTGCGACGCAATCGACCAGGGTGACGACGCGAGCCGTTGGCTGAGCGCGCACCTCGGAGTCTCGTGTCGGCTCGTACGGCTCGCCGATGAGTGGAAGCGTCTCGTCGATCCGACGTATGCCACGCGCCCGGACGACGAGGTGAGCTTCGCCGACGCGTACCCGCTCCTGCTGATTGGGGAGGCGTCACTCGAGGACCTCAACGCGCGCCTCGAGACGCCCCTGCCGATGAATCGGTTCCGGCCTAACGTGGTGGTGCGCGGTTCCACGCCGTTCGCGGAGGATGGCTGGCGGAACATCGTGATTGGCGACGTCCGCGCGACGGTGGTGAAGCCATGCGCGCGGTGCGTGACGACGCTCGTGGATCAACAGACGGGGGCGCGTGGGAAGGAACCGCTGCGGACGCTCGCGTCGTACCGGCGTCGTGGGGACGGGGAGGTCTACTTCGGGCAGAACGTGATCCACGCGGGGCAGGGTGCGATCACGGTCGGAGACCGGGTTATCGTGTAGTTCCGGGGCACGGGCGATGAGTCGCTGAATTCTCGGCACCATTATGGCGCTCGTTCGGCATCGCGCCCCCTGCGCCCTCTGCGGTTCATTGTTGTCCCCGAGGGTGCGGCACGCGGAGCCAGCCACGGGCGACCGATCCGAGGACGACTCGTCTTCCGCCGCGTTCGAAGGATGCGTTAGGACTCTGACCCCTTACGTACGGTGTCGGGATCGCAGCCGCTTTGTCGCAACCGCGCCTCGACCTCGACGCGTTCACCCGCCGCGATCGAGAACGAACGCGGCCCGGCTGCGTGGCCCTGCGAAGTCAGCTCGGCCGTGTACTGACCGGGGCGGAGCTGGTCCCCGCGCCAGAGCGCTTCGCCCGAGGGGAGCTCGGCCGAGAGCACGCGCACGGTGTCAGGATGGTCTGCCGATGCCGGCCCGGCGATGAGCACGGAGATCATGCTCCCATTCGGTAACCGGGCGAGAGTATCACGCGAAACCGTAATCGAGAGCGACCCGAACGCCGTGTCGGCGAGCTGGACGGTCGGCGGGTAGCGGCGCTCCACCCACACTTCCACACCGCGCTCGGGAACGCAGCCGCTGTCGCGCAGGGGTGGGCGGCACGACGATACGACGAGCGAGGCGCACAGAACGAACGAAGCCGTGAGAGGCGAGCGCACTGGGACCGAGGCTCGAGGAGGTTGTCGTCGGCAGGGAATCGACTCCCGGCGCGGCCTCGAAGTTCATGCTCCCGGCACCGCGCGTCAATCGGAGCGAAGCGCCATGCGGCCCGCGATGACGACGCGGTCAAGCCGAGACCACGCGCTCTCCAGGTACGCGACGCGAAGCCCCGCTCGCTGCTGGTTGCGGAAGCTTCCCGAGCCGAAGCGCGCGCCGCCGAGTACGAGCCCGCACCCCAGCGTGTGGGCCAGGTGCACACGGTAATGCACGAGCGCGAGGTGGCACCCCTTGCCTCGAAGGGCCGGCACGACCGCGCCGCCACCGAGACTCGCGACGTTCTCGCGGATGCCGAGCGAACCCACGCCCGCGGGGATCCCACGATAGCGAACGAGGAAATGCTGCACGCCAGGGCGCACACTGGTGCGCACCCCCTCCATGGCCGCGTCGCGCCAGCTCGCGTGCCACTCGAACCCGTCCGCGGTCGCGCGAACGAACTCCTCGAGGTTGTCCTCGGTCACCGGCTCGATGTGGATGCCCTCGGGTAGCTGCGGCGGCGTTGGATCCGGCAGTCCATAGAGGATGGCTTGCTCGAACTCACGCTGTACGAACCCTGCCGCGGTGAGTGCGGCGGCGACGTCGCGCGTGAACGCCATTGGCGCGACGTAGAACGTCGGCTCGACGACGTCGGCCGCGAAGAACGCGAGAATCTCGTCGAGCCGACCGACATCCTCGTGGCCGAAGCAGAACACCTTGTTGCCCGGCCACGCGCGCGGCGACTTCGACGCGATCGTCCTTCCAAACTGAGCGACGCACGGCGCAGTCGGGTCGGGAGTCTTCGACTGCGGCAAGCTGACCTCCGGCGCGACGAATCGCTCGATGCGACGCGCGAGCTCGGTCGTGAGAACCGGCACCTCTCGCATGCCTGCGTGCAATCAGTACTCGGCGTACGACTCGTGAGGGAAACAGTACAGCCACCGCTCACCCGGCTGGGCCGAGGCAATCACCGGGTGACCGCTGCTGCGCGCGTGCTTGCTCGCGTGCTGGTTCGGTGAGCTGTTACAGCACAGCGTCGTGCCGCACTCCTGGCACGTCCGCAGGTGAAACCAGCGTGAACCGGTCTTCACGCATTCATCGCACTGACGCTCTTGAGGTCCCTTTACGCTGGTGATGGCGGTGATGTCCGCACAGGCGGCATTGGTCATCTCGGTTCCTCACGATCGGGAAGCACGACCGTGTCGGTCGCATCGCTCCGGGTCATCATGTGCGCCCCTCGATCTCTCGGGCACGCTCCTCCGTTCGCTGGTCGAGCACGGCGCGAATCGCGGCGATCAGAGGCGGGTTCGCGGTGTGTTGTCGTCCGTATCCAAGGTTGAACCGGTAATCGAACTCCGGTGGATTCCGTCCCTGGGTGTGCTGGAGAATGGTCTCGAGCTTGTCGAGCGCCTTGGCGAGCTTTGCTTCTGGGGTTTGCGCGGCTTCGTACTCATCCCACAGCGCGATGATCTCCTGCCGGGGGCGATCGGGCAGCGGCTCGACGAGGGTGAGGAGGTCGCGGCGCTCGTCCGCGGACTTGCCCCCCGTCATTCCGGCCGCGGCGCGGCGCGCCTGCTCTGGCGCCGGCACGTCACCCGCGATTGCTTCACCCAGGTCGTGAATGATGCAGATCTTCACGAGCTTCGCGAAATCGACCTCAGGGAACTCGGGTCCGACCACGAGCGCCATGAGACACAGGCGCCAGGTATGCTCGGCGACGCTTTCCTGGTCACCGGCGGACGTGTAACCGCTTCGCACGGTCGTCTTGAGCCGTTCTGCAGACTGGAGGAACTCGAGGATGCCCGTCAGCCGTGTTTCGTTCATGGCTGCAATCTATCCGGAGCTTAGGGGTCAGGACCCCTAGCGGAGCGCTTTGACCCCTGTGATCATCCTGTGAATTCGACGATCCGATTGACGCCCGTTGCCCTGATGTTGGCCGCGACGGCTTGTGCGCGGCCGGCCGGTGTTGCGACGAAGCTGGTTGCGTCGGATGAGCTCTTTCCCACCGGCACGTTCTCCATCATTGCCTACGATTCGGCCAGCGGCCAGCTCGGCGGCGCGGTGCAGTCACGCGTGTTCTCGGTCGGGAACGGCGTCCTGTGGGCCGAGGCGGGCGTGGGGGTCGTTGCCACGCAGGCGATCGTGGATGTGAGCTACGGGCCGCAAGCGCTCGCCTTGCTTCGAGAAGGCACGTCGCCGGCGGAAGTCGTGAAGACCGTCTGGGAGCATGACCCGGACCCCGACAGCGTGCGCTGGACGAAGTACGGGCGACAGTTCGCCGTCATGGACGCGAAAGGGAACGTGGCCGCATACACGGGTCCGAAGGCGAGCGCCTGGGCTGGGGATCGGCAGGCGAAGCACGTCTCGGCGCAGGGGAACATTCTCGCCGGGCCGGGCGTGGTGGACTCGATGCTGTCGGCGTACGACCGCACACAGGGGTCGCTGGCGATTCGTCTCGTGGCCGCGCTCGAGGCAGGGCAGGCGGCCGGTGGCGACACGCGTGGGAAGCAGAGCGCGGCGCTTCTCATCGTGAAGAAGTGCGGTGGCGTCTGGCTGCATAACGATGTGGTGCTGCGGCTCCAGGTGGACGACAACCCGGAGCCGATCGCGGAGCTGCGGCGTCTCGTGGAAAAGGCGCCGCGGCGTCCGCGTGGCGTCACCGACGCGACTCGCGACCCGGCGTGTCGGTGACCGGCGTGACCGCCGTCCGATCTACCTAACGAATACGGGCGGTTCTCGTCGTCGGCGGGCCGCTCGGCTGCCTGGCGACGATCGTGTACGGGTCGGTGAAGGGCGGGTCCAGGCGAACCTCGCGCTCGGCGTAGCGAATGTCAGTCGTGCAGAGGACACCCGGCCCCTCGCTGTCGTGGCCGCGCGCGACGAATGTGGCGCGCTCCGTCGTTTGCGTGACGATGAGCTGCTCGAACTGGCGGCATCCGCCGGACTGCACGGTAACGCGAACGTTGAAGGACGTGCCCGCGGCGACCTCTTCTGGAGCCTCGACGTTCGTGATCGGGAGCGTGATCTCGCGCCCCGGCCCTAGCGCGACGTCACAACTGACGCCGAGGGCAAGCACGAGTGCCGGGTACGTGTTCCTGTGGAACAGGCTCATACCTGGCATACCCTCCCGACCACCGTCCGGTCACTCACGAGCGGCGCGACTCATACACCGGGCTCGGAATCGTCGATCCCCCCGGCTTCGGCCACGAGGCGCACGGCCGCCGCACTCACCCACGCCTGGTCGTGGAACTGTCGGCCCCAGGCGAGCGGAGTGACATCGCGGTACTCGTGCATCGAGTCGTCGTCGGCGAAGGCGAGGCGCTTCCGCAGTGACGCGCGCGCATTGGGATTGGCACTGCGCTCGAGGAGCAGGCGCGTGTAGCGGTCGTCGTTTCGGCGGCGCCCGCGATGTACCTGCGACACCACGCTCGAGAAGAGCGGCGTGTGCCCGCCGAACCCGTCTGCGTCGATCGTGGCGCGAGCGTCAGGACTCGCGCCGTGGTCGAGGAGCCAGCGAGCGATCTCCATCTCGTCGTAGTCGATCGCCATGTGCAGCAGTGTCGCGCCGCCAAGCGGCGTGCCGTGAAGCGCGAGCGACTCGTCGGTCGCGCAGCCTAACGACGGCGGCCAGATCTCCTGATGCGTGAAGGTTCGCGACGGCAGCGCGGAGTCGCGCTGGAGATGACGCTCGAGCAGGTCGATGCGGCCGCGGTGTACGGCCATGGGCGGTGTGTCCGGCAGATCGATGCCGTGGCGCGCGAGTAGCTCGAGACACTCGTGCTTGCCGGCTGGGTTGCGAGCGTAGGTCTGCAGCACCATCGCGACAGGCCCGAGCCGGTCGCCGTGCTCGTCGCTGATCTCGGCGCCGAGCTCGAGGAGGTGCGCCATGCCCGCGCTGTTCAGCGTTTCCGCCGGACCCATGAAGGAGTCACGCACGGGGTGGGCACCCATCTTCGCGAGAAGCCGAGCGGTGTCGATGCGGCCTTGAAGCACCGCGCGGTCGAAAGCGAACTGCGTGTCCTCGGCGCCGAGGTCACGGAGGAGCGAGATGAGCGAATCGCGTCCCAGGTTCGCGGCGTAGGACATGGGCGGTCCCCAGTTGCACCCCTTCACGCCGCGCGCGGACTCCTGAAGGAGGGACGGGTGCTTCAGGATGAGGTTTCGCACGGTCGTGTGATCATCGCGCCAGATTGCGGCGATCATGCGGCAGGCGAGGACGAGGCGGGGCCAGCTCGTTAGGCCGTAGCTGCGGGCGAGCGCGACCTGCGCGTCGGCGAGACGCGCGTCGGCCGGCTGGATCGATTGGGGGTGGTGCTCCTGGAGCTCGGCGATCGCGGCGGGGTCGCCGCGGCGAGCGGCGCGGAGCAGGTCCTTCGCCTGGTGCCGGAGCTGCAGCAGATCGGGGCGGACGGGCAGGTGACGCGCGGACATGACGGACCTCCTTGGGAGCTGCCCGGGGTCCGCTACGCTGGGCGAAGGAGGTTCGTGATGAACCGGGTTCTCTCGCGATGGCCAGGTGGACTCGGTCCTTTCCGCGGACGGGCGGCGCCCTGCGCGCCGTGTCCGCAACATGCACGCGTTACTGGCGGGATGCCAGGTACCGCTTGTAGGGGTCCCAGCGGACGTCGACGGTCACGTCGGCGCGGAGGCGCGCGGCGAACCGAATGAGCTTCTCGAGCGAGAAGCGGTGGAGGCGGCGGTTCCGAAGGTCGGACACGCGCGGCTGATCGGTCCGCAGCAACTCGGCGGCGTAGCGTCGCTGTCGCACCAGGCCTCCCTCAATCGCACGGTATGCCAGTACTTCCATACCGAGCCCGATGCAATGAGTTGCTGGCCTGATTTCGAGGCGAACTCGCGTCGGGGATCCGGATATGGCAGCTCTGGCATACCACTCGCATTCGACTTCCGAGCTTCCTGGCCGGACCCCGCCGTCTCTCTCGGAATCGGGAGGCCGGCCGCCGTCCGACCTCGAGTGGGGCGCCGACATGCGACTGCTCGGCGCGACGGTGCCGCCGCAGGTGACGAGCACCCAGACCCGCCGCTGGCAATTCCGTCATAGAGCCATCAGCGACTCCACCATACCGTTGGTGCCGCCGGGCACAGGTCATCGGCGAGCGCCAGCACTCTCGCCTGACTCGCGCCCCGCGAGCACACGCATGGTGAAGCGCTGGAGCTCGTCGGAGCGATTGACCCGGTCCTCGACCTGTTCGAGCGCGTCCTCGAGCAATCGCACGCGCCCGGCGAGTGACGTGATCTGGTCCGGCTGCGCGGCGCGACGTTCGTAGGCGCGGACGAATCGCCAGGCGAGGTACGCCCAACCGATGGTGGCGTACGGCGTCGCTTCAGTCACGAGAAAGGAGAGCCCGATGCCATAGTCCATAGCGCCTCCTCGAGCCGAGTGTGCCTGACTCGAACCTATCGCACGCAGATGACGGCTCTGTGTCGAGGGCGTCAAGTGTCGATTACTATGCTGCGCTCCGCCCCCGCCCGTTTCCCTCCCTTCACTCCGTCGCCATGCATTCCTACCAGCGCGCGCTCGCGCTCGCCGGCCTGCTCGTCGTTGCCAGCTGCTCACGCGCTACCAGCACGCGGCCCAACGCACCCGCTCCCACGGGCGCGGCGAATCAAGCCGCGGGCACACCCACGGACACCACGCGGCCGGCCGGAGGGCAGGCGCCAACGGGCGCGCCGGGTCAGGGCCAGGGGCCCGGCGGGCCGCCCCCCGAGCCGCAGCCGCGCCCCTACGCACGCGTCATCACCCCCGCCGCGCAAACGCGATCGGGGCTGTTCACGACGCACCGTGTCGGGAGCCGACTCCTGTTCGAGCTTCCGCGTGGCGTGATGAACAAGGACATCCTCGTCGTGCCGCGCGTCGCGAAGGCGCCCGCGGGCGGCCCCTATGGCGGCCAGCAGGTCGGACGAACGATGGTGATCCGGTGGGAGCGTCGCGGGAACCGCGTGCTCCTGCGCGATGTCCGATTCAACATCGTGGCTGACCCGAGCCACGAGATGGCGCGCGCCGTGGAAGCATCCACCTTCTCGCCGGTCGTGACCTCGCTGAACGTCGAGGCGTACGGCCCGGATAGCGCCGCCGTGGTGGACGTCACGCGGCTCTTCACGGCGCCGCCCGCCGAGCTGGGGCCGGGCGCGACGCTGCGTGGTGTGCCGGACGCGAACCGCTCGCTCATCGAACGCGTCGCGGCTTACCCCGAGAACGTCGAAGTCGAGGCACTGCTCACGGCCACACCACCACCGACGCCTAACGCGCCCATCCCGAGCCCCTTCCAGCCGCAGCAGGGGCAGTACGCCGGCTCGAACTCGCTCGTCATGCACTGGAGCATCGTGATGCTCCCCGACAAGCCGATGATGGCGCGGCTCGCGGACTCGCGCGTCGGCTACTTCACGACGCAGCAGGTGGATTACAGCCGCCCCGAGCAGCGCGCGCAGCAGCGCACATACATCCTGCGGTATCGGCTCGAGAAGAAGGATCCGGCGGCCGCGATCTCCGAGCCGGTGAAGCCGATCGTGTATTACGTCGACCCCGCGACGCCGAACTGGCTCAAACCGTACGTCCGGAAGGGGATCGAGGCGTGGAAGCCCGCGTTCGAAGCTGCCGGGTTCCGCGACGCCATCGTCGCTCGCGACGCGCCGACGCCGCAGGAAGATCCCGACTGGTCGCCCGAGGACTCGCGCTACTCCGTCGTGCGCTGGCTCCCGTCGGCCATCGCGAACGCCCAGGGGCCCAACGTGAACGACCCGCGCTCGGGTGAGATCCTCGAGGCGGACGTGTACATGTACCACAACATCATGGAGCTCCAGCGCATCTGGTATTTCAGCCAGGTCGCGCACCTCGACCCGCGCGCGAGCGCCTGGCCGTACCCCGACTCGCTCATGGGGCGGCTCGTGGAGTACGTCGTCGCCCACGAGGTCGGGCACACGCTAGGCTTCCCGCACAATCAGAAATCGTCGTCCACGTACCCCGTGGACAGCGTGCGGAGCCGCACGTGGGTGCGTCGCATGGGCCACACCGCGACGCTCATGGACTACTCGCGGTTCAACTACACGGCACAGCCAGAGGACTCGATCCCGCTGGCGGATCTCATCCCCGGCATTGGACCCTACGATCTGTTCGCGGCCCGCTGGGGTTACGCACCCATTCCCGGGGCGCGCACGCCCGACGACGAGCTCCCGACGCTCGACACGTGGGCGAAAGAGCAGGACACGACGCCGTGGTATCGCTTCAACGTCGTGGGCTCGCAGGGGTCCGACCCCGGGGATCAAACCGAAGCCGTCGGGGACGGTGACGCCGTGAAAGCCACCGGCTGGGGGCTCCAGAGCATCAAGCAGATCGTGCCGCTGCTCATTCCCGCGACGAGTCACCGCTCCGGTGATGACTTCGGTGACCTCAATCAGCTCTACGGCGGATTGATCAACCAGTGGACCACCGAGCTGTCACACGTCGTGACCGAGGTCGGGGGAACGCAGGCGCAGGAAAAGCGCGTCGGGCAGGAAGGCGTCCGCTTCACGCCACTCCCGCGCGCTCGGCAGAAGAACGCGGTGCGCTTCCTCGTGGAGAACGCGTTCGCGACGCCGACCTTCTTCCTGCGCGAGGATGTCCTGCGGAAGATCGAGGTCGAAGGCGCGCTCCGCCGCATCAACAACGCGCAGAACGCGATCCTGGCCCAGCTGTTCAACGACCGGCGGATGGAGCGCATGATCGAGCATCCGGCGCTCGCGCGGAGCGCGGCGGACGCATACTCGCTGTCCGAGATGCTCGCCGATGTCCGCGCGGGGATCTGGCGCGAGCTCGGCGCAGGGCAGGTGACGATCGATCCGTTCCGCCGCGAGCTGCAGCGGTCGTGGTTCAACCTTGCGCGGAACAAACTCAACCCGCCGCCGTTACAGCTGCCACCGGGCGTCCCGCCGCAGGTCGCGCAGCAGTTCGGACCGGCGCGAGCGACGAGCGACGTCAGATCGCTGTTCCGCTCGGAGCTACGCGCGGTGGAACAGAGCGCGCGCGCGGCGATCCCGCGCGCGACGAATCGAGAGACGCGCGCGCATCTCGAGGACATGCGGGATCAGATCAACCAACTCCTGAACCCGAGGTAGGCTGCAGCGTCCACAGGTAGTTCCTTCCAGGCAACTTTGGAGAGAAGGACGAAGCCCGTAAGGCGTGTCACGTCTTACGGGGAGATGGGTGGGGTCGTCCCCACGCCGCGAGGAAATCCGCGGGGGCGTCCCCGGCGGAACGCACTGTTTCGGGCTGCACTGAAGTGCGGCCCGCCCTCGTTCAAGGCCTCACCACGTCGGCCACGAGCGCGACCGCCGACTGCAGCGCGCCGATCTGCTGCATCAGCGACAGCTGATCGTAGTTGTTCCACGCCTCGACGATCTTGCCGTCCCGCAGTCGCACGATCGTCATCCCCGTCACCGTGACGCGCCGGCCCGTCGCCGGCACGCCGAGCTGGTCGCCCTGATGTGTCATCGTGGCGACCCATCGCGTCGCGATGAGATCGTCCTCCTCGATCGTCAGCACCGGGCGGATGTCGACGTCCGGGAACGCGCCGCGCATCCGCTCCACGAACGGTTTGAACCCGCCGCCACCGCGAACGACGGCGTCGGCCTCACCCAGTCCGTGCATCACCGCGTCATCGGCCACCATCGCATCGATGGCCTCGGCGCTGCCTTTCCGCCACACTTCCTCGAACCACGTGTCGACAAACCGGATGCTCTCGGCGCGCATAGGTGCCTCCATGAAGACTTCGCCATCTGTCGAACCTTCTCGGATCTGGCCGGTAGAGGGGTAAGCCCCTCTACCGGGATGCGAACGATTCCTCGCCTGACGGCTCGGAATGACGGCTTACTGCACAACAGCGTTCGGCGGCCTGACCGTTGTGCCGAGGTGGAATGCGGTAAACGCCCAGATGTCCGCGAGCTCGGCGATCCGGCGGTCGAGCGGCCGATAGCCGTGACTCCCCTGTACCTCGACTCGCAGGAGCACCGGCCTCGTACAATCCGGCACCGCACTCTGCGTCTTCTGCAGCGTCGCAGCGAACTTATACGAGTGGCTCGGCACCACACGATCGTCGTGGTCGGCCGTCGTCAGCAACGTCGCGGGATAGCAGACGCCGGCCTTCACGTTATGCAGCGGCGAATAGGCGCGCAGATATT
>DAINRQ010000014.1:0-25075 GCA_036741775.1 Gemmatimonadaceae bacterium | reverse complement strand
GTCTCGAACCGGCTCGTATCGAACGTGAGCTTCGGTGGGTTGAACGGACGACTCGTGTTCGTGGTCGGGTCGTACACGAACGCCGTCGCCGGAAATAGCGGGGACGTGAAGCTGTAGAAGAGCTCGGGACGATCGAAGCGCCCAACGAGCCCGCTCGCGCTGCCAAGCCCCGGCATCGGTACGTCCCGCTCGAGCTTCCCGTCGAGCGAGTAGAGCCGAACGACCGACGCCACGTCCTGCAGCGAGAGAACGCCAATCCGTCCCGCCACGAGCGACGCCCCCTCGATGGGCATGTCGCCCTCGGGGATGACCGTCGTCCACGAGCTCGGCTCCGGGTTGGTGACAGGTGCCGAGACGATCTTCCGATTCGGCGCGTCCTTGTCCGTCTGCAGATACAGCCGTCCGTTTGCGACGCCTAACGGGAACGTGTTGGCATCATGCCCGGTCACCACGGGCTTCACGGCCGCGCGGACATTCGGCTGCGATGGAGATCCGAGGTCCGCCACGAAGAGCTCGTTCTTGTCCGTCCCCTTCGACGTCATGACGTACAGGTACCGCCCCGACTCATCCACGCTGGCGAACACGAACCAGGACGGCTGGTCCGGCCGAGCATAGATCTTCACGTCCGCGGACTGCGGGGCGCCGAGTCTATGGTAGTACAGCGTGTGATGCTCGAGCTTCACCTTGAGCTGCGCGCCCTTGGGCGGCTCGGGAAAGCGTGAGTAGAAGAAGCCTTTCCCATCTTTGGTCCATGACGCCCCACTGAACTTCACCCAGCGGATCGTATCCGCCGTGTTCCGTCCGCTTGCCAGATCGCGCACGTAGTAGGTGACCCAATCGGAGCCACCTTCGCTCTGGCCGTACGCGAGCATCTTCCCGTCGGGCGACGGCGAGAACCCGGACAGCGCGATCGAACCGTCCGGGGAGAGCTGATTCGGATCCAGCACCACCCGCTCGGCGCCGTCGAGCGTCGGGCGCGCGTACCAGACGTTCTGGCGTTGCAGCCCCGAGTTCTTCGCGTAGAACCAGCGCGAGCCCTCCCAGAACGGAACGCTCGTCCGCGGGAAGTCGTAGAGGGTGGTGATACGCTGCTTGAGCAGGTCACGCCCCGGAAGCGCGGCGAGGTACGGCAGCGTCACCGCATTCTGCGACCGAACCCACTCGGCGACGTTCGCGCTGTCGATCGCTTCGAGCCACCGGTAGGGGTCGGCGACCATTACGCCGCGATAGTCGTCGACGTGGTCGACCGTGCGGGTGGTGGGGTACTGAACGCGGGCGGGCGGCTGCGAGCTGGAGCGTACCGGCGTCAGCGCGGCGAGTGCTACCAGCCAAACAAGGTGGGTACGGATGCGAGGCATCGGCGTCTCCCTGCGTGGGTGCAGAGAACGGAAGCGCCGGTGACCGAATTGCGCAACCAGCGGTTATCTCGATGACGCCCGTTTGGAACGCGACACCGCCAACCGCTCAGGTCGACCATCATGGACGTCCGAGGCTCCATCACTCGCGAGCTCGCGTTCGCGTTACGATCGCTCCGGCGCTCCCCCGCGTTCACCGGCGTCGCCGTCCTTACGCTCGGCCTCGGCGTCGCGTGCGTCACTGCCGCGTTCAGCGTCGTGGACGCCGTTCTTCTCCGCGGCCTGCCGTACCGCTCGGCGGAGACGCTGTACACCGTCTACGAGCGGAGCGACGACGGCGCGCTTCGAGTGCCTTCGTACCCGACGTTCCGCGACTGGCAGGAGGCCGCGGCCTCCGTATCCGACGTCATCGAGGGCATGGCGTTCATCCGCGGCGACGCCGTCTCGGTCGGGGCAGCCGAGGGGAGCGACGGTCCCGAGCAGAAGATCGCTGCGTACGTGAGCCCCGGCTTCTTCAAGCTCCTCGGGACAGCACCTCTGCGCGGACGCACTTTCGCGCCCGAGGAGGAACAGCCCGGCGGGCCCGAGGTCGCGGTCATCTCCTACGAGCTCTTCACGCAGCGCTTCGCGGGCGACCCCGCGATCATCGGGAAGACGGTCGCGATCGACAGCATACCGACGACGATCATTGGCATCATGCCGCGCGGGTTCGCCTACCCGAACTTCGCCGGCGCGCCGCAATGGATATCGACATCGATCTGGCAGCCCATTTCGATCTACCAGGCGCGGTACAACACCCTCTCGCTCCGTGGCCTTCATGTAGACGCGCGTGCTGCCATGCGACTTCGCGCCGGTGTCGACTCCGCGCGCGCCGTGGCTGCCATGCGGACGATTCAGCTGCGGCTCGCCGACGAGTACCCGGCTGAACAGGCGCACTGGACGTCGATCTCGTTCCGGACGTTCAGCCAGGAGCTGTTCGGGGACCTTCGCGCGACGCTCTTCCTCATCGCGGCGTCGATCGGGCTCGTGTTGTTGCTGGCGTGCGCGAACGTCGCGAATCTGTTCCTCGTTCGAGCCGGTTCGCGTGCCCGCGAGCTCGCGGTGCGCTCGGTCCTCGGCGCGGGACGATGGCGGATAGTGCGCCAGCTCACGACCGAAACGCTCGTCGTCGCCGCCTTCGCCGGCGTGCTCGGCGCGCTCGTCGGCCACGCGCTCGTCGGGTTCGTCAGGCAGTACGCAGCCGAGCGGTTGCCGTTCGGGGCCGAGATTGCGCTCGATGGGCGCGCGCTGCTGTTCGCGCTAGGCGCGGCGACATTTTCGGCGCTGCTGGTAGGCATCCTGCCGGCCCTGTACGCGAGTCGCACGGGGGCCAACCTGATGGACCGACTCCGGAGCGGCGCGACGGCCGCGATCGGGAGCAGCGGCGAGCGTCGCGCGCGAAGTGTCCTCGTGTCGCTCCAGTTCGGGCTGGCGTTCACGCTACTCGTCGGCGCCGGGCTTCTGCTTCAGAGCGTGCGTCGGGTCCTGTCCACGCCGTTAGGCTACGATCCGACCAACGTGATCGCCTTCAACCTCGCGCCAACGGGCGAGAAGTACGAGGCGCCGGCGGATGCGGCGTTGCTCTACCGCCGGGTCGTGGACGCGGTCGAAGCCGTTCCGGGTGTGGAGATGGCGGCGGTTGCCGGCGGGGCGCTGATCCCCACGAAGGTCGAGGCTGTCGGGCAGCCGACCGACGGTCAGGAGCTCAGGGCGCTCTACCATCCGGTTTCCGTAGAGTACCTCCGCACCCTGCGCATGCCACTCGTCGCTGGCCGATGGTTCACCGAGGACGACATGCGTGCGCCGAACGGGTTCGTCATCAACGAAACGCTGGCGAAGCGGCTGTTCCCAGGAATCGATCCCATTGGTAGGCCGATCACCACGTACCGAGCATCCCAGGCGCGGGCGGACTTTGGTCAGCCGATCACGCTGCCCGTAATAGGCGTTGTCGGTGACGTTCGGCAATTTGGCCGCGAGAGCGACGTGAACGCCGAGCTCTTTCTCCCGTACACGCTCGAGGTCTGGCCGTGGATGAATTTCGTGGCGCGCGCGCAGAATCCGTCAGGCGTTCTGCGAAGCGTCGAGGCCGCGGTGCGCAGTGTGGATCCGGCGATCAACCTTCGCGGCGATCCCAGTCTACTCGACGTCGGCCTCCCGGCGGTACGCCGCTTCGTGACATCGCTGCTGAGCGGCTTCGCCCTCGCGGCGCTGCTGCTCGCGGCGACGGGGCTGTACGGCATCATTGCCTACGGCGTCGTACAGCGGACGCGCGAGGTGGGCATCCGGATAGCGTTAGGTGCGTCGCCCCGCGGCATCGTGGGACTCGTCCTGCGGGACGGCGCGCGGTACGCGATCGGTGGCGTGATCCTCGGCGTCGCCGGCTCGTTCGCGGCCACGCGGCTCCTCCGCTCGATGCTGTTCGAGACGAGCGCAACCGATCCGGTGACGTTCGTCGTCGTCCCGATCGTGCTCGGTGTTGTGGCGCTCGTGGCGAGCTACCTCCCGGCGCGGCGCGCGGCGCGCACTGACCCGCTGGTCGCCATCAGGGCGGACTGATCGCGGCTGTCGTCGGCAAGAAGGCCGGTGAATGAGTGTGGGCGTCGGGGAAGCTGGCTCGCTCATGGAACGCCCTCTACCGGGAGGCGCGGTCAGTCATCAGTGACCAGTCATCAGTCGGCCAGTAGGTCAGTGGAACGACTGAACGACTGGCTACTCGGTACTGGCTACTGATGACTCTGACCGCGCCTCCCGATAGGGGGCCCTCCACGCGCCACCAGCCCCGCCCGACGCCCACACTCATTCACTGGCCGTCCATCAGTCTCAAAGGTTCCCTCGCTGCGCTACCGTCGAGGACACGTCAGCGCGATGCCAGCGCTCAGTAGTCGAAGCCTAACGTCAATCCAACCGTCCGCGGCTGGTTGACCAGGTACCCCACCCGAGCGCGCGCACCGCGCTCCCGGTCGAGCGCGAGCAGTGCCCGCTCGTCGCTGACGTTATTGACGTATAAGGCAGCTTCCCAGTTCGCCCGCGACAGGCCCAGGCGCAGGTTGAACACGTTGTACGCCGGAAGTTCCGGGTCGAACCTGAAGACGCTCGCGTTGAGCGGACCGCCGACGGTGTTCGGGAAGGAGTTGAGGTCGAGCGTGCCAAACCCCGCGGCGTGGTCATCGATCTGCGTGTAACGTGAACCCACGTGATGGTACGCGCCCGTCACGAACGTCTGCGCCCCTCCCTGCATTGGACGCCGGAGCGTCACCGCGGCCGTCGCCTGCACACGCGGAACGCTCGGAAGTCGGTTTCCGTCCTCAATGCCCGACACCACGGTGGTCTGGCCTCCTGCGTCGGTCGAGGTCAGAGTGGAGCTCACCTTGGAGTTGTTGAACATCCCGGAGATCGCAAAGTCGACGTACTGGTTAGGCACCGCCGTGACCTCGAGCTCTGCGCCCTGGCTGAATGCCTTGGGGACGTTGAAGACGAGGCGGGAGGAGCAGGAGCCGGCCGTCACGGTCAGCTGGAGGTCGCGAATGTCCATGTAAAACGCGGACGCGTTGAGCGACATGCGTCCCCCCAACCAGTTGGTCTTGGTACCAACCTCGTAATTCCACGCCGTTTCGTCCGTCCAGGAATCTCGTCCGCTGAAGGTGACGGAGTCCGCCGTAGTGCAGAGCGGGATGTTGAGCGGATCGTTGATGCCTCCGAGGCGGAAGCCACGAGACGCCTGCGCGTTCAACGTGATGCGGTCGGTGGCTCGGAAGCTGGCGATGAACCGCGGGGCCAGGCCATCGGCGTCCGTGGAACCGGGGACCGACACCACCGATGTGCCCGTGTTGTTGTGGGCGGTGATCCCGTCGAAGACCTGATCGCGGTCCTCGGTGAACGTGTAGTAACGCAACCCAGCCGTGAGGTCGAACCGCGCGCCGAACCTCACGGTGCCTTCGCCGAACACCGCCGTCTGGCGCAGGTCGTAGCCGAGGTCCGATCTGAAGAGCTCATCCTCTTTCGCCAGGAGGCCTTGCGTCGGGATCCCGGACGCGGCGGTGAACCCACGCGACAGGACGTTCTGGCCGTAGTCGCGCTGACTCTTGCCGTAAAACGCGCCAGCCAGCCATCGGAGACGGTCGGTGCCGCCCGCAACGCGTACTTCCTGCGTCACCACGTTCAGCTCGGTGCGATCATCGAGCTGAGCACCGAGCGTGTAGATGGGTTCTGGAAGGCCGAAGTCGCCACCGATGATGCTGGCGAACTGGGCGCCGCCGTCACGCACCACCAGGATGTCCCGAAAGCCGTACGACGTGATCGAAGTCAGGCTCACGCCACCGAAGTCATATCGCATCTTCAGGTCGCCCAGGACGAAGTCGTCGGTGAACGGCTCAGGGATCTGCGTGAAGAGCTGACGCTCGCCTAACGTGACCGCCGGGCGCGACGTCGTGTAGGGGTTCGCCAGGATGTTGTACGCGTCGTTGCGGTTCCAGCCGTCCGAGCGCACTCCCTGGTAGACGACGCGCGGAACGATGCTGAAGCGTTCGGTCGGGTCGAATCGGAGCGCCGCGCGCACGCCCGTGCGCCTCCCCGTATTCAGGTTTTCATCGACGCTCAAGTCGGGCTGCACGGCGTCCATGTACCCGCCGAGCTGGTTGTGGTAGACGGCGACTCGCGCGGCGGTCCTGGTGCCGAATGGGACGTTCGCCCCAACCTTGACGCTTCCGCCGCCAGTGCCGCCGCCGATCCAGTTCCCGCCGACCTCGCCGAAAGTGCTCCGAACGCCAAGCTCCGGTTGATTCGTGATGTAACGAACCGTACCCGCGAGCGAACCGGCGCCGAACAGCGTGCCCTGGGGGCCGCGCAACACCTCCACACGTGAGACATCGAACAAGTCGAGGTCGGGCGTGAAGAGCGAGAGCGAGACAGGCGAGTCGTCGAGATAGACACCCACCTGTTCCTTGACCCCAGGCTGGTCACGAGCGATCTGGCCGGACGACGCACCGCGGATGGCCACCTGGCTCTGGCCGGGCCCGAGATTCTGGACGCTGAGCCCCGCGACGTTGGCCGCGACACCCTCGATACTCTCCACGCCGCGCTCACGAAGCACGGCTGCCGTGGGGGCCGCAACGGAGAAGGGGATCGCGGAGAGTTCCTCCTCACGAAGCGTTGCCGTCACCGTGATCGCCTGGAGCGGCAACGGCTCCAGTACCAGGTCGACGGTAGCCTCTCTGTCGACCGAGACATCGGCGCGGATCGCCCTTCGGAATCCGATCAGCGACGCCGTAACCGTGTAGGCACCCGGTGCCAGCCCCGTGATCGCGTACGCGCCATTCACGGCGGTGGTCGCAGTACGCGTGGCGCCGGTGACCCGGTTCGTTGCAGTGACTCTCGCCCCCTCCCTTGGCGGCCCACTCGCGTCACGCACCACGCCAGTGATCCTGGCGTCTGGCGTCTGCGCCAGTGCCGGACCGCCGACCAGTGCAAGAACGAGCGCAATGAACGTCGAAGGACGCCGACGGAAATGGAGCATGAGAACCTATGTCCGAATGGGATGAGCCCGAGGGGTGAGTTCGCAGCGCGGTTCTTACGTGTGAGGTCGCGCGTTGTCAACGCCGGGCGGACCCGCGGACCTGGGCAACGCAGTCGTGCCGAGCCGGGAGTCTACTAGGGCTCCAGCGGAAACCCCTGCTTGAAGCGGAGCTTGATTTCGCGAAGGTGCCGCAGGTCCTCGAGAGGGTTGCCAGCCAGCGCAAGGAAACTGGCCTCATAACCTTCGCTGAGCCGTCCGATCTTGCGGTCCGGGAAGATGGCCAGCGGTGTCGTCTCCGCCCACATCCTGAGCATCGCCAGGTTATCCAAGACGCCTAACGTGGCAAGCTGTTCGACCTCCAGAACGGACGTATCCGTCACGTTATCGCTCCCGACGGCGAGGGTGACCCCGTTGTCCAGTAATAGCCGCAGATTCGCGGCCATCGCTGGCCTGATTCCCGCCCGCGCCGCCTCGGGCGCCCGTGTCAGGCTCACGACGGTGGTAACTACGACAATGCCGTGTCGGGCAGCGAGCCTGGCGTCGTCGACCGCGATGGGGCGGTATGCGTTGGAGCTGCGAAGCGCTTCGCCGAAGAGCTGTCCCACCCGAGCCGGCTCACGCACGAGTCGGGGATCGCCCATCCGGTCCTCGATGGTGTTGAACGGGCTCGGGCCTCCGCCATGCACGATCTCGTCGGCGCCGGCTGCGACGGCGTGGTGGAAGTCGGCCGCGTTCGTGATGTGAACCGATACGCGCAGGCGATCTCGATGAGCCTTTACAACGAGCTTCTGCAGTAGCCGCGGGTCGAGCCCCCTCCTGCCCACGTACGCCGGATCGCTCTTTCGCTTCTCGAACTCGTCGGAATACCAGAGGTTGGCCTTGATGAAATCCGGACGCAGCGCCCGGACGCGCGGCCACTTCGTCTCGAGGTCGTCCTCGGAGTCGAGCGTGATGTAGACGCTGTCCTCGAGCCGCTCCCTGGTGAACCCCGGGTAGTAGCCCTGCGCCAGGAGAATCTGTTCGTGGAGCTGGATCGGATGTCCACCACTCGATGTCAGAAAGGCCTGAGCGAACAGGACGTCGGGCCCCGTCGGGCTGTTCACACCGAGCCGTCGCTTCAGCGCCTCACTCACAGGGAAGTTTCCCTGGATTTTCACGTAGAACACGCCGTCCGCGAGGTACCGTGCTATGGCTCGTCGACTCCGCTCCTCGACCACACCGTCGATGTTGTGATTGTGCGCCTCGCCGAACGGCGGCACGATCCAGGTCCCGGCGAGGTCGATCGTTCGATCCACCCGTGCAGGCCTCGTGGCGGTGAAGCGGCCGTCGACGCTATAGAGCGTCCGCGGTTCGAACGCAGTACCCGTAAACCACTGGCCGTTGATGAGTGCCACGTTTTCGGGCGGCTGAGTCTGTGCCACGACATCGGAAACGACGAAAGCGATCGCCACCGCATTGAACCAGCGCAATGCGCGCCGAGGGACCTCGACGGAATCGAGCATGAGAACCTTCTGGGATAGGTCCGAAGGGCTGGTCTTATCGGTGAGGTCACCGGTTGTCAACGCGGCGTGGACCCACGGACGCCGCCCGTACCGAACGGCGTCCTCTCCACCGTCGCCACACGAACGCGTACACGATCGCGTTCAGGACCAGCACGCCCAGGCCGAGCGCGAGCTGGATCTCGCGCGTCAGACCCGTGGGGTAGAGCGCCGCCGTGATGTAGCGCTCGATGAAACCGCCGTCATACCCAGCCTCGCCGCCAAGCCGCCGCAGCCAGACCTCGAGCGGCGTGAGCGGACAGATGAACCCAACGAACTCGATCAGTGCGCCATAAAGCGCGACGGGAATGTGTACCCACGCGAGACGCGGCCATCGCAGTGCGAGCAGTCCGCCGAACACGACGAACAACACGAACGCGAAGTGGACGACCAGGACGAGGTCGGCGAGCGCACGGTAAAGCACCGCAAACGAAAGGACGGGACCGAGCGCTACGGCCGCGGCTTGTACGTGGCGGCATCCAGGATCGACCAGAGGTGGATGATCCACCCCATCAGGATGATCCAGAGCAGCCCGGCGAGCACGAACTGGATGACCGCCTTGATCAGCCGACCCTGCAGCAGCTGCCCCAATCCAGGGATGAAGAAGCTGCACAGCGCAGCAATGACGTTCCCCGCGGAGCCTTGTCCAGCCATTTGCACCTCGGAGTTGGAGGACTCGTAGAACTCTACGTGATCACCACTGAATTTGTGTCCGAAAAACCGGACACGGGACGAGTCGCAACGCTTCGTCACCCGTCGTGACGCGCTGAACGCGTGTCGGCACTCGGTACGAGCGCTTCGCCTTCGTTAGGCTCGTCCCCACCGTGACGGTGACGGAACCTTTTCGACGGGCGGCGGTATACCGGCCGCATGCGGCCCGCGACCGTCGAGTACGCGAAGGGGTGGGGCTACGAGGTCACCTTTCCCGGCGAACCAGAGCCGGTCGAGGTGAGCGAGACGGACGTCGAGTCCGAGTTCGCTCGCCGCTACGCGGCGGAGGAGCTTACGCCGCCAGAAAGCGACGCTGCCAAACGCCGCATCGCCGAGGAGATCGCGACAGCCCGCCTCGCCGCACGACCACGACGCCGATGAACGCCCCGTCCCTCGGCAGGACCGCCCGCCTGGACGGCGGCGTGCGTCCTCGTGAGCGCCATCGACTCACGTTAGGCCTCGCCGGGCGCGACGCGAAGTAGCCGGGTCCCGCCAGCTGCCGTCCGTGTCGGCGTGCCGGATCCGCTGCCGCGACTAGATCTTGCCGAATGGGCGCGTCGGCTTCGAGGGCTGGCCTGGCGCTGCACCGTAGCATATCCCTTGGCACACGCGGTGGTCGGGAAACGCGACGCGCTTGGACACATACATGTAGACCGCGTTCAGTCTCCCGGTCCAGTCCAGGCTGGCCTGGCTGATCTGCCTGCCCGTCTCGAGCGCGATCTCCATCGACTGCTCCAGGTACTGCTGCGCCTTGCCGATGTGGTGGTTCACGGCGAACACGTGCGCGGCGAGCTCGCGCGCGTGACCGCATGATGTAATCGTCAGGTTTCCGAGCTCGTTGACACGCTTCCGGCGCTCGTCGGCCTCGTAGATGTGCTGCGCGGCCTTCCGGACGAAATCGCGATTCTGAGTCGCGGCGGCTGAGCTCCCCCGATGGTGCTGCAGGTCCGTCTCATCGTCCACGTCGGGCGTCGGCGCCACCTTGTCCGCGGCGGCATCGATCGCCAGGCCGGCCCCGATATCACGAGCCGTGTCGGCCGCGACCGACCCGAACGCTATCCCGATGTCCAGCCCCGGAAGCAACGTTTCCGTCAACGCCTTGACCGGGGCATCGACGGCAATTCCCCCGGCCGTGGAAGCAACGCCGGCGACGGCACTCACCGCCTGACTGGCGCCGAATGCCACGCGCTCCGCTTTGGTCTTTCTCGCGAACGTGTTGGTGATGAAGTGCTTCGTGCGGATGTCCCACGCCTTCCGGCGCGTGTTCCACAACGCGTACGTGTCGTCCATCATCCGCTTCGTACGCTCCACCGCGCCTGAACCGAAATTCGCGTGCGGCCGAGGCGCGACACTCGCGACCGCAAGCGCCTCGAACAGATCGGCGAGCTTGTCGTCGTAGTCCTTGATCTGGCTCGCGCTCCAGAGTACGACCTCGTCCGGGCGGTCGCGAACCCCTTTCTTCGCTCCCGTGCTCCCGAGGTAGCAGTCCTTGCCACACGACTCCTTGTGCGCCTTCATGAAGGCGTCCACGCGATCGGATAGCGCCTTCTCGGCGTCCCCCCATTCCTTGATCCAGGCCTCCAGCGCGAAAAGCAATACGCGCTGCACGTGGATGCACGGCTCCATATAAAGGCGAGCCTTGTGGAGGTGATGCGAGACCGACAACGACGACGACAGCAGATCCAACAGAAAGTCGCACGGGACCCAGACCATCCCGGCCTGCGTCAGCTCGATCCGGATGGCGTCCGCCGACTTCGCCTTCCGCAGCGCCTCCCGGAAGTGTTCGTACGCACGGCGAATCGTCTTGTACGCGCGCGTGTCCAGCGCTTTGACGCGCTCCCTCTGCTCCTGCATCGTCGTGCCGCGCAGCGCGTCGATCCAGTTGGCCGTGTTGGCGAGCCCCCTGTGGCTACTACGGTTCTTGAGGATCGAGATCGATGCGTTGGCGGCTTGCCCAGCGGCGAAACCACCGGCGGCCAACGCCAGGACCACCGGAAGGGCCGCGCCGGCTGTCGCGACCGATACTCCGGCGAAGATGACGCCGACCGCCACGCCTGCGCCGACCTTTATGGCGACCTGCTTGCCCTCGCCGTATTTCCAACCGCGGGTGAAGGCACGCGCCGCGCCGCCCTTCTTGCGGTTGGCTCGCATCTCGAGCCACCCGTCGTTGAGTATCATCTGCGTCTTCGGCGACACGACGCCGCTCGACGTCGGGGGGGAGGACGTACCCATAAGCACCGCTGTGTTGAGGGTTGATCTGCGGTAGCCTATGAACGCCGGCTTCGAGGCGCAGGCCCGACTAGAGATGGCCCAACCGGTTCAGTTCGGCAAGGCCGGACCGCTCAGTCGAGGGAACGGCCGGCAGTTGCGGCAGCCGCATGATTCCCGATGACGCGAGCGGGCTCACGGCTTTGGGTGCGCGTGGAAGAACGCCCAGATGATATCGGTGGCGTTCAGCGATGTAGTCGGCGTGTCGCCGCGTCGCGTGCCACTTCTGCCGCCGGGCCACGCGTGCGCGTTGTCCTTCACGCTATACATCTCCACGGCGACTGGCGGTCCGCAGTCATGGCGTCCTATGAGGTAAGCCCCGCGGTCCTCCGTTTGACGCGTCGAGCTGCACCCATTCGCCTGCGCCCAGAATCGAGCCTGGTCGACGGCGGGCCTGGTTGGCGTACCATCCCATGCCTCGCGAAAACGGCCACCGGGCGGTCCGCCGCGGTACGGCACGAAGTCGTCGAGCATCCCATTGATCATGAGCGCCGATACGCGCGACCGTGGACGTGGCTCGTCACCGAACACCGTTCCGACCACGGGAGCAATCGCCGCGATCCTGTCGGAGAGCTCGATGCCGAGACGGTGCGCCATCATCGCGCCGTTGGACATTCCCGTGACGTAGATGCGCTTGCGATCGATGCGATGGATGGCCGAGAGCTCGTCGATGAGCGCGCCGATGAAGCCCACGTCGTCGACTCGCTGCTCCATGGCGTATCCGCAGCAATGACCGGCGTTCCACGTGAACAGGGGGCGCTGCCGCGACGTGCCCTCGGGATACGCAACGATGAACCGCTCCGCCGCACCTTTCGCGGTGAAGCCGGTCATGGCTTCGGCGTTGCGCGCGTTGCCCCCGCCGCCGTGCAGCACGATGACGAGGGGAACGGCCTCGCTCTCGCGCGAGATTCCGGATGGCAGGCGCACGACGTAGGTGCGTTCGCGTCCTCCGTGTCGGAGGACGCGCTGTGCGGGGTCGGTCTCCGCCCGCACGGCGGGTCGGGCGCGGCAGCTGATGGTCTGGAACAGGCTACCGATGAGCAGCACTGTCGACGCGAACTTGATTCTCATACTGGATTGGCGGACGGCTCGCGGCCGCCGAACGTTAATTCGAGGCACCGTGCTCTTGCGGCGGGAAGGCGATCGGCGCTCGCCGTGAGGAGCGGCGTTGCTTACTCGGCGTTACTCAGGATGCGCCGTCAGTCCGTTGGATATACCACGTAGCGTACGGCGTCCTCAGCACCTGCTGCCGGTTGTAGTCCGGAGCACCATCTGTCCACCAGACCGGCCCGCGCTCTCCGAGGGCCCGCTTCGCCGCGTCGACTTCGGCGCGAGCCCGCCGCTCCGCTTCGGGATCCGCTGCGCGACGCGCGGCCCCTACGGCGCGCCGAGCAGCCATCAGCTGGTGAACGAGCGTGGTACGCTCAGACTCCGGCAGGCCCGGATTCGCTCGCCGCCAGAGGCGCCCACGAACCACGAAGTACCGTCCGTCCGGGGTTACCAGGCCGTCGTTAGGCTCTCGGACTCTGCGTGGCGTTGTCGTCCCTCCGACCGAAGATGAAGATGCCGAGTCGCGGTGTACCCAACGCGCCCGCGTCAGGGGGCTTCCGCGTCGAGCCAGTAGCGGGGCAGTGTCCGATTCGGCGATCCTGGCATCGGCGCGGGCACAGTTCCCGCCGGCTGCGCGCCGCACCGCAGGTAGAAGCCGGCGGCATGCGGATCGGCGTCGATCTCGAGCCCGATCGCACCGGCGGTGTGTGCCCACCGGAGCGCGTCCCGGAGGAGCAGGCGCCCGACCCCCCGGCCGATAGCGCGCGGGTGTACCCACAGGTGCTCGACCTGCCATCGCGGCTCTGCCGGCGCAAGCGCCGAGAAGCCGAGTGTCGTTCCCTCCGCGTCCGTAGCGACCCGTACCGTCCAGCGGGCGACGTCGGATGGCATGAGTGTGAGCGCGGCCCGCCACTGCTCCAGCCATGCCGGTGGATAGCCCCAGTGCGCCTTGGCTGCGGCGGCGATCTCACTCAATGTCGCGGCGTCCGCTGGCGTTGCGGTGCGAATCACGGTCTGCATCCGCGGTCACGTCTGATGGCCGCCTAACGCGGCGACCGTCCGGCAACGGAGCCGACCGATTGCCGCCGCGCTCGGACCGCGCTCAGCAGCAGCTCCACAACCGAACAAAACGCTGGCGCGGCGCATCCCACACGAGGCGCACCGTGGTCTCATAGCCGTACGAGAACGAGATCCGGTGCGACGGACGCGGCTCGAGGCCGGCGAGGATGGCGCTGTCCTCCGCCATGATCCGGACGCCCGGGGCATCCAGGCGCTGCACGAGCACGCCCGCGAGCACCGAATCGAGCCGGGCGCGAAGCAGCGCGTCCATCTGCGGCCGGCCGCGAAGCGCGGAATCGGTGAGAGCCAGCTCATAGCTGCTGTTCCAATTCTCTCGGTGCTTCACCTCCCCGCCTACGATCAGCGCGAGGGTGATACGGAGACTGTCCGGCCGCGCGCCGACCGCGTCGAGTCGGGCGCTATCCCCCTGCCCGTCTCCGGTGAGGTCGAGACTCCGGGCCCGCAGATACCACACCGACGGCGTCGCAGGCGCGACCGAATCGGCGACGGCACTCGCGCTGGTGTCCCGCTCCGACGCGCGATCGGGCTCGCCTGCCGGGCAGCCGAGCACGGCGGACGCTGCGATCGCGGCCGTCAGCGCTCGCACGTCCATGCAAGGTGAGAGGTCATGCTGGTGGTACTGGCTGTAACGCCACGTTAGGTCACCGGCGGGAGAACGGCGCCCCAGGCGACCAAGCTGGCTCGGCACCACACATCGAGGCGCGCGGGGTACGTCGCCGCCGCGAAGTCGGCCAAGTCCGCGATCGTGACCGGCGGCGCCCGAACAGGCCGCAGGGGCCGCGGTGGCGTACGCCACTGCGGTGGCGCCGCGCGCGACGTCACGAAGGCACCGAAGACGCGCGCTGGCGCCTCGCCGGCCACGTAGATGCGGTGAAGAGCCGCCCACGCGCGGTCGAGCGAGGGCGCGTACGCCGTCGGATGCTGCAGGGCGAAGGCCGCGAACGCCTGACCATGGCGGCTCCCCCAGGGTTCCTGTCGCGAGTGGTCGAGCGCCAGGAGAGCGTCGAATCGCGCCGCGCAGCAGTCCCCCGCTGCGGTATAGACGGCGCCGCAGTCTGGGCACGAAGTCAGGTTCATGGCGCGACGGAAGGTGTGGTGGCCCACCTTGAATTACGCCGATCGCGTAGCACAGCCTCGAGCCATGCGAGACGCGCGAGCTGCCCGAACGAAATCAGGGAGCGGCCAGGCGGCCGCTCCCGCATCCGCGAACACGTCACGTTAGGCTCAGCTCACCGCCGACAGATCCTTCACGGCGTTCCTCAACATGTTCACCTTCGGCCCGTCGCACGAGTCTCGTGCATCGGACTCGAGTTGCGTCGAGAGCTGCGAGAGCGCCGCTTGCCGGTTTTGGGGCGACGCGCGCTCAGCAGACGAGAGGGCCTGCCGTACCGACGTGATACGATCCGGCGCCAGGCACTTCTTGCGCTCCAGCTGGTCGACGAACGCGCGCGCCAGCGCGAAGCTTGGCGGCCACACCATCTTGGGCTGCCCCTGCGGGTTCAGCTCGGCGAAGTGCACCGTCTTCGCCGCATCGATCTCGTTCTGCGAGATGAACTCGCTCGGCTGCAACTCGAACACGTCGAGCCCACGCGCGATCTCCGAGCTCACGATGGCGCCGTTGTACCAGTAGACCGACCACGAGCCCGCGCTCGAGAGCTCCGTCGAGTCCGCCGGGCCACGATCGTGATACGCAATCTCGAACGGCTTCGCCGGGTCGGTCCAGTCGAACACCGAGATCCCGCCCTGGTACCACCCCTGCACCATCACCTCGCGCCCGGGAATCGGGATGAGCGAGCCGTTGTGCGCGACGCAGTTCTCGATGGCCGTCTGCGGCGCCGGGATCTTGTAATACGAGTGGAACTTGAGCTTGCGATTCTCGATCGTGAAGATCGCGTTCGCGCCCCACTCGGGCTTGTCCGTCGCTCGGCAGCGCGGCGCACGCCCGCCGCCCCATTCGTCGGTGAACAGAATCTTCGTCCCGTCATTGCTGAACGTGGCCGAGTGCCAGAAGGCAAAGTTCGAGTCCGCGGCCGCGTCGATGCGCACGGGGTTCGTGACATCGCTGATGTCGAGCAGCAGACCGTAGCCGCCGCACGCACCGCCAGCGAGCCCCACGGCTGGATAGACCGTGATGTCATGGCACTGCGTCGGGCCGCCTCCACGCATCCCTTGCCCACGATTGTTCGCGCCCGCAGGCTGCGCCGCCCGCGCCGCCGCACGGGCCCGCGCAGCGGAGTCCATCGGCTCGGTGCGACGCGGCGGAGCCGTCAGCCCCTCGAAGATGCGCGGTGACGACACAATGCGTGCATCCCCCGGGCGTGCAAGCGGCACCTTGATGACCTCAATGCGGAAGAGCGACGACGTCTGATCCTCGTCAGGCGAGACCCACGAGCACCCGGGCAGCTCGCTGGGCGAACGCACGCCTGCTGAGCCCGACACGTAGATGTAAACGTTCTCCTTGTCCTTCGGGTCCTCGACGACCGTGTGCGTGTGCGACCCGCGACACGTCTGCACGTTGCCCACGTACTTCGGGTTCGCGATGTCGGTGATGTCGAACACCCGAATGCCGCGCATGCGGACGGTGCTGACCGTGTCTTCGACACCTTGGGTGCCGCAGTCCGTTCGCCCGCTCAACCCCTCGGCCGACACGAACAGCAGGTTCTTGTAGACGGACACGTCGCTCTGCGATGCCGGGCAGAGGTACGACTTCACCAGCGCCGGGCGGCGCGGGTTGGTCATGTCATAGATCAGGAACCCGTTGTAGTTCCCCTGGATCGCGTACTTCCCCGTGAACGCGATGTCGGAGTTCGTGACCCCCGCGAACCCTTCCGGGGCCGGCGTGGTGGAGAGCTTCCCGAGGTTCCAGATCGCCTCGCCCGCGTCATGGAGCCCTGGCTTGAGCCCGACGCGCCGGTCCACTCCGGCCGCCGGCTCCGGGACGGTGGTGACGCTGCGCGAGCACGCCGCCGCGAGGACGAGCAGGACGGCCACACGTCCTAACGACGAAAGCGACGCGCGACAGGCGACGCGCGACAGGCGACGCGCGACAGGCGGTGACGACAAGACGTTCATGGCTACTCCTTTGGGGTCGGTGATTGCCGCGCCGCGAGCATCTCTTTCATCACGCGGATCTCGGTGGTCTGGTCGGCGAAGACGTCGGAGGCCAGGCGGAACGTGTCCTCATCCTGGGCCGCCCCCTGCGCGCCGAACAGTTCGTCCACCATGTCGAGTGCCCCTTCGTGATGGCGAATCATGAACGTCAGGAAGAGGCGGTCGAACTCCACGCCACGCGCGGCGTCGAGCTGTTTCAGCTCGGCCTCGCTGAGCATGCCGGGCATGAGCATGTCGTGCTCGGTGCCGTCGGGCATGGTCATGCGCATGGGCCCCGGTGTCGGCTCGGGGACCGGCTCGCCTTTCTGCTTGAGCCACTGCTGCATGAGGGCGATCTCGTCCTGCTGGGCGACGACGATGCGCTCAGCGAGTCGCTGCAGGTCGGCCCCGGCGCCGTGGGTCGGGGCCCACCTGGCCATGAGTACCGCTTGGGCGTGGTGATGGATCATCCCGCGCATGAAGCGAACGTCGGCGGCGGTGTGTTTGAGCGCCGGGATTCCGATCTTCGCGGGCGGGGCGGGGGCGGTGGTGACCGCAGCCTGCGGTCCGCCAGCGCCCGCGCAGCCACTGGCTAGGACGAGGACGGTCGTGGCGAGCGCGGCAGGAAGCGAGCGTGGGGTCCGAAGCATTCTGGGCGTGAAGCGGTGAATGGACATACCACATAACGCTCAGCCCGGGGAAGACGCTGGGGAGAGTTGGAGCCATGTAGACGGCGGCGGTTCCCGGGCCGGCTGGTCTTCGCCTTGAAGGCTCACGACTGACTGCACGGGCTCGACCAGGCACGAGCGCTGGAGCATGACCGAGGCCCGAGCACAGCTTTGTCCGCTGTAACGGTCGTTAGGCGGCACCACGCGCTGAACCTCAACGTTCTCACGGTCGCTCAGGTTGCAATTGTGGCACTGAGACATGCGCCCAGATCGCGCCCGCGCAGGCGACAACGTGCCCCTTGCGCCAGGGTGGTCCGAGGACGCTCCTGAATTCCTGGAGGCGACGCTCGAAATCCCGCGCCGACATCCCGCGCGCTTCGGCCGCGTGTGCGAGAACGGTCGCCTTCTCGAAATAGCGCACGCTCAGGCCGAGCCGGCCGGCCGCCTCCGTAAGCGCCTGATGATAGATCATGCCGTCCGCGCGATTCGTGATCGAAGTGTTCGCGTGGACTTCGGCGACGGTCTCTGGAAGGCGTGCCAGTGGAGGAAGTCGGATGGCGACGCCGCGACACGTTGCAGGCCGGAGTTCGGCAATCAGTGTCGAGAGGACCGCCATGGCGTGGTGGCTCGCGGACGCGCGTACACGGCGAACGAGCTCGTCGGCTTCCCGAGGCGGGAGGCCGAGCGACTCGCGATGATAGGGAGCAGCCGGAAGGGGCTGGTCGAGCAGCTCGACGCGACGCCGATCGATGAGCCTCTCGTCGGGGCCGACGGTGGTGACGGCCACCAGATTCGCCCACGCGTAATGATCTTCGATACCGATCGTGTACTCGCTCATGCGATCCGAACCAGAGTGCGAAAGCGATGACGTTACCGCCGCGGCTCGAACGTCGGGGCGATCTCGTCCCGGATCACCAGTACGCCGTCGAACACGGTGGACCAGTCGGTGGTCGTGACCCTTCCGAAGAGGCGCGACGGCACCGGGCCAAGCGAGCGGAGCGCCGCCCGGTCGAGGTACGCCCATCCCGGTGCGTCGCTGGCCGCCCCGGGGCCGAGCGTCCGCGCCTCGAGTGAGTTGGGTGGCAGCGGGGCGAGCGGCTGACTCGGCTGCCCCGAGCGGGCCCAGTGCCCCTGGAGCGCTGTGAAGCCGATGACGGCCAGTCGGTCGCCCCACCGCTCGGCCAGCCGCGCGCCTAGCGGCGGCACTCCGAGAGGGAGCACGGGTTGCACGCCGGGGGCGCGCGCCGCGTGCGTCGTTGCCGTCCAGACGACGATCTTCGCGTCTCGAGGCAGTCGTGCGGACCACCACGCGAGGTTTCGGGCCATGACAAGATCGCGGTCGGGCGGTGCGGCGGCCCCGCGCTCGGCAGCGCCACGCTCGCGCGCGAAGTGGCTAGCGAGGTTATCGAGTATGACCTCCTCTGGCGTCCGTCGCTCGGCCGGGCGCGCGGTAGACGTCCGTGCGGCCGCTGCGCGATCGGCCGCTAGCCGGGCGCAGTCAGCGAGTCGTGTCCGTTCTGTGCTGTCGTACGGCAAGGTCGCGGTATAGCCCCAACTGACGTAGCGCGCGACGGCCTCCCGGCACTCGGCCGCGCGCGCGGGTGGCGCGGCTGCGCCCACGACGCCGGGCAGTGTCGCGCGCGCGTAGGCCGCCGTCGCGCTCGGCTGATCGTCGAGTCCGCCCACCGCCACGCGGCCGGCCACCGCCTCGCGCACGAGCCACCGCCGCCATTCGGCGAGCTCCCGCGTCCACCACAGGCCGCCGATCGCGCGGGCGAGCGCAAGCTCGAGCGAGTCGACCGGGTCGGTGTCGGCGGAGGCCCGCGCGGACGTAGCGATCGCGCGCTCGAAGCCGAAGAAGTCGTAGCTCGCCGCCTCGAACAGCACCGCGCGGAAGCCGCAGTTCGACACGAGGCGCTCCACGACGCGCTTCTTGACGCCGAAGCCACGCGCTTCGCCGTGCTCCGGCAACTCGCCGAGGAGGACGACGCGCTTGCTGCACACGGCAGCGGCGACGTGCGCGGCCGCCTTTTCCTCGAGGGTGTCGGTGGCCGAGTGTGCACCCGGGCTGCCCGTGGCAGGTGCGACGCGCTGCGCACCGGCTGCGGCGGAAATGAGCGATAGGGCGCCGACCAGCAGGCGAAGTATCGCCATCGCGGCGTAGCCGCGTCCACAGATCGCTCGCCAGCCCCGACGGTACGTTAGGCTGCCAGTCACGTTTACTGACCGGCAACCAGGGAGCGCCGGAGAAGCGCGACGGCGCCGCCGACCAGGGCAGCGAAACACGCTACGATCGTAAAGGTCAGCACGTGGTTGCGCCAGCCGAGCCCGTTGGCCCCTGCCACGACGACGTCGCGGCCGCTGCGCAGCGCTTGGGTTGCGGCGTGGTTGGACCAGGCGCGGACTACCAGGTCAGCGACGGCGGCGCCACCCAGAGCGCCGATCACGATCTGCCAGAGCCGTGTGTACCCGAGCGCGATGGCGCAACGCGCCCCGAGCCCCGGACCGCCCACGAAGATGCCAAGGCCCAGCAAGGTAGACATGTCATTACCCGTCAGTGGCAGCCTCACGTCGCAATTACAGCGGCACCCTACGGAAACAACGGCGGACGCACCCGCTTCTTCGTCGCCTGCTCGAACGCGTACGCGAGCTCGATCAGCCGCCCCTCGCTGCATGCCGTGCCCGCGAAGCTCACGTTGTAGGGCGCCGGTTTCGGGTCGAACCCCGCCGGAAATGCGTTCGCTCCCTGACCCTGGACCACCGGGAGGAACGCGAACGGCAGCGTCACCGTCGGGTAGCCCGCCCGTGCCCCGATGTTCGCGCTCCCGACGCCGGGGAAGAGCAGGGCATCGAGCTTGTGCTGCTGCAGCACCGCGTCGATCCCGTTCGTCGCCGAGAGACGGATGTCCTTTCGGCGGTCCGCCTCGTAGCGCGCGCGATCCGCCTGCACGCTCATCTCGTCCGACACATCCAGGTTCGCCTGGCCGTACTTGATCGCCCCCGCGCGCTGGTGCGCGACGTTCCACTGCCGGAGCTCCGTCAACGTCTTCACCGGCGCCTTCGCACCTAACGACTCGAGCCAGGTGTTGAAGTCGCGCTTCATCCCGTACTTGAACGCGATCGAGCAGTTGGCATCGCGTCCCTTCCCCTGGTCGAGGCCACTGCACACGCCCCAGTTGAGGAAATTCTCTGCAGGGTTCGTGTCCACGACGCTCGGAATGTCCGCAGGATCCACGATCACCGCTCCCTGCTGCTTGAGGGCGGCGACCGCTTCATCCATCACTTTGCGCTGCGCATCGTTCAACCCACCCCGCGGATTCCGCCCCCCGGCGCTCGTCCGATCGTAGAAGAACGCGCGCGGGATGCCGATGCGCGCGCCCTGGAGTCCCTTCGGGTTCAGGAATCTCGTGTAGTCGCGCCCCGCCGGTGGCGGGCAGCGCGTGGTCGCCGAATCGTTCGGGTCGGGCCGCGTGCCCTCCATGGCGCCGAGCAGGATCGCCGCGTCCGCGACGGTCCGCGTCATGGGGCCGGGTGTGTCCTGATCGGCCGTGATGGGAATGACGCCGTACCGGCTCACCCGCCCCACGGTGGGCTTGATCCCCACCAGGAAATTCGCCTGCGACGGCCACAGAATGGACCCCGACGTCTCCGTCCCGACGTTCCCGGCCCAGAAGCTCACGTTCGTCCCGACCCCGGAGCTCGACCCGCCCGTACCGAGCACCGGGCGCCCGTCAAAGGTGTTCTCGCGCGGGTCGCGCCGCGGGTCCCACGGGTTCATCCCGTAGCCCGTGAGCGCGTTGTAGTTCCCGGGCATCCCGCTCGCCACCCAGTTCGCGAGCTCGGTGAGCTGTGTCTTCGCCAGGATGATCGCGCCCGCGGCCCTGAGGTTCGTCGTGAGCGTCGCCTCGTACGGCGGAACCAGCTCCGCGAACGCGAGCGCGCCACCCGTCGTTGGCATCCCGTCCGCGTGAATGTTGTCCTTGAGCGCAATGGGAATCCCGTGCAGCGGCCCACGGATGCGACCCCGCGCGCGCTCACGGTCGAGCGAATCGGCGATCGCGAGCGCGTTCGGATTGACCGTGACGACCGCGTTCAGCCGGTTCTCGTAGAGCGCGATCCGCATGAGGTATTGCCGCACGATCTCGCGCGAGGTCGTCCGTCGCTGTTCGAGTGCCTTCCGCATGTCGTCGATGCTCGCTTCGACGACGGAAAACGGGGCGGCTGTGGCGCGACGAGGTGTCTGCGCGCGCAGGTCACTGGACGGCGCGAGGGCGACGACGGTGACTCCGGCGGCCGCGAAGCGGAGGAAGGGTGACCGAGTCATGGCATGCCTAACGAATTCAGCGGGCGTTCGTCCGCGGTGAATGCGACTGGTTGCGTGCTCAGAGCAGTCATTCTCCGCTGCGTCCCACCGGCGGTCAAGGTCCCGGCGGGAAGCCGGCATCCGCGTTCGGAAGCTCGTGCCTTCCACACGAAATGCTGACATCAGGCGACGTTATACAGGAACTCATCCCTCGGGAGGCGAAACTGGTCCCAGCCCCGTAGACCAGTCGGCGCGCTGCGCGCTAGGGTGGCTCCGCGTGTCCACCATCCGCGTTCACCACAACCCAACCACGCATTCAATGCGCTCCGCTACCGCGGCGCTCGTCATCATCGCTGCCACAGTCATGATACCCGGCGAAGCACCCGCCCAGCGAGCCTCGCACCGCACCGTTCCGTCGGCGGCAGCGGACGTCGGCACGCCGCTGCTCCGTCTCACCGGTTCGATCACCCTCGACGGCCGGAGCGATGAGTCAGCATGGGCGGCGATCCCGGCAATCACACCGGTGATGCTTCTCCCGACGTTCGAAGGGACGCCGAGCCAGCGCACAGAATTCCGCTTCGCCTACGACGCCACGCACTTCTACGCGTCGGCACGCATGTACGTCGCCGCCGGCGACGACATCCGCGGCAACTCGCTCCAGCGCGACCGACTCGGCAGCGACGATGTCTTCCGCATCATCCTCGACACGTTCAATGACAACGAGAACGGCGTGGGGTTCGCGACGACGCCCACCGGCGTTCGCGTCGACTTCTCGCTCGCCGGCGACGGCCAGTCGCTCAATTACGACTGGAACACTATCTGGGACGTTGCCACCACGCGCACCGACTCCGCGTGGTTCGCGGAGATGCGGATCCCGCTCTCGAGCCTGCGTTTTCAGACGACCGCCGGCACGGTGACGATGGGCATCCTCGCCCTGCGCAGCTCATCCGCGACGAACGAAACCGTGACCTACCCAGCGGTATCGCCGCGATTTGCGAGCCCGTCCACCCGCGTATCGCTCGCGCAGAAGGTCGTGCTCGACGGAGTGTCGAGCCACCGCATGCTCGTGTTCACGCCGTACGTGCTGAGCGGCGGAACGCGGTCCGCCGCGCTCGACCCCGGCGGCACCGGCTACCTGTACCGCCGGAACGACACCCGTGAGGCCGGCGCGGACCTCAAGCTGGGCCTAACGAGCAACCTGACCCTGGACGTCACGCTGAACACGGACTTCGCCCAGGCCGAAGTCGACGACCAGCAGGTGAACCTCACGCGGTTCGGGCTCTTCTTTCCCGAAAAGCGACAGTTCTTCCTCGAGCGCGCCGGTGTCTTCGATTTCGCGACCGGTGGGTTCGGCGACGCGAGCCGGCTCTTTCACAGTCGCCAGATCGGGCTGACGCCCCAGGGCTTGCCCATCCGGATCCTTGGCGGGGCGCGCGTGGTCGGCCGCGTGGGGCGCTGGGACCTCGCCGCGCTCGACATGCAGACCGAAGGTTCGGGGCTCGGCCCGGCGGAGAACTTCGGGGTGCTCCGCGCCAGACGTCAGGTGTGGAACGCGGCGAGTACCGTCGGCGGCATCGTCACGAGCCGCGTGTCCGACCGTGGCCGGTACAACTACGTGTATGGTACGGACGCGTTACTCCGCGTCCGGTCGAACGACTACATCACGCTCCAGTGGGCGCAGTCGATCGACGACAGTCTGGGTGGGAGCCTCGCGTCGGGGATGGCGCGCGCCCTGGTGGAGCGTCGCGCTGCGCAGGGACTCGTCTACCGACTCGGCGCGAAGTGGTCGGGTTCCGATCACCAACCCGAGCTCGGGTTTTTCACCCGTCGCGACTTCAGGCAGTTCGAGGGGAACCTGCGGTATGGCTGGTACCCGGGCACGCGCACGATCTTCCACAACATCCAACCGAGCCTGCTCGCAACGACGTTCATTCGAAACGCTGACGGCGTGGCGGAATCCGTCCAGCTCTCGTCGTACCTGAACTTCGCCTTCAAGTCGGGGGTCAGCGGATTCCTGTTCCACGGTCTCTCGTCCGAAGTCCTCGGGCGGACCTTGCAGCTCGCACCTAACGTGAGTGTGCCGGCCGGACGCCACACATTCCGTACCACGTCCCTCACCGTGACTCCGCGCGCGGGCGCGCGCTTCCGCACCGGCATGACGGTGGGGTACGGCGAGCTGTACGACGGCCGCCAGCTCTCGGCGTCGCTCTCGCCGACGGCGACCGTCTCGCCCAACCTCGAGTTGGGCGGCGAGTATCAGGTCAACCGCGTGCGGTTCGCATCGCGCTCGCAGTCGCTCGCGGCCGACATCGCGCGCGTCCGCGCGCAGGTCGCGCTCAACACCAAGCTCTCGGCGAGCGGGTTCGTGCAGTACAACCGCGCGACGGACGCAGTCGTGAGCAACGTGCGCATCCGGCTCCATCTCAACGAGGGGCGTGACCTGTTCGTGGTCTACAACGACCATCTCAACACGGAGCGGGATCGTCTCGTTCCCGCGTTACCATTGTCACAGGAGCGAGCGATCCTCGTGAAGCTGGCCTATGCGTTTTCGCCGTAGTTATCAGCTATCAGCCATCAGCTATCAGCTATCAGCTATCAGCAACGCACACGGGCGGGCCCCACGGTCGCGCGTAGGGGTCCGGTGAACGGCTACCATCCGGGCGATGCGATGCGGATCGGGCGGATGGGCGGATCGTACGGATCGCTCCTCGCGACGGGGAGTTGGTCTTGCAACGACCTGAGAGACAAGGGGGGACGGCCGCCCGGGACGCCACCATCCCCCGGGAGCAGTTCCCCTCATCCCTTCCGGCTCGTCGGGCGAGGGCGCGTCCCGGCTGCGGAGTGATCCGTGTTCATCCGTTCGATCCGCTGAATCCGTATTCCCCTTCACGGAGGCCAGCCGCACCGAGCGGGTCGCCGCGGGCCGCGAATCGTCCTGCCATGATCCCACGTGCATCGAACCATCAGTATCGCGACCGACTTTCAATAGTAGAGGTGTCCCTCGCGCGGGTAGCGCGCGTGCCGAGCGATCGCCGAATGGTCCACGGTCGCGAACGCCTGAGCGGCTCCAAGGGCGGCGAGCACCGCATCGATCGCGTCGCCGCCCGGATCGCGCATCATCACACGGCGATCACGATCCTCGAGCCGAACAAGGGACGCGATGCCATCCACAATCACGCGACGCGTGCGGCGGCGACGGCACGTGAGTGGGCCACCGGCCGGCTGCTTGTAATTCTGGTGTGGAAGCCCGAGCCGCTTGAGCGTGGACGCCGGACATGCCTCGACCAGTACGCGATCGGCGGTCGCCAATCGATCGTACTGGAAGGGAAGCACGGCGGTGCGCAGGTCGAGTCGCAGCGGCGCAAGCACGTCGTGCATCCCGTAGAACGTCTGGTAGATGATCCGATAGTGATACGGATCGAACGGCGCGCGCGCATCGACGTCCGTCTGTCGGCGGATGT
>DAINRQ010000013.1:0-92605 GCA_036741775.1 Gemmatimonadaceae bacterium | reverse complement strand
ACGGCATGGCTCAGATCATGGTCGACACAATGGAGCATGCGGTCGACCTTGCCGGCCTGCTCAACTGGTGTGGCGTTGATGAACTGGACCCGGTGTCCGACCTGGTTCCGCCGCCGACTCTCGCAGGGGACGGGCCGGCCTTCGTGTAGCTGAGCGGCCGCACCGCGGTCTCGGGAAGGGTGCCGCGGTACGGCATCTTGTGCCCGATGACTCACGTAAGGCGGTCATGGGTCGCGACCATAGCCAGGCGCCGCGCCTCGGCTGATGCCGATTCGTCCCAGCCCGTGACGTCTCAGGGCCAGTGGGGGTTTCAAGGAACAGCCAAGTCACCCCCAAACAGGGAGTCCCCGCATGACCGCTCGATCGTTCTCGCTGCTACCCGCACTCGTCGCGATGGCCGCCTGCTCCAGCGATACATCCGGCCCCGGCAGCGGCAACACGGACGGACGCCTGCAGGTAGTCCCCGGAGTTGTCGCCCTCGCGGCCGTGGATGTCGTCGTCGACGGCCAGACCCGCCTCACGAACGTGCCGCACGGCGTCCCGTCCGCGCCCATCCCGCTTTCGTTAGGCGTCCACCAGGTGAAGGTCGTCGCCGCCGGCACGGCCGCAACGCCGGGTGGGGCCACCGTCACGCTGCGCGAGGGCGACACGACGCGCGTCGTCGTCATCGGTACGCCGACCGCCATGACGCCCATCGCCCTCGGCGACACGGGCGCCACGCCGGTGCCGGGGAAGGGGAAGCTCCGCGTGTCGCACCTCGCGGCCAACGCGCCGCCGATCGACGTCTATCGCACGCAGCCGGACTTCCAGCAGTTCGTGAAGTTCATGGACCCGTTCCCGTTCCAGTCCTCGTCGCCGTTCATCGAGAGCACGCCGGGAAACTGGGTCATTCGCGTCACGGCGAAGGGCACGGACCAGGTCCTGGCAGAGAGCGGGCCGATTCGCGTGGACGAGCTGTGGATCAAAACGATCCTCATTCTCGACGCGCCGAACGGCGGCGTGAAGATCACTCCGTTAGGCGAGCAGTAGTTTCAGCCGACCTCGATCGCCGGGTCGCCGAGCACCGCGAGATCCGGGCGGACGCCGAGCCCGGGTTCGCGGGATGCCGCAAGGCGTCCACCGGCTCGGTGCGGAGCGCCCTCGGCGAACGACACCGTCACGTACGAGTTGAAGTCCGTCGAGGAGAACAGGAGTCGACTCGGCGTACTGTGCGCCAGGTGGGCGATGGCCGCGGTGATGATGTCGCCGCCCCACGTATCCTCGATCGTCATCGCGATCCCGAGTGACACGCACAGATCGCGGATCTGCCGCGCCTTCGTCAACCCGCCGACCTTGGAGATCTTGAGGTTGATGACGTCCATCGCATGGTCGGCGACGCCGCGAACCACCATGTCGATGCCATCGATGACCTCGTCGAGGATGAACGGGCGGTGCGTGTGGCGCCGGACGGTTAAACACTCGCCGTACGTCGCGCACGGCTGCTCGATGTAGACGTCGACGTCGCGAACGGCGTCGGCGACCCGGAGGGCGGCGTGCTGCGTCCAGCCGGTGTTCGCGTCGGCGATGAGGACATCGCCTCGCTCGAGGACGGCCGCCGCGGCGTGGATGCGGTCGATGTCCGTGTCCGGATCGCCACCGACCTTCAACTGGAACTTCCGGTAGCCCTCGGCCCGGTACTGCGCAATGCGCGCGGCCATCTCGTCGGGCGACTCCTGCGAGATGGCGCGATAGAGCGCGAAGTCGTCGCCCACGTGTCCGCCCATGAGCGTGGCCACGGGGAGCCCGGCCGCCTGCCCGAGGATGTCCCAGCAGGCCATGTCGATCGCCGACTTCACGTACGGATGTCCGCGCATGGCCGCGTCCATGCGCTCGTTGAGCGTGCCTAACGCCAGCGGATCCGATCCGAGGAGGTGTGGCGCGACCTCGGCGATGCCGGCGCGAGCGCCCGAGGCGTAGGCCGGAAGGTACGCAGGGCCTAACGGGCAGATTTCTCCCCACCCGGTAAGCCCTGCGTCGGTTTGGACGGCAACGACGGTCGAGTCGAACACGGACACGGCGTTGCCGCCCGACCACTTGTAGCTCCCTTCGTGCAGGGGGAGGTCGATCTGGTGCGCGCGAATGGCTGTGATCTTCATCGCGCGCGAAGATGCCTGCGCGGCGCGGAGGCGCTAGGAGCGCGGGCCTACGAGCTCGCCGCGTGCAGCCGCACACCAGCGCGCGTTCAGCTCGCGCGCCGCCGAGAGGACGTCCGTGGGACCGCCAGGGAACGGCGGCGGGAACGTCGGTGTCTCGAGCCGCCCGGCCTCGACGAGCGCAGCGACCTGATTCGCCACCGCGCCCGACACGCCGCAGCCCGCGTCGAAGTTGGGTGGCGTCCGATCGAGCGCTTTCGCTAGGGCTTCCATCTTCGCGTCGAGTGACCGCACCTCACCGCAGTTCACGCTCGAGCCGGTCGCAGCGATCGCGTCTCCAAGCCATCGCTCGAGCTCGTGAAGCGCAATGAGCGGATACTCGGTCGGGCCCACATCGACGGCGCAACTCGCACCGATCTTCGCGAACGAGGCCGCTGGTACGGCCGTGGCGGGCGCGGTCGGCGCGCTCGTCACCGGATCACACGCGGCGGCGAACCCCAGAACACCTGCAAGTCCGATCAGTCTTGTCCGTTTCAACTGCTTCCTCCGGGTAGGGTCGTGACAAACATTTGATTAGGGGCGCGGAGTATAACCGAGCGCTACTCCGGACGGGAGTGCGCGATGTGATCCGATGTGGTGTAGTACCAATCGGTTGGGCTCGGTACTCGCCGCAATGCGTCGCGCCTGGACCGCCACGCAGGTGCCGCTATGCGCGACCGAACGCTTGCGCGCTGCGTTCCAACGATGAGTTAGGAGTCTGACCCCCAAGGAGGCGGTCGATCAAGCCGAGTGCATTCGGCGTCGCGTGGTCGCGGGCGGTGTTGTCGAAGACGCACCAGACCTCGCGCGCTCGAGTGGCCTCGGCGCGCAGGCGCTCGGCGAGCCGGTCGAGGTACGCTTCGTCGTAGTTCGAGTAGTAGATCCGCGGCGAGCCATGGAGCCGGTAGTAAACGATCTCCAGCCAGCCCGCCGGCTCCGCAGCCTCGGGTATACGCACCGGGTCGGCCGCCACACGACCTACTTGGTGTGCGCAGAGACGCTCGGTCACCTCATCCGTGAACCAGGTCGGATGGCGCGGCTCGATGACAACGGGACGGCCGAATCGGGCCCGGAGCGATGACAGAAACGCGTCCGACGTCGGCTCGACCCACTCGAGACTCGGCGGAAGCTGCACGAGCAGGCACCCGAGCTTTTCACCGAGCTCGGTTACCTCGCGGAGAAAGGCATCGAGCAACGAATCGACCCCCGTGAGCCGGTGCTGGTGGGTGATCGTCTTCGGCACCTTCACAGAGAACCGGAAATCGGCCGGCACGCTCGCCGCCCATCGCGCGTACGTCGCCGGCCGATGCGGCCGGTAGAAGCTGGAGTTGATCTCCACGGCGGAGAACCGCGCGGCGTACCGCTGCAGGTGGGTGCCCTCCGCCGGAAACTCGGCGAGGTGCGCCTTCGGCAGGGCCCACGCGGCACGCCCGATACGGTACACCCCAGTCATGCGCCCCGAAGGTGCAAGGCACGCACCGGCTTCCGCGGCCGGTTCGTCCCGTGCCCCAGGCAACGCCATAGCGGCCGCTACGTGTCCATCCTATGCTCTTTGGCGCGATTCCCGTCCCCGGGACCCGCTTCCTCTGACCATCGAGGCGCACATGCAGCCACCCTCCTCGCCCCCGCGCCGCGCCCGGCAGCACACGCGACGCATGCTCGCCCTCTCCCTCCCACTCACCTTCACCGCGGCCATCGCATCGGCGCAGCTGCCTGCCGGCGTCCAGAAGGGCGCGACCGTCGAGGGGATCACCGAGTACAACCTCGACAACGGCTTGCGCGTGCTCCTCTTCCCCGACGCGAGCAAGCCGACGGCGACGATCAACATCACGTACCTCGTGGGCTCGCGTCACGAGAGTTACGGCGAGACCGGGATGGCGCATCTGCTCGAGCATCTCGTCTTCAAGGGGACGCCGAAGCACCCGAACATCCCGCAGGAGCTTACCGAACACGGCTCCAGGCCTAACGGGACCACGTGGTATGATCGGACGAACTACTTCGAGACGGTGCCCGCGACCGAGGAGAACATCGAGTGGGCGCTCGACCTCGAGGCGGACCGCATGGTGAACAGCTTCATCGCGAAGAAGGACCTCGAGAGCGAATTCTCCGTCGTTCGCAACGAGTTCGAGTCTGGGGAGAATTTTCCCGGCAACGTGCTCAACCAGCGCGTGATGAGCACTGCTTTCCTGTGGCACAACTATGGAAAGAGCACCATCGGTGCGCGCAGCGACATCGAGAACGTGCCGATCGAGCGGCTGCAGGCGTTCTACCGCAAGTACTATCAGCCCGACAACGCCATCCTCGTCGTCGCAGGGAAGTTCGACGAACCGAAGACGCTCAAGATCATTGCCGACAAGTTCGGCGCGATCCCCAAGCCGGTGCGATCGCTTGACCGCGGCAACATGATCTTCCCGACGTACACGAGCGAGCCGGTCCAGGACGGTGAGCGCGAGGTGACGCTCCGGCGCGTTGGCGATGTGCAGATGGTGATGGCGGCGTACCACGTGCCGGCCGTGTCGCACCCCGACTTCCCCGCCGTCGCCGTGCTCGCCCACGCGCTCGGCACCAACCCCACGGGACGGCTCTACAAGGCGCTCGTCGAGGCGAAAAAGGCGTCGTTCGCCGGGGCGTTCGCCGGACAGTTCCGCGAACCGGGGTTGATCATCGCCCAGGCGACGCTCAGGAAGGATCAGGCGCTCGACGACGCGAGGACGACGCTGATCCAGACCATCGAGGCCGCGGCGACGAGCCCACCGACGACCGAGGAGGTGACCCGCGCAAAGAACGACCTGCTGCGCAACATCGAGCTCGCCTACACGAACTCGCAGCTGATCGCGCTCCAGATCTCCGAGTGGGCATCGGCTGGTGACTGGCGTCTCATGTTCATTCACCGTGACCGCATCGACAAGGTGACGCCCGCCGACCTGCAGCGCGTCGCCGCCGCATACCTCAAGCCCGCGAATCGCACGGTCGGCAGCTTCATCCCGACCGAGAGTCCCGATCGCTCTACGGTCGCGACGTTGACGGACGCCGAGTTGACGGCGCTCGTCAAGGACTACAAGGGGAACCCGGCGATGGTGGCCGGCGAGGTGTTCGACCCGTCGCCGTCCAACGTCGAGTCGCGCCTCATGCGGACGGCGCTGCCTAACGGGATGAAAGTCGCGCTGCTCTCCAAGGAGAACCGCGGCGACGCCGTGACGGCGCTCGTCTCGCTGCGCTTCGGGACCGAGGCCACGCTCGGCGGCGCTACGATCACGGCCGCCCGGCTCATGAACGCCATGCTCGACAAGGGGACGAAGACGAAGACCCGCCAGCAGATCCGCGACGAGTTCAGCCGGCTCAAGGCGCAGGTGTTCTTCACCGGTGCCGGGAACAACCTCAGCGCGCGAATCACCACCACGCGCGCGAACCTCATCCCCACGCTGCGCCTCGTCGCCGAAGTGATGAAAGAGCCGGCGTTCGACCCGAAGGAGTTCGAGATCCTGCAGCGCCAGCAGCTCGCGGGCCTCGATCAGCAGAAGTCCGATCCCGGCTCGCAGGCATTCACCGCGTACCAGCGTGCGCTCTCGCCGTACCCGAAGGGTCACCCACTCTACGTTCAGACGATCGAGGAGCAGATCGCCGACATGCAGGCGCTCACCGTCGAGGACGTGAAGAAGGTCTACACCGACCTCGTCGGCGCATCACACGGCGACGTCGCCGTCGCGGGCGACTTCCCGCGCGATTCGGTGCTCGCCGTCACGCGTGAGCTGTTCGGCTCGTGGCGGAGCCCGAAGCCGTTTGCCCGCCTCGTGCGCAAGTACCACGACGCACCGGCCACGAATGAAAAGCTCGAGACGCCCGACAAGCCGAACGCGCTGTTCGTCGCGGGGATGAACCTGAAAGTCCGCGACGACAGCAAGGACTTCGCCGCCCTCACGCTCGGCAACTACATGCTGGGCGGCGGCTTCCTGAACTCGCGGCTCGCCACGCGCATCCGCCAGAAGGACGGCTTGAGCTACGGCGTCGGGTCGGGGCTCGGTGCCCAATCGCTCGACAGCGTCGGCACGTTCACCGCGAACGCGATCTACAACCCCGAGAACGTGAGCCGTCTGGAAACGGCGTTCCGTGAGGAGCTGGATCGCGTGCTCAAGGACGGCTTCACCGCCGAAGAGCTGGAGAAGGCGAAGCAGGGCTGGTTGCAGCAGCAGTTGCAGAACCGATCGTCCGACGGCTTCCTCGTGAGCCTGTTCTCGCAGCAGGCCGTCACGGGCCGCACGATGGCGTACAACACGCAGTTCGAGCAATGGGTCGCCGACCTCACGCCTAACGACGTCAACTCGGCGATGCGAAAGTACATCGACCAGTCGAAGATCACGATCGTGAAGGCGGGCGATTTCAAGAATCACCCACCGAAAGGCCCGAACGTGGTCCCGTGACCGACCATCCAACGGACCCCTGGCGCACCTCGACCAGGGGTCCGTTCAGAATACGGCTCAGCGCACGACGTTGAGGTACGCCGTGATGATCAGCGCGTTCGTGAAATCGATGAAGAACGCGCCAACCATCGGCAACACGAGGAACGCCCGCGGCGCCGCCCCGAACCGCTCCACGAGCGAGGTCATGTTCGCGACCGCGTTCGGGGTCGCGCCGAGTCCGAAGCCGCAGTGGCCGCCCGCCATGACGGCGGCATCGTAATCTCGGCCCATGAGCCGGAAGGTGACGAAATACGCGAACGCCGCCATCACGGTCACCTGTACGGTGAGAATCGCGAGCATCGGCAGTGCCAGGTCGAGCAGCTCCCACAGCCGGAGCGACATGAGCGCCATCGCGAGGAAGAGCGACAGCGCGATCGTCCCGAGATCATCCACCGTGCGGGCCTCGATGCGAACGAGCTTCGTGGCATCCGCGAGGTTGCGCAGCACGGCGGCGCACAGCATCGCGCCGATGTAGCCCGGCAGCGTGACGTACTGCCCGAGCCAGGCGCTGAGCAGCCCGCCCGCCCACATCGCCACGAGGATGACGGTCAGGACCTTGAGCAGCGTATACGACGTCGGCGCCTCCCCCGTCGGCACGACGTCGATCTCTTCATCGAGCGAGGCGCGCTCCAGGCCTGGCGGTGGCGCCGCCGGCGTCGCGACCGGCTTCGGCTCGAGACGATACCGCTGGATGAGACGTGTGCCCACCGGGCCACCGATGAGGCCCCCGCTCACGAGGCCGAACGTGGCAGCGGCCAGCGCCAGCGTGAGCGCTCCTGGAAATGCATACTGATCCTCGATCAGCCTGCCGAACGCGGCGCCGGTGCCGTGGCCGCCGGTCATGGTGATCGAGCCGGTGATCAGGCCGAGGAGCGGGTCCACCCCCATCAGCTTCGCGAGCGCGACGCCAATGCCGTTCTGGAGGGCCGCCAGTACACTCGCGATTCCCCAAAACAGCAGCACCTGCGGACCACCCACGCGAAGTAGCCCCAGGCTCGCGCCGAGCCCGATGCTCGTGAAGAACGCGACCATGAGTGGCGCTTGCAGCGTCGTGTCGAGCTCGAACGCGAGCACACCGGTCTGCCGCAACGCGAGTGCAGCCGCGGCGAACAGGAATCCGCCCACGACCGGAGCAGGGATGTTGAAGCGATCGAGCACCGCCACTCGACGCCGGATGCCATACCCGACGAAGAGAACGACCGCGGCGAGTGCCACGGTCTGGATCATGTCGAGCTTCAGAACAGTAGGCAGGTGTCGCCTCGGCAGGCTCGGGAGCGCGGAACGTAGCGCGCCTCCCGGAGGCGCCGCTACCCTCGGCCCGACATGGTCGGGATGGTGAAGTGAACCGTCGTCCCACGCCCCACCGTGCTCTCCGCCCAGATGGTGCCGCCGTGTGCGTCGACGATTCCCTTCGCGATCGCGAGCCCGAGCCCGGCCCCCGACCGCGCTGCGTGCTCCGCCTGCCAGAACCGGTCGAAGACGTACGGCAGCTTGTCGGCCGGGATTCCGGCGCCAGAGTCCTCGACCGACACCTGCACCATGTCGTCGCGGTGAGCCGCGCGAAGTCGAACGCGCCCGCCGGCGGGCGTGAACTTGATCGCGTTGCTGAGCAGGTTCGACAGCACCTGGGCGAGCCGGTCTCGATCGCCTGCCACGGACGGAAGGTCGGGTGAACACTCGGCAGCGAGCGCCACGCTGCCAGGAGCCGCCTGCAGCTCGAAAGCATCCACCGCCTCGTCGAGCAACGACGGAATCTCGACTGCTGCTGGCTTGATCGCGAAGTTCCCCGAATCCATACGACTCACGTCGAGCAGGTCGCCGATCAGGCGGTCCATACGCCGCGCCGCGCGTCGCATCACCGCGAGCTGCTTGACGCGCTGGTCCTGCGGCAACGGCAGCTCGAGCATGTTCGATGCGGCCATCGCGATGGCGTGCACGGGGTCACGGAGGTCGTGCGCGACGACGGCGAGGATCTCGTCGCGCAGTCGGGTTGCCCGCTCGGCGCTTGTGCGTGACGCGTGCTCCAGTGCGAGCAGCCGCTCGCGCTCGACTTCGGCCTCCTTCCACTCGGTGATGTCCGTGTTGGTACCAAGCCAGCGGACGATCCCGCCGCTCTCGTCCCGAATGGGAACGGCGCGTGCGAGGAACCAGCGATACACGCCGTCGTGTCGTCGCAGGGGGTACGTGTCCTCCCACACCTCACCGCGCTGGAACGCAGTGCGCTGCCCGTCGCGTACGCGCGCAAGGTGGTCCGGATGGTGGATGCGGTGCCAGCCGAAGTCACGTACGTCGTCGAACGTCAACCCCGAGAACGCGTACCAGCGGTCGTTGTACCACGAGCGGCGGCCCTCGCTGTCGGCGATCCACGCCAGCTGCGGGATCGCGTTCGCGAGCGTGCGAAAATACGCCTCCTGCGTGCGGAGCTCGTGTTCGGCGCGGCGACGTGCTGACGCGGTCCGCGATATCTCCAGCGCATGGCGGAGGCTCGAGGCAAGCCGCTCGGGCGTCAGCGACGCCTTCGGGAGATAGTCGGCCGCGCCAGCCTTCATCAGCTCGACCGCCACCTCCTCGTCGCCGCGGCCCGTCAACATCACCATCGGCATGTCCGGGGCGGCGCGCTGCACGTCCCGGAGCAGGGCAATGGAGTCGACGCCGGGGAGATAATAGTCGAGCAGGACGCAGTCGAACGCCGCCGGGTCGAGCCGATCGAGCAGATCGGATGCGGACGCCGCCTCTTCTACCGTCGCGGCGACGCCGGATTGCAGCAACGCCCGGCGGACCGCGCGACGATCGAACTCGTCGTCATCGAGCAGGAGAATCCGCAGCGTGGCGTTTTCAGCGCGTTCGCCGGGTTCGCTGACGCCGCCCGTCATGGCTGATCCATCGGCAAGCGTGTGGTTCGGATTCACGGCATCTCGACCAGCGACCAGTACTTGTTGAGCGTGATCATCAGCTCCGCGAACTCGGAGAACGTGACCGGCTTCACCAGGTAGCCAGCTACGTTGAGGTTGTACGCCTCGATCTTGTCGCGGTCGTTGTTGGATGTCGTCAGCACCACGACGCTGGTCGACTTCAGCTCCGCATCGGCGCGAAGGGCTCTGAGGAACTCGATGCCGTTCATCCGCGGCATATTGAGATCGAGGAGAACGATGCGCCGTTCCCCGGGCACCGCGCCAGTCCGCAGCATCTGGAGCGCCTCGAGCCCGTTGTGAGCCACGAAGAGCGGGTTCATGATGTGGTGCTTCTGGAACGCGCGCTTCACGTTCATCACGTCTACTTCATCATCCTCCACGAGGAGGATGTTGAGCAAGTCGGTGCTCATCGCAGCGCATCCTGTTGTGGAGTCTTCGACCAGGAAAACCCGAACACCGCGCCGCCGGGCGGTGATGACTCGACCCACGTGCGGCCGCCCCGCGTCTCGACGATCTTCCTGACTAGCGAGAGTCCAATCCCGGTGCCTTCGACTTTGTCGCGTGCTTCGAGCGTCTGGAAGATCTCCCAGATGCGGTCGTGATACTCCGGCGCGATGCCGGGGCCGTTGTCTCTCACCAAGAACTCGACGGCGTCACCGCGGTCGCGCCAGTCTACCCGAACCGACACATCCGGGCGCGCGGCACGGCTGTGCTTCACGGCATTGCCAATGAGGTTCAGGAACACCTGCTGCAGCGGCACCCGCTCCGCCTCGATCGTCGGCGCGTCGGCCGGGACCTCGATAGTCACGCCTTCGGGCGCCGCGACCAGCTCGATCGCGTCGCGGAGTAGTGCCCCGGTGTCCACTCGTTCCGGTTTCCCGAGCGCGCGGCCGGCGCGCGAGTAGGCGAGGATGCCGTCAATGAGCGCTTCCATTCGATGCACGCGACCCTGCAGCAGCCGGATGTGCTCTTCGGACTCGGCACCGAGACGGTCGCCCACGTCGTCCTGGATCCATTGGGCGAGGTTGGCGATTCCTCGCAATGGCGCCTTGAGGTCGTGGGAGGCGATGTACGCGAACTGGTCGAGCTCGCGATAGGCCTCGGTTGCAGCGAGTGCCGAGCGCTCCGCTGCCTCGCGTGCGACATCGGCTTTCGCCAGTGCTTCCTGCAGCTGCTCGTTGGTTTCTTCCTGCTCCTCCACGAGCGCCTGCATCTCTTCGGCTTGCGCCTCCAACTCGACCGCCTGCTCCTGCAGCTGCTCGTTGAGCTGCGCGAGCTCCTGGCTCCGTCTCGCGGCTTCGGCGTGCGCGGCTTGCTCGGCGGCCAATCGACGCGCTGCCTCTTCTGCCTGGCGCCGTGCGGTCAGATCGCGAGTGACCTTCGCGAATCCGACGAGCGTTCCTTCGCCATTGCGGAGCGCGGTAATGATCACGTTGGCCCAGAAACGCGAACCGTCCTTGCGTACCCGCCACCCTTCGTCTTCGAACCTTCCCTCGCGCCCGGCGACGGTCAGCTCGTACTGGGGGAAGCCGGATGCCACTGCCTCGGGCGGATAAAACGTCGTGAGCGACCGGCCGACAATCTCGCTGGCGGTGTACCCCTTGAGTCGTTCCGCCCCGCGGTTCCAGCTCAGCACGCGGCCCGCGGGGTCGAGCGCGAAAATCGCGTAATCCGAGACGCTCTCGACGAGCAGGGTATAGAGTTCCGCGTCCCGACTCGCCTCGGTCATGTTGCCCGCGCGGTGGCTTTGCTCGAGATGCACAACAACACTCCTATCGCGAGTCCGGTTCGCGCAGGAGTGCACGACTGGGCTACCAACCGAAACAAGCTAGCCGTTGGCGGTTCGGCGTCCAATAGCACCGCCCGTCGGCGCGCCGCGCTACCTGCTCTCGGCCTATGGCGAACGCGTCCTTTCGTGCCGTTCGCCAGCCGCTTGCCGCCACGCCGCGACCGTCGCCTAACTGCTTCTGCCGCCGACGGAATACTGATTGTCCGAACCCCTCTCCGAGCCGACCTTCGTGTCGGGTCGCGATGCCGCGATCGCGCGATCCCGCCGGGCTACCGAAGAGGAGTCGAGATCCCATGTGGCCATCATCCCTTCTTTCCCATGCGGGAGCGCCCGCGGTGCTGATCTCCGCGATACTCGCGGCCACTGTTCCCCAGCTCGGCGAGGCTCAGGCGATGGTGCCACGCCAACCGTCAAGCCCCGCGACGCTGCGGACGCTCGACGCCAGCGCGCGCGCCGAGCTACTCGAGACGCGCGAGCAGGTGTGGCGAGCGTGGTTCGCCTACGACAGCGTTCAGCTCGAACGCCTGCTGCCCGCCGACGGGTTTCTCGCGGTCGGGGCGGATTCGGTCTGGCGCACCCGTGAGCAGACATTTGCCGAGAGCCGGGCGTTCGTGAAGTCGGGTGGCCGCCTGGTGTCGATCGAGTTCCCGCGAACGGAGATGCAGGTCTTTGGCGACGTCGTGGTCATCTACACGACCTTTCGCTTCACGACCGAGCACGGTGGCCAGCGAAACACCTCGGCCGGGAACGCGGTCGAGGTGTTCGAGCGACGCGGCGGTGTGTGGCAGAACCCGTCGTGGTATCTCGACTTCTTCCCGACCGGCTGATCCGAAGCACTACTACGCCGCGCTCCGACGAGCCTCGAGGTGCTCGGCGACCCATTCCAGAACGCGCTTCCACCCTTCGCCAGTCCCTTCGGCCGCGGTGGCGCGGTCGGTGAATCCGGTGTGCGTGACTTTCACGCGGGTCCCGCTGGCGGTGGGCGTGAGCTCGCAGCGCACGGTGGTCTCGACGAAACCGTCCCAGCTCGGGCGCCAGGTGAAGACGAGTAACCGCGGTGGGTCCACATCGAGGTACTCGCCGCCCACGGTCGTCTCGGTTCCGTCGGCACCACGCGCCCGCGTGCTCCAGGCGCCGCCGACGCGAAGGTCTACCTGCCAGTCGTACGTTCGGTACATGACGTCGTCGCCCCACCACATTCCGAGCTCGGTGGGATCGGTCAGCGAGCGGAAGACGCGCTCGGGTGGCGCCGCGATCTCGATCTCCGCTTTAACGATCCCTTCGTCGACGTTGGCCAGCGCGCGCATCGCGTCGTCTCCGATGTTGTCCGGTCAGTAATTCACCACGAGCGACGCCAGCGATGGCAGCATGGCGGCGCGCACCTCGACCGCCATGTGCCCCGCGACGATCGCGGGATCGGCGGCGGCGATCCGCTTCGCCTCCCCGGCGTTAGGCGCCGAGATGATCGCGAGGCCGAGTGGCGGGCCGTGGTCGTCGGCGAAGGGGGCCGGCCATGCGGCTTGCGACACTGACTTCATTGAGGGGTTTCCTTGCCACTCTCGAGGTGGCGTTTGAGGCTCAGCAGGTTCGTGGCCCAGAAGGTCCGGTACGACTCGACCCACTGAGACACGTCACGCAGTGGTCCAGGGTTGAGTCGGTAGACACGCTGCCGCCCGTCGCGTTCCTCGTGTACGAGGTGCGCTTCGCGGAGGACGCGCAGATGCTTCGAGACGGCGGGCCGTGTCATGTCGAATCCGGCCGCGAGCTCGGCGACGGCGACCCCACTGCCGCGCAGGCGATCGAGGATCGCGCGGCGGGTCGGGTCGGCGACTGCGTGAAAGACATCGGCACTGGCGCGAGCTCGCGACATGAGCTATCCGGTAACCAATTGGTTACCGAATATGACTCCGGCTTCGGGTATGGTCAATAGCCGAGGTACCGTCGCTGGCGCGATAGAGCGCAAGACGACTCGTGAAACGAATCGCGAGGCGGGCGGCGTACGTGCGGGGCGGCCGATAGAACCGCATGTTTGTGGCGGCGGTTCTGACACGACCCCCATGGATCCTCACGCTCTCTACGTCGATCACCTCGACGTCATCAACCGTATCGCGGAATCGGTCTGCCGTCGCAACGGCGTTCGCGGTGCGGACGCGGAGGATTTCGCGTCGGAGGTGCGGCTCAAGCTGCTGCAGGACGACTACGCGGTGCTGCGAAAATTTCGCCACACCAGCAGCCTGACGACGTTCCTGACGGTGGTGATCAGCAACCTGTACCGCGACTATCGCATCAAGCAGTGGGGGAAGTGGCGCCCATCGGCTGAAGCGAGGCGCCGTGGCGCGGCGGCTGTGATGCTCGAGACGGCGGTCTATCGCGATGGACGTACGTTCGAGGAAGCGTGCGCGACCATCGAGCAGAACGGGCGACTGCGCGTGAGCCGCGACGAGCTGCGGAAGATCATGGCCGAGCTGCCGCGTCGTCCCGCGCGTCGTGTCATGGAGGAAGTGCGCGGTGATGACCTTCCTGCCGATGACCGGGCGGATGGAAGTGTTCTCTATGAGGAGCGTACCGCGCACGTGCGAGCGGCAACGGATGCCCTCCAGCGCGCGGTGGCGCGTCTCGACCCGGAGGATCGGCTGATCGTCGGGATGCGCTTCTTCGAGGGGTTCACCATCGCGGAAGTCGCGCGAGCGCTTGGAGTCGAACAGAAGCCGCTGTACGCCCGGCTCCGGCGGATTCTCGAGTCGCTTGCCCACGATCTGGCGAATCAGGGGATACGGTCGGAGTCGGTGGAGTGGCTCAACGGCCTGCCGATGTGAAGAAAACACCGACCGCGTCCGTCCACCTTTAGTGGGCAGGGCGCTCGCCCGCGCCGGCCGCTCCCGCGGCCGGAACGAACCACGACGAGGACGAATGGCAGCATCGGAAGAAGTCGATCTCGAGCTCATATCCGCGTTCATTGACGGGCGACTGTCCGGTGACGAGCGGCGGCGTGCGGTTCGCATGCTGGCGGAGTCCGAGGCGGCGTTCGAGGTCTACGCGGATGCGATGCGGGCGCGCACTGATCTGAGCGACGGCGAGGTAGTACCGATCTTCGCCGCGCGAGGTCGGCGGACAGGGTTGCCGTGGCGAACGATCGGTTCGGTTGCGGCCGCGGCCGTGGTCCTCATCGCGGTCTTTCCGCTGGTGCAGGCGCGTCAGAAGCGGGCGGTGATCGATGCAACGTCGGCGGAGTTGGTTCGCCCGTTGATCGGCCCCTCTGCCGCACGGACCGTTCTGCCGAACGCGCCGGATGAACGAGGCTGGTCGGTGACTCGGGGCGGCAGTGGGCGGTTGGTCGATTCGACGATCGCGTTCCGACTCGGTGTGCGCGCGGTGGACCTGCATCTGGCGCTGACGCAACGCGACACGTTGCGGGCGGACCGCTTGGCGAGGGAGATACTGGAGTCGCTGGATGCCGTCGAGTTGTCGGATGCGGTGAAGGCCGACTATGTGACGTTGCGATCGGGGCTGGCGCGTGGCGACGCGGCGGACCAGCTGGTTGCGGATGCCTCGCGCGCGGAAGAGGGGTTGGATGAGCTGCTCCAGTCCTTCTGGTTCGATTTCGGCCGCTGGGTGGGGACGGGCGAGCTGGCGGCCCGCGCGCGTTCCGCGGAGTTCTTCGCGGACCGGCGGACGGCTCGCTTCCTCGAATCGGCGGCCGAGAGCGGTGACCTATCGGCAGGCGACGCAGAGCTGCTTCTTCAGATTGCGCGAGTTTCCACGCAAGGGGTGACCGGAGCGGAGTTCGAAACGATACGGCAGCACTTCGACACGCTGATTCGGCGTTACGGCGGGTAGCTGAGGGCTGCTGTAGTCACGCATGGACGGGGCCCCATGCGAAGAAGCAGGCGCACGTGAGGGGAGGGCGGGCTGGCCGAGGGGGCGTGACGCTGCTGATCGGTGTCACGGTCGCGGCGATCATTGCGTCGGCGATCTTCGTGTTCCGGGTACGTCATGCCGAGTCATCGCCGAATAGGCGCCTCGCGGCGGCGGTCGGGGCGCACCGGGTGACGCGCGCGAGGCTCACGGGTGGGTTTGCGTACGCACCCTGCGACACCGTCACGCCTAACGACTCACTGATCTCCGGGCTCCTCTGCGAGCGCACGAACCCCTCGCAGTGGCGCGAAAGAAACGAGCTGGTGAAGGTCGCGAACGAGACGCGTCGATCTACGGTCTCGAGCGCGAACGACGCCAGTCACCGGCACGCGGTCGGATTGTGGCATGTCGTGTGGGGCAACACCGATACGGCGATCGAGGAGTTACGAGCTGCGACGGACGTAGAGCCGAAGAACGCCCGCTTGCAGAGTGATCTAGCTGCGGCCTTGCTCGCGCGTGCAGAGTGGAGGCAGGACCCGCAGTCCATCCTCGCGGCGCACACGGCTGCGGACAGTGCCGTGGCGCTGGACCCGGCGTTGCCCGAGGCGCGCTTCAACCGAGCGGTCGCTCTGGAATGGCTACACCTTCGGACGGCTGCGATCGCGGCGTGGTCTTCATACCTGGAGGTTGACGACCGGTCACCTTGGGCGGACGAGGCGCGTCAGCGTCACCGGTCTCTCCGGGTCGCTCGACCTGATTGGCCATCGGCGAAACACGCCTTACACGCGGCGGTGAGCTCGAGTGACGACAGCATCAGCGGCACTATTGCTCGACAGTTCCCCGCACGGGTACGAGAGGAAGTACGCCTCACGGCGGTCGATTGGGCGCGTGCACACCGAGCCGGTACGACCGGTGCCGATACACTGTTGTCGCGCTCATTGGCTCTCGCGCGGGCATTGGCCGCGGCGACCGCCGACTCGCTTTGGCTTGACGTCGTTGCTGGCCTCATTCGCGCTTCAGAGGCGCGAGATCACATTCGTCTCGATGCAACGGCACGAGGGCTCGTCGCCCACGCGAATGGCGACGCGTACCTGAAGCAGTTCCGCCCCGACTCGGCCGCCCCTTGGCTCATCGAGGCTGAGCGCGCGCTGGCCACCGCGGAGAGCCCTGCCAGGTACCTCGCAACATACGGTCTCGCTGTTGTCGCCTACCTGGAGCGCTCCTTCGGCGAGGCGCTCACGACGCTGCGGCGCGTCCGAACGACAGCACCAACCGGCTATCGACTGGTTCGCGCCTTGGCCGCGCGGAGTGAGGGTGTCATAGAGGGCGCCCAGGCGAACTTTCACGCCGCCAATGCGGCGTACCTGACTGCGATGCGCGAAGCTAGCGGAAGTGGCGACGCCGGCCTGGAGCTTCGGCCCCGCGCTGCCCTTGCGACCAACCTGGCCATCCTCGGATTGAATGAAGTCGCGTGGGGACATCTTTACACCGCACTCCGTTTGTCCGAGCGGTACGCGGAGGCGAGTACCGACGGGGGAGTGCCCACGTTTGCCATGGCGGCACGACTGAGCGCGAGAAGAGCGCCGCAGGCGGCCTCACTGTTCCAACAGGAATCCGTTCGCCTGGCGAGCCTCACGGCCTCGTCTCGCCGTGACACCCTGGAGATGATCTACGCGCTTGGCCGACAAGCCGAGCTACTTGGCCGCGCGGGACGATCGAACCAGGCACTCGAGAGCGTGCGAAAGGCCCGGGCATATATCGCGAGCATCGAGCCCGACTCGATCAAGGCGTTTTACGCTGCCGAGACGGATCTCATCGAGGGTATCGTGCTGCTGGGCGAGCGCCCCGATTCGGCGTTGCGAGTGCTGCGGCGAGTCATTGACGCGTACCGGCATCCTCGATACCGCTTCGAACTGGATCGTGCCTTACTGGTCTTCGCCAATGCGTACGCCGCTGTCGGGGCAATGGACTCGGCGCAAGCCGCGTTCGAACGGGCGATGACGGAGACCGAACGTCGACGGTCGGACCTCACTGGTCCAGAGGATCGGGCGCGGTTCCTCGATCAAGCCCGTCCGGTTATCGATCGAATCCTCGCCTTTCTCGTGGAGCGGGGGGACACGGTCGGCGCCCTGGACTTCTTCGAGCGGATGCGGAGTCGTGCACTTCTCGAGAGCGTTCTCGACAAGTCGCCTAACGCCAAACCACCGACCCCGATCGGTCTGTTTCGGTCCAGGTTGCCCCGCGGGACCAGCATCGTCAGCTACGCCGTCCTGAACGACGAGCTGGTGATCTGGCTCGTTCGTGCCGATGGTGTCTTCATGTATCGGCGCCCGGGTGTCGGTCAACTCGAGCAACTCGCGAACCGCTTGTCCACGTTGGTCGCGGCGCGATCGCCCGACTCTGGGCTACGGAGCGTCGCCGGAGCTCTGCACGCACAACTGATCGCACCGTTCGAGGACAGGGTCGATCCCGGGTCGCGACTGATCTTCGTGCCGGACAAGTGGCTGCACTTCGTACCATTCGCCGCACTTTTCGACACGACTGCGCGGCGGTTCGTCGTCGAGAAGTTCGAGACGGGAGTTACGCCGAGTCTGCAGTTGTATGCGCAGTCCGTATCGCGGTACGAGCAGTTACGCGGGTCGAGGTCGCTTTCGGTTCTGGCAGTTGGGAACCCTGCGTTCGACGCACAGTTGTTGTCGCTCCCCGCGCTTCCTGGTGCAGAGGCCGAGGCGAAACGCGTGGCAGCTCTCTACCCGGGGGCGCGCTTGCTCGTGCGCCACGCGGCAACGAGACGGGCAGTACTTCACGGCGCCGCGAATTCGAGCGTGGTTCACTTCGCTGGACACGGCGTCGTCCGACCGGACGCGCCGTTACTGTCGCATCTCGTGTTGGCGCCTGACCCCGGCACCGACGCGTCAGGAATGCTCACTGCGCAAGAGTTGTTCGAGAGTCGGCTGCCGAACACCCGCCTGGCGATTCTCTCGGGATGCCACACGGCGAGCGGACGTCTCTCGGATACCGAAGGCGCATCGTCGCTGGCGCGCGCGCTCTTCGCTGCGGGAGTTCCATCGGTCGTCGCGAGTCTGTGGTCAGTCGAGGATGAGGACACCGCGGAGTTTTTCGTCAACTATCATCGCCGTCTCGTGCGCGGCGATGATCCGACAACGGCGCTCCGGCGCACGCAACTGGAGTGGATTGAACGCGACAAAGCTGGCTGGCAAGGTCTCTCCACCTGGGCGGCGTTCGTGATCTTCGGCGCGACCGCAACCGGCACACTCGAATAGCGCTGATGGCATTCGGAGTCTCGCGAAGCAGCTTCGATAACCTCGTATAGCCACTGAAAGGAGGTGTGCCGTGCCCGTCCGAATCATTTTCCGTGGCCTCATCCTGTTCCAGTTTCCCGACACAGAACCTCCCGGGGGCAGGAGGCTTGTCGCTTATTTGATCAACGATCCCGTGCTTACGGGCGGACGCCAGAATGCGGCAGCGCGTCATCCGGGGCACGGCCGGCATGAGCACGATCACAGCGCCGAGATCCAGATCCTGACTGGCGCCGGCCGCGGTCATGATCCCCGTCCCAGGCTGCTCGCGCCGGGGGTCGACCTCGACATCATCGTGGACGGCGTGAAGAACGTGGAGCGGGCGCGAAGCTTCGACCGCCACGTACCGGACCTCGGAACCATCATTGCGAACGGGACCGCTGCGGTCCGCAACGCGGGCAGAGGCCAACCGAACACGGACCTCATTCAGAACGTGATAACGGTCGATCGAGGAATCGTCCGCGTAAAGAAGGTGACGGATTGGGACGAAGAAGGGCATCCGTTAAGCGGCAACCCGGACGATCGCGGCGAGCGACCAGGTTCGCACGTCCTCCTGAAGTTCATGGGCTCGACGAGTCGTGGTCACATGGCGAGCGAGGTCATCGTCGAAATCGAGGACGTCGACGAAGTAAGCCTGAGGAGTCGGCAGGATCCGCGATTGAATGGCAGACGGCGCGGAACCAACCGTCCCAATCACCGCGTCCCGCCTGATACGGTGGAGATCCTCATCACGAACTACGAGTTTCGACGCGATAGGCCGGTCGCGTGGGGCCTCGACTATCAATGGCTGTTCGAGACAGTCGGTTATCGAGCCGCAGAGCTCGGAGGCGCGGAATTCCAGGCTTGGAGAGGGTTCGCGCGCACCTACGATAAAGCCAGCTTTGACAGCGAGACTGAGCTGCTCCTGAGTGGACCGAATCACACCGTTGGCCGACCGTTCCCGTACATCGAGTCGGTGGGTTCCCTGGCGCCACTGCAACCGCTCACTGACCAGCACAACCCGCCGGTGTGCCTGCACGGGATTACAAGTATCATCATCCCGCCACCTGATCGCGGCGAAAAGAGCCTCGGGCTGACAACCTCCCTGGCTTCAACGACACGACCCAAGACGGCCACAAAGGCCGCCACGAAGACGGCGAAGCGTAAGGCGACCACGAAGTCGCCCCAGCGGAAAGCATCCCCGAAGTCGGCAAAGCGGAAAACGTCCCCGAAGTCGGCAAAGCGGAAAGCCGGTGCAAAGTCGAAGAAGCGGAAATAGCCGCGCACACGCGGACGACGCATTCGATCCGCTGGCGTGTCGCATGTCAGAGCCGGGACCGTGTCAACAACCCTAGTCCAACAGGTCCCGGCCCTCTCCGCTGCATGGAGGATAACCCGGGGGACGAACGCGGTGATCGCCGTTGTCGATGAAGGCGTCGACGTCGAAGATCACCCGGAGTTCGAAGGACGGCTCGCGCCATGCGCTGCGGCGCTCCGCGCCGAACGCCAGCAGGAGCGCCAGGTTCGGCGTCCGCATGGCGTCAAGGTCGCCGGCCTCGCCTTGGCGGGCGGCACCAATGTCGTGGGCGTCGCGCCTGAAGCTCGGCTCCTCCCCGTCGCCGTGCCGGCGCTCAGCACCACTACCGCCGACCAGACGGAGGCCGACGCCCTTCGCTTCGCCGCCGACCACGGCGCCGACGTCATCTGCTGCGCCTGGGCCCCGCGCTGCCCTTCCGCCGAGAGCGGCAAGCTCCCAGCCTGCACGCACACCGCGTTGGACCACTGCCTAACGCGCGGGCGCGGCGGCAAGGGTTGCGTCATCATCTTCTCCGCCGGCAACGACGGCAACGACCTCGCCCTCAACGGCTACGCCAGCCACCGCGGCGTCGTTGCCGTCGGCGCTTGCAACTGCCACGGCAAGCACCCCGCCTACAGCGGCTGGGGCGACGCCCTCTGGTGCGTCTTCCCCAGCAACGACCCACGCGATCCGGTCGGGGCGAGCATGACCTACCTCACTACCGCACCGGTCGGCTCCCTCCTCGACGGCGAAGCGTTCTACACCACCCGCTTCGGCTTCACTTCCGCCGCCTGTGCGGCCGTCGCCGGGATCTGCGCCCTCATTGTGAGCGCGAACCCGGAGCTCACGTCCACCGAGGTGAAGAACGTGCTCCGCGACTCGTGCGAGAAGATCGACGCCGACGGCGGGACGTACGACGAGCGCGGCCACAGCCCGCTCTATGGCTACGGGCGCCCCGACGTCGCGCGCGCCGTCCGCCTCGCCCAGCGCCGCGCGAAAGCACGGACCGCGTCCGTCTAAATCCGTAGACCCGGGAACGGCTCCGGATACCGTCGTCCACGCCGCCCGGTCACTGGCCTCACGCGACCGCGCGTCGATACGCGCCCCATCACCGGGGCATCGGCACGACGGTCTCGGAGGCGACGGATGGGCCCCCATGTTCAGCGAACGCTTTGCTCGGATAGCCAACGCGCTCCGCCCGCGCTACCGACTCGAGCACGTGCTGCAGGACGGCTCGGCCGCGTGCGTCTATGTCGCCGAGGATCGCGCGTTAGGCCAGCGGGTGGCGGTAAAGGTCCTGCACGACGAAATGGCCGCAACCGTCAACGCCGATCGATTCAGGTCGGAGATCGAGATGCTCGCGGAGCTGCGGCACCCGCACATCGTCCCCGTCTACGACTCGGGAGAGGCCGACGGCCTTCCGTACTACGTGATGCCGTTCATCGACGGCGAGACGCTTCGGGCCCGACTCTCGCGGCTCGGCCGTCTGCCGCTCGCGGAGACACTCGCCATTGCCGAGGACGTCGCGCGCGCGCTGCAGTTCGCGCACCGCCACCGCGTCGTGCACCGGGACATCAAGCCCGAGAACATCATCCTCGACCGTGGGCGCGCGCTCGTGCTCGACTTCGGCATTGCCCTGGCCCTCGACGGTGTGGAGGTGTCGCGCCGCACGCTCCCCGGGCTCGCGGTCGGCACGGTGCACTACATGAGCCCCGAGCAGTTGGACTCGGACCCACGCGTCGACGGCCGCAGCGATGTCTACAGCCTGGCGTGCGTCATCTACGAGATGATGTCGGGCCTCCCGCCGTTTACCGGGGGGCTCACCTCGGTCATGCGAGCACATCTGGCGACAAAACCGCGACCGATAGCCACGACATGCCGCGGCGCGCCGGCAGCCATTGGAGGCGTCCTGGCGCGGGCGCTCGAAAAGCGACCAGACTCGCGGTATCCGAGCGCCGGCGCGCTGCTCGCGGCCCTCCGCAGCGCGGCGCCACGCCTGCGGGTCATCGGACGGCGCGTTGGTGTGGCCGCGTTCGTCCACGCAGGCGAGGCGCCGCACATCGACGCGTTCAGTGATGGTATCGGTGAGGAAGTCGGATCCGCGCTTCGACTCTTCGAAGGCATCATCCTCTCCGCCGAGCGGCCGCTCGAATCCGGCGGGGTACACGCACCCATCCCGTCCATTGGGCGCGCTGTAGGGTGCGACGCACTCCTCATGGGTGACGTGCACGACCGCGAGGGCGGCGTCGCGGTTGCAGCGTCGCTCTTCGACGTCCGCGATGGGCGTCCCCTCTGGCGTGGGACCGCGGCCGGTCCGCAGTCCGTTCAGGGGGGCGGGTTCAGCCGGCCAGCGTGGGACATCGCGTGCGACGTGGCCCGAGCGCTCGGCATCAGGCACCGCCCGAGTTGGCCGGCGTCCGAGCGCCCTGCGACGCCGCTCGTTCGACAGGGATTCGCGGGCCCGAATGGACGGTCGGCTGTGCGTTGATCCATTCCGCAAACAGGGGCTATCCGTGAGACGCGATTTCACGGAGCTTCTCGCGGACTGACTGGCGCGCCACGCTGTCACTTCGTTCCGATCCCCGATTGCCGATCTCGCGATGACCGCCGACCTCCGCCACCGCCTTGGCGACCGCTACGCCATCGAGCGCGAGCTCGGACGGGGTGGCATGGGCGCCGTTTACCTGGCCCGCGATCTCCGCCTCGACCGGCCGGTCGCCCTCAAGGTGCTCCAACCCGAGCTCGCCGGTGACGGCGCTCTCCGCGAGCGCTTCCTGCGGGAGACCCGAACCGCCGCGTCGTTCTCGCACCCGAACATCGTTCCCGTTCACGCCGTCGAGGAGCGCGACGGTCTCCTCGCGTTCGCGATGGGATACGTCGAGGGGGAGAGCGTCGCCGAGCGGGTTCGGCGCGCCGGGCCGCTGGACGGGCGCGCCGTCGTGCGGCTGCTCCAGGACATCGGCTACGCGCTCGCCTACGCCCACGGGCGCGGGGTCGTCCACCGCGACATCAAGCCCGAGAACATCATGCTCGAACGCGCGACCGGCCGCGCGCTGCTCATGGATTTCGGGATCTCCCGCTCCATGGCCGCTGGAATCGAGAAGCCGGGAGCAACGCGGGGACTCACGCGCGTGGGTGAGGTCGTCGGCACCGCCGAGTTCATGAGCCCCGAGCAGGCGTCGGGCGACGTCGTGGACGGCCGGAGCGACCTCTACTCGTTAGGGCTGGTGGCCCTCTTCGCGCTCACCGGGCGGCCTGTGATCACGGGTGACACGACGCAGCAGATTCTCGCGAAGCAGCTGACCGAGGCCCTGCCGCCGGCGATCTCGTTGCGTCCCGATCTCCCGGAGCCACTCGGCGCCGCTATCGACCGCTGCGTCGCCAAGGACCCCACGGCTCGCTTCGCCACCGCGGAGGCGCTCGTCGAGGCCATCGACGACGCGCATCTCGCGGCACCAGAAATCCCCGTGCCGATTCGCCTGCTCGCGCAGGAGCTCGCGACGTTCAGCCTCATCGTCGTGTTCCTCGCGATAATCGGTTGGCTCGTGGCACAGTCGCTTCGGCGCTTCGTCGGTCCGTGGTCCATCGTCCCGGCGATCTTCCTCGGCGCGATCGCGCTGACGCGACTGCTCCAGGCGTCGTCGGCCACGCGGCGGCTCGCGATTCTCGGTTTCCGGCCGCAGGAAATCCTGAACGGGTTGCGAGCGACGATGGACGAGCACGAGAGTCATCGGCAGCAACTCCGTCAGGATCCTGATACACGGCGTCGTCGGCGAATCACGCTCATCATCGCCGCGTTTCAGCTCGTCGCCGCCCTCGCCCTGATCCAGGTCTCGCTCGATCCGCAGTGGTCGTTCGGTGCGCAACGACCCGCGGTCCGCGTCGAGGTGACCGAGGGACCGCCAAGAAACCCGGCGACGGCTGCGAAGTTGAGCATGGCGGCGACGGGCGTGAGCATGCTCGGGATCAGCCTGTTGCTCTTCGCGCGCAGTCCGTTCCGGGCGCCGATCGGCGAGCGGTTGTACCGTCTCATCTGGCTGGGACCGATCGGACGCGCGTTCATCGCGCTCTCGTCCCGAGGGGTCACGCCGGGTGTGGCCGGACGGCTCGGACCGGCCTTCACCACACCGGCGCCTGCAACAGTGCAGCAGTCGACGAACCGCTCGGCGCCGGCGGTTCGCGTCGACGCGGCGCCGGATCGGATCGACACCCTCGAGGAGCGCGTCGCCGCGCTGGAACGCTGGCGCGATGAGGCGAGCGCCTGATCCGATCACGAGGGTCGCGGGGTTGCGCCAGCCGCCGCATGTCCATAGCGTCTCTAGGGCATAGACACACTATGGGCACGACATGGCTCCGAAGCGCGACCTGCTTCCTGGCACGCTCGACATGCTGATCCTGAGCTCCTTGACCGCGCAATCCATGCACGGCTATGGGATTGCCCAGCACATCCAGCGGCTGTCGCGCGATGTCCTCAAGGTCGAGGAAGGGTCGCTATACCCCGCGCTTCAGCGTATGCGCCAGAAGGGGTGGATCAAGGCGCAGTGGGGGCAAACGCCCAACAACCAGCGCGCACGGTATTACACGATCACGGCCCTCGGCCGCCGCCAGCTCGGCGAGCAGGAGGCGAGCTTCGGGGAGCTGCTCGACGCGATCGCGCGCGTGATGCGCCCGGCGTAACGGAGGCGCTGACATGCCGATCTACGAGTACAGTTGCGGTAGTTGCGAGCACCAGTTCGAGACGCTCGTTCGCGGGACCGAGGCGCCGGTCTGTCCCGCGTGTGGCAGCGGCGACCTCGCGCGGGTTCTCTCGATGCCCGCCGTCAACTCCGAGCAGACGCGCGCACGCGCCCTCGGCGCCGCGAAGCGTCGCGACGCTGCCGAAGCGAAGGATCGATCGCATGAGCAGCTCAAGTACGAGCGGAGCCACAACGACTAGACCCAATTGGGGTCAGATTCGAATTTCATCGTTGTGTTGCGCGGGATGAGCAGAAGTGTGCTGAGACCTTTGTGCTCCGCCTGGCGACCTCCTCGAGGCATCCGCGTGGCCGTTGCCGCGGCAGCAGCGGGTGCGGATGGAGCCGTGGAGGATCGTGCTCAGTGCCTCTCGACTCGGGCGCGACAGCCCGCACACGAGTCTCGGAGCGTGTCTGGAGCGTCATAGGGATGCGAGCGATTGTTCCGACCTCGCAGGAAAACGATGAAATTCGAATCTGACCCCGATTTTGCCTAAGGAGCGCACGCGTGCTGACGACAGAACTACAACCAGACGTCCTGCTCATCGGACTCTCGCAGCTCATTGGAGGCGGGAAGCCCGGATTCACCGGTCACTACCGCGTGGTTCGCATTGGGACGCAGAAGGTCATCGAGTTCTTCGACGGACCGCCGATGGGGGCGGGGCAGTTTCCAATCAAGATCCTTCCGTACCGTCAGGGTGAAATCGCGACGGTCACCGTGGGAGCGAAGGACGAGGCGATCAGCGGCGAATTCACCGGCTGCGTGATGACGCTCTACCGTGAAGGCGCCACGCTCAAGGCGGGCCACGTCGACACGAACAAGGACTCGCCGCAGCGAGCCGCCTATGCGGCGTTGAAGACAGGCGGGAAGGTCACGGTCGTCGATGAGTACGATACGACCGGAAAGCTGCCGGCGTACCCGGGCGTGACAGCGGCGACGCGAATCCTTTGCGTTGCTGGCGGCGACGAGGTCAAGCACTACTTCGTGAACCGCGAGCTACACACGTTCCACGGACAGGCACAGGTGCCGGGCGAGAACCGCACGGTGTTCGGGCCGAAGTCCGAGACGCGCTATCGCGTGCTGCACGATTTCGGGATCTGAACTCCGAGCCGGTTCCGGAACGGCAGGAAGACAGGATGGTGGCGCTCGACGGCATCCGCGTTTGGCTCCGCTGTGCGCGAGCGCCCTTCTGGCAAACTGCGACTCCATACGGGGGATGGGGATCGACCATCCCCGGGAGCCGTTCCCTTTTCATTTCGGGCCGCTGGCGCGAGCGACCGTGCTGCCGCGCCGCCGTGCAGGGCATCTTCGTCATCCCGTTCATCCTGTCCATCCTGTCTTTTCTTTTGCCTTTTCCCGTTTCGCTCTCCGTGCCTCATCGCGCGAGTCCACATCGCGACCGGTCCGGAAAACGGCAGGAGACAGGATGAACAGGATGAACAGGATGGCGACGATGACTCGGGGGCGGCGGCACGGTCGCTCTCGCGAGCGGCCTGAAGAGAAGGGGGGAACGGCCGCCCGGGACACCACGGTCGCCGCGCTTCCTCACCGATTCCTGATTCCCGACAAACGATCCGGCCGTTTCCAACCCATCCGCGCCATCGCAGTCCCGACCGGCCCGCCACGAAGGACCCTGAACGCGCGAGGTGTTCTCCGCGGCCCGTTCCGCGTCCGCCGCTGCCGCGCCATCCGAGTTCTGCCCGATGGCGCGGTGAATGATGCGTTAGGACTCTGACTCTGACCCGTAACGCACTGATGCGCACCTAACGCGCAGCGGAACGATGATATTCGACTCTGACCCCGATTACTCGGCGCGGAGGGCGGTGGCCGGGTCTACGCGCGCCGCCTGGCGAGCCGGGAAGGCGCACGCGACGAGTCCGGTGACCGCCAGTGCGGCGACCGCGCCGACGTAGGTCAGCGGGTCGAGCCGCGACACACCGAACAGACGGCTCTCGAGCAACCGCGTCGCGAAGAGCGCGACGCCGAGCCCGAGCACGACACCCGTGACGAGCAGGCGGCTTCCCTGGCGGGCGACTCCGGACACGACATCGGCTCGGCGAGCGCCTAACGCCATTCGGATGCCGATCTCGCGCGTGCGCGCGGCCACGCCGAAGGCGAGCAGGGCGTAGAGTCCCACGCCGGCGAGGACCGCGGCGATCGTGGCCAGCAGTCCGACGAGCCGCAGGAACACGACCTCCTCGCCCATTGCCCCCGCGACGAGGTCCTCGAGAGGACGCGCCGGAGGGACCGGCAACGCCGGGTCGATCGTCGCCACTGCGCGCTCCACGACTCCCTGCAGGTCGCGCAGCGGGCGCGGCGAGCGGACGATGAGCGTCGTCGAGCCGTTCCTCGTCGCGCCGATGGGCTCATAGATCACTGGTCGCACCGGCGACCGGAGGTCGGCGTCCCGCGTGTCGCCCACGACGCCGACGACGATACGCGACTTCGCAACCCCGCCCGTACGCTCGACGATCATCTCCCCGAGCGGATTGCGCGAGCCGAACAGCTCGCGTGCCGCGCTTTCGCTCAGCACGGCCGCAACTGTCGAATCGCGGTGCGCGCCACGGACGTCGTCATCCGTCACCGCGCGACCGGCGAGGAGCGGAATCCCGAGCGTTCCGAAATAATCGGCGCCAACCCACATCAGCCGTGCGTCGTTCAACGTCCACGCCGGGTCGGGCGAGCTCGCGAGTCGGAAGTCGCTGACGAAGGTCACGCCGCGGAACGGCACCGTCCACGCGGTGCTCACGGCGTCGATGCCGCTCTGGCGGCGGAGCGCCTCGGGCAACTCGAGCCGCACGGACTGGACGCGCTCGCGCGTGTACCCCTGGGGATCGGGGTCGACGGAGAACGCGTACACGTTTCGCGGCTCGAAGCCAACGTCCACCTGACGCAGTCCGATGATCGTTCTGGCGAGGAGCAGCGCGCCGACGATGAGCGAGACCGATGCCGCGATCTGGCCGACGGTCAGCGCGCTTCGCACTGCACTCGCGGCGCCCGTCGTGCGGCGCCCCGCGTCACGCACTGCGCCCGGCCGAGGGTTACTCGCGGCCGCGATCCCCGGCACGAGGCCGAAGACAATGCCCGCGGCGAGTGCCAGCGCCGCAACGAACGCGAGCACCCGCCCGTCGATCCCGACCTGATCGAGTCCCGTCAGCGCGACGATGCGATGCCCCTCGAAGAGCGTGCGGAGCAGATCCGCGATCACCACGCCCCCTGCGGCTCCCGCGACGCCGAGCACGATCCCCTCGGCGAGGTGCTGCCCGAGGAGGCGTGACGTGGACGCGCCTAACGCGCGTCGCACCGCCATCTCGGGCTCCCGCTTCACTCCGCGGAACAACAGCAGCCCGGCAACGTTCGCGCACGCGATGAGCAGCGCGAGCCCCGCGATGCCGAGCATGAGTCGCATCGACGTCTGCGCCATCTGGCGTTCCAGGACGTTACTCCCGATGTCGGGGTACACGGTGGGCGGATGCGACTCGAAGATCTCGTTCTCCTTCGAGTACTGTGCGACGAGCGCCGCGGTCACGCGGCGGAGCTGCGACTGCGCAGCAGGGATGGTCGCGCCGCCGCGCAGGCGGCCGATCGTGGTGAAGAACGGGCGGGACGCTCGCGATGATACGTCGTACCGGGAGTTATGCTGCAGCTCCGCGTATGCTGCGTTAGGCAGCCAGACGTCGACCTCGCTCACGCGGAACGTGCCGCGGAAGCCTCTGCCGGCGACGCCGGCAACGACGAAGGGCACGGTGTTGATGCGGAGTGGCATCCCGACGGCATCCCGCACCGATCCGAACATCGATGTCGCCAGCGCCTCGCTCAGGACGGCGACGCGCGCGCCCGAGTGTGGCGTGAGCTCGTCGGGAACGAGCAGGCGGCCCGCGGCCGGCGTCACCCCGAGAACACCGAAGAAGTCGCCGGCAACCACGTTCCCGGCAACGGTGCGAGCGGCCCCACCGGGCGAGGCGACCTGGAACCGACTCGAGAACCCGAACGTCGTGAGCCCGGAGAACGCGGGCACCGAGTCGCGAAGCGCGTCGAACACGTGGTACGAGATGCCCGTCGGCTGCCCGGGATTGTCCTCGAAGGACACGAGCACCAGCTCCCCGGGCGCGGCAACTCCGGGCACGGGGCGATAGAGCACCCAGTTCGCGAAGCTGTAGACCGCGGCGGTCGCGCCGATTCCCACCGCGAGCGTGAGTGCGGTGACGAGGGCGAAGCCTCGGTTCAGGCGAACGCCACGGAGCGCGAATCGAAAGTCCGAGACGAGGCTCTCGAGGAAACGTGTCCCTCGCTCGTCGCGCGCCGATTCCTTGTGACGATCCACGCCGCCGAATGCGAGCAGCGCCTGGCGACGGGCCTCGTCCGGCGACAGTCCACGCCTGACGTTCGCCTCGATCTCCATGTCGAGATGGAATCGCATCTCGCGATCGAGGTCGCGTTCGAGACCGTCACGACGGACGAGCGCCGCGAGCCACATGCCAATGCGTCGGAGGATCGACATTGAAGCGCTCCTCAATCCGCGTCGATGACGAGGTTTACCGCGCCCGCGTAGTAGCGCCAACCCTCGATCTCCTCGCCGAGCTGGCGGCGCCCCGCCGCCGTCAACTGGTAGTACTTCGCCTCGCGGTTGTTCTCGGTGGTACGCCAGTCGCTCCGCACCCAGCCCTTCTTCTCGAGACGATACAGCGCAGGGTAGAGCGAGCCCTGGCCGATCTGAAATGCGTCGCGCGAGAGCTGCTGGATACGATTGCTGATCCCCCACCCGTGCATGGGGGCGAGCGACAGTGCTTTGAGGATGAGCAGGTCGAGCGTGCCCTGCATGACGTCCGCGGCGCGCGACATCGCGATCTCCTGTCGAAGCGACAAGGAAGATGTGTATGGCATCTACTGTCGAAGCGCAAGGGGAGCCCTTGCTTGCCGAGCTCCGCGCGCGGAGATAACGTCGCCGGGCGCCAGCACGCCGGAGAACCCTCGATGGCCCTATTTTGGTGGCTTGGAGCGCCGGTGACGGTCATCCGCGTAGAGATGGAAGCCGTAGTCAGTTCGATCTTGGGGAGCTCGACCGCAACGCATAACCGCTGCTCGTCCGCGATGGTGCATGCCGGTGGGGCTCGCGACCGCCGGTCGCGGCAAGCAACTTCTTGCCTGCGGATTCGACGCGGACCGCGCTGTTTCTCAACGGAGCTTGCAAGCATATGGTGCCGACGTCGTATCGACGCGCGCTCGCTGGTGTCGTCGTACTCGTGGTTCTGGCCGCGGTGGCGGCCGCCCGGTCCCCGGCCACCCTTGGCGAGCTTCCGCTCGTCGTACCTAACGACAACCGGCAGGCTGCCGGAACGCGCAGCGGGGATACCGTCACGATCCGCCTGGTGGTGGACCGCGCCAAGTGGTTCCCTGGGGCGGAGGCTGGGCCGTCCGTCGTCGTCGAAGCGTTCGCCGAGGAAGGCAAGGGGCCGCAGATCCCGGCGCCGCTGATCCGTGTTCCGGCCGGCACACACATCGTCGCGACCGTCCGGAACGCCCTGCCCGATTCGACCGTGACCGTTCACGGCCTGCAGACCCGACCAGCGGCGACATGGGACACCGTCCGGCTCGCGCCCGGGGATACACAGACCGTGCGGTTCATCGCGGGTGAGCCGGGCACGTACACCTACTTCGCCACCATCGGCCGCGTCGCGTTCCCGATGGCGGAGCGGGAAACCGCGGGTGGGGCGTTCGTCGTGGACCCGCCGGGCGCGCGCGCGGACGATCGCGTGTTCGTCGTGAACATCTGGGGGAATAACCCAGACCCGCAAACGCTCAGCAACGCGCTCGCGCTCAACGGTAAGACGTGGCCATACACGGAGCGCCTCTCGGCGTCGTTAGGCGACAGCGTGCGCTATCGCATCGTGAACGTGAGCTTGCGCGCACACCCGATGCACCTGCATGGCTTCTACTTTCGCGTCGACGCTCAGGGGTCAGGGCTCGCGGACAGCGTCTACGCGCCTGCGAAGAGCCGGCTCGCCGTTACCGAGAGCGTGTTTCCGCGGGGCACCGTGGCGATGGTGTGGCAACCGGACCGGCCAGGCAACTGGCTGCTCCACTGCCACCTCGCGTTCCACGTGGTACCGGAGGCCGCGTTGCTCGAGGCGCCCCCGCTCGAGCGCCACGACCCGCTCTCGCACGACGCGAACCGGCACATGGCCGGACTCATCATGGGCATCACCGTGCCGCCGTCGCGCGACTGGCGCGAGCCGCTACGCTCCGACCCGCAGCGGCTGCGTCTCTTCGTGCAGGAGGGGGCGCGTCGCGGAGCGGCCCCGCGTACGATGGGCTACGTGATGCAGGCCGGCGACGCGCCACGGTCGGACTCGGTGCAGATCCCTGGTCCTACACTGGTGCTCACCCGCGGCCGGCCCGCTGACATCACGGTGGTCAATCGGCTGAAGGAGCCAACGGGCGTCCACTGGCACGGCATCGAGCTCGAGAGCTACTCGGACGGTGTCGCGGGATGGAGTGGCATGGGCGACCGCGTCGCCCCGCCGATCGCGCCCGGTGACTCGTTCGTCGCACGCCTGACGCAACCGCGCGCGGGCACGTTCATCTATCACACGCACCTGGGTGACCTCGAGCAGCTCACCGCGGGGCTGTACGGCGCAGTGGTCGTCCTCGAACCCGGCGAGCGCTTCGACCCTTCGCGCGACCACGTCATCGTCGCGGGATGGGACGGTGACGTTCGTCCGCGGCGACTGGTCATCAACGGAGACTCGGCGCCGCCGCCGCTCGTGTTGGCTCGCGGCCAGCGGCATCGGTTTCGCTTCGTGAACATCGGTGCTGCCGGGTTCGTTCGCTTCTCGCTGAACCGAGATACCACGCTGGTGCGTTGGCGCGCGGTTGCGAAGGATGGGGCTGATCTCCCACTGGCGACCGCGGTCGAGGGTCCGTCAACAGTGCGGCTCAATGTCGGAGAAACATTCGACGCCGCGTTCGACGCCAGAGAGCCGGGCGAATACCAGCTGCTCTTCGACCTGAGTCTGCGCCCGGGCATCGTGGGCGCGTCTCGTCGTCAGCGCGTCGTCGTGCGGTGACTCAGCGCGCCGCGAGGTCGGCCAACCAGATGTCGCTCTCGCGCGCGTTGATGGTGAAGAAGAAGTGCGTCCGGTCCGAGGTAAAGTTGGGACGGAACGAGGGCCGAGCGAGGTCATCGAACCGCACGAGAAGCTGCGGGGCGCCCCCGGTGATCGGCTGACGCCAGATCGACGCTCGGCCTAACGCGTCGTGCGACTTGAAGTAGATCGCGGAGCCGTCGGGCGCCCACTGCGGATCCCCGACGGCCGCGTCGTTCACGGTGTCGCGCACCGCGTAGAGGGTGACCGGATCACCCGAATCCGGCGCGATGATCTCCAGCCGCTCGGCGTGGTCGGTGCCTCGGATGGCGCGGCCCGAGGCGACCGCAATGTGCCGTCCGTCAGGTGACCAGTCGTGCAGGAACCCGCGTGCCAGCCGCCGCACCGGGGTACCCCATCGCCCGGACGCGTCACGTCGCATCACGAAGATCCCACCCTCCGAATCGAAGTGTGCGAGGGCAATCGCCTGACCGTCGGGCGACCAGACCGGGCAGCACTCCTGAGCGTCCGTCGCCGTGATCTGTTCAGCCTGACCATCGCTCAGGCGCTGGACGAAGACGTCGCGCTGACCGCCGCGGAAGCGGTGAAACGCGAAATCGCGCCCGCCCGGTGCTGCGGTGGCGGCGAAGTCGGGGTTCGGGTGAGTCGTCAGGCGCTCGGGATCGCCGCCGCCACCCGGAAGGCGCACGCGGAAGATGTCGCTGTTGCCGTGCAGGTTCGAGTCGTAATAGAGCCACTGGCCGTCATCGGACGTGCGCAGGATCTCGACAACCTGACTGCCGGTCGTGAGCGGTACCGCGCTATCGATGGTGACGGGCGGCCGGTCGGGAATCGGGAGCGACCAGAGATTGGCCTTCTCCTGGTAGAGCGCGTACGCGAGCCGGCTGTTGCTGGAATCGATGCTGAACGAATGGACGTTCAGGCCCGTCGTCAGGCGCGTGGCGCCGCCGCGTGGCCGGCCATCCGATCCGATGGTTACCGCGAAGATGTCGCGCGCGCCGTCGCGATCCGAGACGAAGAGCAGGCGAGATCCGTCCGCAGACCACTGCGGGCTCTGGTTCGTCGATGCCGCGCCGCTGTCCGTGACCATGGTTCGCCGGCTGTCGCTCGTTCCGACGAGGAGAATCGCGCTCGGGCCGAGGTTGCCGAAGAAGGCGCCGGGTTGCGCGTACCGCGGGTTCCCAGCGACGCACGCGAGCCAGGCGCCGACGGGCGACCAGACGCAGGAGTGCCAGTCGGTCCCACGCGCGACGAACCGGGACCGTGCGCCGTCCGCCGTGTACACCAGCACCGAATCGCCGCGGATGATCGCCACCTCGCGGCCGTCCGCGGACCACGTCGCCGCGCGCACGGTGGCGTTCGCCGAGCGGGCGGCCACCTGTCGGACCGGGCCGCCGAATGCTGGCGCGATCGAAGCGCCTCCGCGGGAGAGAAACAGGATCTCCCCGCCGTCAGGAGACCACCTGGGGTGCGTCTCGACCGCGCTCGTGTCGCTCGACAGAGTCCACGTCCGCCCCCCACTCACGGGACGGACGTGAATTCGCATGCGCGCGGACGTGCCAGCGGAGTACGCGACGAACTTCCCATCGGGCGAGAGTGCCGGGTAGAGCTCGAGCCCGGCATCGCTCGTGAACGGCGTCGCCTTCTCGATCGTCAGGCTCTGCGGATCGCCGCGAGCGAACAGAAGCGCACCCGCGGCGACCGCCGCCGTAGCGAGCCCTCCGGCCACGAGCGCCGCAGTCCTTCGCGGCAGGCCTCGGCGCGATGACCGCGCGTCCGGCCGTGGCTCCGCGACGGGGACGGGCGGACTTTCTTGCACACGCTCCTCGCCGCCGAGTCGCTCGAGACGCAGCAGCAACTCACCAGCGTCGGCCCACCGCGCGGTCGGGTCCTTTGCGAGACACTTCAGCACGATCGCGTCGAGCGCTGGCGGCACATCGGGCCGATGCATCGCGACCGGATCCGGCGCCTGCGACAGGTGTGCAGACAGTACGCGGTGTGGCGCATCGCCCGAGAACGGCGGCCGCCCGACGAGCAGTTCGTACGCGAGTACGCCGAACGCGTACACGTCCACCCGGTGGTCGATATGCGGGTCCGACACGATCTGCTCGGGAGCCATGTAGGCGGGTGTGCCGAGCGTCATGCCGGTGGCCGTGATGCGCGGGTGGCTCGCCGCGGTCGCGGTGCTCACCGCCCTCGCCACGCCGAAATCCGTCACCACGGCGTGCCGTCCCACGAGCAGCACGTTGTCGGGTTTGATGTCCCGATGGACGATCCCCTGCTGGTGTGCGTACGCCAGTGCGTCGCACACGTCGCGCAGGATCGTGATGGCATCGGCGATCGGCAGTCGGCCTTCGCGGTCGAGCCGGTCGCGCAGCGAATGGCCGGGCTCGTAGGGCATGACGTAATACAGGACCCCTCCGACATCGCCCGAGTCGTAGAGCGGCACGATGTGCGGATGGTGGAGTCGGGCCACGATCTCGATCTCGCGGAGAAAACGCTCCCGCCCGAGCGCGGCCGCGATCTCGGAGTGCACCACCTTCACCGCTACATCTCGCCCGTGCTTGAGATCGCGGGCGAGATACACGACGGCCATGCCGCCGCGTCCAAGCTCCCGGGTTACCCGGTACCGGTCGCCGAGCGCCGCGATGATACTCTCGTGCTCTACCGCGTCGGCGCATAACGCCGCGAAGCACTCTGCCACTGGCTGTTCGAGGAACGGCACGCCGCGGTCGGCGTCGCTCATCAGCGCCTCGAGTTGCGCCCGCAGTGCCGTGTCCCCGGCACACAACTCTTCAACGAGTGCCGGGCGTTGTTCCGGTGGTGTATCCAGCAATGCATCCAACAGCGGCTCCAATCGTTCCCAATCGGCCGGAAGGATGCTGGCTGACGCGGACGCCGAAGTGGTAGGCGCGCCGGTTTCGCTCACCGCTCGATCGCGACGCAGCAACATGAGCGCCTTCGCCCAGTCGCGACGGACGACGCCTGTGTCACGACCGAGGACGCTTGCGGTTTCGTCCTCGGTCAGTCCGCCGAAGAACCGACACTCGACAGTGCGCGCGATTTGCGGGGTTGCCAGGGCCAGGCGATCGATCGCGTCGGTCAACCACAGCAGCGCCGCCGCCTGGGCGTCGGCATCGCGCGGTTTCTCATCCGGCGTGATGCGGCCGCCGGCGTCATCGCCGGTGCGAGTCCGACGTGCCCGAGCGTAATCCACGAGCACCTGGCGAACTTCCGTGGCCATCGTCCAGCGCTCACCTCTGTTGACCCGCGGATACAATAGCGCAGGGAGATGATGAGCGCACCACGGCAGGCGTATTCCGGCCGGTACGCCTACTGGTCGAGCAACCTCGAGTCTAGCAGGACCGACACTTGTTGTTGTTCTTCGAGCCTAACTTCTCGAGAAGTGCGACCGTCTCGAGAAACGGCGGAATGCGCTGCACCGGCCCGTTTGCCATGTCGGCCGTGGTCTGTCCTCGGCGGCTGACCGCCTTCACATCCGCGCCCTTCGACACGAGGTACTCGATCAACTCGTTATCGCCGCGCGCCGCGGCGTGGTGGACGGGGTTATAGCCGTTGTGGTCGCGCGTGTTGACGTCGGCGCCGAGCTCCTCGACGAGGTACTTCACGGCGGGCATCCAGCCGTCGGGTGCGTGGCGGTGCGAGTTCGCGGCGTACCCTTCGCCGTACCCCACGCCCGAGGCGGCGTGGATCGGGTAGACGCCCGGGCCGCCCACCGGCACCGGCGGAAGTCCTGACGGATCGACTCCAGAGCTGTCGTCCTCCGCGGGGGCGTCGGCGCCGCGCTGGCGTCCGGCGGGCTTCTGCGTCGGGATCTTCGGGTCGGCGCCGTACTTCACGAGCAGCTTCATCGCCGGGACGTCGGTGCCGTATGCCGCGCGCCAGAACGGCGTCGCCCCCGTGGTGTTCACGCCCAGGAGGTCGAAGTTGTACGACATGTACCAGAGGTGCTTCGTGAGGCGCGCGTTAGGGTCCGCGCCGGACTTCAGCAGCGCCTCCATGAGCTCGAGGTACGTCGTCTCCTGCTGCTTCTGTGCGGTGGGCTGCGGGTACAGCGACTTTGCCGCCCACTGAACGTTGATCGTGGCGTACAACGGGGTCGCGCCCGCGGCGCTCGCGAGCTTCGGGTCCGCCCCACGCGCCAGCAGCTTCATGGCGAGGTCGAAGTGCCCGTTGACGGTAGCCATGAGCAGCGGGCTCGTTTGATCGCCGTCGCTCACCTGATTGATCTTCGCGCCGGCGTCGAGCAGCGTCATCGCCGCGGTGGTGTTTCCCTGCCGGGTCGCGAACAGCAAGGGCGTAAGCCCGCCCTTGTTGCCGACGAGCTCTCCGTAACTGATTGCGCGTTCGTCCCGGCGTGATGAGTCCGACGTCGCCGGCCTGTTCGCCGTCGCGTTGCCTCGTGCTCCAGGCACCGCGCTCGAGTCTCGCCGAGGGCGTGCAGCCGCGGAGTCGCCGCGCGGGCGGTCCGCCGCGGCACGATCGCGCGGCGCGGCCGAGTCACGCGCGGCGTTAGGTGCGCCAGCGGTGCGCGCCGAGTCGGCTGCGCCGGCTGCTCCCGCCGGCCGAGGCGGTTGCTCGGCGGCCTTGAGCGCCGTGATGCGCCGATTCCGAAGCTGTGCCGCCGCGCGGTCGGCACGCTCGCGGGTGGGAATGTCCTCGACCTTCGACACAGCCGCGATGTTCGCGCCCCGTTCGATGAGCGCCTTGATCGCACTCACGCGGTTGTACGCGGCGGCCCACATGAGCGGTGTCTGCTCCCACGCGCCCTCGCGCGCGTCCACGACGGCACCTTTGTCGAGGAGTGCCGCGATCGACTCGGTCGTGCCCTGCGCCGCCGCGAAATGCAGCGGTGTCGCTCCGCCCGACGACGTCTTCGCGTTCGCGTCCGCGCCGGCCTCGAGAAGCGCACGGATCGCCGTCACGTGTCCCGCCCGCGCGGCCAGGTGCAGCGGCGTGTAGTTCCCGTTGCGGGTGAGCGCATCCACGCGCGCGCCCGCGTAGATCAGCATTCGCGCGTCTTCGACGTCGCCGTGCGTGGCCGCCCAGTGAAGCGCGGTCATGCCGTCACCCTGCGCGGCATTGACGTCCGCCCCCTGCTTGAGCAGCTGACGGAGCTTGGCCCCGTCACGACGCATTGCGGCATCGGCGACCGGCGAATCCGGCGCAGGTCGCGAGGCGACGGGTGTCGCGGCCGCGAGCAATGCGGCGAGCGCGGTTGCGACCGCCACGGCGATGCCGACGCGGCGCGCGGCGTTCGGTCCGCGACGCGACCACCGAGCAACGACGCTACGCATCAGCCGCCACCGACAACGCGCCGTTCGAGTCGCCGAAGCTCGTCATGTCGTCCATCCCGAGCGTGTGAGCGACGGTCAGCAGCGCGTTCGCCATTGGCGTCCCATCCGCCGCCTTGAGGTGCACGTTGCCCTCGAGCTTCCCGTTCGCGCCGCCGAGGAGGATGAGTGGGCACCGACGGTGGTTGTGCAGGTTCCCGTCGGCCATCGGCGAGCCGTAGATGATGAGCGTCTTGTCGAGCAGCGTGCTGTCACCTTCCTGAATGCTCTTGAGCTTGTCGAGGAAGTACGGCAGCATGCCGACGTGGTACTTGTTGATGAGGAAGAACTCCTTCACCCCCTTCTCGTTCCCGCCGTGATGCGACGCCGGGTGGAACGGCCGCTCCGAGCCGCTCTCCGGGTACACCCGACTCGACCCGTCGCGTCCCATCTTGAACGAGAACACGCGCGTGATGTCGGCCGCGAACGCCAGGGCCTGGATATCGAACATGAGCTGCACGTGCTCGGCGAACGAGTCGGGGACGCCGGCCGGGGCGCCCGGCAGGTCGCGCGGCTCGCCACTCGTGTTGCGGGCCTCGATGCGCTGCAGCCGCCGCTCCACCTCGCGGATGTCTTCGAGGTAGCGGTCCACGCGCGACACATCCTCGGGGCCTAACGAACGCTTGATGGCGTTCATCTCGCTCGCCACGAAGTCCAGGATGCTGCGCCGGGTGCGCCGCCGCGCGGCGCGCTCCTCCGGCGAGCCGCCAACACCGAACAGCTTCTCGAACGCGACGCGCGGGTCGCGGATGACGGGGAGTGGCTCGGTGGGCGACGCCCAGCTGATGGAGTCGGTGTAGACGCACGCATAGCCATAGGCGCAGCCACCGGCCTGGTCCACGTTCTCGATACAGAGCTGCATCGAGGGGATGGGCGTCTCCTGGCCGAACCGCTGCGCGTACATCTGGTCGAGCGACGTGCCCACCCGCACGTCCGAACCTTCGGTCTGTTTCGGATGCGACTGGGTGAGGAACACCGCGCTCGAGCGGAAGTGATCGCCGCCGATCTCGGCCGGTGTCACCGGCTCCGCCATGCGGACGTCGGTGTTGCTCACGATGGTGAGGTACTTCCGATACGGGTCGAGCGCCTTGAGGGCCGTGGGCGCGAGGTCGAACTGTCGTCCGGTGGCCGCGGGCGACCACATGTTCATCTTCGCGCCGAGCTCGTTGCACCCGGCGGCGCCGTGCACCATCTCGATCGCGACGAGACGCGTACGGTCGGGGGCGAGGCGTCGGGCCCGGCCCACCGGGACCATCGCATCGAGGAATGGCAACGCGAACGTCGCGCCGAGGCTCTGCACGAACGCGCGGCGGGGCAGTGGCTTTCCGGTGAGAAAATGCATGGACCTGATTCTCCCGAGCTCGTTAGGGTTCCCGGCTGCTCGCCGTGCGCTTCGTGTCCTCGACCTTCGGGACTTCGCTCGTCGTGCCCTTCTCATCCTCATCCGCGGCGGCGGCGGGCACCGGCACGCGCCGCGATCGGAACGCGTCGCTCGACACGATGCCGAGCACGAAATCGGCGAACTTGTAGCCGCCCGGTTTCGCGTCGCGCACGATGCGACGGATCGTCGGCCCGTCGTAATACTCCACGCGCCGGCCGAGTCCGTACGCCATGAGGTTCGCCGTGAACGTCCGGAGCAGTGGGTCCGGCCGCTTGAGCAATACCTTCTGCAGCTCCGCCGGCGTCGAGACCGGTGTACCGTCGTAGAAGTCGCCCCGCGTGTCGAGCGGCGCGCCGTTCTCGCGAATGCGCCACTGGCCCGTGACGTCGAAGTTGTCGAGCGCGAGTCCAATGGGGTCCATGAAGAGATGACACGAGCGGCACTGCGGATTCTCACGGTGCATCTCCATCCGCTCGCGCGTCGTGAGCATCCGCCCTTCCTTCGCCTCGGCCGTCTTGTCCAGGTCGGGTACGCCTGGCGGCGGCGGAGGCGGTGGCGAGCCTAACAAGACCTCCATCACCCACTTGCCGCGCAGCACCGGCGACGTGCGGTTCGCGTGCGACGTGAGCGTCAGGATGCTCGCGTGGCCGAGAAGCCCCCGGCGTCGATCGTCCGGGTAGGCGACGCGGCGGAACTCCCGGCCCGACACCCCCGGGAAGCCATAGTGCGTGGCGAGCGCCTCGTTCACGTACGTGTAGTCGCCCGTGTAGAGGTCGAGGATGCTGCGGTTCTCACGGACGATCGAGTAGAAGAACAGCTCGGTCTCGCGCCGCATGGCGTCGGAGAGCTGCTTGTGGAAGTCCGGGAACTGGAGGGCGTCGGGGTGGACCTTCTCGATGTCCTGCAGTCGCAGCCACTGTGCGGCGAAGCGCGTCGCGAGCGCCTCGGCGCGCGGGTCGGCGAGCAGGCGGCGTGTTTGCGCCTTCAGGACCGCGGGCGACGACAGAGCGCCGCGTCGGGCGATGGTGATGAGCGAATCATCCGGCGGCTCGCCCCAGAGGAAGAACGACAGTCGCGACGCGAGGTCCAGGTCGCCGACGGTGTACGTGGTCCCCGGCTTCGCGTTTGGCGGCGTCTCCTCCATGCGGAAGACGAAGTGCGGGCTCGCGAGAATCGCTTCGAGTGCCGTGCGGATGCCGACCTCGAACCCGCCTTCTGCGGCGCCCTCGTCGTAGAACGCCATGAGGGCCTTCACGTCGTTCGCCGAGAGAGGCCGCCGATACGCGTTGCCGCCAAGTCGCGCGACGATCTTCTCGGCGCAGGGGCGCGCCTCGTCGGGCGACGTCGGGCGGCAGGTGAAGATCCGGCGGCGGCTCGGCGTGTCGGACACACCAGTGGGGTTGTGCGGGCCCGTGACGACGAGGTCCGAGAGGTGCGGCATGTTCGTGATGCCGGGCTCGGATCCGATCTGCGTGTCGGCGATGCTGTGCCCGATCGGGGCCAGGTTGTCGTTGACGGGGCCGTCGAACGTCTTGAGGAACGCTGCCGCGATGCGCTGCGGGCCGGCCCTCACGGGGATGGGGTTCGTCTTGATCGTGAGCCCGTTCGGGTCCGCCTGCGACGACCAGCGGTCGATCTCGAGCAGGGCGACGCGCTCGCCGTTCACGGAGATCTCGACTTTCTCGTCGAATGGAGCATCGGACCCGAACAGCTGGCCAGTGGGGATGGCGTGCAGCAGTACGGTGAAGACGTACTCGCCGTCGGCGGGGAAGATGTGCGTGGCCGCGACGCCGCCCCTGGTGCCGATGGGTGCGCCGTCCACGCGGTCCCACTGGGACGCGAGGCGCGGTTGCTTGTAGGTGACGGAGGTGACGCCCGCCTTCGGGTCGCCGACGGCCAGCCGACTGACCTCGCTCGCGGCGTCGAGGTAGGCGTCGAGCAGGGTGGCCGAGGGAGTCTGGGCGTCCGCGATGTTGTCGAAGTTCGCGCTCTTGGTGTCGAGCGGAAGCCATTTGCCCGCATCGACTTCGATCTCGAGGAGATCGCGAACGGAGCGCTCGTACTCGGCCTGGTTGAGGCGCTGGAACGCGCGACTCCCGGGCTCGGGTCTCATCGCGGCGGCGCGATCGACGAGCCGTTCGAGCGTCTCGGTCAGGACGAGGAGGGTGTCACCGCCGGGTCGCTTGCGTCCCGGGGGCGGCATCATCCCGGCCCGCAGCTTCGCGATCATCTTCTCGGCCGTCTCGGCTTTCGAGGCGGCGGAGGCGACGTCGAACCCCGCGAGCACGAGGTTCCCGGCCTTCTGGCGCTCGCTGTGACAGGTGGCGCAGGTCTGCTTGACGACGGCGGTTAGCGCGTCGTTCGAGATCGCCGGAGGGACGGGGGTGTGGCCGTACGTTCGCCCCGGCGGGGGGCCGGCTGCTCGCGCGATCGGTACCGGAGCCTTTGCGGCTTCGGCGGGTCCTGGCTGCACGTAGACAACGGATGCCGCGCCGACGAGCACTGCACTCGACGCCGCGGCGACGACCAGTGACTTCATGCCGGACCTCCGGAACTGAGCCGGACTTGGGGGCCTGCCCAACTACGTATTGTGCGGCCAACGTGTTGGGGCAGCAAGTAGGCTGCCTAAGGCCGGTTTCGTCGTGGGATATCCGGGTTCACGGTAGGGGACGACGAAAGGCAGGCTACTCAGCGAGGCGAGGCAGTTGTCAGTTGTCAGTTCCCAGTCGGGAGTCATCAGTCCTGAGTCGCACAGTCGTCAGTTTTCAGTGCGTCCATCCTTCCGATTGTCGGTCGCTAAGTTTGCCCTCCCTCGTCGCTTCCAGTGTGGTGGGATCGGGGGGTGGTGCAGAAGACCGCTCGTTGTTCTGGGCTTCCCGGTCGGCGGCAAGAACTGCGCGCCGTAGGCCGAAAAGCATCTTTCGAATCTCCACCAACTCGTCGGACAACGCGACCCACGTGGCATGCGAGAGGACGCGGTTGTCCCTGGCCAACTGGAGCCGGTATTCCACCTCGGAAGTCGACTTGATGCTGATATCGAGGTAGCGCGCGAACTCCCGGCGAGATGCTGCTGCGCAACCCTCGACGATGTTGCTCGGGATGGATTCGGCGGCCCGGATGAGTTGCGACTTCATCTCGGCGTAACCCGTGCGCGGGAACGCGCGGGTGCACCGTCGCACTTGTACGGCGAAAGCGTGTGCGCGCTTCCATACCTTTAGCCGGCGGTAGTTCTGCATGCCGGAGTCTAGGACGCCCTGCACCGGAAGCCGACATCCATTGATCGCAACCGATATTGTTGCGCTGCGGGTCCGACAGAGCAGACTGATCACTGATTACGGTACGACTCGCAACTGATGACTGCCGACTGATTGACTGTTAACTGATGACTGACCGTGCCAATCCGGCGGTCTCCCTTTCGCCCTGGAATAGGGGGATGCCTCTGGCCGGGGGTGACACACCGCCTCCATTGTTGTGTCGAGCTCCCCGCGCTTTCTGAGGTGCCATGAATTCCGTCCGGAGGATTGCCGAGATGCGTACCCGGTTGCTTGCGTCGATCGCGATTGCCACGATGGTCGCTACGACGGCGTCCGCTCAGACGGGCCAGCACGTCAATCCGGTGGTCGACCTGCTGGCCCTGAAGCAGCCGGTGTTCGGGATCTACGCGCCGCGCAATGCCCGTCCGCCTCGCAACGCACCGGCGACAACGGACACCGCGCGTCAGAAGAGCCCCGCCGAGCTGGCGAAGGACGCGTTAGGCTACACGGGCGCGGATTACGTCTTCGACGGCTCCATGGAAGGAGACTTCGACCGGGGGTACGGGCCGTTCGTCGAGTTCGCGAAGGGGATGACGAACAACGGCGTGGCACCGAAGGTCGCAGGGCGACTCACGCATCCGCTATTCGTGAAGATGCACGAGATCGCCCCCGACCCCGCCAAGGCTGCCCAGAACATCGCGAGGCAGCTCGACTTGGGCGTCAACGGCGTCGTGTTCGTCAACGTCGAGAGTCCCGAGGAGGTGAAGGCCGGGCTCGCGGCCATGCGCTTCAAGGCGAACGGCGGGACGCGGCCGGACGCCGTCGGGAATGCACCGGCCATGTGGGGGATGAGCGAGAAGGAGTACCGCGAGCGCGCCGACGTCTGGCCGCTCGACCCGCGCGGAGAGCTCGTGAACTTCACGATCGTCGAGAGCAAGGCCGGGCTCGCCCGCGTGCGCGAGATCGCGGCGGTGAAGGGGATCGGGGTACTGTTCCCCGGTGCCGGGACGCTGCGCGGCGTCTTCACCACCACCGACGCGAGCGGACAGCGCGTGTTCGACGAGAAGGGATGGGAAGGGGCGATCCAACAGGTGCTCGCGGCCTGCAAGGAATTCAACGTCGCGTGCGGCTACCCGGCGAACGCGAACGACATCGAGCTGCGGATGAAGCAGGGATTCAGCGTCTTCATCATCGGGTGGGGCGAGCAGGGGTTCCGAGCGGTGGACATCGGAAGAAAGGTGGCGGGCCGAGCGGATCCGGGTGCTACCATGCGTTAGGTTCATTGCCGACTGCGATCTCGAACTCTCGACCGGATGGGCTCGTCATGCGTCTTTCTCGATACTTGCCGCGACATGTCGCGATCCCTGTCGCGGCGATCGCCATCGCTGCCGGAGATGGCCGGCTCCTCGCCGCACAGGGTACGGTTCCGACAGTCGCTCGACTGCGAGTCACGCCGGCCGTCCGCACGATGGCCGTCGATGACTCACTCCGGCTGAACGTCCAGGCGCTCGACGACCGCGGCAACGTCATCCCGGGCGCCATCGTGCGGTTCACGGCGCAGGGCGGCCGCTTTCAGGGCGCCGTAGACTCGTTAGGCTGGGTGCGCGCCGGGTCTCCCGGCACCATCCCGATCGCCATCACGGCGATGGTCCCCGGTGGGCGGCCCCTGGTCGAGCGAGTCGAGGTGCGCATCACGCCGGGCCCGGCGGCACGCATTGCCGTTGCCCCGGCGGTGTCGAAGCTCCTCGCCGGACAACGGCTGCGCTTGCAGGCAACCGTGCTGACCCGGAGCGGCGATGCGCGCGACGATCAGGTAACATGGACGAGCTCGAGCCCGACCGTCGTCCGCGTCACTGACGGCGTCCTCTCGGCCCTCGCGCCCGGCACCGCGACCATCACCGCTCGCGTTGGCGCGGTGACATCGGCCACGACGGTGCGGGTCATCCCGTCCGCGGGTGTTACGGTGACACTGACGCCCGACCGCGCCCGCGCGCGTCAGGGTGACGTCGTGCGGTTCTCGATCACCGCGAAAGACGCGCGCGGCCAGACGATCAACGGGCTCACCCCCGCATGGAGCTTCTCGCCGGGCAACGGCGCGATCGACGATGATGGTGCGTTCGTCGGCAACACGCCCGGCACGTACGTCGTGACCGCCACACTCGGCAGTGAGACCGTGGACGCGACCGTCACGCTTGCCCCGCGCGACGTTCGCCGAACGACGACCGTCGTCGGACGCTTGCCGCGCAAGGACTTCTACACGAGCGAGCTCTGGATCCACCCCGACGGGAAACACGCCTACCTCGGCACCACGTTAGGCGGGGACCGCATCTACGCGATCGATGTCAGTGATCCGTCGAAGCCGGTGATCACGGATTCGATCATGGCGAACTCGCGGTCAATGAACGACCTGATGACGACCGAGGACGGGAAGTGGATGGTGTTCACGCGCGAGGGCGCGGCCGACCGCAGGAACGGGATCGTCATCGCGTCCACGGCCGACCCCGCGCACCCGAAGCCGGTCGCGGAGTTCACCGACGGCGTGACCGCGGGGGTGCACTCCGCGTTCGTCTACACGCACCCGAAGCACGGCACGCACGTCTATCTCACGAACAGCGGTACCGGGTCACTCAACATCATCGACCTCAACGACCCCTTGACCCCGAAGCGCGTCGCCGAGTGGAAGCCGAGGGAGACGAGGGCGGGGCGGTCGCTGCACGACATCGATGTCAAGGATGGACTCGCCTACGTGAGCTACTGGAGCGACGGCCTCGTGATCCTCGACGTGGGCAACGGGATCAAGGGGGGCACGCCGTCAGACCCGAAGCTCGTCAGCAACTATCGGTACAACGCCGAAGCGCTCTACCCGGGTGCGACGGCGGATTACGGGCCGGGGTTCATCAGTGGCACGCACACGGCGTGGCGGCACAGGAACTACGTCTTCATTGCCGACGAGGTGTTCCCGCCGGTCGCGCCGACCGGTACGTGGGACGTGGCATCGATTCGCGCCTACGGCCGCCTCCAGGTGATCGACGTGAGCGATATCGAGCGTCCAAAGTCCGTGGCGTGGTACGAGCCCGAGTACGGCGGCGTGCATAACGTCTGGGCGGCCGGGGATACGCTGTACGTGGGCGCGTACAACGGCGGGTTCCACGCGTTCGACGTGAGCGGCGAGCTGCGCGGTGACCTCAAGGCCCAGGGGCGCACGATCGTCGAGATGCTCCCCTCGGACTCGACGGGCGTCGTGCCTAACAAGACGATGACGTGGGGCGTGGTCGTGAAGAATGGCCTCGCCTACGTCAACGACATGATCAACGGCCTGTGGGTGGTGCGGATCGATCCGAGGCGGGTGGTGCCCTGACGTCCTTCGAGCCAGCTGTCATTCCGAGCCGGGTACCCGCGAAGCGGGTGATGAGGAAGCGCAGGCATCCCGGTAGAGGGCTTGGCCCCTCTACCGGGAGGATCGGAGAAACATGAACGCCGATTTCGCCGATATCGCAGAAGCCCTCCGTGCGGAGGGTTGTGGAGCGCAAGGAACCGCTCCGTCAGGGGTCAGAGTCCTAACCGACCGTTCGAACGCAGCGCGACGGAGTCACGAGATGCGGTCGCGAGGGCCGGCATCCGTTTCCCCTCGTTCTGGATGCCGGCCCCACCGTCCCTGGCCGCTGGCGCGAGTAGGCGTCCCAGTAGAGCGCTTCTGCGAAATCGGTGAAATCGGCCCAATCGGCGCTCATGTTTTTTCCCGAGCTTCCCGGTAGATCGGCTCCTGTCGAGACCAATGCAACCTCACGGGCGCCAGCGGCCGTGCTCATCATCCTCGGCTCCGCTCGAGTAACAGCATCATGAGGATGGCGAGCACGGCGAGCCTCTCGTCGTCGTCGCTCAGCGCGAGCTTCTGCTCGACCTGGTAGCGTCCCTCGAAGAGCGCGGGGCGTTTCACCAACCGCAGCGCGGGCGTGCCTGACGACGCGACCGTGACGACGTACGCGGGGTGGAGCAGGTAGCCGGTGAACATCCCGATGATCGGGATCTCCCCGATCACCCCGTCGATGAGCTTCACCCACGGGTTCTCCTCCTGGATCCCGAAGACGGGTTGTCCATCGCGCAGCACATCGTACTGCGCGCGCCAGAGCGAGCGCATGCCGCGTCGCTTTACGACGCCGAGCGGCTGGCCCGAGGCGTCGGCAATGCGATACTCGGCGGAAAAGTCGAGGATGCGATCGGCGCCGATGGTGTAGAGGAGGCGCGTCTGCTCCTCGTCGCCGAAGATCTTCACAGCTTCCCGCAGCTTGAACGCCTTCTGCTTGACGTAGCAGAGGAGGTGGCCGGCACCATCGCGTACCCAGATCTGCGACGCGATCGCCAGCAGTTTGAAGCGCAGCTCGAGCGGATACACCATCGCCATGGCAGTGGTCGCGAGGAGGTCAGGTCTGAGCGCGGACGCCGAGGTATTCGCGGATGCGCTCGGCGACGCGTTCGACGGCGCCTCTGCTTCCGGACGGATTCGTGTGAAGGGCAATCGCCCGGCCGTCGCGCAACAGGAGGCGCAAGGAGAACTGCTCGTCGCCGTCGGAGTCGCGGGAGGGAAGGACCTGGACGACGCCGATGTCGCCGAATGCGAAGTCGTCGACGTGGGTGCCGCTGAACGGCACGCGCGATCGCACACGCACCCGGCCGCTGGTGGCGTCGAGCTCGGTGTGCGTCGTGGGGCTCTTGCGGATCGTGTACCACCCGGCCGCGACCGTGACGGTCCCGATGGCGAAGACGAGGATCTTGGTCCAGAGCGACACGTCGGCGCGGTTCACGGCGACGAACGGCATCGCGAGGGCGATGGCGCCACCGGCCATGAACCACGTCCCGAAGATCCACAGGCAGCCGGGCGTGTCCTGGATGACGAGCATCGTGCCGCGGTCGGTAACCCGCATCTCGGCTCGTTGGTTCTCGCGTGCCTAACGTGCCGCGGTCACCGCGGCTACCAGGGCTCGTCGGCGGTAGGGCCGTACATGGAGGGGACGGGGACATCGATCAGACGCAGATAGACCGTGAGTTGGCCCCGGTGATGGATGAGATGATTGATCGTCTGCCGGATGGTGGCGGCGCGCGGCAACGTGAAGAGCACGGTACCGCTGCGCTTGAGCGACCACGGCACCTCGAGGTCCGCATCGGAGCTGGCGGCGAGCGCGGCCCGCGCCTTGGCGACGAGCGTGTCGAACGTGTCGAGGAGCGACTCGGTGCTCTGATTGCTGTAACCAGGCCCCTCGGCGAGATCCAGCTCGGTCTGGGTGGCCATGTTGACGATCCACCCGGGCATGGTCGCGATGAGCTGCGTCAGATGTGCGAGGGAAAACGACTTCGGGTGGGGCTTCCAGTCGGCTTTCTCGGTGGGCACACGCGCAATGGCCTTGCGGGTGCTGGCCATCTCGAGGTCGAACTCCGGGAGTAAGGTCTGTGCGATCGTCATCCTTGGGGCTCGGAGGGTCGAGGGTGGTCCGTAGTATAGCATGGCCACAACACGCCTCGATCCGCTAGTCGATGAAGCGCGCTCGTTGCTCCGGGGTGGGGATGGGGCAGGAGTCGTAGCGCCCGAACAGTCGGTACCGCCACTTCGCGAACAGGTCGTACGCCCAGTCTCGCACGGGCCGAGGGACGACGAGGAATACTCGCGTTAGGGGCCAGGCCCCATCGAGGTAGCGCGCCGTCCGCAGCGCGCCGGCGGAGCGGATGTAGACTCGCTCCTGTCCGGTCCGGGCGTCCGTCTCGACGAGAACGAGCGAGTCGATGCCAGCGAGCTCCGGGTGCCGAGCGGTTACTTCACGCGCGAAGTCCCCCTGCAATGTGGCGTACTGCAGCCGGCTCCGGCGGTCGCGTTTCAGCACGAACTGCACGGCGCCGTTGCAGAATCCGCAGAGGCCATCGTACAGCAAGACCGGAGAGTTGAGCTCGGAGCCCTCTGGATGCGAGCGCGCCGTCGCGGATACGGGCCGGGTGCTGGTCATGGTTGAAACATGTGCGCCGAGCGGCTTCTACGCACGGACGTCACACTGGATGGAGCATTCTGGACCGTTCCCTTCTCTCTTTCAGGCCGCTTGCGAGAGCGACCGTGCTGCCGCGCGAGTCATCTTCGCCATCCTGTTAATCCTGTCCATCCTGTCTTTTGCCGTTCCCAGAGCGGCCTGAATGCGGCAGATAGAGTCGCGCCTTCCGTCGGAACTCGAGCCGCGGAGATCCGAAGTTCAGTAGCAGCCCGATGTCGATCCCAGTAGCGCTGAGATAGTGCACGAGCTGTTTCTCATGCTCGGAGTTGATCGCACGCACCGCCTTGACCTCGGCGATCACCCCTCCGTCAACGAAGAAGTCCGCCGAGAAATCGCCAATTGTCTCGCCCTCGTAGCGGATCGTGATTCTCGGACGGACGACTGCCGCGGCATGCCATCCAAGGGGTGCATCCCAAATCATTTCGTCGCTGAACCGTCAGGGTACAACGAGCGTCGTGACAGATTGCGGAGCGGCCTCCAGAGGAGCTGACCCGGCAACAGCAGCTCGGAGCTCGGAGCCCTGACCATCGTCAGGGTCCAGACCATCCCCACGCCAGATTGTTCGACGCCGCCCGATCGCGAAATTCGATCCATGTGCGGCATCGTTGCAGTCGTCTCCCGGGACGGCGGTGTGTCCGCCGAATCACTCGGTCGAGCGACCCGAAAACTCCATCATCGCGGTCCCGACGGCTGGCGCGTCTGGGTCGATCCGCGATGTCGCGCGGGGCTCGGGCACGCGCGACTGAGCATCATTGACCTCGCCACCGGCGCGCAGCCCATCGCCAGCGAAGACGGGCAGCTCCACGTCGTCGTGAACGGCGAGTTCTACGACTTCGAGCGCATTCGGTCCGACCTCGAGCGGGACGGTCACACGTTCCGCACCCGCTCGGATTCCGAGATTGCCCTGCACCTCTACGAGGATCGGGGTCCGCGATCCGTACACACGCTCCGCGGCGAATACGCGTTCGCCATCTGGGACGCGCGCGATGGCGTCCTGTTCGCGGCGCGCGACCGGTTCGGGATCAAGCCGCTCTACTACACGGTCTACGACGGCGCGTTCTACCTCGCGTCGGAAATGAAGGCGTTCACGGAGCTCGGCGTCCCGCTTCGGTGGGACCGCGAGATGCTCTACGACGTCCACTTCGTCACGCACGCGCCCGATCGCTCGTTATGCGCGGGGATCCACCAGGTTCCACCGGGCCATTACCTCACGACCGACGGGGAACACGTGCGCGTCGCCCCGTACTGGGACTGGGACTATCCCACGGCGGACGAGCTGTCGACGCACGGCGACCCACGCGATTCCGTGGCGACGTTCGCGCACGAGTTCGAGCAGGCCGTCAAGCTTCGCCTTCGCGCGGACGTCCCCGTCGCCTGCTACCTGAGCGGCGGCATCGATTCGTGCGCCGTGCTCGGCGTCGCCTCCCGGCTCGCGTCGCAGCCCCTGCGCGCCTACACGCTGTCGTTCGACCACGTGGACTACGACGAGCGCGCGATCGCCGAGGAGCAGGCCGCACTCTCGGGCGCGGAGTTCCGCCGCATCGACATCCGGTCGGAACACACCGCCGACCATTTCTCTGACGCGCTCTATCACGCTGAGCGGCCGTTCGCGAACGCGCACGTCGTCGCGAAGTTCCTGCTGAGTAAGGCGGTACGTGACGACGGCATCAAGGTCGTGCTCACCGGGGAAGGGAGCGACGAGATCCTCGCCGGGTACCCGCATTTCCGCCGGGATGCGGTGCTCTACGGCCGGAACGGATTCGACCCCGCGATGAAGGAGCGCCTACTCGCCGAGCTGGCGCAGGCGAACCGGGTGTCGTCGGGCATGCTCATGCCGCAGGGCCGCGTGGACCTCGACGGCGTCAGGCGGATACTCGGCTTCGTGCCCTCGCAGCTCGAGGTCTGGGCGGGGCTCGGCGCCGGGCTCCTGTCGCTCGCGAGCGACGACTTCACCGGCGCGTTCGCGGGACGTGACACCTACCGGCTCCTGCTCAACGGTCTGGATGTGGAGCACCAGCTCGTCGGTCGCGATGCGGTCAATCAGTCCCTCTACATCTGGGGCAAGACGTCGCTGCCGAACTACATCCTGAGCAACCTCGGCGACCGGATGGAGATGGCGCACTCGGTGGAAGGGCGACTCCCCTTCCTCGATCACCGGGTGGCCGAAGCGGTAGCACGCATGCCGGTCTCGGTGAAGATCAACGGCATGACCGAGAAGTGGCTCCTGCGTGAGGCCGCGCGGCCGGCCATCACGGACACGGTCTACCGGCGGCAGAAGCACCCGTTCATGTCACCGCCGGCAACGGTCCAGCAGGGCGGGAAGCTCTTCACCCTGCTGCAGGACACGCTGCGGAGCGACCTGCTCGATGGGCCGGGTATCTATGATCGCCACAAGGTGACCGCGTTTCTCGATGCGGTGCCGAAGATGGACGCGGCGGCGAGGAACAGAGCGGACCCGATGCTCATGTGGATGGGCAGCATCTGCCTTCTGCACGAGCGACTCCGAATGTGAGTTGCTAGGCCCCGGTACCTGCGCCGTCGAGCGCTTCGCGAACGACGCGCAAGAGCGCGTCCGCCTCGAACGGCTTCTCGACGAGCACGTCACCCGGCTTCACCGTCGCGCGTGCGGATTCCGATGCGTAGCCCGACATGTAGATCACCTTCGTGTCGGGCGACGCCTCGCGAATCCGCGCGGCGAGCTCGCTCCCGCGCATCTCCGGCATCACGAGGTCGGTGAGCACGAGCGCGATCTCGTCCTTCCGCTCGCGCCAGAGAAGCAGCGCGTCGGCGCCATGGCGCGCCTCGATCACCGCGTACCCCGCGCGCTCGAGAATCCTGCGTACCGACTCGCGCACCGCGCCCTCATCCTCGGCCACCAGCACGGTTTCACGACCGTGTGCGCCGGTCACTGCCATCTCAGTGTCATCGGCTGTGGCGCCGATGAGCTCGGGAGACTCATGGCGCGGGAGGTACACCTCGACCGTCGTGCCGCGATCCACCGCGCTCCGCACACGGAGGGCGCCGCCGGCCTGTGCCACGATGCCGTAGATCGTCGCGAGACCGAGCCCCGTCCCTCGACCCTGCGGCTTCGTGGTGAAGTAGGGCTCGAACACGCGGCGCAGCGTGGCGTCGTCCATCCCGGCGCCGTTGTCGGTGACGCTGATGACCACGTGGTCGCCCGGACTACCCACGAGTGCCGTGACGCCGGCACCCGCGGAACCCTGAAGCAGGCCGCCGGCGGTCAGCTGGACGCGTCCCGTCTCGATGGTGAGGAGCCCGCCCGACGGAGTCGCGTCCCGCGCGTTCAGTACGAGATTCACGAGCACCTGCTCGAGCTGGCCTGGATCCACGAGCACGCGACCGGCGTTAGGCTCGAGGTCGGCGACGAGCGCGATGTGCTCGCCAATGAGGCGGCGCAGCATCGTCTGGACCCCACGAATCACCTCGTTCGGGTCGAGCAGCTTCGGGACGGGGACCTGCTTGCGGCCGAACGTGAGCAGCTGACGGGTGAGTGCGGCCGCTCGTCGCGTGGCGCCGAGGAGCTCCTCGAGGTCGGCACGGGCACGCGTTCCCGCGGCAAGCTCCTGCGCGAGGAACTGCCCGTAGTTGCCGATGACCGTGAGCAGGTTGTTGAAGTCGTGCGCCACGCCGCCGGCGAGCTGACCCACCGCCTCGAGCTTCTGCGCCTGCCGCAGGTGGGCCTCGAGGGCTCGGCGGTCGGTGATGTCGCTCGTCATGCACAGGGCAGCGATGATGATGCCGCTCTGGTCGCGCAGCGGCACCATGCGCGACTCCATCAGGCGATGCCTGCCGCCGAGCGTGACGATCTCGAACTCCGTGCGTACGGTCTCGCCATCACAGGCCGATTCGACCGCCCGCCGGAATGCGTCGCGGTCGCGGTCCACGACCATGGGGTAGACGCAGTGTCCGCTCACGGCCTCGAACGATGAGGCCTCGATGAGCGTGAGCCCCGCCTGGTTCATGTCGAGCAGCGAGCCGTCTCGGCGGACGACCTTGATGCACTCGGGTGTCGTGTCGAGGATGGCGCGCAGGTAGCGGGACTGCTCGACGCCATGCGTTTTTCGCGCATCGGTGGCCTCGCCCGCGGCGAACACGATGAGGAGGCCGTTCGCGCTGGGGTACAGGCGGCTCGTGCACCGGCAGTCCCAGGGGGCGAAGCAGCCGTCGGCGAGAACGGGCGTGCCTGTCGCGGCCGAGTGCTGGCACGCGTTGTAGAATGGCCGGCCGACGGCTTCGGGGAACTCGTCCCAGACGTTGCGTCCGAGGAGCGATGCGGGGTCGCGGCCGGCGATCGCGCCGGCGCGCGAGTTCACGTGGACGAAGCGCCAGTCGCGGTCGAGGGCGACGAACGCCTCGGTGATCGCCTCGTAGAGCTGTGGCGCGAAGAAGTCGCGCGTGCCGTTCGAGGGCGGGACGGTGATTGAGCGGTCGACATCGCCCGCTGAATGGAGCACGGTGCTATTGTCCTCGCCGGCCTGACTTCGCGGAGGTAGCTCGAGGCTTCACGACCTGCTCGCGAGGCCGCTGGGGGACGGGGGCGCCGGGATCAGCGTTGACTGTGGGTCCGCGCACTGGAGCCTTGCGCGAAAAGTCCGGGATGGAACGCGGTCCTTTCTTCTTCATGTGACACCTCGTCGTGAAGGGATCCGTCGAGTCCCGACCGGCATGAAACTATGCAGATCGGTCACGGGCCGCATCCTTTCAACCCCCGTTTCCCGGTTTACGATTGGGCGCGAGAACAGCAACAACAAATGATTTTTCTGCCGCGGTCCGCGATCTTCGAGACTACCGAGCCGAGCAGTACCGGGCGAGCGGGACGACGTTGCTGACCTCATCGCTCGCGCGCGCTTAGGTCAGCCGCGCCCACGCGGCAGGGCGTTACCGTCCGATCGATACGCGCGAGGAACGTATACGTTGAGCGTCTCGAGCGGTGTGCGCCCGGTGTTACGAATCTCGTGCGTTGTGCCACGCTCGATGAGCACGAGCGTTCCGGCGCGAATCACGTGTCGGCGCCGCCCGAGGATCGCGAGACCGCTCCCCGACAGCACGTAGAGCCACTGGTCGGCACCGCGGTGTCGATTGTCCGGCCCGCCTTCGGAGTCGCCTGGCGCGATGACCATCGTCGCGGCCTGGGCACGCTCGTTCGAGAGCGCGACGCGGAACCCACTTCCGAAACGAAGGTGTTTGGTCGGCATGGACTCCTCGACGTCCCCATCCGAGGTATTCGTCGCTCCGCTGGCCCTTTCGTCCGGAGACCACGGGTCGTGACGACGGCGTGCGACGGTTGCCTAACGTATCGGCGTAGTGCAAGAGCTGGTCCGACGCCGGCCGGTCACTGGCCTCATCACGGCGATACACGGGCACGACCCGACCGGCGCGCCAACACGGAGCAACATGCTTGCGGGTCGCCGGACCGATCGCCAAGATCGACCCCGGTCACGCACGCAGGGCATCGTGATGCACCTGGGGCAACGAGGGCGCATGTCTCCCACCATTAGATGACGGCGAACGTTCGGTGCGTTGAGGTCGTTCGACCGTGAAGTCGTTTCGCGAACGACTCCACGAGCTCATCTACCAGCACGACGACCCCGCGGAACGGGCGTTCGACGTCGTGCTTCTGATCGCCATCCTGTTGAGCGTGCTCGTGGTAATGCTCGACAGCGTGAGCTGGATCAGCACGCGTTACGGCACGGAGCTACGCGCAGCCGAGTGGGCCTTTACGGTGCTCTTCACGATCGAGTACCTCGCGCGCCTGTGGACGGCGAAGCACCCGCTCCGATATGCGCGGAGCTTCTATGGCATCGTGGACCTGCTCGCGGTGCTGCCGACCTATCTCGCGGTCGTGTTCCCCGCGGGACGCTTCCTCATCGTGCTCCGCGTGCTCCGCGTGCTGCGCGTTTTCCGCATCCTGAAGCTCGCCCGCTACGTCAGCGAAGCGGCGGTGCTGAACACGGCACTCCGCGCGAGCCGCTACAAGATCACGGTATTCCTCGCCACCGTATTGTCGATCGTCACGGTCGTGGGCTCGCTCATGTACCTCATCGAGGGCCCGGACAGCGGGTTCACGAGCATCCCGCAGAGCATCTACTGGGCGATCGTCACGATCACGACGGTCGGCTACGGTGACACGGCGCCGGAGACACCGCCGGGAAAGCTGCTCGCGTCGATGTTGATGGTGCTCGGCTACGGGATCATCGCCGTGCCGACCGGCATCGTGACGCTGGAGCTCGACCGGGCTTCGCGACACCCCGTTGCTCGGCGGCCGTGTCCGGGGTGCGGTGTCGAGCGGCATGACGCGGACGCGAGGTACTGCCGGTACTGCGGCTCTGAACTCTGAGCCCTCCCGGTAGAGGGCCGTCCAGCCGCGACCAGGCCCGCCCGACGCACACACTCATTCACTGGCTATCCCGCCCAATCCGTCGAGGCGCGAACACGTCATCGGACGAAGTGGGCCCATGTGTCGAAGCGAGCCGACACGCCGGGTTCGATTCGTGCAGAATGCATCCTCGGAATGAGCCCGCGACTCGAATGGAAGTGGTGGGTGGCGTCCGCCGTGGCTGCACTTGCCGTCGCCGCCTGCCGCGATGACGCGCTGGACCCCAGCGGTGAACCGGTGGCGACTGTAGAGGTCGCTCCTCCGAGCGCCACTGTCGTCGTCGGCGCGACCGTGCCGCTCACGGCCACCGCCCTGGATGCCGCGGGGAATGTCGTGACCGGGCGAAGAGTGCTCTGGGTGAGCGCCGACCCCAACTTCGCGACGGTGTCCGAGGACGGCGTGGTCACGGGCAAGTTCGTCGGCACCGTGCCGATCGCCGCCAGCGTCGAGGGGAAAACGGCGACGGCCGAGGTCGTCGTGCTTCCGGTCCCGGTGGCGTCGGTCCGTATCACGCCGTCGAGTCGAGACATCGTCGTCGGTGGATCCGTGCGGCTGACCGCGGAGGCGCTCGATGGACAGGGCGCGGTCCTCGCCGGGCGCCCCGTTGCCTGGACGACCAGCCGGCCTAACGTCGCCACCGTGAGCGGCGACGGCCTCGTGACCGGGGTCTCGCCAGGCGGCGTGGCGATCACGGCGACCATCGAAGGGAAGAGTGGCGTCGCGGCCATCAACGTGACGCCCGCCCCCGTCGCTAGCGTAGCCGTGAGCCCGAGCTCGGCGACGCTCGTCGTCGGAGAAACCACCGGGTTCGAAGCGCAGCCGCGTAACGCGTCCGGGCAGCCCCTCAGTGGGCGAACGGTTTCCTGGACATCGAATCGGCCGCAGGTGGCAACCGTCAACGCGACGGGGATCGTGTTCGCGGTGGCGCCGGGGACGGCGACGATCATCGCATCGAGCGAAGGGAAGAGCGGGAGCGCGACGGTCACGGTGCTCGCGCCGTCGGTTCACCGCGTGGAGGTCACCCCGGCCGACGCCACAGTCGACGAGGGCGAGTCGTTCCGCCTGACGGCAACCGTGTTCGACTCGCGTGGTAATGTCGTCCTCGGCCAGCAGGTCCAGTGGACGAGCAGCGACACGCGGGTCGCCACGGTCGACGAGACGGGGCGCGTGCGCGGTCACCGGCAGGGGAATGTGACGATTACCGCGACGGTCGCCGGCAAGTCGGGCTCGGCGCGCGTGCGCGTGCGGGACGACTGACGTTAGGCGTCGCTCCGGTAATCCCACTGCACGAGCGCGAAATCGAGCGGCCCCATGACCTGCTCGCGCAGTGAGAGCGCCGCGCGCACCCAGGCTTCCTGCGCGGACTTGAGCTTCTCCCTGGCCTTGGCCGATTGTCGCTTCACCTCGAAGAACGCGTAGCTGTCGCCGCGCCAGGCGAACACGCTCCAGCATCCGCCGTACCGATTGCCCGAGCGATCGGCGATGGCGTAGAGCGTCGCGCGCGCGCCGTCGTGCTGGATGGGACGGCTCCGCTGCTCCTGCCGTGAGACGTCGCGCCACTCGGTGATGTACTTCGTGATCTCGCCGCTCGAGTTGGCGTGGATCCAGCGCCCTTCCCATCCGTCCCGCTCGAGCAGGCGCAGGATCGCGAGCTCGGGGAAGAGGTGCTCGCCGTCGAGGTCGATCATGGCGGCGCCCTTCTTCCCGAGGTCGTCGGTGAACGGCGCGCCCTGCCATTGCGGAAATCGCACGAAGACACTCGGCACCGAGTCCACGCGCTCGCCGGTGGGGCGGAGGAAGGGACGCGCGAGCTCCACGACGAGGTCGTCGCGTTCGACGTACGGGGAGAGAGCCTGGTACCAGGGCGCTTCGGTGACGATCATGGGCACGGTCTGGCGTCGGTCGACGCGTTACGTTGAATTGAAACCTGAGACAGGGAACGCCGGAGGCGCGGAGTGAACAGCCTGACCACAGAGGGCGGCGGAATCGAGGAGCCGCGAGTACGGGTTCTCGAGGTCACGGACGAGTTTATTATCGCCCATTTGCTCGACGGGCGCATCATCGGCGTGCCGGTCGCGTGGTCCTGGCGGCTGTCTGGAGCGACACCGGAGCAGCAAGCGAACTACTAGGGTGCTTCAGCGCACGATCTTGAAGTTGAACAGGGGTGTGCCCAGCGCACCCATGAGCCGTACCCAGATCGGGAGCAGCATCTCCGTGCCGCGCGCCGCGGTGATGTCGCCAAGGTCGATCACGTTGCGCCAGCCGAACCACTGCTTCATCAGTTCGGCAACGCGTGCTCTCGCCGCCGCATCGTTTCCGCAGACAAAGAGGTCGTGATCGCCGTCGGCCACCCCCGCCGGGTTCACCATCACCTGCGCGTTCGCGGTGTGTAGCGTCTTCACCACTTTGACGTTCGGGAACGCGCGCTGAATCTGCTCGCCGAGCGAGTCGGTGTTGCACACCGTGAGGCTCGGCGGCATGCCGCGGGAGAAGTCGAGCGGGTTGGCGACATCGATGAGGATCTTGCCATCCAGATTCGCCGCACCGGCCATCGCCAACGCGTCGAGCGATCCTCCGCCGTGAGTGGCGTTGATCACGATCTCGCCGTGCGAGGCGGCGTCGGCGAACGATGCGACGCGAGCCTTGCCGTTCGTTCTGCGGAGCCACTCGTCGAGCGGCGCGCCCATCCCGCGCTTACCTTCGAGCTTGTCGGGGGAGCGGGTGCCGAGCACGACGTCCTCGCCGCGTTCTACGAGCTTCTCACCGAGCGTCTGCCCGACGACGCCGGAGCCGAGGATGCCGATCTTCATGGAGGTCGCGCGTTGGATGGTCGTCGTTGATTACGATGACAACATAGGTACGGTCTTCCGTCGCTTGCCACTCGGCCATTCGGGTGAGACATCAATGGGCGCGGGCGGGCCGCGCCGAGACTATCTTCAATCCATGACCAAGAATCGCTCCCCTCACGCCGGCGAATCGCCGCCCGACCGCGATCCGGTCGTCGAGGCGTACAAGCGCGACATCGATCGCACGCTCCTGCGCGAGAACCTCGACAAGTCCGTCGAGGAGCGACTCACCACGCTCGTCGCGCTGCAGCGCCTGGCCGAAGAGGCACGCCGGGCTGGCCGCTCGGCATCCCGCCGCAATTGACCGACTTCGCTCGCCTCCTCACCGCCCTCAACGACGCCGACGTCCAGTGCATCATCGTCGGCGGCCTCGCCGCGACGGTGCACGGGTCGAGCCGGTTGACGCAGGACGTCGACGTCGTTTACTCACGCCAGAACGAGAACATCGAGCGCGTCATCGCCGCGTTGGCCCCGCTCAACCCCTACCTGCGCGGCGCGCCGCCCGGACTCCCCTTCGAATGGAGCCCGGCCACCTTACGGCGCGGGCTCAACTTCCCGCTCACGACGGACGCCGGCGACATCGATCTCCTCGGCGAGATCACCGGCGGAGGGACGTACGAAGACCTGGCTCCGCACGGCGTGACTGTGACAATGTTCGGTCGCGACCACCGCTGCCTCGACCTTCCCATGCTCATCCAGACCAAGCGAGCGGCAGGTCGGCCGCGGGATCTCGAAGCGATCGCCGAGCTGGAATTGCTTCGAGACGAGACCGACAAGGATGAACTCTCGAAGGAGGGCGGCTCGACGTAGTCACCGTATTGTCGCCCAGGGCTGACTCCCACCAAGGAGGAGACTGTGACTGTCCGTACCCCCTCGCGCTGGAGTGCGCTGCCTAACGACCGACTCCGCCTGACGATTCTCCGTGTCGGCGTCGCGTGCTCGACGTCACTCCTCCTGGCCTGCGGAGGCGGCGAATCGAGTGAGACCGACACCGCCGCCACATCCGCCTCGCCGACCGTCTCCGCCGCCGGTCCCTCCGACGCGTGCGAGCTCCTCCCCGCCGCCGACGCCAGCACCGTGTTCGGCGAGACCGTGCGCGACAGCGTCGCACTCCTCATGAACGACGGCGACCGGATCCTCTCGCAATGCAACTATGCATCGGCGTCCAGCCCGGTGGTCGGGAGCCTCATGATCCGCCGCTCGGCACCCGGCGAGACCGTGGAGCAGGGGAGCAAAGGCGCCCGCGAAGCCATGACGCAATCCGGCGGTACCGTGGAGGACGTTCCGGGACTCGGCGCCGCGGCGTTCTGGGGCAGCAACCAGCTCCACGTGTGGACCGACAACGGCTGGTACCTCATCGCCTCGCCGGCCGCGTCAGGCGGACTCACTCAAGCGAGAGCGATGGTCGAGAAAGCGATCGCGAGGCTCTAGCCCGTCATTCCGAGTGGAGGCGCGGAGCCGCCGGAGTCGAGGACGGATGTCATTCCGAGCGGAGCGGCCGTAGGCCGCGCAGTCGAGGAATCGCTGTCGTCTCGACAGAGGGGCCTCTCTCCCGGGAGGAGCGCGATTCCTCGACTTCGCCGCTGCGCGGCTCGCTCGGAATGACACCGGGTTACCGCGAGAAGTCCGCGTTGAACACCGGCAGCACCCGCGAACCCGGCGGATTGCTCCGCGCGATGTTGATCAACCCGATCTGCACACCGCGGAGCTCGCGCGCGTAGTTCACCACGCCAATCGTCAGCCCGCGGTGCTGCCCCTTGATCTGGCTGTACCCGGCGATCGCGACACCCTGGAAGCGACCGTCGCCCTCGATCCGGAAGATGCCAGGCGTGATCACCCCGCCTTTGATGTCCTGGCCCCCGACGCCGACGCCCCCGATCGCGACGCCGCGGATGCGCGAGCCCCCGATCCCGAGGCCGCCGATCCCGAGCCCCTTGAGCGTCCCGCCGAACCCGGCGCCGAGCCCGCCGATCACGATACCGGTGATGTCGCCCCCGGTGCCGACGCCCGCTCCGCCGATCGCGATCCCCTCGAAATCACCACCGAGGCCGGCGCCAAGCCCACCGAAGAGGAGCCCTTTCCCATTCCCGCCAGCGCCGACGCCAAGTCCGCCGATCGCCGCTCCCGTGAAATCCCCGCCGGCGCCGAAGCCCAGCCCGCCGATGCCGATCCCTCGCACATTGCCGCCACCACCGGCGCCCAACCCGCCGATGAACAGGCCTTCGAGGTCACCGCCCATACCAGCGCCGAGTCCACCAATGGCAATCCCGCGGAGATTGCCGCCGCCGCCCATACCGAGGCCGGCGACGCTGATGCCGCTGATGTCGCCGCCTCCACCCATCCCGAGGCCGGCGAGCATGATCCCCTTCATGTCTCCGCCGCCGCCCATGCCGAGCCCCGCGAGGCCGATCCCGGTGAAGCGCTCCTCGACCCCGAAGCCGAAGACGCTGATCGCGGCACCGGTGAGCCTGCGCGCGCCGGTCGTGGGAAGCCCGAGTGCGAGCCCGTTCACGTCACCCGCGCCACCCTCGTACGGGTACCAGAGGGTGAGGTTGATGCCGTTCGCCTCGTCCAGGCGCGAGTCTCTATAGTTGATTCGGAGCCCGGTCCACCGCCGGGAGTCACCGATGCTCAGCCCCACGCCGTTGATTCCGAGGTCGAGACTGGGGCCGTTATCGTTGTCTCGTTGCGCGGCGAGGCTGGAGGCAGGGACAGCCAGGAGGGCGGCGCCGAGTGCGACGGCCGCCATTCGGGTGGGACGAAAGGTCACGAGCGGCTCCCAGGGTGAGGTGTCCACTCGGGAGTACGACGGGAGCACCGGGTGGTTTCAGCCCGTGAATCGGCCTCCGGCCGTCCCGTCGTCGAGTATCCCTTCAGCGCACGATGAGCCGTTGCGGGCGTCGAACCGGCGGTCCGGTCCTGTTCAACTGGTTCATCTGCAGGACGTACTCGCCCGGCTCTCGGGCGTCGAACTCGAAGTCGTACGTTTCGCCAACATTGAGCATGACCACCGCTGCTCGTTCTATCGCCACGGCGGGAGCGAGGTCGGCTCCGTCCTTCGCGACCGCACGCCATCGGACGACCGACGTGTCGCGCATGAGCGTCACGCGCACGTACGGTGCGGGGCCGATGTTCACGAATCGCAGCCGGTGCTTCACGCCTGCCGCCAGCGTCTTGGGCGGCACGGCGGAATCGCCATTCACGAGCATCTGTGCCGGTTCGTGTGGGCCGTCCCAGCCGAATACGTACACGTGATCGCGCGTGGCGTCGAACCGCTGGCCGGGCTCGAGGACCACGATCGCGCCGTACATGCCGCTCGTGAGCTGGATGAGATCACCGAGATGCGTGTGGTACATGAACGTGCCGGCGCGCGGGAGCGTCAGGCGGGCGACAAACGAGTCGTTAGGCGCGATCGGCGGCGCTAAACGTAGATCCATGCCGCTCCAGCCGACGACGCCGTCGGAGTAGCTCTCGAGCTCGATGCCGTGCCAGTGGATGCCCGTCGGCTCCGACAGGCGGTTGACGACCGTGATGTCGGCAGGACGCCCGCGTGTGAGGACGAGCACCGGACCCGGGATCTGCACCGAATCGCTCGGCGGTGCGGTGTCACCGCTCGCCATGACGAATCCCATCGCTTGCTCGCTGCGGCCGCGCCGCTTCCCCTCCTGTACGAGCAGCCGAATGGTCTGCGGATCCGTGCGCGGCGGCTCGGTCCACGCCGTCCGCGGCTTCACCGTGATGCCCATGATGAGCCCGACCATGTGCACGTTCGCGTCGTGCGAGAGCGCGTGCTTCGCTTCGGGGGGCGGGGCGTCGAGCAGGCTGGCCTCGGGAATCACGTGAAACGCGAGATGGCAGTGCAGCAGCCAGTTCCCGGGGCGGTCCGCGTACCACACCATGCTCATGGTGGTGCCCGGAAGCATGTCTTCGGTGGCGGCGAGCCGCTGACGCTCCGGCGTGTAGGTCGTGTCGGCCAGTCCGTTACCGCGACCATCGACGCGGAAGTACATGCCGTGCAGATGCATCGGGTGAACGCGGACGCTCGCGTTCACGACGCGGTACCGGACGCTGTCGCCTAACGATGCGAACAGCCGCTCGGTGTGGGGCCAGGTCTTGCCATTGACCGCGAGCGCGTTCCGGTACGTCAGGGAGTCCTTGTATTCGCCCCAGATGTTGACGACGAAGATGCGGTCGGTCGCGGGCACGCCAGCGGGATCGACGATGAACGCGCCGCCCGTCGTCTCGCGCTCGAACTTGTCGGGGTCAATGTTGCCAGCGACGGCGTAATACATGTACGTGCCGGGCGTGGTCGCCGTGAAGCGGATGGTGTGCCGCTCGCCGGGGCCAAGCCGCATGTCCCCCCACGTCGCCGCCGGCCGGCTGTGCAGGCCCTTCACCGTCACGGTCGAGTCGGTCAGGGCATTCCGAACGGTCGCGACGATGTGAGTACCCGCGCGGACGCGGATGAGCGGCGCCGGAACCTGCGGCGCCTTGCCTTCCTCGGCGAGTGCCTCGACGACGATCGAGCGGCCGCCGTCGGCTTCGGGATACCAGGTCGCCCGGTTCACCACGAGGTCGAGCACGAGCGTGTCGCCTCGGCGCACACCGGCGCTGACGCGGTTGTCGTTCGGTGCGACGATGGGCAGCTCGGCCGGCTGCGAGGGGGAGAACGACGCAAGCAGGACGAGTGCGACGGCCAGGACCGGACGCATGGGGCTCCGCGGAGAGGTTTTCGCGAACCCGGCATCGGATCGGCGGTCGGCTAATCTGGCGGTGAGATGCCCTCGTTTGCTAGTGTAGCCCCACCCGCCCCTTGACCGACGCGAAGATCTTTGGGGAGTCGTAGCCAACCCCCTGCTTGAACACGAGCTCGACGTTCTTCACGTCGCCGATGCTCGTGGACGGGTCGCCGCGGACCACGACGAGATCGGCCTGCTTCCCCACCGCGATGCTGCCGATCCGTGCCTCGCGGCCGAGGTACGTTGCTCCGTTCAGGGTCGCGATCCTGATCGCCTCGAGCGGCGTGAAGCCGGCCTCCACCAGGAGCTCGAGCGCGCGCTGGTTCGAGTAGCCGGCGACGACGCCGCCGAACCCGGTGGGGTCCGTCCCCACGACGAGGAGTCCGCCCGCGTCCGCGAACATCTTCTCGAGCTGCATCTCCTTCCGAAGGACCACCGTGAACAGGCTGTCGATGAAAGGCGGGATGCCGGCGCGCGACTGCTCGTACTGCCGGCGCGCCTCGGGGAGCATCGCCTCCAGCGCATGCGCGCTCGCGCCGGGCCGCGCGCGGACGAAGGTCTCGAATATCGTGAGGGTCGATGTAATGGCCACGCGTCGCTTCACGAGCTCCGCGATCAGGTCCCGCACCGGAGCACCGTTCACGTCGAGCGACGCGATGGACCGCTGCACCGCGAAGGGAGTGGTCGGGCACTCATCGGGCTTCTTGTCGGGCACGAAGTCGCTGGCCACGACGAACCCGTGCTCGAGGTCGTCGATGCCTAACGCTGCCGCCTCGCGGAACGTGATCGAGCAGAGGTGGCCGGTGACCTTGAGCCCACGTGTGTGCGCCTCGTCGATGGCCGCGCCGAGGGCCGCGCGGCTGATGTTCATGTAGGCCTTGAACGACGTCGCGCCCTCGTCGGCCCAGTACGCGACCATCTTCCGCGCATCGTCGGGGCCGCGCAGCGCCTTCACCTGCGGAATCGGGAGTCCCGGGCCCTCGAGGTAGGGGGCAGTGACGTCGATCGCCGGTCCGAGCATCGTGCCGGCGTCGATGGCTCGCTTGATGTTGATGTCGGCGTACCCGGCCATATTGCCACCGGTGCGCATGGTCGTGACGCCGCCGGCCAGGTAGAGCCTGGGGAAGCTGTAGCCCTGCTCGTTGTAGATGGCGCCGCCGCCCGACGGGTAGAAGAGATGCTCGTGGAGCATCACGTAGCCGGGCATGACGGTGCGGCCGTCGAGATCGAGCGTGCGCGCGCCGGGCGGCACGGTCACCTGACTGACGTTGCCGACAGCCTGAATCACGCCGCCCTTCAGCACCAGGGTCTGGCCGGTTCGCGCGGGCGCGCCGGTGCCGTCGATGACGCGAACGTTCGTGAGCGCGACGATCGAGTCGGAGACGGCAATGAACTGCCGGATGCCAGGGCCGGGCTGGGCGAGAAGCGCGGCGGCGATGAGTGTGAGCATGGTTGTCTGTGCGAGGGACGGCGAAAGTAGTCGTTCCGAGCTCGGAATGACGGCACCTGACACTTGGCTATCATCGCCGGCCATTCCAAATGGGAACCGGCGTGGCCAATGTATCGGTTCAACCCGAACGGAGTCTCCCGGATGAGTCAGCCGATTTCGCGCATCCTCCCCGCGTTGGCGCTCGTCGCCGTCTCGACGGCCGGCGCTCAGGCGACCGGCACGCCAGCCCAACAGCAGCAGCCGCAGCAACCTATGGGCTTCTTCATCACGAGCGTCGGTAAAGGCGACGGCGCCAATCTCGGTGGTCTGGAAGGAGCGGATCAACATTGCCAGCAGCTCGCGCAGGCCGCGGGTGCGGGGAGCCGCACGTGGCACGCGTACCTGAGCGCCGCGCCGGCGGCCGGCCGTCCAGCCGTGAACGCCCGCGATCGCATTGGCGACGGACCGTGGTACAACGCCCGCGGTGCGCTCATCGCCTGGAGCGTCGCGGACCTGCACGGCGACGTCCATCGCGATCGCAACTCGATCAACAAGGAGTTCGCGCTGAACGAGAAGGGGCAGCCGGTGAACGGGCGGGGCGACACCCCGAACCAGCACGACATCCTCACCGGCTCGGACTCGCACGGCCGCGTGCTCCTCGGCAGCGCGGCGAACACGACGTGTAACAACTGGACGAGCAACTCGGCGGGTTCGGCGATCGTTGGCCATCACGATCGCTCGGGCGGGGGGAATTCGTCGTGGAACGCCGCGCACGCGAGCCGGAGTTGCAGTCAGCAGGATCTCGTCGCGACTGGTGGGGCAGGGCTCTTCTACTGCTTTGCCGCCAACTGAACTGCAAACGGCGCAAGACCCCTAACGGCCCTGCGCCCTTAAAGGTCTTGCGCCGTTAGCAGTCCGCCTTACGGATTGAACCACCAACTCACTTTTGCTACGAATACATTGTCCGGTCGCGCGCGCCCGAGGTCGCGCAGGTCCCGGCCCACTCGCACGTCACCTCGGCCGTCCTCGATCTCGCGCTGCTGCTGCCACACGAGGAACAGCGTCGAGCCCGGGCGCCACTCCCAGCGCAACACCGCGCTCCCGCGCAGGGATCGCGTCGTGAACGTCTCGTCGTCCACCTCGAACGCTTGCGCCGGCCCGGCGCCGTCGGGGTCGATCAGGAGCCCGTCACCCTCGGGTGTGACCGTGCCAATGTCGTCGTAGCGGTCGAAGTCGAACGTGCGCGCGCGACCGAGCTGCTTCAAACCCGCGAACGTGCCGCTGCCGATGAACGGGCGAGCGAACGCCTCCAGCGTGAGGCCCGGCGTGAACGTCACGTTCACGTGTGTGGCGAGCGACAGCTCCTTCTGGTCCAGGTCCGCGAAGACGTAGCGCCGACCGAAGGTCGGCGCGAGCACGTCCGCGACCGACGTGACGAACTGGTTCGGCGCGCGCTCGCGCGAATACTCCGGCGACAGCGAGATGAACCAGTTCGGCGCCGGCTTGACGCCGAGCTCCAGGCCTAACGACAGAGTATTCGCGGCCGGCCCCCACCATCGGTCAGCGTTCGCCTCGACGGTCCAGGTCTTTCGTTCGTCCGTCTCCACACCCACCGACACGTAGTTGCGCGCAGGGATGCGCACGAGCGGCCCGCCTCGCGTGAGGCGGTCATCGAGCGCCTCGAGCTCGCGGTTCAGCTCGAAGTCGAAGTCCCAGTAGTTGAGAAACTGGAAGAATCCTTCGAGGTTGAGACGCGTGACCGTGCGGTCGCCATCGTAGTTCCACGCGAATCGTGGCCCCGCCTCGAGGTTCCACTCGCGCAGCACGCGTCCCGGTTCCTCGTGGACGTACTCGATGGTCGCACTCGCGGCGTGCTCGTCGGCGCGCGACTGGAAGCCGAGGTCGTTCGTCTCGAACCCGGGGCTGATGGTGGAGATGTTGATGTCACCGCGCCAATGCTCACCAGCCTCGCGGTCGAGCTCGAGCGAGCTAGCGAACCCCGCGAGCGCCGTCGCCGACGGGTCGAGCGTCAGGTGCGTGGCGTCCGGCCGCTGGTAATAGCGCGCCGACGACCGCTGCGCTGCCTCGATCACCCCGCGCGAGCCGGCGATGTGCGAGCCCGCGACGTACCCGCTCACCGACCACTTCCGATCGGCCCACTCGTGTACGAAGTCGATGCCGCCGGCGAAGGCACGTGATCGCACGCGTGCAGCCAGCGCGTCATCGTCGAGGTGGCGATGGACCGCCGTCGCCATGCCGCCCACCACTGTCTGCCCCGCACGCATCTCTCGACGCGCTCGGCCTACGAAGTAATTCGACAGCGGGGCGACTTCGGCTTTACCACTGAGCCCATCGGCGTTGACGTACGACGCGCGCTCGCGTCCCGTGACGCCATCGAGGACCGCCAAGGACCATCCGCCCGCCTTTCCCGACAGCTTCGCCGCCGCGAGGATCGTCGAGTTCTCGGGCATGTCATCGTACACCGAGCTCGATGGCACGCGCCCCGGTGGGGGCGCGCCGATCCGCCGCGAGTAAAACAGCTCCGCGCCGCCGAAATTGAAGATCTCGGCCCCCTCGATGAAGAACGGGCGTCGCTCCTCGAACCGGGTCTCGAACGCCGTCAGATTCACGACGGCCGGATCGACCTCCACCTGCCCGAAATCGGGGTTCACGGTTGCGTCGAGCGTGATGTTGCTCGCGACGCGATACTTGAGGTCGAGGCCCAGGTCGGCCGTCTGTTCGGAGCCGTCCCGGTATGGGTTGTCGAAGGTGACGTCGTCGTCCTGTGGCGGCGTGTCGAAGCGGGCGCGCGTCACCACGTACGGCAGAAGCTCGAGGCGCCCGCGCGGCACGAGCCCGCTCAGTCCCGTGAGATGTCCGTAGCGCGCGACGCCCGCGCGCTCACTCTTGGGGGTGAACGCGAACCAGCTCTCCTCGTTGTTGCGGGCGATTTCGCGCACGAGCTGGATGCCCCACGTCTGCTCGTCGGTCTTGCGAAAGCGAAGCTGACTGAGCGGAATGCGCATCTCGGCCGTCCACCCGCCAGCGTCGTGGGTCGCCGCGGCCTCCCAGATGGGGTCCCACGAGCTGTCATCGTCGTCATTGCCCCCGCTGACCTTGCCGTCGCGCCTAACGCCGCTGGGGTTCACGCCGAACGAAAAGCCGGTCAGGTGGTCGTGATAGCTGTCCAGCGTGACGATGAACCAGTCGGAGCCATCGAGGTCACTGTCCCGCCGGCCGAGTCGCGTGCTCACGCGGCCGCTCGAGTCGTGGAGGCGGGCGCCGACGTACACCGCGTCGCCGTCGTAGACGAGGCGGACCTCGGTCCGCTCGGTGGCTGGCTCCCCCGCGATCGGATCGCGCTGGGTGAACGTCGTCGCGGGCACAGCGGCGTTCCACGCGGCTTCGTCGAGCCGTCCGTCCACCCGCACCCCGCCTCGGGCACGGACGACCGTGACGACTGGGGCGGACGTGGCGTGGTCGGCGACTTCCTGTGCGAGAACGGGTGTAGCCAGTGCCGCCGTTAGCACCGCGGCGGGGATGAGTCGCATCTTCGTACGATAGCCACCGAGCCCCGCCGCAGGGAACCGGGACAAGCGACAGCGATGTCAGCTATTTGCTAACCTGATGCGCGGGTTTACGCCGCGCTGCGGACCGGCCCACAGTCGCGCGTACGGATTCAGTCAACGGCTTAGCGCGCGTCCGGCCGCCTCGTCCCGCCTGACGATCGCGTCCGAGTGTGTCGGAATGAACGGCACGAGCACGCCGACCACCACGCGCGATCCGAGGGCGAGCACCGGCACGCCCACACCCGTACCGGCAAGGACGAGGTTCACGGCGAGAACCCGCGAAGTCCAGCGATTCACGATGCCGCGATCACGCGTCGCGAACAGCACCATCGCGTAGGCGAGGTCGATGACGAGCACGAGTGCGAGCGAGATGCCGAACGCGCGGATCGCAACGTCGTAGAGCCAAGCGGCGATGGCAGCTTCCATGAAGTGCGCCCTCCGTCCCGGAGCGGAGCGAGGCCGATCGTGGGTGAGCTCGAGTCGTGCCAGCGGCCTACGTTAGTGAGCGGGTCGCGAGGAGCGGAAGAGGACCGGGACAGGTTGTCAAAAGTCGGGGCTGGGGGCTGGCTGCGTGGGGCTGGTGGCAGATGCTGCGCGATGGCCGCGAGCTCCTAGTCCGGCTGCGGGCTTGGCTGCCAGCCGCCAGCCGCTGTCAGTAGCCTTCCAGCTCGGAGCTGCAGCTAGCAACCCGCCAGCCACCAGCCGGCCTTCCAGCTCGCAGCAGTAGCCTCCCCGCCGGGGCCTCACCTACCATATATAGGCTACCTTCCCCTCCTGCAGCCTTTTCGAGTCCAGCCGAGTGTCCCGTCCCCAACTCCGCGCCCGATCCGCCACCGAGATCGTCGACGCCGCCTTTCAGCTCTACAGGCGCGATCCGCTGACCTACCTGCTGCTCGCCGCGATCTGCTACGGGCCGCTGCTCGTGATGCAGCTCCTCGTCGTCGGCCCCGGCACCACCCTCGAAGAACAGATCGCCGCCATGACCAGCGGGTTCAGCCTTTTCCTGATGTTCGGATACTGGGTCAGCCTGTCCCTGCTGAGCGCGACGATCGTACGGCTCTCATCCGAGGACTACCTCGGCCGCCACTATGAGCCGAGCATGGCGGTGCGGGACGCGCTCGGGCACCTGCCGAAGGTCATGTTCGCGATCTTCTTCAAGTACCTCTTCATCGTCATCGGGTTCTTCTTCCTCTTCTTCCCCGCGCTCTGGGTGCTCGCTCGCTACTTCGCCGTGACTGCGGGGATCGTGCTCGAGAACCAGGGCGTCGTCGGAACGTTCAGCCGATCGGCGAAGCTCTCGCGTGGCCGCAAATTGCACATCCTCGGCACGTCGCTGCTCGCGTTCATCATTTTCTTCGTCATCTACTTCGCGGTGACGATCGTCGGTGGACTGACCGGGAGCGTGGTGATCACCACGCTTTTGACCGTCGCGGCGTCGATCGTGGCGTGGCCGATGTTCGGGATCGTCGAGATGCTTCTCTATTACGACGCGCGCGTGCGCGCGGAGGGGTTCGACATCGAGATGATGGAGGCGGGGTTGGGCGAGCTGGCGCCCGTCGAGTCGGCGGATTTCGGGAGCCGCTCCGAGCGAAGCGAGGGGATTTAGCGTGCAGGAATGGCCCGCCGGCGCCATCCAGGACACCGTCGCCGCGATCGTCAGTCAGCGGCCGTATCAGCGTTCCGTGCGCACGACGCTGCTGGAGCGGCTGACCGACTGGCTGGCTGACATCGTCCGGCGGATCTTCTCCGAGATCTCGGCCGTTCCGTATGCGAAGTGGCTCGTGCTCGGTGCGGCCGTCCTGGTAGTGCTGGCGTTAGGCCTCCGATTCTGGTTAGGCGGTGAGGCCGAGGTGCGGCGACGTCAGGCGCGGCGCGGAACGATCGTTGGAGGCGAAGACCCGTGGGTCGAGGCCGACCAGCTCGCGAAGGCGGGCAACTATACCGAGGCGGCCCACCTGTTATACCGTGGCGTCGTGGAACGACTGGCCGCCCACGAGCTGGTTCGTCTGCATCCGTCGAAGACGACCGGCGATTACGCACGCGACCTGCTGCGCCGAGGTTCCCCGGCGCATGCCGAGTTTCGCCAGTTCGGCCGTCGCTACGATCGCGTTCTGTTCGACCTCGGCGTGTGTGATGCGGACACGTATGGGGCGCTCCGCGAGCACGCGACGCGCGTGATCCAGCTCCTCCAGCGTCAGGACCGCGCGGCGTGACGGCTCCGGCGCCGGCACCACGTCGAAGCCGCTTCGCGCAGCCGAGGGTCGTCCTTCCGATCGTCGCCGCGGCGATACTCGTCGTTGCGCTGCTCACGCCGGAACCCACGAGCGGTCGGAGCGGTGACCCGCGGCTCTCTTCGCGTCTGACGTCATCCCAGGGTGCCGGGGTACTCTACGAGTTGGCCGAGCGGCTCGGCTGGCAGCCGTCTCAGCGCCTGGCGGACAGTATCGCGTTAGGCGACACGGCCGTCGTTCACCTCGTGCTCGACCCCGCGCTGCCGCTCTCTGCGCTCGAGACGCGCGAGCTGCTCGATCGCGTGCGACGCGGTGCTGGCCTCGTGTACGTGCTCGGTGGCGGTCCACTGGCCGACTCGCTCCGTGTTCGCGCCGCACTCGGTAGCGCAGGGAGGCTCGTCCCCGAGGACACGTCGCGATGCAACGAGCGCGGTGAGAGCGTGCTCTCCGACGGGTTGCCCTTCTGGCCCGATGGGCGGACGTACATCCTCGCCGTACAGTGGCGAGGCGCTGCGCCGCCGGGTGTCGAGACGCTAGCGTCCGTTCGTGACGGGTTCGATGCCCGGAGCCGTGGCGGCCCAGCGGCTGTTGGCTTCCCGTTTGGCCTTGGTCGTGTCGCCGTCGTCGCAGATCCGGACCTGCTGAGAAACGACGTGTTGCGCGTCTGTCGCTGGGGCGCGGACGTCGCGGCGGTGCGCATCCTGGAGTACGTCAGCGCTGACGCGCCTGGAGGCGGGCGACGCGATCGTCTGGTATTCGACGAGTACCATCAGGGGTTCGGCGATCAACCCGGTACGTTTCGCGGGATCGTTCGCTTCCTTGCCGGCACCGGGCCAGGGCATCTGGTTCTGCAGTTGGCCGGGGCCGGGCTCGTGTTGCTGCTCGCGGTGGGTCCCCGTATTCTGCCTCCGCGTCCGACCGAGCGCATCGAGCGGCGTTCACCGCTCGAGCACGTGGACGCACTCGCGCGGGCGTATCGGGCGGTAGGTGCTACGCGTACGGCGACGTTGCGCCTTCTTCACGGCGTCCGGCGCCGCGTCGAGCAATCGCTCGGGGCTGGCGCGGCGTCATCGGGGGACTCCGCGTTCCTCGACTGGGCACTCACGCGCGCGCCAACCCGCGCAGTCGACATCGAGCTCATTCGCCGCGCCCTCGCGCACTCGGTAAGCCGGCGCGACCTCGAAGCGGTAGGCGCTGCGCTCAACCGGCTGGAAGTCGCACTCACCTCTTTCCCGCGAACCTCGTGACCACGCCCGTTACCGTCCCGTCGCCATCGATCTCGCTCGAAGAAGGGGCCGACCTCATGCGCCGCATCCACGCCGCCGTCGCCGAACGCGTCGTCGGCCAGGATGCGGCCATCGAGGATGCGCTGGTCACGTTTCTCGCGCGCGGTCACCTGCTCATCGAGGGCGTGCCGGGTACGGCGAAGACGCTTCTCGTGCGGACGCTCGCGGCGGCGTTCGGCGTGCGGTTCTCGCGCATTCAGTTCACGCCGGACCTCATGCCGTCGGACGTGACGGGCGTGAGCATGCTGCGCGATCCGCAGAAGGGATTCGAGTTTCGCCCTGGGCCGATCTTCACCGACGTGTTGCTCGCGGACGAGATCAACCGCGCGCCGGCGAAGACACAGGCAGCGCTCCTCGAGGCGATGGCCGAGCGGCAGGTGACCGTGGACGGAGTGACGCATGTGCTCGAGGCGCCGTTCACGGTGTTCGCGACCCAGAATCCGGTGGAGCATGAGGGGACATACCCGCTTCCCGAAGCACAGCTCGATCGGTTCCTGCTGAAGTCGGTGATGGGGTACCCGACGCACGAGGCGGAGCTGACCATGCTCGCGTCGCACGAAGCGGGGTTCGATCCGGAGCAGGCGGGCAGGCTGGTCGCCCCAGTCACGAACGAGGCGCAGGTTCGCGCCGCGCGCACGCTGGTGGACCGGGTGCGTGTCGCGCCGGAGATCCAGGACTACATCGCGCGGATCACCCGCGGCACGCGCGGCGAGATGGCGATATCGTTAGGCGCCTCGCCTCGCGCGACGGTGTCACTCATGCGCGCGGCACGTGCGGGTGCGGTACTCGAGGGGCGCGATTACGTGGTCCCTGACGATGTGAAGAGCCGGGTGCACCCCGTGCTCCGCCATCGCGTGACGCTCTCGCCGGAGCTCGAGGTCGAGGGGCGCACGGTGGAGGAGGTGCTGGACATGGTGGTGTCGCGGGTGCCGGTGCCGGAATGACACTGTCATCCCGAGCAAAGCGAGGGATCCTCGGCGTCCTGAGAGAGAGCCCTCAACCACCAACCCGAGGATCCCTCGGGCGGTCGCCCTCGGGATGACGCCTTCTTCGCGCCTCTGGCTCCGCGTCATTCCGACGCGCCGGCTGGCGTACGCCGTCGCGCTGTGCGGACTCTTGTGGCTGCTGCCTGGTCGCCTCGGAGCGTGGGTCGGCATTGGCGGCCTGGTCGTCCTCGCTATTCTGACGCTGGTCGACTGGGCGATCCTGCCTGACAGGCGCGGCGTCGTCGTCGAGCGGGATGTGCCGCGATCGGTCGGTATCGGCGACCGGGTCGAGGGACACTACACCGTGCGGTCGGCGTGGCCGCGACCGCTTCACGTGCGGCTGGCCGACGAGCTTCCACCCGCGGTGCAGGGCGGGGCGGGCACGGTGGAGATCACGCTTCCGGGGCAGGGCACTGCCGCCATCCCGTTCGAGGTCTCGGGACGTATCCGAGGGCTTGCCACGTTAGGCAGGGTGGGTGTGCAGTCATCCACGCGACTTGGGCTGCTCGCCGCCCGGGCCGCCTTCGCGCCCGACGACACCATCCTCGTCACGCCGTCCGTGTCGAACGTGCGTCGGTTCCGGCTGCTGGCGGTCCAGCACCGCCTCCACGAGGCAGGCGTCCGCGTGCTGCGCCAGCGTGGCGAGTCCCAGGCATTCGCGGGGCTCAGGGAGTACGCCGTCGGCGACGACCCCCGGCACATCGACTGGAAGGCGACCGCGCGCCGGCGCCGGCACATGGTGCGCGAGTTCTCGATCGAGCAGTCGCAGACGATCTTTACCCTCATCGAGTCGGGCCGCGCGATGACGCAGCTCGCCGGCGACTTCTCGCGGCTCGAGCACGCGCTCTCGGCGGCGCTCGTGCTGACGGACGTGGCGTCGTCGTCGGGTGACCGCGTTGGCACAATGGTGTTCGATCAGGAGGTGCGCGCGTTCGTGCCGCCGAGCCGCGGCGACGCGGCGCTGCGGCTCGTGCGGAACGCACTCATTCCCGTGACGGCAACGATGGCCGAGCCGGATTATGCGGGCGCGTTTCGCTACCTCGCAACTCGGCAGCGCCGTCGTGCACTCATCGTGTTCTTCACGGACGTGATCGACGAGCGCGCGTCGCGCGCCCTCGTTGCGCACGTCACGCGAAGTGCGGCGCGGCATCTCGTGGTTGTCGTGGCGTTGCGAAACGACGCGGTGTTCGAGGCTGCGGTGCCGAAGACGGACGGAGAGCTCGCCCTGTATATGAGTGCAGCGGCGGAGGAGCTGCTGTCGGGGCGGCAGGCGGTGCTCGAGCGCATGCGGCGGGCGGGAGTCAACGTGCTCGACGTGTCGCCGCAGCACATGACGGCGGCGGTGGTCAACAAGTATCTCGAGATAAAGGGGCGGGGGGCGCTCTGACTCTCGACGGGGCTGCGAGCTGGAAGGCCAGCTGGGGCTGGCGGGTTGCTAGCTGCAGCTCCGAGCTGGAGCGCTACTGACAGCGGCTGGTAGCTGGTTGCTTGCGGGGCGGAGTCCGTGATTGCAGAGAAACGCCGATCGGTGTCGCGGCTTCCTGCGGCGGAAGGATGATATTCGAATCTGACCCCGATTTCGCTCCGCTGGTGCGCCGGGCGGTGGTCGCCCTCGCGATTCTCGCGCCATCAGTGTTGCACGGGCAGGCGGTGCGAACGGTTCCCGAAGGTGTGTCCTGTCAGGCGTGCGCTATCACGGTGCGCTCACTCGTTAGGCTCGGTGCTGCGGATGGCGATGGCAGCCTGAGCGGCATCCCGACCGCCGTGCGCGCCGACGGCCGCGGACGATACTGGGTGCTCGAGTGGCGCCGGCCGCCCATGCTCTTCGATGCCACGGGCAAGTTCACACGAAACGTGGGGCGCATCGGGCAGGGCCCGGGGGAGTTCCTCGCCCCCTTCGATGCCATCCAACTCCCCGGCGACTCGTTGCTGATCATCGACGCCGCCGCCCGCCGCGCAACCGTCTTCTCGCCCGATCTCCTGGCTCGGCGGTTCGTGTCGCTTCGGGCGCAGCTGTTCTCCACCACGGTGGTACGGTGGCCGCACGAGGTCGCGGCGAACGCGCGTCCCGGACGGACCGCGGGTTCCGTGCTGCAGTTCGTATCATTCGCCGGCTCGGACGCCGCCACTGCAAAGACATTCGGTCCGGAAAGAGAACCCAGCCGCGTGGGTGCAATGCCGTCCCACCGGTTGGCGGTAACCGGCACCGCGCGTATATGGGCGGCGGACGTCCACGAGTATCGTCTCGTCGAATGGACTGCCAGCGGCGAGCGCGGCGCGACGCTGAAGCGAGATCCAGGCTGGTTCAGCGGGCGCGTCCCCGGCGGGCTTGGCACGCCGACGTCGCCTCCGCCGCCGGCGATTCAGGCGGTCCACGCCGATGATGACGGCCGCCTCTGGGTTTTCGTCGCGGTTGCGGCGCCCAGGTGGCACGAGGCGTGGCCAGGGAATGTGCGCGCGCGGAGAGAGGTACGCGCGCAGGACATGGCGTTCGAGAAGCTCTATAGCACGACCATTGAGCTGATCGATCCTGTTGAAGCACGCGTGCTGGCTCGGCGGACGATCGACCAGTGGGTGATCGCGGCGCTACCGGGGCGGCGGATCGCGACCTACGTCGTCGATCGGGATGGAATTCCGCGGGTCGAGATCAGCCAGATCGAGTTGACAGGCGAGGGCCGTGAGTGACGTGACGGCTGAGTGAGCGCTCACGTGCGCCGAGGTCGGTCGTGGCCCCGTGCTCTGCCTAACGTGAGACGCCGCCGAGCTCCAAGACATCGACAGAGGAGGTTGCTTCGCCAACGCGGTTACTGGCGGGCGCACTGCTCGGTTTCCCCGTTCCTGCCCTGAGATAGAAGTAAAGAAACACCGCCGTCAGCCCCGACACCGCGAGCTTCCCCTCGAGCGGCCACCACGGAATCGGCGAGACGAACCCCTCGAGCGCTCCCGCGACCAGCAGGAGCAACGTCGCCGCCGCGATCAGCCGAATCGCGCGCCGCCCGTTCTCCCGCAACGCCTCCCCGCGGGTGCGCTGGCCAGGCACGAGGATCGCCGCCCCCAGCAGAAACCCCGCACCACCCGCGATGCAGATCGCCGTCAGCTCCAACACCCCATGCGGGGCGACGAACGCCAGCAGCAATGTCCCGATCCCCTTCGACGCATACAGCCCGAACACGCCGCCAATGCTCACGCCATTCACCACGAGCACGAGCAGCGTGCCGAGCCCGAACGTGATCCCCATCGCGAACGCCCCGAACGCCACCTGCACATTATTCGCGATGATCATCGTCGCGAACACCGGACGAAAGAGCTGCGGGTCCTCGATGTACCCCTCGTTTTCCCGTGCCCGCCTGACGCCATCCTCCGCGCGGTCGAGCATCGCCGACGGGATGAACACGCGCGCGACCTCCGGCTCGCGCACCACGGCCGTGAACGCGATGGTCGCGGGGCCGAAGAACACGAGTGCCGCCAGCGCGATCGGCCGTACCGATCGACGCACCTCGCGCGGCGCGTCGATCGCGAACGTCTTCCAGATGTCGCGGAGACCGAGCGCCTTCCCTCGGTACAACAGGTTGTGCGCGCCGGCCACGAGCCGGCTCAGATAGAACACCTCCTCCCGCTCGCGCCCGCGCGCCGCCGTCTGCAACCGCGCGAGATCCCCCGCCAGGTCCCGATACTCGGCCACGAACTCGCGCACCCCGTCCTCGCCGAGCGACTTGAGCCCGCGCCGCTGCGCCCGGTCGAGCCGGCTGGCGAACGACGACCACCTCGGCGACCCCGACGCGACGATCGCATGCCGCTCGCGCGCCGCGCCGGTCTCGCGACCCACAACGGCGCCCCGCGAGCGCGCCTGCCGCTCTTCGGCGTACAGCTCGAACAGCCGATCCACGAGTCGCCCCTCGGACGACGGCAGGCTGCCTAACGCGATAGCGAATCGCTCCGCCAGCCGCGCGGCGAGCTCGTCACGGCGCGCGGGATCGATCGAGGTCCTCCGCTCGATGAATCGCTCGAGGACGGCGTACTCGTCGTCCGAGAGCCGAGCCTGAGCCGCGACTGCCGGGTCGCCCTCGACCGCCGAAGGGCCCGAATGCCCCGGCTCCCGTGATTCCCGATTCCCGATTCCCGATTCCCGATTCCCGACAACCGGTTCCCAACGAAGCAACTGCTCTCGCACCACCAACGTCCCCGCCGCGAGGTCCCCCAGCCGCTTCCCCTGCTTCGTCGCGACGATGCTCGTGATCCCCACCCCGTACGTGATCACCGGCTGCATGTCGATGACCCGCACGAGGTTCCGCACTGCCGACGCCGCGAACGTCACCGAGTAGCCGCCGTCGCTCACCACGCGGAGTCGCATGTAGCGCTTGCCCGGCGTCTGCCCGTCCGCGAGCCCTTCCCACAACACGTAGTAGCCCCAGATCACGAAGAACTGCACGAGCATCACGAGCGCGAGCGCCCACGCGTCCGACGACGTCCCCCCTCCGCCTTGCGAGATCAACCGTCCGACACCCAGCGTCGCGAAGCCTACAAACATCAGAATCAGGAGCAGCAGGCAGAGGAAGTAATCGATCAACGCCGCCGCGACGCGCGACCCGATCCCCGCTATCGTGTAGCTGAACGTGACGAGCTCCGGCGTCTCGATGTCGACGGTCTGCGTCAGCGTCGAGCTCACCACACGATCCTCACGGCATCATCCTCACGGCGTCGGTACCGCATGACCTCACGGTTTCCACTCGCCCTTCGCCACCTGCGGCACGAACTTCTCGAGTCCCTTCGGCGGGAACGCGATCGTCTTCCCCTGTTCGGCGCTCTGATACGCCGTCATGAGCATCTTCACCACCTCGAGACCGTCGTCGAACGTCAACTTCGGCTTCTCCTTCCCCTGGAACACGCGGACGAAGTGCCGGTCCTCGGCCTCGTAGCCGTACGCCCACGCCTCGCCCGCGACGACGGGCATGACGCCCTGTTCGGCGTTCTGTTTCTCGACGAGATCCTCGCCCTGCTTGCCCGTCACTTCGCGACTGAAGAAGAGCTTGAGCCCCGAGTCGAGTGTGTTCCAGCTCATCGAGTACTCCGGGCCTAACAATTCGGCCGAGAGCCGAAGACCGGCGCCGACGAAGCTCCACGAGGTCGACGCCTCGCCTAACACGGTAAATCCATCGTCCGTCTCGAACTCGATGACGACGCTGGCAAAGTCCTCGGACGGTGACTTCGTGTAATCGATCTCCTTGCCCATCGTCTTCGAGAGCAGCTTCGCGTAGTGCGGGCGCGTCCACTTGAGGCTCGCGATGTGCCCCGTGATCTTCACCGGCCGCACCGTGTCGTAGGGCTCGCCCGGCTTCGTGAGCAGATGCCTGACGACGAGCGCCGAGTGACACATCATGTCGTTGAGGACGCCGCCGCCCTGCAGGCGGCCCTGCCAGAACCACGGACCGTGCGGGCCACTGTGCTCCTCGGCGGCACGCGCGAGGTAGGGCCGCCCCGTGTTCGACGCGCCACGCGCCCAGATGAGCGCCTTGCCCGTCTCGACCTGTGGCGAGAAGAGCTGGTTCTCGAGGTATCCCGTGGGGATACCGAGGCGCCTAACGAGATCGACCACCTTCTTCGCTTCGGCCACGTTACGGGCGAGCGGCTTCTCGCAGGCGATTCCCTTGAGCTCGCCCTTCCCGGACTCTACCGCGCGAACGATCTCCTCGACGTTCTCGATCCGCGCGTGATTCGGACCGCAGAGCCAGATCGCTTCGATGGCCGGGTCGGCGACCATGTCGGTGATGGTCGCGTACGCCTTCGCTTCGCCGACGTCGTACTTCCGCGCCAGCTCGGCGGCCGACGCCGCGTTCTTTCGGTTCGGGCTCCAGATCCCGCGGACGTCCGCGTCGCGCACGGCCTGAAAACCCTGGATGTGAAACCGGGTGTTGAACCCGCTGCCGATGAAACCGATGCCGAGAGGGGCGGTAGGCATGAACGAAACGGGATGAGGGTCCATCGTAGCCGGCAACCGGCTGGGGAACTTCATACTAACGGTTCGTGGGCGCTTGCGTGACCCGGCTTCGAAGGGAAGACCAGTGAATGAGGCCGTGCGTTGGGCCGCCGTCCATTCGGGGGGTACGGCCCTCTTTCGGGAGGACGAATCCAAGCAACGAGTAGCCAGTAGTGAGTCGGCCAGTAATACAGTCAACGACTGTTCTACTGGCTACTCATGACGGGTTACTCACTACTTGGATTCCGGCTCCCGACAGAGGGCTCCCCACCCGCGACCAAGCCAGCCCAAAACACACACTCATGACTGGCCTTCCTGGTCGCGCGCCTCTTCCCTCAACTGGTACGGTGCGGACGTCGCGTCGCCGTCTTAGCTTCGAAGCGTCCCGCGGCACCCCACGCAGGCTCTCACCACTCGGTACGACACCAATGAACGGTTCCTCCGACAACCCGACCTCTGGCACGCCGCGGCGTCAGTTCATTGGTGAGCTCGCTGCCGGTGCCGCCGCCTTTGCCGCCGTCGCCTGCGCCCCCGCCGCGACCGCCGGCACCGCGAGCCAGGCACCAGCACCGGCGGCCGCGTCGCAGGCGAACGGCGCTCCTGCCCCGCGGCCGCTGCCCATCCCCCCGCAGACGTGGGACGCGACCTGGATGGAGCGCATTACCGCCAAGCACAAGGTGGTCTTCGACTCCCCCGAGATCGTGGAAGGGACGGCGCTGTACCACGCCATGAGCTACCTGCAATCCGTGAAGGACGTCTTCGGGACCGGCGACTCCGACGCGAGCGTCGTCGTCTGCCTCCGACACGCGGCGGTGCCGCTCCTCTACAACGACGCCATGTGGGAGAAGTACGACCTCGGCACGATGACGAAGACGCTCGACCAGAAGACCAAGACGCCCGTCAAGCGGAACATCTACTACCAGCGGCTGAGCGCAGAAGGAAAGCCGATCGAGGACCGTCCGACGCCCACGATCAAGTCGCTCGCGAGCCGCGGCGTCATCTTCGTGGGGTGCGACATGGCGACGCGTGGTGTCGCGTACCAGGTCGCTCGCGCGACGAAACAGGAGATGCGCGACGTCTACGCCGAGCTCAAGGCGAACCTGGTTGCAGACGCGACGCTCATGCCGACCGGCATCTTCGCGACGCTGCTCGCACAGGACGCTGGCTGCAGCTTCTTCAAGTCGACCTGACGCAACTGCCTTCCATTTCATCGACGGGCCTCATGTCGGCCGCATCTAACGTGGTCTGCCTCCTGCTCGCCGCGCTGGTGACCCGCGAGGCAGAGGCACAGCGCCTCGATCATGATCGGGTCTCCGTCGCGCGTTCGGTGGTCCACGCTCCCGCGAACGGATTGATCGCTCAGGCTCCGGCGCGCGAAGACGGCGGCCCGTTCATACTCGAGGCCCTCGGCGGATCTCTCGGATCGCTGGTCGGGATCGGCGTCGTGGGCCTCACGTCGCGATGTGGCGTCGATGATCTCGCGTGCGGGATCACGTCGGTCGGTGTGGGCGGCGTGCTCGGGGTGGTGGGCGCGACGGTCGGGACGCTCGTCGTCGCGAGATACCAGGAGTCGCCGCGATCCGCAGTCGGGGCAGTGCTCGGAGCGCTCGTGGGAACGGGCATTGGGCTCGGCGTGCACTATGTCCTGAACAACAACTCCGACCGAAACCTGGGCGACGCTGTCGTCGTGCCGATCTTCGTGCTGTCGCAGGGTGTTCTCGCGGCGGTGGGATCGCGGGTGGCGGGCCGACGATAGCGAAACACGCCGCGGTGACGGCGGATGAATCGTCCGTACGGCGCGTTCGCGAGCGAACCGACATCAGGACTTTCCGCACGCCACCCCCGAGGGTAAGGTAGGTCGCGAGCGACACGGAGCTCCCGTGTCGCCATGTGTTCCGCCTACCTGATCGGAGGATCCCACAATCATGAGTCGTTCACGCCGTGTACTGGGCGTCGCCGCCCTCGCACTGTCGGCGACCGCGTGCTTTCACCAGACCGTCCACAGCGGTCTGACGCCTTCGACGACTGTCGTCGAGCGACCCTACGTCGCCACGTGGCTGTGGGGGATCATCCCCGCCGACACGATAGACGTCCGCCAGTCGTGCCCGACCGGCGTCGCGACGGTCGAGACGCAGCAGAGCTTCATGAACGGGTTCGTCAGCTTTTTCACGCTCGGCATCTATGCGCCGCAGCGCCTGCGCGTCACGTGCGCGTCCTAACGAGCGCCGCTGCGCGCTACTCGCCTACACTCACCCCGAACTGGAGATCTTCATGCGTTCTCGGATCGTTCTGTCGATCGTTGCCGCGGTCCTGTGTGCTGGCTGCTATCGTGTCACCGTCGTGACGGGTGCTCCCCCGGCGCCGGAGAGCGTCGACAAGAAGTGGCAGTACTCGTTCGTCTATGGTCTGGTCCCGCCGCCGGAGCTCAACACGCGGGAGCAATGTCCGCAGGGATTCTCGGCCGTAGTGACGGAGCGGAGCTTCCTGAACGGTCTCGTTGGCGCGATCACGTACAGCATCTTCACCCCGATGCACACGAAGGTGACCTGTGCGGCAGGCCCTGTCGCGAGATGACGACACGGCCGTCGGTGTGATGGTCGCGCGCCCGTGACCACCGTGCGGGGCGGGATTCGTCCCGCCCCGCAGGCATTTGTCCTGGTCGCTGGTCGCATCCGCACGAGACGCGTACGGTACCGCCGCGCGAAATTGGGGTCAGATTCGAATTTCATCGTTCTGTTGCACGCCGACGCCACGCAGACGCCGACCGCGGCCTTCGACCCGGTAACTCCTCGACGGGGCAGCCGCTCCGAGTCTACCGCGTGCGCAGTTGCCGCGTTCGCGTCTGCCGCGCCCTCTGCGCTCCGCTCGATGGCGGGACCAGCCCGACCCGCCTCCGTCGTGGCATCGGGCTGGACGCGGATCACGCGGCAGCAACGAGCGCGGGAACGGCGCCGCCGAGAACAGCCCGGCGTTCAAGCCCGTGGCGCCCGGGCCGGTCGAAACGACGATGACGCGGAAACGGCCGAAACGGCCGGATGAACGCCCGGGGTCGGAATCCAGAACGACGGGGAGAACGGATGAGGGGATGAGAAGGTGAGTGACATCATCCTGAGCGAGTGAAAGCTCTCCTCACCGGAACCTGAATGAAGGGAAACGGCCTCTCGGAGACGCCGCTCGCCCTGGGGCAGTTCCCCATCGCATCACGGCCTTGGTGAGAGGGCGCGTCCCGGTCCGCGACCGATCCCGGCATCGTGCTCATCCCCTCATCCGTATTCCCCCTCCGTTCTGGATGCCGGTCCGCTCACTCCTGCCGCAGCGCCTCGATCGGGTCCACCCGCGCCGCGCGACGTGCCGGCAGGTAGCTCGCGAGGAACGCGATCCCGCTCAGCACCAGCGTCACGACCACGAAGCTCACCGGGTCGAACGGCGACACCCCATACAGCATCGAGCGCAGGAACCGGGTGACGCCGAGCGCCCCGGCGAGCCCGATACCGATCCCCACGGCGGCGAGCAGCGCGCCGTGCCCGACGATGAGCCGCAACACGTTGGTGCGCTGCGCCCCGAGCGCCACCCGGACGCCGATCTCCCGTGTGCGCTGCGACACCGAGTACGAGATGACGCCATACACGCCGACGGCCGCCAGCACGAGCGCGATTGCGGCGAACGCCGTGAACATCTTGCTGTACAGCGCCTGCTGCCAGTACGAGCGCTCGATCGTCGCGTCCATGCTGAGCACGCGGTACGCGGGCACGTACGGGTCCGTCTCCTTGAGCGCCGCCAGCACCGTCGGTGTCACGCGCGTGGGATCACCTAACGTGCGCACGACGATCGCGGACGAGTTCCACCCGCCCTGTCGGTACGGCATATACCCCTGGTAATCCGGCTCCTGCGTGAGCCGCTTGTGCTTGATGTCGGCGGCCACGCCGACGACGGTAATCCACCGGTTCAGCGTGTCGTTCGCGTACCCGAACTTGAACCGCTTACCTAACGCGTCGTCGGGACTCTTCCACAGCTGCGTGGCCATGTGCTCGTTGATCACGGCCACGCGTCCCGCCGCGCCGCTGTCCGCCCATTCCTGCTCCGTGAACATGCGCCCGCGCACGAGGGGTACCTCGAGCGCCTCGAGGTACCGCGGCGAGACCCACCGGATCTCGAGCAACGGCTCCGAGCCTGGCTGCGCCGGCTGATCTTCGGCGCTGAAGAAGCTGTTGTTGTTCCCACCGCCGAGTGGGATGTTGTTCGTGATCGCGGCGGCCACGATGCCCGGACGCTGGTTGATGTTCGTCAGGAACCGGTCCCAGAACGCGGACCGCTTATACGTGGAGTCGTAGGCGGGGCCGGAGAGTGTCACGCGCATCGTCAGCAGGTTGCTCGGATCGAACCCGGGCTTGACGCTCTGCATCCCGAGAAAGCTGCGGATGAGGAGCGCGGCGCCGACGAGCAGGATCACCGACAGCGCGACTTCGCCGATCACCAGGCTACTCCGCAGCCGTTGGTGCCCGCGACTCGCGCTCGAGCCCCGGCCGCCGGCGTCGCGAAGCGTGTTGACGAGATCCGGGCGCGCCGCCTGCAGGGCCGGCACGAGCCCGAACACGAACGCCGTCACCACGGCCACGGCGATCGTGAACACGAGCACCTGGCCGTCGATTCGGAACTGCATCCAGAACGGGATCCCGCCCAGGAGGTTCGCCTTGATCCACTGCAGGAACGCGTAGGCGAAGCCGATGCCCAACGCCGCACCAGCGACCGCGATGATCACGCTCTCGGTCAGCATCTGACGAACGACGCGCCATCCGCTGGCGCCCATGGCCACCCGCACCGCCATCTCCTTCGACCGAACGGCGGCGCGCGCAAGCAGCAGATTCGCGACGTTCGCGCAGGCGATGAGCAGCACGAACGCGACCGACGCCATCATGATCATGAGTACCGGTTTGACATCCCCGGCCTGGTTCTCGCGCAGCGTCTCGACGTCCACACCCCAGCCCGCGTTCGTGGTCGGGTACTGTTCCCCGAGCGACGCCGCTACCCGATTGAGGTCGGCGCGCGCCTGGTCGACGGTGGCGCCCGGCTTGAGCCGCCCCATCACCTGCCACGAGTGGTTGCCGCGATTCCGAAGCGGGTCGGTCTGCATCGTGGTCCACGCGCCGGCGTTCGCGGGGAACTCGAAGCCGGGCGGCATCACGCCGATGATCGTGTGGGGAACGCCGTTCACCATGATCGACTCGCCGATCGCGCCCGGGCGTGCGTCGAACCGCTCGCGCCACACACGATCGCTGAGGATGACCGTCTCTGGTCCGCCGACGCGATCTTCCTCCTCCCGGAAATCGCGTCCGAGCGCCGGTGGGACGCCAAGGACATGGAACATCGTCCAGGAGACCGTCGCTCCCTGGACCCAGTCGGCGCCGTCTCCAGTCGCCAGGTTGAACGACGACCCGGTCCACAGCCCCACGCTCTCGAGCGTACGGTTCTCTGCCTGCCAGCTCCGGAAGTTGGGGTAGGACACGGAGTTCATGTGCCATCCGCGCTTCGGGTTCGACTCCCCGATCGCCACGAGCTCGTCGGGCGCCCGATACGGGAAGGGACGGAGCAGCAGGGCACGAACGCAGCTGAAGATCGTCGCATTGACGCCAATCCCGAGCGCGAGGCACACGACGGAGGCGACGGAGAACGCAGGGCTCTTGCCGAGCGTGCGGAGGGCGAAGCGGAGGTCCGAAAGCATGATCCGGTGGAAAGGGCTCCGGATAGGACAATCGGTAATGTCCCGCGGTTTGGAATTGCCTCGAGGCCGGTGAGACTCGGCCGGCCCCACAGGGGAACGCCTCGGCATCGCGTTTCTTGACGCGAGTGGGGAATCCCCTATCTTGCCCTAACCGGGTTGGGCAACCCGGTTCGGCCAGTGCTTCGACGCCGGCCGGAGGTGGAGCAGGACCCCTTCACCGACGTCAATGGCTCGCGACCCTCACGACCTCCTCTACGGCTCGCTCGACCTGCTCATCCTGCGCACTCTCGCGTGGGAGCCCATGCACGGGTACGGCATCTCGAGCTTCATCCGCCAGCGTACCGCCGGCGTGCTCGAGATCGTGGACGCGGCGCTCTACAAGTGCCTCCACCGCCTCGAGCGGCAACATCTCATCGAGGGCGAGTGGGGGATCACCGACGAGAACCGTCGCGCGAAGTTCTACAAGCTCACACCCGCCGGCCGCGCCGCACTGCGCGCCGAAACGAGCGCGTGGAAGCAATACGTGGACGCCGTTCACAAGGTGCTGGAGCCGGCCTGAACATGAGCAGCAGACGTTATCGCCGCTGGCTCCGTCTCCGCCTCACGCGAGCGCGGGCAGCCGACGTGGACGACGAGTTCCAGTTCCACCTCGCCATGCGGGCGCGTGAGCTGGAGACGCGGGGCCACTCGCCAGAGCGCGCGCGAGAGATCGCGCTCACCGAGTTCGGCGACATCGACGACGCGCGGCGCTTCTGCCGCGCGGAGGACGAGGCACGCATGCGTGAATACCGCAAGACCCTCTGGGTGGACAACATGAGACAGGACGCACTGCTCGCGATCCGCATGCTGCGACGCCAACCCGCGTTCGCACTCTCGACCGTCCTGACACTCGGCATTGCGATCGCCCTCGCCGCTGCGGCGTACGGGGTCGTTCACGCCTACCTCGTCCGCGCGCTCCCGTACCCCGACGCCGATCGCCTCGTGATGGTACGGCCGGCGCCCACGCGGGACCCGTTTCCCAACATGCCGCGGCTGCAAGACGTGAACTGGCGCATCGCGGACAGCGTGTTCGCCGAGGTCATCGCATGGGACCTCGACGCCTTCACGATCGCGGGAGCTGACCGCACGGAATCCGTGCGCGGTGCCTGGGTATCGCCCGGGTACTTCTCGGCGTTAGGCGTGCGGCCGGCACTCGGGCGCGCGTTCGCCCCCAGCGAATTCGCGCCCAACTCGTCAGTCGTCATTCTGAGCGACGGACTGTGGAGTCGCCATTACAACCGCGATCCGTCGCTGATCGGGCGATCGATCCGCCTGCAATCCCTCGACAATCCCACGCGCGCCGAGGTCGCGACAGTGGTTGGCGTGATGCCGCCCGACGCGTGGCACATCAACCCGTTCACCGAGGTGTTACGCCCGCTCGCACCCGGGCCTCACTTCCCACCGATGGCGCGACTCAGGCCCGGTATGTCCATCGACGAAGCGGAGCGTCGGCTCAACGCGGTGGCGCTGCCGCAGCTCGGGAAGGTCGATCCCAACTATCGGCTGTCGCTCGCCGGCGTACAGGACGAGTACACCTTTCGGATCAGGCCGGCGCTCGTGGCGCTCATGGGTGGCGCGCTCTTCCTGCTGCTGATCGCCGGCGCCAGTGTGGCTGGCGCTCAGACCGCGCGAGCGGCAACCAGACGCGCTGAAATCCAGTTGCGCATCGCGCTCGGCGCGTCCCCGGCCCGGATCACGATGCAGTTGCTGACCGAGAGCCTGGTGGTCGCGCTCGCCGCGGGACTCACCGGCGCGACGATCGGCTCCGCGGTACTCACGACAGTCGGGAACGTGGTCGGGACGCAGCTCGGCGCCGCGATTCCGGGCGGCGTGGATCGGTTGGCGTTGAGCCCGACGCTAATCGCCCTCGTAGTCGGAACCGGCACGCTGATCGGCGCGGCGTTCGGGCTCATTCCGGCGCTCGTCGTCACGCGGGTAGTGAGCGTGGCGCAGAACCTGGGCGGCGCGCTCGGCAGCCAGAAAGGGGCCGCGCGCTCGCTCGCGTCGCCGGTGCTGCGACGCGGGCTCATCGTGGCACAGGTGGCCTTCACGATGATGCTACTGGCAGGCGCAGGGCTCATGGCGCGGACGATTCTCACCATTGCCACCACGTCGCTCGGCTTCAACGACCAGCACGTCGTGAAGGGCGACATGTTTCTGCCGCCCACTCGCTATACGGACGCTGCCGGGCAACGAGCGGGTACGGAGCGTTTGCTCGCGGGCATCGCCGAGACGCCAGGCGTCCGCGGTGTCGCCGTGTCGTTCCCCGATCCATTGCGGACGTTCACGCTGAACGATGTGCGCGTGCGCGCGGAGGGCGGCGCTGCGCGAACGGACTCTGGACCGCCCGCCGCGCAGTATATCGTGACGCCCGGGTACTTCGACGTCCTCGACATCCCTCTGCGAGACGGTCGCGTCTTCGGCGCGCAGGACGATAGTGAGGCGTTGCCCGTCGTGATCGTGAGTGAGCGGCTCGCGCGAGAGCTCTGGCCTGGCCAGGCGGCCGTGGGGCAGCAGGTCCGGGTCGGTAGCGACTCGATGCTCCGAACCATCGTGGGTGTGGTGGGGGAGATGCACCAACCGGTCGAGTCCACTCCGACTCCCGAGATCTACGTCCCGTTCGCGCAGGACCCCATTCCGTTGCTCTTCGTCCTTGCGCGCGCCACGGGCGATCCAGCGGAGCTGGGGCCGGCGCTACAGCGCGCGGTGGCGCGTGTCGATGATCGCCTGGGCCTCGGCAACGTGAGGCGGCTCAGCGAAATGACCGAGCACGCGACCAGCCGGCACCGAGCGTTGGCTACGGTCCTCTCACTGTTCGCCCTGCTCGCGTTAGGACTCGCGATGCTCGGCTTGTATGCGTCACTCACATACGTGGTGGCGCAGCGGCGGCGTGAGATCGCCGTTCGCGTTGCCGTCGGCGCGAGCGTCTGGGACATTCGCGCCCTCGTTGCGCGCGAAGGCGTCGCGCTCGTAGCCGGTGGCCTGGCACTCGGCGTGGCGCTGAGCCTTGCGCTGACACGTCTGCTCGCGTCGCAGCTCTACGGTGTTACCCCAACCGACCCGAGCACCTTCGGCGCCATCGTCGTGGTGCTCGGCACTTCGGCGGTGGTCGCGTCTCTCGTGCCGGTCCGGCAGGCCACTCGCGTTCAACCGGCGGAGATCATGCGGAGCGAGTAGCCCGGCGGCTACTCCGCCCGCAGCGCCGTGAGCGGATCGGACCCGCTGGCTCGCCGCGCGGGAACGTAGCAGGCGATCACGCCAACGACTAACAGGGCAACACCAACGGTTGCAAAGATCACCGGATCACGCGGGCTGACCTGATACAGCAACGCCTGCACGGCCTGGACCGCGACGAGTGCTACGCCCGCACCGACCAGCGCGCCGAGCATCACGAGACTCATCCCACGCGCGACGACCCATCGCTGGAGTCCTGCGGGCGTCTCGCCCAGCGCGAGGCGAATGCCGAACTCGCGCGTACGGTGCGCGACGACGAACGAGATCACACTGTACAGCCCTACGGCGGCCAGGAATGCCGCGAGGCCACCGACAATCTGCATGAGCAGTAAGGCGAATCGCGCTTCCGCCAGGGCGGCATTCAGGTACTTCGTGAGAGGCGCGACGTTCGTCACCGGCATGCCCGGATTTACCTCGCTCACCGCGCGCTGCACCGTCGCCGCGAGCTGCGCGGGTGGCAGTGACGATCGCAGCACGAAGTTCATGTTGCCCGGCGTGCGCGCTTTGAACGACCAGTAGATCTGCGGGAGGCCATCCTCACGCAGGTCGCCGCTCCGCACGTGCTCGACGACGCCCACCACCGTGCCCCACGGCTGCGGCGACTCGAGCGGCGCGAGCTGAATGCGCTGACCGACGGGGTTCACGTTAGGCCACCCCCACCCGTTCCGGGCAATCACTTCGTCGATGATCACGACGGGCGGCGCGTTGTTGTCGTCCGCGTCGGTGAAGAGGCGCCCCGCCAGCAGCCGCGTTCCGGCAGCGGCAAAGAAGTCTGGCGTCACGGATAGCCCTTCGGCGTGCAGGCTCTGCCACTGCTCGGGCTTGCCGTCGAACGCGTACCAGCGAGTCGGTGCCTGTCCGGTCAGCGGGAGGTTCGACGTCGCACCAACGGACTGTACGCCTGAAATGCCGCGGAGGCGCCCGAGAAGGTCGGACGCGAAGGCATGGCGCTGCTGGAAGTTCTGATATTTCGAGCGTGGGAGCGCGACGTGAAATGACAGCGTCCCATCCGCCACGAACCCGGGTCGCACGGCCTGAAGCTGACCGAAGCTTCGCACGAGCAACCCCGCGCCCACGAGCAGCACCATGGACAGCGCGACCTCGGCCACAATGAGCACGGTCCTGAGCATCGGCTGCTTTCCGTGATTCGCGACGCGGCCGCTACCCAGAATGCGTCCGAGCGATTGCCGCGAAGCGTGCAGGGCCGGAGCGAGCCCGCAGAGCAAGGCAGTTGCGCACAGCAATACCGATGCGAAGACGAGCACGCGCCAGTCGACCGCGATGTCCCGCAGCCGCGGGAGCTCCATCGGCTGTGCCGCCGTGAGGTACCAGACGCCGGCGACCGCGAGCGCAACGCCCAGTGCGCCCGCGATGGCCGTCAGGACTACACTCTCGACGAGCAGCTGCCTAACGACCTGCCACCGGGACGCACCGACCGCGAGCCGCACCGCGATCTCCCGCTCGCGGGCGCTCGCTCGCGCCAGCAGCAGGTTCGCTACATTTGCGCAGGCAATGAGCACTAGCAGCCCCACGGCGGCGAGCAGCACGAGGAGCGCGGGCCGCACGGACTTGACCACATCCTGATGCAGTGGGATTCCGCGAATCACGAGCGGGGTGGTCTTGTACTCGGCATTCACCGCGCGCAGCCCGGCCGCGATCGACGCGAGATCGGTCTGCGCCTCGGCGAGCGTGACGCCCGGCTTCAGGCGGCCGATCACCGTGTACACCGTGAAGTAGATCCCGCGTCCCGGGCCATCCCAGTTCAGCTGGAGCGGTGTGTACACGTCCGAATCGCGCAACACGTACGTCTCGGCCGGGTGCATCAACCGGAAGCTCGGCGGTAGCACGCCAACGACGGTGCGGAGGATATCGTCGATCTCGATGGTCTTCCCGACGATGGCCGAGTCGCCGTTGAATCGTCGAAGCCAGAAGGGGTGACTCAGGATGACGGTGCGTGGTCCCCCGGCCACGTCCTCCTCCGGCGTGAATGAGCGTCCGAGCATTGGCCGAACGCCGAGCAACGGGAGGAAGTTCGCCGAGAGTCCGCCGATCACCACCTTCTCGGGCGTGACGCCCGCGCCGCCGACGATTCCGGTCGCGCCGAGCTCGACACCGCCGGTCGCTGCCGCGAAATCGACGAAACGCGTTGTGTTCTGGCGATAGTAGCGCCAGTCATGGGCCGACACGGCAGGAAGCGATTGCGCCGTTGGTCCCTCACCGATGTCGTTCCAGATGTTGATCAGCCGATCCGGTTCGTGATACGGTAATGGTCGCAGAAGGACCCCGTTCACGACGCTGAACACGGCGGTCGCTGCACCGATGCCGAGCGCGAGGGCCAGTACGGGGATGAAGGACGCAGCCGGGTGGCGGCGGATCTCGCGGAGCGCGAAGCGCAGGTCGGACGGAAGGGGGCTCATTCTACCGGTCGTCGCAGGAGCGTCGACGATTGGCCGCGTCGCATGCCATGGCAATCCACCGTGGGATGGAACGGTAGGATTGCGTGATGACCAATACCCATTGAACCTTTGCCCTTCACGACCTATCGAACGAGAACCACTTCTACCGGAGCGCCGTCGGTGGGAACGCTCGGACAGGATGTAACGTTCGCGCTGCGTACGCTTCGTCGTCGGCCGGCCTTCGCCGCCGTTGCCATCGCGACCATCGCCCTCGGCATCGGCGCCGCGACCGCGATTTTCACGATCGTTGACGGCGTGCTCCTGCGCCCGCTCCCGTTCCGCAATGCGGGCGAGCTCGTGACTGTGTGGCAGACCGACACACGATTCCGCGACCAGACCACTTTGCGCCGTCGCTGGGACCGACTGTGGTTCACGTTCCCGGAATACCAGCAGTGGCGTGCTGCTCAGCGCTCGTTCTCCGACGTCGCCATCTACGGGGACCAGGAGATGGCGCTCACGGGCGTCGGCGAGCCGACCCAGGTTGCGGTGTCCACCGCGACTCCGTCCCTGCTTCCGCTTCTCGGGACGCGGGTGTCGTTGGGTCGATGGTTCCTGCCCGGTGAGGAGGGGCCGGGAACGGAACGGCTCGCGGTCATCTCGCACGAGATGTGGGTGAGTCGGTTCGGCTCGGACCCGACGGTGGTGGACCGGTTCATCACGCTCGATGACGCCCGCTATCGCATCGTGGGCGTCATGCCCGCCGGGTTCCGTCTGCGTCGCCTAACGTCGAGTATCGCTGACGCGGCCGTGGTCTGGATCCCGCTCGGGTCCGACGGCGGCGGGCAGCAGTTCGACAGCTCCTACGAGGGAATCGCTCGGCTCCGGCCAGGTGTGCCGCTCGACGCAGCAATGTTCGAGACCGACCGCATCGTGCGCGCCGCGGCTGGCCGAGCAGAGCGGGGGGCACGAATTGTCCCACGCCTCGAGGCAGAAACCGCGGCGGCCCGGGCACCCCTCGTGCTTCTCAGTGCTGGCGTCGTGCTGCTCCTGCTCATCGCCTGTGCGAACATCACGATGCTACTCCTCGGAGAGGCTTCAGCTCGCGAGCACGAGATCGCGACACGTACCGCCTTTGGTGCGTCGGCCGGTCGGATCGTTCGTCAGCTCTTTACCGAGAGCGCCGTCATCGCGACGGCCGGCGGTCTCCTGGGGGTCATGCTGGCCTGGGTGGGAACGCGCCTGCTCGTCGCGGTCGCACCTGCATCGATGCCGAGGCTCGACGCGGTGGTGATGGATCTTCGCGTGGTGGCCGTCGCGCTTGGCGTCACCGTTGGTGCGGCGTTGAGCTTCGGTCTCGCGCCAGCGGTATCGACGTCGCGGCGAGCCGTCGCCGACACGTTGCGCGGGAGCGCTCGTCAGGCCGGACGCCGTCGCTCGGCGCTGCTCGATGCAGTCGTCGTTGCGCAGGTGGCGATGTCGCTGGTGCTGCTGGCGGGCGCGAGTGTTCTCGGCCGCAGCTTGCGCGCGCTCTGGACGGTGGATCCGGGATTCACTACCGACGGCGTCCTCACGATGTCGGTCACCGCACCGGAGTCGCGCTACGCAGAGCGCAGTGCGGTTGGCGAGTACTACGCGCGCCTCGCGCAACGACTCGAGGCGTTGCCTGGAGTCCAACGCGTCGCGGGGACGTCGAACTTGCCGCTCTCGGGGCGGAACTCGACCACGAGCATCGACCTCGAGGGTGTGATAACGACGAACCCGTCCGAGCGACCGAACGTGCAGCGGCGTGTCGTGACGCCGGAGTACTTCGCCGCGCTCGACATTCCGCTGCGCGCCGGGCGCGGCCTCAGCAACGCGCCAGCGGACGGGGTCAACGAACTCGTCATTGACGAAACCATGGCCCGCCGCTCGTGGCCTAACGAGCCCGCACTCGGCAAGCGTGTGCTGGTGTTCGGGGCGTGGTTTACCGTGGTCGGGGTCGTGGGCGACGTGCGTCACACGCGGCTGGATGAGGACGAGCAACCGACGATCTACCTCCCGCACTCTCGGGTTGCCACGCGCGAGATGACCATGGTGCTCGCGACGAGTGGCGATCCGGCTGGCCTCGCCGGTGCGGTGCGCAGCGCGACGTGGTCGGTGGACCCCACCATTCCGATCGCCGAGCTCGAGCCGATGGCGTCGCGGGTTGCCCGATCGATCTCGCCCGAGCGGTACCGCACGACGCTTCTTGGCGCGTTCGGCCTGGCGGCGGCATCGCTGACGGCCGTCGGTGTGTTCGGCGTCGTCGCGCGCACCGTCAGTCAGCGCCGCCGCGAGATCGCGATTCGACTCGCACTGGGTGCGGCGAGGTCCTCGATCGCGCGAGCGATAACCCGCGATCAGGGCCGCAGCGTCGTGCTGGGACTCGCGCTCGGGCTCGTTGGTGCCTGGTTACTCTCGCCGCTCCTCGGACGCTTCGTTTTCGGCATTGGTCCGGCGGATCCGGTCGCGCTTTCCGGTGCGGTCGCACTCATGGTGTTCATGGCGGTACTTGCCGCGCTCCCCGCAGTTCGACGAGCGCTGCGGACGGACCCCGGATTGGCACTACGACAGGAGCAGTAGTGGGCCAAAGAAACGAGCCCTACCTGGGTTCGTCCGTGTGGATTCCCTCGCCTGACCCTTCCCGCCGGCCGCTCCGGTCACCCGACCCCTGATCGTGCGGCCCGAGTGCCGTGTTGTCGCGGCTGGCCATGCTCTCGCGGCGCCCGCGAGCCTGTTCCGCCTCGGCGTCCGCGAACTCCTCACCGGCAAAGTCGCGCCCGGGCAGCCCCGTGCTGCTTCCGGTGGCCTCACCCGACGGGTCGTATGACGGATGCCGCGACGGCTCTCCGGCTTCGTCACTGCGATCGGACCTTTTCTCTCTCTCGCTCACATCACCCTCGTTACTGAAGAGACCGAAAAGGATCAGCAAGACGTGGGCCCACTACCCCTCGTGCATCGTCGTTCCACCCACGACCGTGCGCGCGACCCGGATATCCTTGATCTCGTTAGGTACGACGTCGTGCGGGTCCTTATCGAGCAGCACGAAGTCGGCCAGCTTGCCCGCGGTGATGGATCCCTTGATCGCCTCCTCGCGTGAGGCACGGGCGCCGTTGATCGTCCCGATCCGAAGCGCCTCGTCCACGGTCACCTTCTGGTTTGCGCCCCACACCCGGCCCTTGTAGTCGGTGCGTGTCACCATGCTCTGGATCGCCATGAGCGGCTCGAACGGCCCGGGCGTGTAGTCCGACGCGCCCGGCGCGTCGATGCCCGCGTCGAGGAACGACCGGTGCGCGAACATCCAGCGCATCTTCTCCTCGCCGTACTCCTGCCACTTCTCGCCGTGATAGTAGACGTACGTCCAGAACGGGGTCGGGATCGCGCCGGCCGCCTTGATGCGAGTGAGGAGACTGGGGTTCACGAGAGAACAATGCTCTATCCGATGCCGGCGGTTCGGGTCGGGCCATTGCTTCAGTACACGCTCGTAGGCGTTGAGCACCATGTCGATGGTGACATCGCCGTTCGCGTGGATCCCCACCTGCCATCCGTTGCGATGCGCGTCCTCGACGGCTTCGTCGATCTCCTGCTGGGTCATCGTGAGAATGCCGTAGTCGTTCGTGCCGACGTACGGTGTGCTCATGCGCATGGTGCGCTCGGACGCGGACCCGTCCGCGCCGTACTTCACACCGCCCACGCGCACCCACTCGTCGCCGAAGCCGGTCGAGATGCCGGCCGCCTTGAACTGCTCGTACGGCCCGCGGATCATCATGTACGCGCGGTGGCGCAGCTCGCCGTTCCGGTGGCAGTCCTGGTACGCGCGAACCTTGTCGGCACCCGTCCCCGCGTCGTGAACGCTCGTGAGCCCCGCCGCGGTGAGCAGCGTCGAGATGTGACGCATCCCCGCGCGCGCCCGGTCACGCTGCTGCTCGGCGGTGAATCGCTCGCGCCGCCCGACACGATTGAGCACCCCCCGTGCCTGTTCGGCGACCCGCCCGTTCGGGGTGCCGTCGGGGTCACGAAAGAACCGTCCATGCTCCGGGTCCGGTGTGTCCTTCGTGACCTTCGCGAGCTCGAACGCCTTGCTGTTGTACCACGTCGTGT
>DAINRQ010000012.1:0-94375 GCA_036741775.1 Gemmatimonadaceae bacterium | reverse complement strand
ACGCGCGCGACCTCGCGACGTTCTTCACGGTGCCGGTCGTCCTGGCCGTGACCGCACTCATGGCGACGATCGCTCCGGCACTGCGGGCGACCCGCGTCGATCCAATGACGGCGCTCCGATCCGATTAGAGCCGAACAACACTGCGCTACACGGGCATCGTGCCGGCTGCGAACCATCGACAGAAGACCACCCACCACGACGATGCCAAGACCGGCAGCATCGACAGCTGAACGATCACGTGAACGCCAAGCGCGAAGCTTCGCCTGGCTTGCAGGGCGAGCGGCTCGCGACGCGTCAGCAGCGCGAGCTGAATGTCGTCGCCTGGCTCGCGTCACGAGGCTTCCCGGTCGCTCCGCCGAGCTCGCTCGTGCCGCTACGGCCCGTCGCTCGAGCCGGATTCTCGATGACGTTCTGGGAGATGGCCGACGTTGCCGAGGACCACGTCCCGTACGGTGCCGTGGACAAGCTCGCTTGTGGCGGAGCTTCACGCTGCGCTCCGCGACTATCCCGCCGCAACCGAGCTCGAGTTTCTCGCACCCGTCAACCACTCGGTACCGCCGTCGCTGGAGCTTCTGGCAGCGTTCCCCGATCCGATCGCTCTCGCCGACAGATGGTCGCGAGTGTCGCGCTCACTCCAGAGCTTCCGGTGCTCGCGGAAGGGCTGAGCCCGGTGCTCGACGCGTGGCGAGAGATGCCGTTTGCCGGCGGCCCGGGATGACCGATCCCGGTGGCCTCGTCACACATCGCGGACGTGGAGATTGGTTGCGCCCTCGCCGTAACTGGTGATACTTCGCGTGCACGCGACTCGACAATGCGTGTCGCCTCAACGACCAACCCACAGACGAGAATGACAGCTCGAATCTCTCCGGCCATCATCATGCTCGCGTGCATGGGTGCCGCGTGCGCGCGCGCCGAAACCGACGTCGCGGCCGACTCGAACACAGGGACGCCGGCCGTCACCGCCAGCGCAGGATCCACGTGCTGGGTGCGCGGCGGCACGCCTGCCGATGCGGCGGCGCGCCCGAGTCCCCTCGCCGAAGTGCGTTTCACGCTCGGCGGTCAGGAGGCGCTGCTCTGTTACGGTCGTCCATCGGCCAAGGGCCGCCCCGTGATGGGCGGACTGGTTCCCTACGGCCAGCCGTGGCGGCTCGGTGCCAACGAAGCGACGAGCATTCATCTCCCATTCAACGCCACGATCGGCGGCTCGGCCGTGGATGCCGGGACCTACTCGCTCTATGCCGTACCCGGGCAGACCGAGTGGGAGTTTGTACTCAACCGCCAGGTGGAACGCTGGGGGATTCCCATCGACGACGGGGTGAAGCAAGGCGACGCCGTAACGTTCAAACGGCCCGTCTCCGCCACGAGCGCACCCGTGGAGCAGTTGACGTTCCGGTGGGAAGCCACCAGCGACTCGGCGGGCCAGCTCGTGATGGAATGGGAGCAGACGCAGCTCACGATTCCCGTGGAGCGCCGGTAGCTTCGTTCTCAAGTCCCTGGCGTCTGGCCCAGGTCCGCGACCATCGGTGTCTTGGCGTACGCCAAAGCCTCCGCGATTCTCCCATCGCGCACGCGGAGCAGTGTCACCCCTCGCACCGAATTGCCTTGACCCGGGCCGAAGTGGTAGCGCCAGCGGTTCGTCGCGCGGTCACCAGAAATGACTACGTCTTCGACCTCGAACGAGCCGTGCGGATCTTCGACCATTGCCTGCCAGAAGGCGACGTTGTCCTCGTAGCCTACGACTCGTAGCCCGTCGGGAGCCGGTTGCATCGCTTCCATGATGCAATCGGGAGCGACGAGGTCACGAATCGCAGCCGCGTCTTTCTGCTGGAACGCGGCGATGAAACGCCGGACGACCGCGGCCGTAGCGTTGTCCAGTGTGCGGTCGGTAAATGCGAAATCGTTTGCGTCAGCCAAGAGCGGTGCCTCCATGGTTTCGCCCTGGTTCCAACATGGGGCACGCCCGCCGGCTAGACCTGACGCGGCGTCCGGATTTCTTTGCAGCGCATGACCGACTCCGATCCGCTTTCCGATGCGTTGCGCGGCGTACGTTTGAGCGGGGCAATCTTTCTCGACGCCGAGCTCAGCGCGCCGTGGGGGTTTGCCTCACCGCCCGCCAGCGTCGGTGCACGTCTCGTCGCCCCCTCGGCGGAAGACATGATCCTGTTTCACCTCGTCGTCGAAGGTGAGGCGACGGCGCGGGTTCCCGGGCAACGGAAGGTGGCTCTCGAGCCGGGTGACATCGCGGTCCTTCCGCGCGGAGACGCTCACGAGCTCTGGAACGGGCGCGTCGCCAGGTTGACCGATGGGACAGCGCTACTGCCGAAGATCCTCGAGGGAGCGATTGCTTCGGAGCGTGGCGGGGGCGGAGGTCGCATCACGAAGTTCATTTGTGGCTACATCGCCTGCGAACGTCACACGATGCGACTGTTGCTCGCCGGGTTACCATCGTTGTTCAAGGTGAACATACGGCAGGGGGCGTCGGGAGAGTGGATCGAAAGCACGATCCGCCACCTCGCGTCGGTGCGCGAGCGGTCGTACGCCGGACGACGTGCGCTGCTCGCGAAGCTTGCGGAGGCTCTATTCATCGAGACATTGCGTTGCTACATGGCGGAGTTGCCGCGGCAGCGGACCGGCTGGCTCGCGGCGGCGCGCGATTCAGCGCTGGGCCGCGCGCTCGGGGCGATCCACCGAGACCCCGCGCGGGCCTGGACAGTTGCGTCGCTGGCAGAACAAGCCGGAGTGTCACGCTCCGTATTTGCGGAACGGTTTTCCAGGCTGGTCGGAGAGACGCCACTCACCTATGTCTCCCGCTGTCGCATGCAACTCGGTGCGCACCTGCTCGAGACAACAGATGACAGCGTGCTCCAGGTTGCGCTGAACGCAGGTTACGAATCCGAGGCTGCCTTCAATCGTGCGTTCAAGCGCGAATTCGATCTGCCGCCCGCGCGGTATCGGGCACAGCGGCGCGTTTCGGGGGGTGGCCGGCGCTAGGTGGAGGCGACATGGCGGTACGCGCTACGTTCAGCATCGAGTTCGGTGACCTTGCGGCGATCAGGCTTCACGAGCGCCTTCCGCTCGAGCACTTGCGGCCCGGGAAGCCGAGTGCGTGCAGCGCGAGGTGCCGGGACCAGTGTGCGAGAATCGCGCGAGCACGCGGATCGTTCTACCCGGGCATCGGGCCGGCCGCGAACCACCGACAGAACGCCACCCACCACGATGATGCCGAGACCGGCAGCATCGACGCCTGGACGATCACGTGGACGCCGAGCGCGATCGGGTACGCCCAGAGGGGCTCGCGGCCGCTAACCTATGGCGACGCCTGTCTTGCCGCGAGCCTCACGGTCTGGCACACGCGGGTCCATCGAAAGAACTTCTACCCGCCGCGGATCCCACCCAGACACGCTTCCTTTTCCATTCGATGATGATGCGATCCCTCTCTCGGTCTCTTCTCGCCGCCGCGCTTCTGTCCGTCGCCGCACTCCCCGGGCAGGTCCGTGCCCAGGAAACACCGTTCATCGGCGTTCGCGTGGACCAGGACCGCAACAAGGTCCTGCTCGAGATTCCGGCCGACCGATTCGGGAAGGACTTCCTCCACCAGATCGTGCTCGCCACGGGCGCCGGCGTTTCCGGCCTGGGCCTGGATCGCGGTCAGGTGGGCGGCAGCGACGTCGTGCGCCTGGAACGGCGCGGGAAGCGCGCGGTGCTCGTGCAGGACAACTGGAGCGCGCGCGCACTCCGCGCCGATTCAGCCGGCCGGCGCGCGGCGAGCGAAGGGTTCGCGACCTCCGTCGTCGCGTCATTCCCGATCGAGTCGGAGAACGAAGGAATGGTGGTCGCGGATGCGACCTCGCTCTTCCTGTCGGACACCTACGGCATCGGAGACAACGTTCGACGAGCGCAGCAAGGCACCGCGCGCGTCGATGCAAACCGCAGCTGGATCGATCCGGCCCGAACGAAGGCGTTTCCGCGCAACACCGAGATTCACGCCGTGCTGACGTTCGGCATCGACAACCCCGGCGCCGCGGTCCGCCGCGCGGCGCCGGACGCAGGCGCAGCGACGTTCGAAGTGCACCACTCGCTGGTCGCCCTGCCGTCGGCGCAAGGATTCAGGCCGCGCAAGTCCGACCCGCGCGCAGGGTTCTTCGGGCCGTCGTTCAACGACTTCAGCCAGGATTTCCAGGGTACGTATCGCGATGGCTACATCAATCGATGGCGCCTCATCCCGAAGGACCCGGCGGCGTACGGCCGAGGGCAGCTGACCGAGCCAACGGAGCCGATCGTCTACTACCTCGACCCCGGAATTCCAGAGCCGTATCGGTCGGCGTTCCGCGAAGGCGGGATGTGGTGGAACAAGGTGTTCGAGGGCGCGGGATTCCGGAATGCGTTCCAGGTGCGCGATCTCCCCGCGGGCGCCGACCCCATGGACGCGCGGTACACCCTGATCTACTGGGTGCACCGCAGTACTCCTGGGCCGTCCGTCGGTCCGTCGCTCTCGGATCCACGCACGGGTGAGATCCTGCGCACGGTCGTGCGCATGGATTCGTGGCGGTCCCTGATCGACTACAACATCTATGCGGGATTGCTTCCCGCGGCCGGGCCTAACGGGCTGAACGTATCGGCCGACGCGTTCGCCATGGCCCGACGGCGCCAGCACGTGGCGCACGAGATCGGCCACACGATCGGTCTCTCGCACAATTACATCGCCCACGCGCAGGGCCGCACGAGCGTGATGGATTATCCGTTCCCGCTCATCACGGTGGACGCGCGCGGTAATCTCGATCTCTCCAAGGCATACGCACCGTTTGCGGGTGCCTGGGACTCACTCGCGATCAGGTTCGGCTACACGTGGTATCCCGACGAAGCCTCGGAACGAGCGGGCGTCGCGAAGATCGTGAAGGAGATGCTCGACCGGAACGTTCGCTTCGTCGCCGACCAGGATGCCGGCGCCGAGGGTTCGATCCCGGAAGTGACGCGGTGGGTGGAGGGCGCGACGATGTTCGACGCCGTCGAGCGCACGTCGGCCGTGCGCCGCGTCGCGATCGACAAGTTCGACGAGCGCGCGATCAAGCCGGGTGAGCCCATGTACCTGCTCAACGCGCGCTTCGCTCACGTGTATCTGCACCATCGATACTCCCTCGAGGGGCTGATCAAGTACATCGGCGGCATGGACTATCGCTACGCGATGCGCGGCGACGGCCAGACGCCGACGACCATCGTGCCCGCCGAGCAGCAGCGGAAGGCGTTGGGTCTCGCGCTCGACGCCCTCGAGCCGGCGGCCTTGGCAGTCCCCGAGCGCGTGATGGCGCTGATTCCGCCCAGGCCGTATGGCGGCGACGGGACATTTGAATGGATCGGCTCGGCGGGAGGCACGTCGTTCGATCAGATCTCGCTCGCCGGTGGCCTCGCCACCGAGGTCATCGAGGGCATTCTCCACCGCGAACGCGCGGCGCGCGTAGTGCAGTTCTCGGCGCGCAACGCCAGCGTTCCGTCGCTCGACGAAGTAATGGGGACGGTCGTCGCCCGCACCTGGGGCGTGGCTCCGGCGCCCGAGCCTAACGCGCAGGCGCTGCGCCGCACGGTGCAGCGGGTCGTGCTCAACACGTTGCTCGACCGCGCTGGCGATCCGCGCGCGCTGGCGGAAGTCCGTCAGGCCGCCGAATGGCATCTGCAAAAGCTGGACGCGCGGATCGCGAACCTGAACGGTGGCTCGCCTGCTGATCAGGCGCTGCGTGCATCCGCGCGGCGCGAGATCGCCCGGTACTTCGAAGGCAACGACGACCCGGAGAAGCGTTCGCGGTTCACCGTCATTCCGCTGCCGTGGCCGTAGCGGCGCGTTCGGCGAAGGGCTAGAGGTGCCACGAGACCGGTCGTGGCCAGGAAGGTGAGATGGGCGTACGGTCACGAAACCCTGATCGCGTTAGGCGACAGGCGATGCCAGTGGGGATGTCGATCCCATGGAAGCCGCTTCGCGACTCCCACTACATTGTTGCGTCCCTGCAGCCCGACGGCGGTGGGCTGCGCCAGATCTTCGCCCGGCAGTCCGTCCTCCATGAAATTCAGAGCCTCGCCCGGGGCAATCCGGCACACACCGTGGTTGGATTGCTCCTCGGTGAGCGATTCGACTGCTCGCTCACGCTCACGCCGTACGTCCTCATCGAATCCCACGTGGAGGTCGCGGTGGCGTCGCTCGACGAGCGTGCCGTCTCCGGCGCGATTCGAGCACTCCGCGGGAAACTCGGGCGGCGCGACCCGCCCGACGTGCTCGGTTGGTACTGCGGCAGCCCCTCGACGAACGCGGCAATCTCGCGAACACACGCGGCCGTTCACGCATCGTCTTTCGAGGAGCCCTGGCAGACCGCTCTGATCTTCGACGAAGGCGGTAGCGCCGGCGCGTTCTATCTCTACGACGGGAGCGAGGCGCGCTGGTTCCAGGCGCCCTTCCACGAGGTCACGGACCCAAAGACGAGTACTCGAGCACCCAGACCCACGTGTATTGCGTGGCCCGCGTACGTGACCACTGCGCCCGTCGTTCCGCTGGCCGCGGCCCCACAGCAGGTGCCGGTGCCCTCGCGACAGGCATCCACAGCCACACCCATCCTGGCGCCCCCTCGCCAGCGATCTGCTACGTTCACGCGGTTCATCGTGACGGTGCGACGCACTCCAGCCAATGCAATCGCCGGAGTGGGCCGCGCTGCGGTGGCGGCTCGCCGGTCGGCACTCGACATCGCCAGGGCCCTCGGCGGTCGCGCCATTACAGCGTCGCGCCACGCCACCAGCAGAATCGGTCTGATTCGCGCGGAGCGGGCGGCCCGTGCGGCACAGCAGAAAGCCGAAGCCGACGCGGCACGCGCGAGAGAAGAAGAGAGGCGAGCAAAGGAAGCCGCCGAACGTCGCGCGGCGCGAGAGGAAGCACGACGTCGTGCGGCCGAGCTGGAGAAGCGACGCGCGGCCGAAGCCGAGGCGCGGCGAGTCGCGGAAACAGAGGCTCGGCGGCAGGCGGCTGACGAGGCGGAACGACGGCGCGTGGCGGAAGCGGAGACCAGGCGTCAGGCAGCAGAAGCCGAAGCACGGCGTCAGGCAGAAGCGGCGGAGGCACGGCGAGCGGCAGAAGCCGAAGCACAACGCGAAGCGGCCGAAGAAGCGGAGCGCAGAGCTGCCGAAGCCGAAGCTCGGCGAAAAGCCGCTGAGGAAGCGCAGCGCAAGGCAGCCGAAGAAGAACAACGTCGCGCTGCCGAGGTGGAGGCGAAGCGCCAGGCGGCCGAGGCAGAGGCTCGGCGCCTGGCTGCAGAAGCCGAGGCGCGGCGTGTCGCCGAAGAAGCCGAAGCGGAGGCTCAACGAAAGGCAGCCGAAGCCGAGGAAGACGCGCGGCGGAAGGCGGCCGAGGCGAAAGAGGAAGCTCGCCGGAGGGCGGAAGAAGCGGAGGCGCTTCGGATCTCCCTGGCCGTGGCAGCGACCAGGCAGCGGCTCGCGCGGCCACCGGTCGAGGGGTCGAAGCGCGAAGCGACGCGAGTGCCCGGCGCTCGGATTCCCGACCACGTAGATACGACGGCGTCTGACACACCCGATCGCTACCTCGCACTCGCGATGTCCGAAGGGTTCGAGGTGTCCGTGAAAACCGAGCGCGGCAGCCCCGAGGATCCGGAGACGTTTTGGCTGCTCCACGAGAGCGAGTCGGGGCTTCGCTTGATCGTCGTGACGACCGACGAAGCGGTGCGCTCGGCCAACCTTCACTACAACCTCCGCACGGAGGATGACTCGCTTTTGCAGAACACGATGCCGGAGCACCGCGATCTCGAGTCGCGCACGATCTACGGCCGCGAGGAGTGTGTTCACGAGCTGCGCGCGCGGTGCCGGCGCCTGCGCGCGACGGGGGCGCTGGAACGCGACTGGAGAGTCTTGCCGACGGCTCAGCAGCCCGTGTGAACGCTACCTTCCTTGTTCGCGGTATCGTGTCCGCGGGCCCTACACCTCACTCCGCCCAAGTCCGGATGAACCGAATCACCCTGGCCGCTGCCACCGTCGCGCTCCTTGCGCTCCTCATCGGCCCTCCTGCCCTACATGGCCAGCGGCCGACCACACTGGCCGGCCGTTCCACCGTCTACGCGCCTAACGGTGCCGTCGCAACGAGCCAGCCACTCGCGTCCGCCGCGGGCCTCGAGGTGCTACGCCAGGGTGGCAACGCCGTTGACGCGGCGGTTGCCGCGGCGGCGGTGCTGAGCGTGACCGAACCGCACATGACCGGCATCGGCGGCGACATGTTCGCCATCGTCTGGCTCGCGCGGGAGCAGAAGCTCGTCGCGCTCAACGCGAGCGGACGAGCCGGTTCCCTGATGACGCGCGAGACGCTCGAGGCACGCGGCTTCCGCGCCGGATCGCAGCAGGGCGTCATGTCGGTAACGGTTCCCGGCGCGCTCGCGGGCTGGGACCTGCTCCTGCGGACCCACGGACGACGCACGCTCGCGCAGGTGCTGCAGCCCGCGATCGTATATGCACGCGACGGCTTTCCCGTGTCACCGATCATCGCGGCACAGTGGGCGAACGAGACCAGCTTCCTTCAGCGCGACTCTGCGGCCGCAGCGACGTATCTCCCCGGCGGACGCGCGCCGAACCCGGGCGAGTGGTTCCGGAACCCCGACTACGCGCGCACGCTGCAGGACATCGCGACCAATGGCATCGGCACGTTCTACGGCGGCGCGCTGGGGCAGCGCATCGTCGCGCGACTGTCCGCGCTGGGTGGCTTCGTCACGCTCGACGACCTGAAGCGAAACAAGCCCACCTGGGTAACGCCAATCTCGGTGCCGTTCCGCGGCTACCGCGTGTGGGAGCTGCCGCCTAACAACCAGGGCATCGCGGCGCTCGAGATGCTGCGTATCCTCGAGACGTACGATCTCGAGGCGATGGGGCACAACTCGCCGGCGTACCTGCATCATCTCATCGAAGCGAAGAAGCTCGCCTATGCCGATCTCGATCGTTTCGTCGGTGACGCGGACCACCTCGACATGCCCGCCGAGCAGATGCTCACCGATGAGTTCATCGCCGAGCGACGCGCTCGCATGAACCCCACGCGCGCGCAGGAGCGCGTCGACCCCGGGCCGCTGCGGACGAAGAGCGAAACCATCTACCTCTCGGTCGCGGACGCCGAGGGGAACATGGTGTCGTTCATCAACTCGATCTACGACTACTTCGGGTCGGGGATCGTCGTGCCCGGTACCGGCTTCGCGCTGCACAACCGCGGGGCGGGATTCGCCCTGACGCCGGGCCTCCCGAACACGGTGGCGCCGGGGAAGCGTCCCTTCCACACGTTGATCCCGGCGTTCGTCACCCGGACGGTGAACGGCCGCGAGCAGGCGTACATGAGCTTCGGCCTCATGGGCGGTGGCGTGCAGGCACAGGGACACGTGCAGTTCCTGCTCAACCATTTCGTGTTCGGCATGGACGTGCAAGCGGCGATCGACGCGCCGCGGTTCCGCCATTACAACGGTCTCAGGGTCGCACTCGAGGCGCCGGTCACCGATTCGGTGCGAGCCGCGCTCGCGGCGATGGGCCACGTGCTCATCGAGCAGCCTCCGGTCGCGTTCGGGGGGGCGCAGGCGATCATACGGCTGCCGAGAGGATTCGCTGCGGGGAGTGATCCACGGAAGGACGGGATGGCTGTCGGCTATTGACGCGACCGTCGGGGGCTTCCCCGCACTCTCTAGTTGACATTCTACCAGACGAGCGCGATACTCTGGTAGAATGTCGACTAGAAATGATCCTCCGACGCGCGATTCCCTTCTCCAAGGGACGCTCGACCTGCTCGTTCTTCGCATCCTCGCGCTCGGGCCGCATCACGGCCACGGCATCGCCGTCGCCATCCAGACGCGGTCCGGCGACACCCTGCTCGTCGACCACGGCTCGCTCTACCCTGCCCTCCAACGCCTCGAGCAGCGCGGGTGGATCAGCGGCCGATGGGGGACGTCGGAGAACAATCGCCGCGCCCGCTTCTATACCCTAACGAGCACAGGGCGCAAACAGCTCACCGTCGAAGCCGGACGCTGGAATCGGCTCGTCGATTCCATCGCCCGTGTCATGGACCCGGACCCCGCGCCGGAGGAAGCCTGATGCTCGGCCGCCGCTCCCAGCAGGACTTCGAGGACGAGATCCGCGCCCACCTCGAGCTCGAATCCGAGCGCCTCCGCGCCCAGGGGCTCTCTCCCGAAGACGCCGAGCGCGCCGCGCGTCGCCAGTTCGGCAACGTCGGCGCCGCGGAGGACCGCTTCTATCACGCGCAGCGCTTCGCGTCCGCCCAGGACTTCGGCCGCGACCTGCGCCACGCGTGGCGCGCCCTTCTGCGCACCCCGGCGTTTTTCGCCACGTCCGTCGTCACGCTCGGGCTCGCGATCGGCGCCGTCGCCGGGATGTTCAGCGTCGTCAATACCGTCATCCTCGCGTCGCTCCCATTCCCCGACGCGCGCCGGCTCATGGCGATCGAAGGCACGGCCCCCGGGTCGGACCTCCCCGAGCGATTCGACCTCGGCGACGAGTTCTACCTCCATTACAAGGACCGCTCGAGGCTGATCGACGGCATCTTCGCGTTCGCGTTCGCGAGGTCCACGGTCCGAACGCCGCATCGCGTCGAGCGCATTGGGATGGCGTGGGCGACGAACGACATGTATCCCACGTTAGGCGTCAGGCCACAGCTCGGCCGGCTCCCGGTTCCGGAGGATGGCGAGGACGTCGTTGTCATGAGCGACCGGATGTGGAGCAGCTGGTTTGGACGGGATCCGTCGGTGATCGGGAAGTCGTACTTCGTCTCCGATGGCCCGAAGCAGGTGATCGGCGTGATGCCGGCCGGGTTCGGCTTTCCGTCCGATGACACGATGCTCTGGATCGCGTACCCGATTCGACCCGAGGACGTGCGGCCGGGCGATGGCGGGCTCGGGGTGATCGCGCGCATCAAACCGGGTGTCACGCCCGACCAGGTCGCGGCGGAGCTGACGCGCCTCTCGAAGGAGTTGCCCGCGCGGTTCGGTGGCACACCAGCGTACGCGCGGATCATCGAGCAGCATCGCGCGCTCGTCGCCCCGGTGCTCGAGCGCATGGTCGGGCCGGTCGCCCGCCGGTCGCTCTGGGTGCTGCTCGCCGCCGTTGCCATCGTACTGCTCATCGCGTGCGCGAACGTCGCCAACCTGTTCATGGTGCGCTCCGAAACCCGCACACGTGACCTGGCGATCCGGCGCGCGATCGGCGCCAGCCGCGCACAGCTCGTGCGTCTCCAGATGGCCGAAGCGTTCGTGGTCGCCCTTGCCGCCGGCGGGCTCGCCGTCGTGTTGAGCAGCGTGACGCTGCCGCTGTTCATCAGCGCCGCCCCCGAGATCCCACGGCTCGCCGACGTTAGGCTCGGCGTGCCGACGCTCGCCGCCGTGTTCGGCCTCGTGGTACTTGCAGCGGTCGCCTGCGGTGCGGTTCCCGCGCTGCGTGCGTCGTCGCCGAACCTGACGCGGTTGCGCGAGGGTGGCCGCGGGCACACGGGACGGAAACATCGGGCGCGCGACATCCTCGTCATCGCGCAAACGGCACTCGCGCTCGTGCTGCTCATCGGTTGCGCACTGCTGGTGCAGAGCTTCAACAAGCTGCGCGCGGTGGACCCCGGTTACCGCACCGAGGATCTGTACACGTTCCAGTTCGCCCCGGACCGGCCGGACCTCGACGGGCCGGGCTGGGGGCAGCTGCATCTCGGGTTCATCGACCGGCTGCGCGCGCTGCCCGGCGTTACCGGCGTGGGGATCGTGAACAACATCCCGCTGGACGAGGACACGGGCCCGATTCGTGTGCGCACCGATGGCATGCCGCCCGACGGCGGCGGCGCGCCCCTCGACAGGAACTTCGTGGACGGCGACTACTTCGCCGTGATGGGGATCAAGCTCCTCCAGGGACGCACGTTCACGCGGGGCGAGGTGGCGACGCCTAACAACAGTGTGGTCGTCAGCCGGTCGGCCGCCGCGAAGCTCTGGCCGAGCCAGAACCCGCTCGGGCGCACGTTCCGGCCGATCGAGTTCGCTGGCCTGGACACGGTCACCTTCACGGTCGTCGGTGTGGTCGAGGACGTGAAGCAGGATGATTGGCGCCAGCCCGGCGAAGCGGTCGTGTATTTCTCGCTCACCGGTCCCTCACCGACGGCGTGGGGGATGGGCTCGCCGGCATACGTGGTACGATCGTCGCGCGCCGACGAACTGCAGCGCGAGGTGCGCGAGCTGGTGCGTCAGGTGGCCCCCGAAGCGCCGGTGTATCGCGAGTATACCATGGAGTTCCTGGCGCGGCGGTCGATGCTCCAGCTGTCGTTCACGATGCTCACGTTAGGCGTCGTGGCCGGCCTCGCGCTGCTGCTCGGCGCGATCGGCCTGTACGGCGTGCTGTCCTACGTCGTGGCGCAGCGCACGCGGGAAATCGGCGTGCGTATGGCGCTCGGCGCTACGGCGAGCGGGGTGCGGCGCATGGTCGTGTCGCAGGGAGCCCGCGTCGTGCTCGTCGGCGTCGCCATCGGGATCACCGTGGCGCTCGCATCCACTCGGTTGCTGGGTGCCTTGCTGTATGGGGTGAAGCCGGTCGATGCAACCGTTTTCGCGACGATGGCGGTCCTGATGATCGCGATTGGGGCTTTCGCGAGCTACATGCCTGCCCGTCGCGCGAGCAACGTGAACCCCATCGAGTCGCTGCGCAGCGATTAGTGTCGGACAGCTATCAGCTATCGGCTATCAGCTATCGGCAAAGCACACCGGGTCGGCCCCACGGTCGCGCGTACCGGTCCGATCCACGGCTGGTATCCGGGCGATGCTATGTGGATCGGGCGAACGGGGCGGATCGTGCGGACCGCTCCTGGCGCGGGCAAGTCGGTCTCGCAACGACCTGAGCGACAAGGGGGACGGCCGCCCGGGGCGCCACCGTCCCCCGGGAGCAGTTCCCCTCATCCCTTCCGGCTCGTTGGGCGAGCGCGCGTCCCGGCCTCGGAGCGATCCGTAAGATCCGCCCCATTCGTACCATCCGTATACTTCTTCACGGACGCCGGCCGACTCGAGCCGGGCGCCGCGCGCCGCGAACCATCTCGCCTGCCCGATGTCAGCGACGAAGAAAAGCGTGCAGCGGGTGCTGCCGGTCGGGCGGTCACGCAGACATCTCGGTGGGATCGCAGGCGTCGATTCGGCCACGCCACAATGGGGCTGCGCGGCATGTGGCCGCACAGCCCCAAAGCGAAACACCGGCCCCGGGTGCTTCGTATGCGCAACGAGCACCCCTACCGCTCTAGCCAGAGAGGGAGCGTGAGAACGACAAAGCAACAAGCACGAGCCGCCGGGTTCCTGTATGTGCTGCTCGCCCTCAGCGCTCCCATCGGCCTTCTGTACGTCCCCGCCAAGCTGATCGCGCGCGGGGACGCAACGGCAACGGCGGACAATATCAGGTCGTCTCCGGGGCTGCTCCGCCTCGGCATTGCGAGCGAGCTTATCCACCAGATCATTGCCGTCTTCCTGGTGCTGGCGCTCTACCGCCTGTTCAAGTCGGTCAATGAGTCCCACGCCAGGCAGATGGTGATCCTTGGTGCGTTGCTCTCCGTGCCGATCATGTTCGTGAATGTGCTCAACAACGTTGCCGCACTGATCCTCGTGAGCGACGCCGGTTTCCTCTCGGTCTTCGCGAAGCCTCAGCTGGATGCGCTCACGTACCTCTTCGTCCGCCTGCACGAGCGTGGCATCACTGTGGCGTCGATCTTCTGGGGGCTGTGGCTGTTCCCGTTCGGAATGCTGGTCATCCGATCCGGGTTCATCCCCCGCGTGCTGGGCGTCTTGCTGATGGCGGCGGGGGTCGGCTACGTGGCAAGCTCGTTCGCCACGCTAGTGCTCCCACAGTACGCGACGCTGGTCTCGCGAGTGGTGGAACCACTCCAGTTCGCCGAGCTGCCGATCATCTTCTGGCTCGCCATCTGGGGCGCAAGGACGAGCCCTGCCGGCGATCAGCGCGCCAGCACGTCTGCCGCCGTCAGCGCGTAGATCTGCGCGCACTCGACGATCCGGTCGATCGGGACGAACTCGTCTGGCCCGTGCGAGACCGACAGCAGCCCGGGCCCGTACGCAAACGCCGGTAGTCCGCGCTCCGCGTAGAACCGAACTTCGAGGAGCCCCGGGCACATCTCGAACCGCGCCGACTGACCGGTGACGGCGCGGATGTTCTGTGCGAGTGCGTGCCCGAGCGGCCCTGACTCGTCGCTCGCCGACGCACGCGCCTCCTGCAGGACCTCGATGTCGACGTGAATGGTTCCGCGCGCCGCCTGCTCGATTGCATCGAGGAGACGTCGCTTCTCGACCTCCAGGTCCTCCTCGGGATTCAGCCGGCGGTCCACCGTGAACGAACAGCTGTCGGGCACGACGTTGAAGTTCGTGCCGCCGCCGACGCGGCCGCCGAGCATGAGGATCGAGTGACGTGCGGCATCCGGCTCGATGCGAAAGCCGGTTCGGTGCGTTTCGACTTCGTGTTTGAGCGCGACGAGCGCCTGGGCGACAGCGAGCATTCCCTCGAATGCGTTGACGCCCTCGTGCTGTCGTCCGACGTGTGCCTGCTTCCCTCGGACGGTCACGCGCAGGGAGATCGCGCCCCGGTTCGCGTTCCAGACGACGCCTTCGGTGGGCTCGGGCGTCAGCATGCCGATGCCGTCAGCGCCCAGGATGCCGCGCGCCGCGAGGTCGCGTGATCCGCGCGGGCCCGCAGTCTCCTCGTCAGGCACGACGACCAGCCCCACCCGCCCGTCCTCGAGCACGCCGCAGTCCTGAAGTGCGCGTGCCGCATGGATCATCGCGGCGAGTCCCGACTTCATGTCCGACGATCCTCGACCCACGATCACGTCGTCACGGACCACGGGAGAGAATTGATCGCGCCGCTGCGCCGGCACCACGTCGTAGTGCCCGCTGAAGTACATCGTGCGAGTACCTCGGCCGACGAAGCTCAGCACGCAGTCGCCCTCGCGCCGTGCGTCATCGAAGCCGAGCGCCTGCAGTCGCGCCACGAGTAGTGCGGCTGCCTCGTCGTAGCACGAGCCGGGCGGATTCTCGGTTGGAATAGCGATGAGCTCACGCGTCAACTCGATCATCGCCTGCCGATCCCGAGCGACAGTCTCGAGCAGTGCGTCCGCCGTGCGAATCATTGTGAACTGAGTCTCCTCGGATCGCGGGTACGTGGCAAGTCAGGAGGCCGCCCCAACGCGCGGGTCGCGGCCGGCATCCAACATCGGGGAAGCACCGCGGAATCGCTGCAAGTTACACGGAGGGACACGCATGGGCTCGACCATCATTCCGAAGCTTGGTGTCTGGGCGTTCGTGAGCGTGCTCGTCCAGCCAGTACTAACGACAAGCCGGGTCGAATCCGTCGAACGCGTCGCGACGTTGCATAACGCGCGGGCCGTGCACACCGCCACGTCGCTCCGATCCGGGCATGTCCTGATCGTCGGGGGAATGACGTCAGGCGGCGGCAGTCTCGCCACCGTCGAGCTCTTCGACCCTTCCACGAACACCGCGCACGCGCTCGGCACTCTCGACACGCCGAGAGCCAGTCACACCGCGACGGTGCTCGGGGATGGGCGCGTTCTGATCGCGGGTGGATACGACGGTGAGTACCTGCGGTCCATCGAGATCTTCGATCCGACACAGCGCCGTTTTCGTCAGGCCGGTTCTCTCGTCGAGGCACGAAGCGGCCACACCGCGACGCTGCTACCCGATGGCCGAGTGCTCTTCGTAGGCGGAGTCGGCCGAGGGTGGACATTCCTCCGCACGGCGGAGTTGTATGACCCGGTCACGGGCCGCTCCGAACCGGTCGGCTCGATGAGCGCGCCGCGAGAAAGTCACACCGCGACACTCCTGGCAGATGGTCGCGTCCTCGTCATTGGCGGGCACAGCGGCCGACGCCGTGACATGGAAGTCTACGCCAGCGCCGAAGCCTTCGTTCCGGCCACACGCCGATTCGAGCCAGCCGGAGCGCTCGGGACGCCCCGGCATAAACACGATGCTGTGAGGCTCGTCGATGGGCGCGTTCTCGTCATCGGCGGGGCCGACCGAACCGATCGCACACACTTTCAAACGACCGAGATCTATAGCCCCGGCCCGGCAACCTTCGAGCGAGGTCCATCGATGGCGCACCATCGATACAAGATCGCGGGGACGTCCGTCCTGCTCCCGAACGGCGACGTTCTGATCACATCTGGAGCGCGAGACGCCGAGCTTCTCGATCACCGACTCGAGGCGTTCCGTGTGATTCCCGGTCAGCTCCCGGCGGCATACCGCTTTGCGGCGGCAGCGCTCCTGCCGAGCGGCGACGTTCTCTTCGCAGGCGGGTACGCCGACGACAATCAGAATACGGCCGGCGTCTGGCGCTTCCGACGCCCGTAGCGCGTGAGGCGGGCCGACATCTCAACATCCCAGGCTGCCTAACAAGTCGGCACCGACGGGAGCGTCCCGCAGGCCGGTGGTTGTACCGTCGGCTGCGGCGGCGCCTTCGGGTTCGGCGCAGGACCTGATCGAGGGGTGGGGGCCGGCGACGCCGTTGCCTACGGTTCGCTCAGTTGTATAACATCCCATCTCGACCTGATGAGCGAACCATTTGCTGGATCGAGCCGCATGCCCGCTCCCGTAACTCGCCCTCGTGCCGTCGTGGCCGACGCCGAGATTCTGGCTGACCACCGTGCGGCCATGTTAGAGGGGCTCGTGCTCAACGGTTATACAGTGCCACCCTGGCGCGGGCGCGGGGTTGCCCGGCACATCATGGATACGATCGTGGCCTGGGCAACGGAGGCGGGCATCGTCCGGTTGGTCCTCACCGCGTCCCCGGCCGGTCGCCCGCTCTACGAGAAACTGGGGTTCGAGGCCACACGCGAAATGGCGTACGCGGGGCCGTTGGCGCCCGGCGGTGCGTGGACGGGAGCCTAACGTGACACTTCGACCGTTTCCCACCGAGTCGCGCATGCGGTGGCACCGCCTGGACGTACCGGGGCGCGAAGAGGCGCGTGTCCAGCGCACCGCGACGGGCTGGCGCTTGAACGGCGAGCTGGAGGTTGAGGAAGCCGACGTTCGCGCCCAGCTCCACTACGAGATCCACTGCGACCCGGAATGGCGCACGTGCTCGGCACTGATCGAGGGCACCGCATCTGGTGTGGCAATTAGGTTCGCGCTCGAGGCGGACGGCGCGGGAGGCTGGACGCGCGATGGGACGCCGCTACCCGAGCTGGCCGGTGCGTTGGACGTGGATCTCGGGTTCACGCCCGCGACCAACACGCTGCCCATTCGCCGGCTTGGCCTCGCCGTCGGTGAGAGTGCGCCGGTGCGGAGCGCGTGGCTTCGCTTCCCCGAGCTCCGGCTCGAGCCGTTGGAGCAGACGTACACGCGGGAGACCGGCCAGAGCTTTCGTTATCGGGCTCTGGTCGACCATGAGCCGTTCGTCGCCCGCCTGGACACCGACACGTTCGGGCGCGTGCTTCAATACGAAGGGCTGTGGAAGGCCGAGGTCGCGGAGCCGAGCGACGGTGACGCCGAGCGGCCTGACGCGACTCCATCTTCCGGCGTCCGCTCTGCTATGACAGTGTTTCGGGGAATCAACGTCGTCTCGCTCTCGGTGCCGGACCTCGACCGGGCGCGTGAGTTCTACCGCGACGTGCTGGGACTCGGCGCACCGGTCTACGACCTGCCGGATGCCGGGTGGATCGAGTTCGCCACCGGCGGCCCCGGAAATCTGGCACTCACCACTGCGCCCCGAGGATGGTCGCCGTCCGAGGGGACGACAGTGGTGCTCGACACCGCGGATTGCGACGCCGCGAGCGCGGCGCTCCGCGCGCGGGGGGTACGGTGCGACGACCCGGTCGTGTTCCCCGGGTACGTCACCTACTGCAACTTCTACGACCCATTCGGCAATCGGCTCCAGATGTGCGGGCCAGCACCCGCGGCCTGATCCGGGGATCGCGGGTGGCGGTCGTCGCCCAGTACCGACGACGCCCGCGTATGCCTAACGCTGGTAGCCGCTAATCGACCCACGCTGTGACCACCGCCGCTCCCTGACGCGCCTTGGGAGGCGGCACTTCCGCGGGCACGCCAACGCTCAGCATCGCCACGATCCGCTCTCCGTCGCGCACGCCCACGGCCGCTCGGGCCGCGGGATCGTCCATCACCGCGCCCGTCCGCATGTGCGTCCCGAGTCCGCGTTCGACCGCCGCCAGCATGATGTTGGCGACCGCCTGCATGACAGCCGCGTAGTCCTCCTCGCGGGTCTCCGGGCTCTCGTGGAGCACCTGGGCTACGGCGATGAGGGCCGGAAAGGCGTGGTATTCCGCCGCCGTCTTCTCCCTGACGGCGTTTGCCGCGCCGGGATCCGGCAGCTTGCGCGCCTTGCGTTCACCGAGCGCAAGCCCGTAGCGACGTCGCGACTCGGGGCCGAGGACGTAGAACCGCCATGGCTGGGTCAGGTGGTGATTGGGCGCCAGGACCGCAGCGTCGAGGAGGAACTCGATCTCCTCGCGCGAGACAGGGCGCTCCTGGAACTTCTTGATCGAGCGGCGTTGGGCAATTGCGTCGGTAACATTCATGGCGTGAATCATAGCCGGTCCGCTGTGGTAACCTTTGTGCGCGCGCGGAGTACGATGCGCGTCGCCGTTTTTCCCGCAACCCAACGCCAGGGAGATCGCATGCGCCCTCGCGCTGTCCCCTTCCCGTTGCCCGACGCTCACGTGAAGTTGGTGGGTGGTCCAACGACGATCCCCTATGAAACGTCGCACTTTTCTCCGGTATTCCGCCACGCTCGCCGCGTTCCCACTCGTGCGCGCCACGCAAAGTGGAGCCTCGACGTTCTCAGCGCACCAAGCTCCGCTGCGCGTGAACGGTGCCCGCCTCAACGGCTGGCTCGCGAAGTTCGACTCGATCGGGCGCACGGCGAGCGGGATCAATCGCGTCGCCTACTCCGACGCCGACCTCGCGGGGCGCGCGTTCACGCTCGACCTCTTCCGCGAAGCCGGGTTCACCCCACGCATCGACGCGGCGGGGAACATCTTCGGCCGACTCGAGGGGACCGACCGCGCACTGAAGCCGATCCTCATCGGCTCCCACGTCGACTCCGTCACGGACGGCGGCAACTTCGATGGGCCCGTCGGCTCGTTCGGTGCCATCGAGGTCGCGCGATCGCTGCGCGAACAGAACGTACGCTTACGTCACCCGCTCGACGTCGTCGTCTGGTCGAACGAAGAGGGCGGCACGATCGGAAGCAAGTGCGCCATCGGCCACCTCACACCCGCCGATCTCGACAAGGTGGCGCGGTCGGGGAAGACGATTCGCGAGGGGATCGGCATCGTCGGCGGGAACGTGGCGCGCCTCAGCGACGCGGTCCTCGAGAAGGGCGACGTCGCCTGCTACATCGAGCTGCACATCGAGCAGGGCGGACTGCTGGAGAAGGCCGGGCTTCAGATCGGCGTCGTCGAAGGGATCGTCGGACTTCGCTGGTTCGAGATCACGATCACCGGCTTCGCCAACCATGCCGGCACCACGCCCATGGACCAGCGCCAGGACTCGATGCTCGCCGCCGCGAAGTTCGCCGTCGCGGTGAACGAGGCGGTGCGAAGCGTGCCCGGACGCACCGTCGCGACCGTCGGGCGCGTGCAGGTCACGCCGAACACGACCAACGTCATCCCCGGGCAGGTGATGTTGACCGTCGATCTCCGCGACCTCGATGCCGCCAAGGTCGCGCACTACACCGAGCGCTTCGAGCAGATCGGCCGTGAGATCGGCGCCGCGACGAAGACGACGTTCGAGTTCAAGCAGACCGTCGACAGTGACCCCGCGATCTCCGACCCACAGGTGATGAGCTGGATCGACGGCGCCGCGACCTCCCTCGGCTTGACGCGCCAGCGGATGCCGAGCGGCGCGGGGCACGACGCGCAGGAGATCAGCCGCATCGCGCCGATGGCGATGATCTTCGTGCCGAGCGTCGGAGGGATCAGCCACTCGCCGCGGGAGTTCACGAAGCCCGAGGACGTGGTGAACGGCGCCAACGTCCTCCTCAACGCGGTTGTGGCGGCGGACCGCCAAGTAACCTGACCCTTCGACCGTTCCCTCCCGAGTCGCGCATGCGATGGCGCCGCCTGGACGTCCCCGGGCGGGAGGAAGCGCACGTCCAGCTCACCGCCACAGGGTGGCGCCTGATAGGTGAGCTCCATGTGGACGAAGCAGGCGTGAGCGCGGAGCTGCGCTACGAGATTCACTGCGACTCCGAGTGGCGTACGCGCTCGGCGCTCATTGAAGGTGAGGCGGCTGGCGAAGCGGTTCGGTTCGCCCTCGCCGCGGACGGCGCCGGGCAATGGACACGTGACGGCGCACCGCTGCCCGACCTCGCTGGTGCGCTCGACGTCGATCTCGGGTTCACACCAGCAACGAACACGTTGCCGATCCGCCGACTCGGTCTCGCGATTGGTGACACCGCTCCGGTGCGGAGCGCGTGGCTTCGCTTCCCGGAGCTCAGGCTCGAGCCGCTGGAGCAGACCTACACTCGGGAAGCCGCGCAGAGTTTCCGGTATCACGCCACAGTAGACGGCGAACCGTTCGTGGCGCGCCTCGATACGGACGCGTTCGGGCGGGTGCTTCATTACGAGGGGCTGTGGGAGGCCGAAGTCGCGGAGCCGAGTGACGGCGGCGTGTGGCAGCCCATCGCCTAACGCGATAACCATGGTAGACGCAGTGTTGCGGCGTCTGTGGCGGCCTTCTCGTAGTCGCCAGGCACGCTATCCGGTATTGCGCAGTCCCTGCGCGATCCCGCTCAGTGTTGTCGACAACACGGATTCCAGCGTATGCGCAGCCGGAGGCTCGCCAGCGGACTGAGAGGTTGCATCCCCCGCACCACGCCTCCGTAAGAGCGACACCTGCAGGAGCGACAGCGGATCCACGTAGGGGTTGCGGAGCATGATCGACGACTGCAGCACGGGCGTGTCACGCATCAGTGCATCACTCTCCCTGATCGAGAGGATCGCCGTAACCGTGGCGTCATACTCGGCCTCGAGACGCCCGAAGAGCTGCATATCCCCACCGAGCGTCTCGACGTAGAGCCGGGCGATCTCCATGTCCGCCTTCGCGCACACCATCTCGATCTTACTGAGGAGGTCGTCGAAGAACGGCCAGCGTCGCACCATACGCTTGAGCGCATCGAGCCCACTCGGCGTCGCCACGTAATCGCCTAACGCTGTACCGACGCCCAGCCACCCTGGGAGCATCAGGCGGATCTGCGTCCAGCCGAACACCCACGGGATCGCGCGGATCCCCTCGATTCCCGGCTTCGCCCCCGGACGGTATGCGGGACGCGAGCCGAATCGCGCGTTCGCGAGTGCTTCGATCGGCGTCACGGCACGGAACATCCCGAAGAGCGCGTCGCCCTCGTACGCCAGCTCGCGGAATACCGAGAGGCCCCGCTGCGCGAGATCGCTCATCGTCTCACGAAACTCTCGCATCTCCGCCGCCGAGCTGGTCTCCGGACCGCGATTGAACTGCTGCATCAGAAGGCCGGCGAGCATCACCTCGAGCGTGCGCTCGGCCACCGGTAGCAATCCGAACTGCTGCGAGATGATCTCGCCCTGTTCAGTGATCTTGATACGTCCGTTCACCGTCGCGGGCGGTAGCGCCGCGAGCGCGCGATACACCGGCGATCCGCCACCGCGTCCAACGCTTCCCCCTCGGCCGTGAAAGAGACGGAGCGCGATACCCGCCTCGCTGAACAGCGTCGCGAGTTGCTCCTGCGCCTCGTACAGCGCCCACGACGACGCGAGAATGCCAGCGTCCTTCCCCGAATCCGAGTAGCCGATCATCACCTCTTGCGTGTTGCCTCGGGCACGGAGCTGTTTGCGGTATCGAGCATCGCGCAGTAGCTCGCCCATGACGGCAGTGGCACGTTCCAGGTCGCCGCGCGTCTCGAACAGCGGAACGACGTCGAGTCGCGACGTCGGCGGGTCGTCATCGAGCGCCACGAGGCCGCTCTCGGCGCCCAGTTGCAACACGCGCAGCAAGTCCGCGGGCTCGGTGGCCATCGACACGATGTACGTGCTCACCGCGCGCTCGCCCATCTCGTCCTGAATCAGGCGAATCGTCCGGAGTGTCTCGACAACGCCCGGGTTGTTGCCGGCGACGGCCTCGCGAATCGAGTCGGCGTGGTCGCGAACATCCATCAGGTACCCGTGGAACCCGTGTGCGCGCAGCATGCCGAGCAGTGGATCGATCGTCGCCTGCGTCGCCTGGGTCGCGCCGGCATTCGTCAGGTTCTCCCGCACCAGCAGGAGATCCCGTTCGAGCTCAGCCGCGCTTCCGTACGCGGCCGGCTCGCGTGCGGCGCGCCCGGCGTCCCGAGCCGCGGTGAGTCGGCGCGTGGCCTCGACGCGCGCGCGCATGAACGTGAGCATGAGGCGCACCGGTTCGTTTGCGTTTCGTCGCCGGTTCGCGTCGTACACGTCGGGCAGCAGCGTCGCATCACGCTCGATCGAGGCCAGCAGATCGCGGCTCGGTTCGGCCAGAGCTGCCGACACCGAGAGACGCTCGACGAGCACAGCGAGGGATCGAGCGTACCGCCCCAGAATCGCGAAGCTCGCGCGGCGCGCGGTCGCGAACGTCACCTCCGGCGTGACGAAAGGGTTACCATCCCTGTCGCCGCCAACCCAGTTCCCAATCGTGAGCGGCACGGCGTGCCGGAGCCGATCGGACGTCACGCCGAACTCTTCCTCGAATGCCCGGACGAACGCCTCGCGCGCCTGCTCGCTCGCGTCCAGCAGGCGCGTTTCGAGGTACCAGATGACCGTGCTCACCTCGTCCATCACGGTCGGTCGATCGTCACGTACCTCGTCGGTCAGCCAGAGCAACTCCACTTCGGCGTCGAGCTGGTCATCGATCGCGCGCCTGTCAGCCGGAGGCGCGCCCTCACGGTCGAGCAGCATGTCGGCGACGCGCCCCTGAAGCCCGAGCAACGTCCGTCGCGTGGACTCGGTGGGATGTGCGGTGAGGACGGGACGCACGTCGAGGGACAGCATGGCTCGCTCTACGGCCGCCGCGTCGTGCCCTTCCGAGCGCAGCGTATGCATGGCCCACCGAGCCCCTCCCGGCTGCGGCTCATCGCTTTCGATCGAGCGATATGCGCGGGCGCGGCGAACGCGGTGAACCTGTTCCGCCGTGTTGATGAGCAGGAAGAACAGCGTGAATGCGCGAGCAACGATCGCGGCGCGCTCGAGCGGGAGTGCGGACACATCCTCGAGCAGCTCGCCGAGCGTCGGCGCGTTCGGCTCGGCGTGTCGTCGTGCGCGACACGCTCGGCGGAGTGATTCTACGCTGTCGAACGCGGACTGCCCTTCGAGGCGCAGGATGACCTTGCCGAGCGACGCGGCGAGCCAGCGCACGTCCTCGTGCAGGGGAACATCTTCCGGGCGCACCGCGGGGCCGGCCATCATGCCGCATGATATCGTCGTCGTTCGGCGTGCGCGAGCCGATCCGCGAGAGGCGGGATGGCGCCGAGTGGCTTCGCTCGCACAATCGTCGCATTGCTTCGCGCGCCAGTGTGTTTTCGGATGTCCAAGGTGGTGCGCTATCTGACTCGGGGCCGGGGTTCGATCGTCGGCACGATGTGCCGACGCGCGCGCATCCGCGTACGACGGGCAACCTTGAGCGGGGGTGGGGAGTATTATGGCGTGCTCACGCATCAGTTCGGTCGTGGGGCGCGCTCCGCACTGCGCTCGAGGTGTCGATTCGCGGCAGGCGCGCCAGGCCAGCGGCAATACTCGCGAGGAGACATCCAATGCCACGCATCGGCATCCGCCTAGACATCTGCTGCATCGCGCTCGGCGCCGTGGTCGCCTGCACAAAGCCACGTCCCGGGGTACCGATATCTCCGGCGGGAGTGGCCCACGACCCGACGCAAGTCGTAGTCACATCGGCGGCGGTGACGAGCGGCGCGGGCGCGCTGCAGGTCGCGACCGTTCAACCCTCACGGCAGCTCATTCGTCGCGGCCGAATCGGGGTGCAGGTGACTTCCCTCGCCGCCGCGAGCGATCGGCTCGAGCGTGCCGCCGGTGGGTTCGACGCCCAGGTCACACGCGCGACGGTGGAGGAGCGCGAGCGCGCCGAGTACTTGATCCGCGTACCACCTGATCGACTCGACGCGCTCATGGATTCGGTCGCCTCGTTGGGCGAGGTGGAAAACCGCTCCGTCGGGGTCGAAGACGTCACCGATCGGGTGATCGACGCTGAAGCGCGACTTACCTCGCTGCGTGCGAGCCGTGACCGACTCCGTCAGCTCCTCGAGCGGGCGGGAACGGTGCAGGACGTGATTGCCGTCGAGCGCGAGCTGGCTCGCATCCAGGCGGAGATCGAGAGCCTCGAGGCGCGACTGGCTGCTCTTCGCGGGCAGGTCGCGCTTTCGGAGCTCGCGGTCACGTTGCGGCAGCGACCGGTGCTCGGGCCGCTCGGCGTCGTGGCCGCGGGACTCGCGACCGGCGTGCGAAAGCTCTTTCTTTGGCGTTGAGCGCGGTCGGCGCCATCATATCTGGGCGAACAGCGCGTCATCCAACACCCGGGAGTCTCGGACATGCGGTGCATCCTCGTCCTACTCGCGACGCTCCCGACAGTGCTCGGCGCGCAGCCCGCTCGCCGTGACGGCGCGCGCGTTGACAACGGCTTCTCCACGGAGCGGCTGCGGCGCGCGCACGCATACGTCCAGGCGCAGGTGGACAGCAACAGGATCGCGGGTGCGGTGGGGCTTGTGTTGCGCGACGGCAAGGTCGTGTACGAGCGCGCTGTTGGCTGGGCTGACAAGGAAGCCGGACGACGCATGACGCCCGACGCGATGTTCCGGATCGCTTCGCAGACCAAGGCCCTCACCAGCATTGCGATCATGATTCTGTTCGAGGAAGGGAGGATCGCGCTCAACAACCCGGTGAGCCGGTTCATTCCCGCGTACGCGCGGACCACCGTCATGGTGAACGGCCAGGTGGTACCGGCGTCACGGCAGATCACCATCCGTGACCTGCTCACGCACACCGCCGGCATATCGTACGGGACGGACTCGGTGCTCGGGCCGTTGTACCGTGAGAAGGGCCTGGGCCCGGCGGCCGGTATGGGGTGGTACACCGCGGACAAGGATGAACCCGTCTGCGCGACGATGGAGCGCCTCGCGACGCTCCCGTTCGCGCGTCAGCCCGGCGAGGCGTGGGTCTACGGTTACAACACGGACATCCTCGGCTGTGTCGTCGAGATCGCGTCCGGTGTTCCGCTCGACGAGTTCATCAGGACGCGCATCACGGAACCGTTAGGCATGAAGGACACGTACTTCTTCGTGCCCGAGGGAAAGCGAAACCGCCTCGTCGCGGTGTATGCCAGCGACACTGCCAATCGCGCCGCTCGCGCTCCGGATGGCGCGCGCGGACAGGGCCACTACGTCGACGGACCTCGGCGCAACTTCGCCGGCGGCGCGGGTCTCGTCTCGACGGCTCGCGACTACGCGCGCCTGCTCCAGATGATGCTGAACGGAGGTGAGCTCGACGGTGTGAGAATTCTCTCGCCGCAGACCGTTGCGCTGATGACCACGGACCAGGCGGGGACACGGTATTCGCCCAACGGCGGGGAGGGCTTCGGCCTCGGCTTCTCGATCGTCGAGCGGCTCGGGGCCGACGATACGCTGCTCTCGCGCGGCACGTACGGATGGGGCGGCGCGTATGGGAGCCAGTATCACGTCGATCCGAGTCAGGGCGTCGTGGTCGTGTTCATGCTGAACCAGATGCCGAACCGTTCGGACGTCGCACAGAAGTTTCCTACACTGGTCTATCAGGCACTGATGACGATCCGTGATTAACGCGGCGACCTCGAGCGCGGCGGCCATCTGGCTGCTGGTTGGGTCGATTGCGGCTTCCGCTCAGGCCACGATGGGGCGGTCTGGTCCATTCCCAGCTACGTCTGCTCGGGCGATTCCGGCGGCGGCATCTTCCTGAACGCCGACCAAACCGGCTACGCCCTGCTGTCGCGAATGTGAGTGATGGCGGACGCGACTGTCGCCGCCACAACAACAACAATCGTCTCGACCCGCGCGGAATTCAGCGTTGGTTCGACGACACCACTCGGCAGCAGTAAAGACCGCACCGTGGCTCAGCAGGCGAAGCCGGTTGCACTTGCCAGGGCGCTGACCGGCGACTAAGTCAGCGATCGACCGATTCCGGAGTTACAAGGATGTCTCGCCCTGCCCTGTTCGTTCGGCTCGTCCTGAGCGCCGCCGTCCTGTTGGGTCCCACGGCTGGCGCGCAGAATCAGCCCGCGGCTGACACGACGCGCCCACGCACCGCGCCGAACAGCGACCTCCCGCTCATCCCCACCCGGGCCCTGAAGTTCACGACGGACGAGGGGACGTGGATGTCGCTCGACGTGTCCCCCGACGGGCGCACGATCGTGTTCGACTTGTTAGGCGACCTGTATACGGTCCCGATGACCGGCGGCACGGCGAAGCGCATCACGAGTGGCTCGGGATTCGACGGCCAACCGCGCTTCTCGCCCGACGGCAAGTCGATCGTCTTCGTGAGCGACCGCTCGGGAAGCGAGAACCTCTACACGGTCGATCCGGACGGTGAGCGCGTCCGCCCGATCACGACCGGGCGGAACCAGGCGTACGTCTCGCCGGATTACACGCCGGACGGGCAGTACATCGTCGTCTCCAGAGCGAACGACCTCTGGCTCTATCATAAGGATGGCGGCAGTGGGCTCCGCCTGACGGGACAGACACAGCCGGGCCAACAGCAACAGGGCGGACCCGGCGGCGGGAACCAGCCCAACAACTTCATGGGCGCGTCCGCGACACCCGACGGCCGCTACATCTACGCGAGTGCTCGCACTGGCCCCGCCGGCTACAACCAGATGCTCGGCACGACGCAGGTCGTCATGTACGACCGCCAGACCGGGCGGCTCGAGCGGCGCACGCTCAACCTGGGCACGGGCTTCCGCCCCGCGGTGAGCCCCGACGGCAAGTGGCTCGCGTACGGCTCGCGCCGGATGGCAGTCACGGGGCTCAAGCTGCGCGAGCTCGCGTCAGGCGACGAGCGGTGGCTCGCGATGGACATTCAGCGCGACGACATCGAGTCGCGCGGGTCGCGCGACCTCCTGCCCGGCTACTCGTGGACGCCGGACTCGAAGGCGCTGGTGCTGGCGCACCATGGCAAGATCTGGCGCGTGGACGCGACGACGGGGCAACAGACGCAGATCCCGTTCACGGCCGAGGTGGACCAGATGATCGCGGAGCTGGCGCGCTTCGACTATCCGGTCAACGACTCGACGCTCACCGTCCGCCAGATCCGCGGCCCGCGCCCCTCGCCTAACGGGAAGCGTCTCGTGTTCTCGGCGCTCGATCGCCTGTGGATCACTGACCTGCCCGCGGGCACGCCGAAGCGCCTCACGAGCTCCGACGTGGGTGAGCACTCGCCGATCTGGTCGCCGGACGGGCGCTACATCGCGTACGTCACCTGGACCGAGGACGGCGGCGACATCTGGCGCATCCCCGCCGGGGGCGGGCGGCCCGAGAAGCTCACGAGACAGTCGGCGTTCTACGACGAGATCGCGTATTCACCGAACGGCACGCGCATCGCCGCCGTTCGCGCGCCGCGCGAGCAGCGCGCCATTGTGAATGACGAGATCAACCCGAACCTCATCATCACGGACCTCGTGTGGGTCCCGGCGACAGGAGGTGAAGCGACGCTCATCGCGCCGCTCACGAACGCCGGCCGGCCGCACTTCACGTCGGACACCACGCGTGTGTGGGTGTACGACAACCAGGACGGCCTCGTCTCGATGCGGTGGGACGGGACCGACCGGAAGGAACACGTCGTCGTCACCGGATACCAGAATCCCGGCGGTGGACCTAACGCGCGCCCGCGACGGGCGCAGGAGCTGCAGGCCTCGCCTGACGGCATGCGGGTACTGGCGCGCGTGGACAACAAGCTCTTCGTGGTACCGCTGCCGATGACCGGTGGCCAGACCCCCACGATCTCGGTGAACCAGCCAACGAATGCCTCGGTCCCATTCCGACGGGTGTCACGCATTGGCGGCGACTTCCTCGGCTGGAATGCCGACTCGAAGGGCGTCTACTACTCCATGGGGCGGTCGTTCTTCCAGTACGACGTCGCGCGAGCGGACTCGCTGGCAGCGGACTCCGCGGCCAAGGCGCCCCCACGCCCGCAGCGGCCCGACTCGACGCCTAACGCGCAGAACGTCGCGCGCGGGAAGCCGGTGTACGAGCCGGCACGGACCGACATCACGATCACCGTCCCGAAGGATCGACCGAGCGGAACCGTCGTGCTGCGCGGCGCACGCATCATCACGATGAAGGGCGACGAGGTGATCGAGCGCGGTGATGTCGTCGTCACGAACAACCGCATCACGGCGGTGGGGCCGGAGGGGAGCGTCACCGTTCCACAGGGCGCACGCACGATCGACGTGTCGGGCAAGACAATCATGCCGGGGCTCGTGGACGTGCACGCACACATGTGGCCGCGGTGGGGTGTCCACTCGCCACAGCCGTACATGTATACGGTCAACCTCGCCTACGGCGTGACCACGACGCGCGACCCGCAAACGTCCCAGCCAGACGTGGTCTCCTACGGCGACGCGGTAGACGTCGGACAGATGATCGGCCCGCGCGTCCTCGCCACCGGTCCGGGCATCTTCTCCTGGGACAACGTGAGCAGCGCCGAGGACGCGAAGGACGTCATGAAGCGCTACTCGGAGTTCTACCAGACGCAGACGATCAAGCAGTACATGGCGGGTGACCGGCGGCAGCGGCAGTGGATCGTCATGGCGGCCAAGGAGCAGCAGATCACGCCGACGCTCGAGGGCGGGCTCGACTTCAAGAAGAACATGACGGAAGCGATGGACGGATATGCCGGGATCGAACACTCCCTTCCGATCGCGCCGCTGTACAAGGACGCGGTAGAGCTCTTCGCGAAGAGCGGCACGACGTACACGCCAACGCTGCTCGTCCAGTACGGAGGCCCGTGGGCAGAAAACTGGTGGTATCAACACCACGACATTTTCGGCGACCCGAAGCTCACGCACTTCACGCCGTTCTCGGAGCTCGAGCGCCGTGGCCTCAGGCGGCCACAGTGGTTCCGGGAGAACGAGTACTCGTTCAAGCTGCTCGCCGAGCAGGCGAAGAAGATCGTAGAGGCCGGCGGACGCGTCGGCGTGGGAAGCCACGGCCAGCTCCAGGGCCTCGGCTACCACTGGGAGCTGTGGACGATCGCGAGCGGCGGCATGAAGCCGATGGATGCCTTACGAGTGGCGACGATCTACGGCGCCGAGTCGATCGGGTTGAGCAAGGAGCTGGGGTCGCTCGAGGCCGGCAAGCTCGCGGATCTCATCGTGCTCGATGCGAACCCGCTCGATGACATCAAGAACACGAACACGATCCGCTACGTCGTGAAGAACGGGCGGGTGTACGAAGGCAGCACGCTGAACGAGGTGTGGCCGCGGCAACGTCCCATGCCGAAGCAATGGTGGATGACGTACGACGCCTTCACGCCGCCGGAAAACGGCCGTAACGGAGGAACGCGGCAGTAACAACACTAGGCAAGATCCTTTTCCGCACGCCGAGCAGCCTGCACGATCGCAGTCTGCTCGGCCTGCGCGAGCCGCCCCGCCGTGCGCCACTCCGCGGCGGTCCCCTCCACCGCCGCCACGAACCGATCGTGATTCGCGAATGGCGCGCCGGCCCACACCGCATCGAGGAACGTGACGCCGTCTTCGCGCTTCGAGTTGGCGGCGCCGCTATCGACGCTGCCGAACACGATGCGCGGCTCCTGGCGACGGACGTAGATATGGTAGGGCTGCGTTTCCCCCGCCTGCGGGTCAGCAACGAAGAACGGCGCCAGTGTGTGCCCGTCGTACGTGAAGTGGAGCGGCTTGCCCACGACCGGCGTCATCCCTGCGCCGAAATCGCCGCTCAGCTTGAAGTGCTTGTACAGCGAGACGCTGATCAACCCGGTCTCGAGGTTGGAGCCTAACGCCGGAGCCTGGACCGCCAGGAGCGTCGGCCCGTAGAAGATCGACTGCACCGCCGGGTCATCGATCGTGCGCTCCGCGCGAAAGCTGAGCGGCATCGCGATCTCGATCCGATCGCCTGAGCGCCATTGCCGATCGATCGTCACGTAGCGGCCAGGAGTGGCGTCGATGCGCTGTGCCACGCCGTTCACGGTCACGGTGTAGCCGCGCCTTACCCAGGTGGGCACCCGCAACATGATCGCGAGCCGGCCGTTCCCCCGCACCGTGAGCGTGCTCGCGCCCTCGAACGGGTAGCGCGTCACCTGCTCGATGGTGAACCCCTTCTCGCGCCACTCGAGCAGGGACGGGATGTAGAGGTTGACGTACAGCGTTGAATCGTCGGCCGAGCGGAAGTAGATCGAGTCCTGGTACTTCGTGTGGTTCTCCATCCCCGTCCCGCCGCAGCACGTGCCGACGTTGCCGTACGTCCGACGCTCGCCCGGCCGCACCGGCACGAAATACGTGACCTCGGGGCTCGTTATGCTGCCCACGTCCCGCCGTGAGCCGAGGATCTGGTTGAAGAGCCCCTGCTCATAGTAGTTCATGTACTTCGGGTCGGGCTCGTGGAAGAACAGGTTGCGGCTCAGCTTCAGCATGTTGTACAGCGGGCACGTCTCGGCGTGATTGGGGTTGTTAGGCTCCGAGTAGAGCGACCCCGCGATCACGTCGCGCTTGCGGAGGATCTCGCCGACGCCGACGCCGCCGTGACTGTAGATCCGGTGCGGCACGACCATGTCCCAGAAGTTCCTCGCCGCCGTGTAGTACTCCTGGGTCTCGGATTGCTCGTAGATGCGCAGGTACCCGATGAACTGCGGGATGTGCTGGTTGGCGTGGCGGCCGTCGAGGACGTCGTTACCGGCCACCGTCGGGTCCTTCACGTTGCGATTGTCGAAGTACCGCGCGACGGTGAGGTACTCCGGCTTGTCGGGCCGGAGCGCGTGCAGGCTGGCGAAGGCGTCGTTCGCGCCGCCGTATTCGCCAGCAATGTACATGTTCCACATCCGGTCGAACTGCTCGGGGCGGAGCTTGGAGAGGCGGCTGTGCGTCCAGTCGCCGATCGCCGACGCGACCTCCAGCGCCTGCGCGTTGCCAGTCATCGTGTGCGCGTCGAGCAGGCCAGCGAGGATCTTGTGCAGCGTGTAGTAGGGTGCCCAGATGCCCTGGTTGCCGCCGTACGTGGCGAACTCCTCGAGCCGCATGAACTGCGTCTCTGGATACGCCGAGAGGAACCCGGGATGCCGTCGCCCGTCCGTGGGCGCGATGACGGTGCCGTGGCGTCCGCGCCTCGAGGAATCCGTCGCTCTTGGGCCGTCGGTCTCGTCGAATCGATACCACGCGACGTTGCCGCCGCCAACGCCGCCGCCGGCAGACATCATGAGCGAGCGCACTTCATCATGCGTCAGAGCGCGGTCGAAGATCTGGAACTCGTCGAGCTGCGCGTTGAGATACGAGACATTGCGCTGCGGAAACTGACACCGGCCGAGCCAGTTGCCAGTCGTCTCGCCGAGGTCCGCGGGCGAGAGTGTCATATCGGGGTTCGTCGCGGCCGGCTCTCCATCGATGTAGAGTGTCGCTTTCGACCCCGAGCGCGTGATCGCGACGTGTGTCCAGCGGTCGACAGGAAACGGCTCCGTGGCGTCGAGACGCTGCTCGCCGTCGGCGCCGCGCGTGGTGATCGCGAAACGCGGCAGCGGCTTATCGTTGTTCGCGCGCACCGTGAGGTACATTCGTGCGAGCGCGGGGTCCGCGAACTGCGGATTGGGCCGGCCGAAGTCGAAGACGGCGGTGCCGTTGTAGAGCGCCGCCGGATCGACGTTAGGTCGTGAATCGGACAGTCGCGTGCGGTCGTACTGCGCCGGATTGACCCAGAGCGCGATCGTGAAGTCGGTCAATCCGCTCACGATGCCGGTCGGGAGCGAGACGTGTTCGGCGAGGCCGATGGGCGAGCCGGTGAGCCGGAGCGCGCCGCCGAAGCGGCCATCCGATCTGGGCGTGGGGCGTCGCGCCGCGGCGGCGAGCGCGTCCTGACATTCGCCCAGGCCGCGCACGATGTAATCCAGCTTCCGCTTGAAGATCTCGTCGCCCGTACTGGCGTACGCTTGCGCGAGCATGGTCATGAAGTGACCGGCGTAGTGCCCGCGCAGATAGCCCGTGTCGTTTTCCCAGCTGCCGACTGGCCGTGCCCCCTTCGTATCGAGCCCTGCGTTGGCGCGGAAGATCGAGAGCACGCGATCCGGTCCCGCGAACACGTCCGCCTCGCCGCCGTAGCCGCGCGCGTACGCGAGCATGCGGTCGCGCTTCTCTGTGAACACGCTCTCAGTGAGCTTCACCTGCGTCAGGGCGAACGGCTGTACCGTCCAACCTGCGGGCGCCGCCTTCGCTGCCGGAGCGATTCCCGGTACGCTCGCCACCGCCTCGAGCCGCGGTAGCAGCAACGCGCCGGCCGCGACCGCACTGGTCGTCTTCAGGAAGTGTCGGCGATCGGGATGCGCACGGTCCCGTGGCTCATGCGACATTACACGGTCTCCTGAGTAACGCAGCGAGAAGCCGGAAGGTACGACTCGCACGGTTCCGTCGCCACGCGGCCCGATTCGGGATGCCGGGTGACGCTAGATTCGAGTCCCTGGTTGACGTACCCTGGCCGTCGATCGTCGCCTGCACGACGGCCGGCGCACGTCATCCTGGCCGACTTCCTCTCATCCGCTTCCCCTGAGAGTCGAACTCAATGGTCACGTACTTCGAGCTGGGCCCGGACACGATGCTCAACGAGATCGTCGTCGCCGGCAGTCACGACGCAGGCATCACATCCGGCGGCACCAACGTTCAGACGCAGTCGCTCGACATCGGAGGACAAGCCAGGGCTGGCGTACGCGTGTTCGACCTTCGCATCACCGCGGCGACCGCACCCGGAAAGCACGGCTGGCACAAGCCCGCGGAGCTCAAGGCGTTTCATGCCGACAGTAAGCTCATGAAGAACGAGTCCAAGGTCAGACACCTCGAAGACGTCGGCCAGGCCGTGCATCTCACGCGCACGAAGCTCAAGGGCGGAGCCTTCGGGTTGGGGCTGACCGACATGCTCGCGGACGCACGGGCCTTCGTGAAGAGCAAGGACGGAGGAACAGAGTTTCTGATTCTCAAGTTCGACAAGTGCCTGAACTGGCTGCTGATCGCCGAGACGTGCGTCAACGTGCTCGGGGACGCGATCTTCAAGGGTCGGGTGAATCTGAACACGACGCCGCTCAAGAACCTCAAGGGCAAGGTCGTCGTCGTGTTCTCACCGGGCGGTGTGAAGGAGGCCGCAGCGAGGTACGGGCCGAACGACGGCATCCTCGGGTTCCAGAATCTCTACGACAAGAGCGGCGGCGGGCCGGGCTACTCTCCGGGGTTCGCGGGATTGCAGTACTACGGCAAGGGCGGCACGTCGGTGTTCAAGCCGTTCTCCAAACAGTCGCAGAACCAGAAGAAGCAGCGCAAACTGATAAGCGGTGCCAGCCTCGTCGGCCCGGACGTCCTCGGCATGATGTACTGGACGACGACCGGCATGTTCGAGAGCATCAAGAAACGGAACGACAAGATGTGGGACCCGCCGAACGTCGCGAAGCTCCGGAAACTGTGGGGCCAGGGTCTCGAGGAGTTCGTCTGGGAGCGGAACCCGTTCCATGCTGCCTCCGGCTCGCCGGCGGTCGGCCCGCTTCGCAAACGGTTCATGCCAAACATCGTCATGATCGACTTCGCGGACGAAACGAAGTGCCAGGAGATTCGCAATCTGAACGACCTGTCCGCCGATGATCTCGCAGCGATGTGAGGCAAGGCGATGTGACTCGCTGGCTTCCCACCCGACTCGTGAGCTATTGCGATCGAAGCGACGTGATCGGATCGATCCGCATTGCGCGACGTGCCGGGACCAGGCTCGCGACCGCGACGACGAGCGTGAGCAAGGCCACGACGCTGCCTAACACCAGGGGGTCGCGCGGCGTGACACCATAGAGGACCGACGACACCACGCCCATCGTTGCGACCGAGAGAACGAGGCCAATGCCCAGGCCAATCCACCCGAGCCGCAGTCCTTGCCCGACAACGAGCCGCACGATAGCCGGGCGGCGTGCGCCGAGCGCCATGCGAACGCCGATCTCGCGCGTCCGCTGCGCGACCGAGTACGACACGACGCCATAGACGCCGACGGTCGCGAGTACCAGCGCCAGGAGTCCGAACACCGTCGCGAACGCCGAACCGAGCCGCGTGAACAGGAGTGCCTGTCCGTTGCGAAGGTGATCGTCCATGGTGCGCACGTCGAACACTGGCAGGCTCGGGTCGAGCCCCGCGATGACGGCACGCATGGGCCGCGCGACAGCGGATGGGTCCGAGGAGGTCCGCACCAGAATCGTCATCGGTGAGCGATACGCCTGAGCGACGGGGAGAAAAACGTAGGGCCGGGGTGTCTCGCCGAGGATCATGTCCTGCATGCCGCGAACGACGCCAACGATCTCGACGATAGGGCCGTCATCGCCACCGAAACGGAAGCGCTTGCCGACCGCCGGTTGACCGGGCCAGACCGCGTTCACGAACGCGTCGCTCACGATCGCCACTGGTGGAGCGGTCGCGTCGTCCCGATCCGTGAACAGGCGACCCTCCAGTAGCGGAATGCCCAGTGCGGCGAAGTAGTCGCCACCGACGACATTGTGGAAGTAATTGAACCCGTTGACGGGCACCTGTACGCCTGGGGCGATCGGCACGACGGTGCGCGTGGCGCGATCGTAGCCGAACGGGACGAAGCGCGCGAGCGCGACTGATCTCACACCCGGCACGGCGGCGGCTCGCTGGAGCAGCTCGCGGTAGAACTGCTGGCCGCGCACGCTGTCATAGCTCTGGCCGCGAAGCTCCGTAGAGAGCATCAACACGCTATCGGTGCGGAAGCCGAGGTTCATGCGACTCGCATTCGCCGAGCTCCGCACGAACAGTCCAGCGCAGACGAGCACGACGACGGAGATCGCGATCTGGCCTGCCACGAGCGCCGAGCGCAGCCGCCGGTGACCGACCGTGGCAGAATTGCCTGTGCCGGATCTGAGCACGTCGTTGAGATTGCGTTTCCGCGCCGCGGATGCGGGGGCGATACCGGCGGCGAGCGCGGCAATGAGCGTCGCGAGAGCGGTGAACGCGATGATGCGTCCGTTCAACTCGAGGCCCCAGCGAATCGGAATGTCGGTCGCGACGTTGATGGAATCGAGGGCACGGACGGCACCGTACGCCACGGCCACCGCGCCGACGCCGCCGAGCAGCGCGAGCAGCGCGGCCTCGACGAGCACCTGTCGCACGAGACGCCACTGGCTGGCGCCGATCGCGGCGCGAACGGCGAGATCGCGCCCGCGAGCGACGACCCGTGCCAGCAGCAGGCTCGCGATGTTCGCGCACGCGACGAGCATGACGAGCATCACGAGCGTCATGAACATTGCCGCGACGGCTGGAGCGATCTCGGACACCGTGATGCTCGGACGCGCGAACTGTTCGCGCACGAGTACTGCTCCGACGTTCCTGTTCGTGCTCGGGTAGGCGCGCTCGAGCTGAAGGGCTTTGAGATGCACGGCCTCTCTCGCCGCACTCAGAGAGACGCCGGGCCGCAGGCGTCCGAATACGCTGACGGCGGTGGCGGCGCGGTTGTCGAGCATCGCGCCGTATGCGGGCCACACCTGGTCGATGGGCGCGATGCCGTCGATGTCCACGAGCGGCCTAACGCCCCGAAACTCCGGCGGCATCACGCCGATCACGGTCACCGGGTGATCGTTGATGGTGATGACGCGCCCGACGACTCCCGAATCGCCGGTGAAGTAGGTCTGCCACCCCTTGTACGTCAGGACGATAACCGGATGCGCGAGCGCCCCGCGATCTTCGTCGGGCTCGAACGTCCGCCCGAGCAGCGGGCGGAGCCCCAGCACCGAGAAGTAATTCGCCGTCGCGTCGTCGATCCAGATGCGGTCCGCGCCCCGATCCGTCCTGAGCTCGACGACCCGGCTCGTGTACGCCGCGAGTGACGCGAACACTGTCGTGTCAGCACGGAAGTCGCGAAAGTCGGGGAACGAGAGGTCATGCGGCTGCGCCATTCGTTCCTCGGTCCGTCCAAGGACGACGAGGCTCGCGCCGTGCGCGCCGGGGAGCGGCTTGAACAGGATATTGTCGACGACGCTGTACATGGCACCGGTCACGCCGATGCCTAACGCGAACGTGAGCCCGACGACGGCGACGAGCCCGGGGCTCCGCCTCAGGGCACGGATGGCGACGCGAACGTCGCCCAGGATGTCGCTCGCGACGTGTGCGCGCCGCGCGCTGGCCGCGTGCTGCTCATCCATGCTACGAAGCGTGCGGCGCGCGAGATCGACATCGCCGAATTCGCGGAGCGCCTGTGCGCGCGCCGCCGACCGCTCGAGCCCGGCGGCACACAACTCCTCGGTGCGCGCGTCGACGTGGAACGCCAGCTCGGCATCGACGTCGGCCGCGATGTTCGCGCGCCAGAAGTCGCGATAGCGATGCCATTTGGGAGTGTCGTCGCTGGCCATGACTCAGCTCGCGGACGGTTGAACGGTGGCGTGGATGACCTTGGTCACCGCCGCCGAGTAGCGGTCCCAGCTCGATGCGCGTGCACGAAGCTGCTGGCGGCCCTTCGCGGTCAGGCGGTAGTACTTGGCGCGGCGCTTGTTCTCGGTGAGGTCCCAGTCGGCGTCGATGAGGCCGCGGTGCTCCATGCGGTGCAGCGCCGGATAAAGCGCGCCGTCCTCGATCTGTAGCACGTCGTCGGTGGTTTGGCGAATCCATTTGGCCACACCGAACCCATGCATCGGTCCCCATGAGAGCGCCTTGAGGATCATGACGTCGAGCGTACCCTGAAGGAGCCCGAGGTCGGGCGTTGCACCGTTGGATCGCGCAGTCGGCATGGCTTACCCTAAGGAAGTCAGGGTAGAATCGGCTCGTTACCCTAAGATGTCAAGGGTAATCGTGCGCGAGCCCGCCGTGGCGCGACACGTTCAGCCCCGGTGATTGACAAAGGCTGCGGTCGCCAGTAGGACAGATGGGTCGACACCCGCACTCCTTTTATGACGCAGCCCAACCGCACCCGATTGCTGGCGCTCGTGGGTCCGCTCGACGCCCACCGGCGCGTGACGCAGACCGCCGGGTTTCCGATCGATCCGTCGAAGATGCTTCCCGCGCCGGACGTGATCCTCCTGATCGCGGACGCCGACAAGAGCGCGATGTTGTTCCGCTACACGGCGCACGGCGACTTTGCCGGTGACACGTGGCACCCGTCGGCCGACGCCGCGCGCGAGCACGCGATCTACGACTATAGCGACGCCCTCGGCGATTGGGTCGATGTGCCAGACGACGTCGAGGACGCCCACGCGTTCGCGATACAGTACGCCGTCGAGCGGTTGAACAGCCGGGGGGAGTGGTAGCGTCGCAACACGGAAATGTTGCTGACCGCCGAGCGCACCAACCTCACGCCGCATGCGCTCGTGTCACAGCACGCGGAAGTGTTCGCGGTGTTCGATGCGAGGACGCAGGACTCGGGCAACGTGTCGTACGGCGCGAGCGTCGGCGGGGACCGGTTCTTCATCAAGACCGCCGGCGCTCCCGACGACCCTCGACCGTATCTCCCGCACGACGCGCGCGTTGCCCTGCTCCGCACCGCCGTTCGTCTCGCGCGTTCGGTGTCCGATCTCGCGCTCCCCGCGCTGCGAAACGTCATCGAGTCGCCCGAGGGCCCGCTGGTCGTCTACGACTGGGTGGATGGCGAGCTCGTAGGGGTTCCCCGGGCGCGCAGGACGGACCCGGGCTCGTCGTACGCTCGATTTCGGGCGCTCGACCCTAACGAGCGAGCGGCGGCGCTCGACGTCGTCTTTCGACTGCACGTGAAGCTGGCGGAACGGGGCTGGATCGCGTCGGACTTCTACGACGGCTCGCTCATCTACGACTTCGAGCGACGGCGGATGTCCGTGGTGGACCTGGACAGCTATCGCGAGGGGCCGTTCACGAACGACATGGGCCGGATGTTCGGCTCCGACCGGTTCATGGCGCCGGAGGAATACGAGCTCGGCGCGCGGGTTGACGAGCGGACGACGGTGTTCACGATGGGGCGGACAGTCACCCAGTTCATGCCGTCAGGCACGGCGGCCCTGGGCAGCCTGATCGCGCACGCGTGCGACCCCGACCCGCGCGGCAGGTATCAAACCGTGGCGGAGTTCTACGACGCCTGGTCGGCGGCTGCTTCCCGTAGCGTCGTCTAGTCGCTCCTCGGTTGACTTCGCGGGTTTGCCGCTGGCCTTGAGTGACATTGAGCGTTTTCCCAGCGGCCACCACGATCCCATCTCGTGCACGAAAATCCGGAATGCCTCCGCCTGGCCACACGGCACCTTCGATGGTCTTGATCAGCGGCTCGATCATGCGCGTCTCCCCTCTCCTCGTTTCCGGCGGGTGACCTCGGCGGCATAGGCGGACAACGCGTCCGACCAGAAGCCGTCGAGATATTGCTTCAGCTCTTCCAGCCCATCGCGGCGGATCGAGTATAGCCGCCGGTTGCCTTGCGGGTCGGCCCTAACGAGCCCTGCGCTCTCCAACACCTTGAGGTGCTGAGACACCGCAGGGCGGCTGACCGGCTGCCCGGCCGCGAGCTCTCCGACGGTTCGAGGACGGTCTCGAAGCGACTCGAAGATCGCGCGCCGTGTGGGGTCGGCGAGCGCCACGAGCGTGTCTATGTAAGTCATTACTTACAGTAAGCTATCGCTTACGGATACGCGAGACGTCCGGCAGTCGTATGACGAGGCAAGCCGCGATCTACTCGACGCTCGGCCTCGGCGTCGTCGGTGTCGTCGGCGTCGTTTTCCTGGACGCGAGCGTTCGCATGGCCAGGTAGAGCAACAGGCCACCGGGTCCCAGGAGGAACGTCAGCACCAGCGCGGGCACGAGGAGCAGGTGCGGGACACCGCGCCGCTGCGCGTCGCGTACCTCCCATCCGCCGATGAAGAGATCGAACGCCAGGTAGTGCGTCCAACCCGCGAGCAATCCCCACGGGTTGTCGAACAAGGTCCTGACGCCTACCAGCGAGGAGAACCCGCCGTCACTCCCGGGCAGCGCCACGATCACGAGCGCCACGTACACCACCGCGAGCAGCGCGGGCACCACTACGGGCACGACCGTGGTAGCCCAGCGCCGGCCCGGCAGAAACACGAGCGGCAGCCACCCCGCCATGGCCACGAGGTTCAGCACCGAGAAGAGCTGTTCGGCTGTCATGCCACCCTCCGATTGAGGCCGCCGCGTGCGGCAAAGCCGATCCACCCGAAAGCGAGCACAGTGAGCGCCGCCCAGGTCGCGATCGACGCGAGTACGATCGCATCGGGTGCGACCACGCTCTGTCCGCGGAGCGCTCCTACGAGCAGAAGGACAAAGAGCATCGCGTAGCTCGCCGCCGCGGCAAGCATCGCCCTAACGCGAACGTCCTCGGGCCGATCCCATCGCCGGAGACCGACCGCGATGAGCGCCAGCACCTGGATGGCGTGCAGGCCGATGAAGTGCGGGACGCGCACGTCACCGTGATCGCGACTCCACCCGGTCACCGGCAGACCGGGGCCACCATCCGGGCCACCGACCGAGTGTGCGCCGACGATCGGCAACCCGCGGCCGGCGCGAGCGTCCGCGAGCTGCTCCGCGGTGGGGCGAGTCATGAGCGGGCCGGTGAGCGCGCCCGCGATCGTGAGCGTCATGCCAAGTCTGAGCGCCCATCCGAGCGACCGATCGCTGAACCGCTGCCGCCACAGGGCGACGGCGACCGACACGCTGACGAACGTCTGCACCAGGATCGCTCCCCCCATGATGATGAAGAGCACGCGATCGAGCGTCGTGGACGCGTTGAAGTGGCTGGTCGTTCCGCGCCACGCCTGCATGTCGATGATCGCGACCTCGAGCACGAACACGATCGCGGTCGTCCAGCCGACGACTCGACGCGTGCGCGGCCAGTCGGTGAGAAATCCGAACATCCACGCGAGCGTGAGGCTATAGACGGCAGTGGAAACCGCGAACTTGAACGGCTTGAGCCACGCGGGCGCGCCGGTGATGATGCGCGGATCGACGAAGATGCCGACCGCCGACGGGATGGCCACGAAGAGCATCAGGAGTCCGACGGCCGTAAGCGGCGGGCTCGCGCTCCACAGCCGACCGAGCAGATCGGCGACTCGGCTCCTAACGCTGGGGTTGGCTGCCTGTTGAGTCGATTGCATGGGGACCTCGTATTCCGATGTTGACTAAGGCAACATAGGATAGCTCTCTATGTTGACTAAGTCAACACTCGCCCGTAAGTTGAACCCTCATGCCAATATCGAAGAAGACGGCCGCAGCCAAACGAGCCAGGCCCTACCATCACGGCAATCTGCGTCGAGCGCTGCTGGATGAAGCCCTCGCGACGATTCGCGACAACGGGGTGGGTGGACTCACCCTCCGAGAGATCGGGGCTCGACTTGGTGTCTCGCGGAGCGCGCTGTACCGCCACTTCGCCGACAAGGGCGCGTTGCTCACCGCTGTCGCCACCGAAGGGTTTCGCATGCTGCGCCAGGCGCTCGTCGCCGCATGGGATGACGGCGGCCACGGGGATGCCGGGTTTCGTGCGATGGGATTTGCTTACGTTCGCTTCGCCGTCGCCAACCCGGTTCACTACCGCGTGATGTTCGGCGGCGCCGTCGACCCGCAGGTGCACGACCCCGAGCTCGAGTCCGAGGGCGCGGGTGCGTTCCAGGCGCTGGTGGACGCCCTCGCCGCGCTCCAGAAGGACGCGGTCGTTCGTGGCGATGACACCGTGCTGATGGCCACGTACGTCTGGTCGCTCGTCCACGGCATGGCGATGCTCGCCATCGACGGAAAGCTGCGCGGTCTGGATACCGTCGACGCGTTGATGCAGTATGCGTTCGATCGACTCGGAACCGGGCTCACGATCAGCCCGGATGCCTGACGCGAGCCCTTCCCCCTCACTCCAAGATCAGCGATGCGCTTTCCCCTTCGGGCCGGCCACGTGCTCACCGCGCTCGGTGCGCTCACCGGGTGCCAGTCCCAGTCGTCTCCCCCGCCTTCGAGCGGCACCGCCGAACCCTGGACGCTGGAGGCCGTGCGACCGGACACCGGTGATGGGATCCGCATCCTCGTGCTCCACGACATGGAGGGGCTGTCGGGGCAAAGCAACCCGCAGACGTTCTTCTTCGGCACGCCCCAGTACGCGCAGGGGCAGACACTGCTCGCGGCCGACGTCAACGCGGTGATCGAGGGGCTCTATCAGGGTGGGGCCACGGAGGTGCACGTGGTGGACGGTCACGGCAGCGGTAACCCGGATCCGGATGTGCGCCGCGACCTGCTCGACAAGCGGGCGACGCAGATCCTCCGCGACACCACGTTCGACGCGTACGTCGACCTCGTCCAGCCTAACGCGTACGACGCCGTCGCGGTCGTCGGGATGCACGCCAAGACGGGGAGCGGCGGCTTCGCCTCGCACACCTACACGCTGGGGATCGAATTCCTCATTCACGGGAAGACGATCACCGAGACCGAGCTCGTGGGACTCTCCTGGGGGCGCGTGGGCACGCCGGTGATCTTCGGCTCGGGCGATGACCGGTTGGCCACCGATCTCGCGACGATGCCGTGGCTCGAGTTCGTGACGGTGAAGAAGGCAGTCGCCGCGGACAGCGCGCTGCCGCGGCCGGTGGAGGAAGCGCGAGCCGACCTCACGGCGTCGGCGCGCCGCGCTGTGGAGAAGCTGCGCGCCGGTCAGGCGCAGGCGATGAAGGTGACGACGCCGATCCTCACGGCCATTCGCACGGCGCCGCCGGCGGATGTCTCGGTACTCGAGGGCGTGCCGGGAATCGACTACAGGGATGGCGCCGTCTCGTGGACCGCCGACGACCTGGACGCGAGCTACCGCGGACTGACCCGTCTGGTCGGCGTGGCGACGAGAGCGTATACTGGCGTCCTCTTCGAGGAGCTTCGTAAGCGGCCAGACTGGAGCCGGATCGAGGAGGGATACTCACAGGCGCTGGTGCAGCGGTGGTTCGACGTCGAATCGGGCCGGTGGAAGCGTCCCGAGCCCACCACTCCGCCGGCCCGCAAACATCACGGCTTCCGATAATCCCAGCGTGTCACGGGGTAGGGGTCATCGATAGCCGGTGGCGTCGGCGGGCCGTCCGGGGTCCTGTACCTCCACCATGTAGCGCCAGGCGTCGGGTCGTGACCCGTCCACGTCGGTGAAGCCGTAGACGCGCGCGAGCTGCCCGCTCGAGAGCGACTGTCCGTTCCAGCGCGCTCGCGCGGAATCGGCGGCCAGTGCCGCGACCGCCCGCCCAACGAACCGCGGCGACTCGGAGATGACGAAGTGCGGCACCCGCGCCGTGGCGTCCCGCCAATTCGCCTCGGTCACGCCGAAGGTGTCGAGCATCATCTCGGAGCGCAGCCAGCCCGGTGTGAGCGAGACCGCTGTCCCGCCATGCGGCGCGATTTCCTGTGAGAGCGCCCACGCGAGTCGAATCACCGACGTCTTCGCGAGATCGTAGAACGTCGAGTTCCGATAATGCTCCGCGTTGTACTCGGCGGTGCCGTCGGTCATCTCCACCACGAGGCCTCCCGGCCGCGCGATGAGCAGCGGGAGCGCGTAGTGGTTGGTAATCAGGTGCGTGTCGAGCGCGAGGTGGAGCAGGCGCAAACCGTTCTCGAGCGAGTGCTTCCACACAGGTGAGTCGAACTCGAAGAGGCGCTCGCCGCCCCAGATGTCGTTGACGAGCACGTCGAGGCGGCCGCCTTGCTCCCGCGTGATGCGCGCTACGAGCCGTTCGACTTGCGCAGGCTCCATGTGGTCCGTCGGCACCGCGATCCCCTTGCCGCCGGCCGCATCGACGAGCGCCGCCGTCTCGTCGATGGTCTCGGGGCGGTCGTACTCGGAACGGCGCTTCCGCGTCGTGCGTCCCGTCACGTAGACCGTCGCTCCTGCGGCCCCGAGCTCGGTGGCGATCCCCCGCCCAGCACCGCGCGTAGCACCGGCCACGAGCGCCACGCGTCCCGCCAATGGCAGCGCCTCCATCAGATCTCCCGGCACACCAGTCTCCTCGGCGAACAAGTGCACGTTTCGCACGATCGAGCAGCCCCTCACCCAACCTCGCCAAAAAAAATACTGTGCGGGCGCATTCGCCCAGCAATGTTGGGCTCGCGTTGCTGAAGCGGTGCATGCACTCGGCTCTCGGCTACAAGCGACGTCATGTCCGCTATGAGACCGCTATCCAGCGGTCGCTAAGACCGTCCTCGGACGAGACACTCGGCTTCGGCTTCGAATGATCCACTCCACCACGACGACGTTGATGATCCAGCCGGCACCCATCATCACTCCCCTGGCCAGCTCACCCGGCTTGTCCTCGACGAGCATGAACCACGGCAAGTGAGTCAGCACTTGCGTGCCCGCACCCAGCCCGATGGCATACGCGCGCATCATCCACTCGCCGTGTGAAGCGAAGTCTCTGCGCTTGATGGCGTAGAGACCGAGGACGACGGACAGCACCATGGCGGTGCCGAACACGAGTCGCTCCGCGTAGACGAGCGGGCCGTCGCCTTGCGGCCACGGGTAGAAGTGCGCCATCCACAGCCCCGACAACGCGACGAGCAGTGCGCACGGGATCAGGATCCGCCCGGCGGCGCGGTGCCACGCGCGCCGCCGGCGACGGAGTCCCGGTGAGAACTGGAACGCGCCCACGATGCTGTACACGACCGCGGCGGGAATGTGAATCATCACCGGCAGTGGCGCCGCGAAGAACCGCGCATTCTCCAGCGTGATCTCCGCGCCGCCGGCGAGCTGGGCCAGCCTAACGCTACCGGCCAGGGCTGGCACCATGCTCAGCGCGATGAGCCCGGCGGGAATGAGCCAGTCCGATCTGGTGGAGCTCATTTCCGGTTGAACCTCAGCGCGGCCATGACCACGACATCGTTGCGCATGTCGGACCTGCCGGCGCCAACGAGCGGCCTGAATCCCGTCGCATAGTTGCGCGCCTCGACGCGCAGCCCCACGCGTCCCATGCCGAGCTCACCGCCGACGGCGCCGTAGGCGGCGAGGTTGTGCGTAGCGTCCACGTCCAGCTTGCGATAGTTGTAGCTCCGCGCACCCGCGCCGACGCCCGCGAAGGGACTGAACGTCACGGCGCGGCCGCCGAACCACTGAACGGGACGGGCTTCGACGCCGACGTCGGACGTGAACACGTCGAGCTTCGGCGTGTCGGCCGAACCGACATCTCGGCTCCGCGCCCAGGTGAAGGTCCCGTTGATCGCGACCGAAGGCGTGACGACCCAGGACAGCTGGGCGGCAGTCATCTGCGCATCCTTGAGAACGTCCCGCTGGCTGCCGGTCGGAATGAACGCGCCGCTGGTGACGCGGAGCTCCCACGTCCTCGACTGCGGAGCGGACGTCTGGGCCTGCGAGGCATTGGCCGACGAGAGGAGCAAGCCCAGGGTGAGGGCTGAGAGGCTGGAGGCTCTGGACGAAATGGACATAGCAGGAACCCTCTGAGGGGGTGGTTGCCGATTGTTGCCGAAGGTCTTCCAAAGGCGCATCCACTGTATTAGTGTATGACATATACAGTGCGAGTGTATGATATACACAGTTTCAGATCTGTCAACAGTTTTTTCGGAGCGATATGGCAGGACGGAAGCAGCCAGGCTCTCGCCCCAGGAGAGGTTCGGCCGAGAAGCCCGGGCTGACGGCTCAGGCGGCGACGCGGCGGGAGATCACGCACGAGGACATCATGCAGGCGTCCGTGCGGATCGATCCGGCCCTTCGGCGGCGGAGTGAACTCCTTTGGGAGGACCGATCACGGCCGACTCGTGGCCCAAAGCCGGCGGTGACCCCGGACGACGTCGTGGAGGCGGCCATCCAGATCGCCGACGAGGAAGGCCTTCAGGCGTTGACCATGCAGGCCGTGTCGGCGAAGCTCGGGTTCACGACGATGGCGGTCTATCGGTACTTCCCTAATAAGGAAGCGCTCTTCGACGCGATCGTCGACGCGGGGATGGGGCTGCCGCCGCGCCCGACTGAGCCGCGCGGAGACTGGCGTGCTGAGTTGACGCGGTGGGCCCACGCGAAGCGGGCGATGTTATGCGCGCGCCCCTGGCTGGCGGAGCTGCCGTTCGTGGCTGCGCCGCACGGGCCGAACTGGCTCAGCTGGCTCGAGGCGGTCATGGACGCGCTCTCCGGCACGGGGTTGAGCGCAGCCGACATGGCGCAGATGCTCAGCGTGATCGACGGCTACACGCGTGGCGCGTCGGACACGGCGATCTCACTCGCGAGGGCTCGTGCGCGCGGCATCTCCGAAGAGGAATGGGCAGCGGCGGTCGGGGCAGACCTCGGCCGCGCGATCGGCGACTCGCGGTTCCCACGGTTTGCGGCCTTGCTCACCACGCCGTCCGACGGGCCATCGCGTACAATGGAGGAGTCGTTCGACTTCGGGCTGCAGCGTGTGCTGGACGGAATCGAGCTCTATATCGAGGCCACTGTTCGGTCTTCGACGCGGTGAAGATACCCGTAGCGGCAGCAACGCGACCTCGAGTGCGCGTCCAGCTGCGGCGAGGGCGCCGACGGTCTGGTGAGACCGGGCTCGTTCGATAACTTCCCGCGCGGCAGCGCTGCGGCTGCCTACCTCACGTTCAGCCAACAGGGGTGGCGGGAATGGCCATGAGTCGCGCGGTTCGCTGGGTCCTCATCACGTTAGGCGGTCTCGTCGCCCTGGTGCTCATCGTCGCCGGCGCGCTCTACGCGGTCAGCGGCCAGCGCCTCGGCGCGAAGCACGACGTGCCGCCGGAGCAGGCGCTCGTCATCCCCACCGACAGTGCGTCCGTCGCACGCGGCCAGCGCCTCGTGGCCGAGCTCCCATGCGGCCAGTGTCATGGCAACGATCTCGGCGGCAACGTCTTCGCCGATGCCGGACCGTTCGCGCTTCTCGTGGGACCCAACCTCACCCGCGGACGCGGCGGCCGCACGCCACCACTCACCGACGCCGAGTGGGAGCGTGCTATCCGCCACGGCGTGCGCCGCGACAGTACGGGGTTCATCGTGATGCCGAGCGAGGTGTTCCACGCGATCGCCGACGACGAGATGGCGGCCATGATCGCCTACCTCAAGCAGTTGCCGCCGGTCGATCGCGAGGTTCCGCCGGCGAAGCTGCGCATCGTCGGGCGCATGCTGATGGGCGCCGGACAGCTGAAGACGACAGCCGCCCTCACGCCGCGCACCCCGCACGTCGCGACCGTGGACACGACGCCCGGCCTCGAGTACGGGCGCTACGTCGTGGCGAAGAGTGGCTGCGCCGGCTGCCACGGCGCGTCGTTCTCCGGCGGCCCGAGCCCCGATCCCAACTCGCCGCCCACGAGCAACCTCACGCCAACGGGCCTCGGGCACTATACGGAGGCCGACTTCATCCGTGCCATGCGAACCGGTGAGCGTCCGAACGGCGCCGGCGTCATGAGCGAGGCGATGCCGTGGAAGCACTACGGCAGGATGTCGGACGGCGCACTCCGGTCGATCTACATGTTCCTCGAGACGCTGCCACCAAAGCAGCTCGGCGAGGCCTAGGCAGGCTCGGTCCGGCGGCCCGCGGCTCGACCTCACGTCCCCGTCACCTCTCTCGCAGCATGATAATCCACGGCCGCTCTCCGCTCTGCGAATGGGCCGTCGCGAGCGTCCAGGCGTTGTCGTACGACTCGCCCTCCGGCGGCGTGAACGTCACCACGTACAGCCCTCCCGTCAGCGTGGGCGTCGTGAACTCGCCCGCCGTGTTCGTCACCACCCGAGCGGCCTCCGGCCCCAGCTCCGGCTGTCCATCGGTCAACGTTGCGGGATACACCGTGACCACGACGTTGGCGAGCGGCTTCGCGCTCCTGAGCGTGTCGGGGAAGTCGGCCTCGCTATAGCCGCGTACCACGCCCCGGAACAACCCATCGCCCGTCACGGGCGGCGCCGGCGGCGTGCCCTCGCCTCCGCGGATGCTCGTGTCCGGCGACTGCAGGAGTACGCGACCTGCCAGCGGGTCGGCGCCGTCGATCGGGGATACCGGCCTCGAGTCCGAGCACGCGATGGCAACCGCCGCGAGGAGCAGCGACAGAGGGACGAACCGCACCGACTTCGAACGTGACATTGGTCCTCACTCGGCCAAGGGTGATTTCTCGCCCCGTTGAACCCCCCGCCTGAGCGGCGCGTCACCGTTACCTCGGAGTAACGGCGGCCGGCCGCAGCCAGGCGACGACCATTGGGTTATCATGGGCGCCAAACCTTCACCACCAGAGGCACCCATGCAGATAGCGACGCCATCCGCGAGACTCGTCCTCACGACGGCTCTCCTCGTCGCGAGCGCGTCCGCAGCCGACGCCCAATATTCCGGCGCGAAGAAGGCCGGCGTCGAGCTCGCCAAGACCGCGAAGCCGTGCACCCTGCTCACCGACGACGAGCAGAAGAAGTACATCGCACGCGGCCAACAGATCTACAGCGGGCCCGACGCCTTCACGCTCGGCGGCGGCGCAGGGTCCGGCTGCAGTTGGGACGGTGACCGCGGCCAGATCATCATCTACTCCGGCCCGAGGGCCGAGCAGGGGCTGGACGGGCTGATCGCGGCGTTCAACCAGGACAAGGTGCCGAAACAGCCGGTCGCCGGCGTCGGCGACAAGGCGTGGGTCATCTATCCGAAGCCACGCAACCAGTACCAAGCGAGGGTCGGCTTCCTCGGCGTGAAGACCGGGGATCAGATGGTCGCCATCTCACTGGAGGCGGATGACGGAAAGCCAACGGAGTCTGTCCTTCCGGATCTCGTCGCGCTCGGCAAGCTCGTCGTGAGCAAGCTCCAATAGCTCGTTCGAGGAGTGAGCGGATGGTGGGCGTCCCCCTCGCGCACCTTGTGAGGGCGTCTGTACTAGCACATGTTACTAGTATAGTGTGCTAGCTCAAGCGCCCATCCAACGCCCGCCGTATGACGAGACGAGACCCCAAGCGCGTCCGTGAGCAGGTCGTCGTCTACCTCGACGTCCGCGACCACGCCCTGCTCGAACAGTTGGTCGAGGCGACCGGACTGGCCAAGACGGAACTGTTTCGCCGCGGGCTGCGGCGTCTGGCCGACGAGGCGTTGACCGGCACGCCGACGCCTGGCTACTCGCTCCGTCAGCTCGTCGCCTCGGCCGACAACGACGACTTCCCACCCGACGTCGCCGATCGCGCGGACGACTACCTGTACCGCGGGAAATACGAGGGCAGCAAACCTCGGAAGCGTGCGCGCCCTCGTTGACACGGGCGCGCTGATCGCGCTCAGCCGGCGAAAGGACCAGCACCACGCTGGCGCTGTCGACATCGCGGAACGACATCTTGGCTCCGGCGGGCAATTCGTCGGCACCACACTCATCCTGGCCGAGTTTCACTCGCACCTCCTCTACTTGCGGGGACCAGCAGAAGCGCGAGCCGCGGTATCCGCGTTACTCGACGATCCCGTGCACGAGTGGCTCCCCGTGGCAGCGGACCTCGAGCGCGAGGCGATCGAGCGATGGCTGACCCGATTCTCCGACCAGGAGTTTTCGCTCATCGACGCCGTCAGCTTCGAGGTCATGCGACGACACAGGTTGAGTCACGCTTTCGCGTTCGACGGGCACTTCGTAGTGGCAGGGTTCCAGTTGCTCGGGCAGGCGTGAGGCAACGATCACGCACGTCTTGACCGCTCCACGGTCATCGGCCACGTTCGGATCGCTTTCACCCCGATGGCTATGCTCCGGCGCTTACTCCTCGCGGCCTTCACGGTCCCCGTTGCCCTCTCCGCCCAGACGGCGCCGCCGCGCGATCTGACGCCGCTCGTCAACCGCGTGTTCGCTCGCTGGGATTCGACCGATGCACCCGGCTGCGCCGTCGGGATCGACCGCGCCGGTGCGCCTCGCTTTGCGCGCGCGTTCGGGAGCGCCGACCTCGAGCACGGGATCCCGAACAGGCCCGAGACCATCTTCGAGTCCGGGTCGATCTCGAAGCAGTTCACGGCCGCCGCCACCGTCCTCCTCGCGATCGACGGCAAGCTCGGTCTCGACGACGACGTCCGAAAATACGTCCCCGAGCTCCCCGACTACGGCCAGAAGATCACGATCCGCCACCTCCTCAACCACACGAGCGGGCTCCGCGACTGGGGCGACATCGCGCAGATCGCCGGCTGGCCCCGCGGCTCGCGCGTGCATACGCACGACCACGTCCTCGACATCCTCGACCAACAGAGCGCGCTCAACTACGCGCCCGGTGAGCGATACTCCTACACGAACAGCGGCTACAACCTGCTCGCGATCATCGTGAGCCGGGTGAGCGGCCAGTCGTTCGCCGACTTCTCTCGCGAGCGCCTGTTCAAGCCGCTGGGCCTAACGAGCACGCAGTGGCGGGACGACTACCGACGCATCGTCAGGGGGCGCGCGCAGGCGTACGCTCGCGCGGACGGTGGCGGGTGGGAGCTCGAGATGCCGTTCGAGAACGTCCACGGCAACGGCGGGCTGCTCACCACGGTGGGCGACCTGCTCACCTGGACGGCCATGCTCGAGAAGCCCACGCCGGCGTGGAAGGCGATGGTGGACTCTCTCCACGTGCGCGGGCGCCTCACGAGCGGCGACACCATCACCTATGCACTCGGGCTGGTGGTGAGCGACTATCGCGGTGTCCCGCGCGTCGAGCACTCGGGCTCCACTGCCGGATACCGTGCCGAGCTGTTGCGATTCCCGGGGCGCGCGCTCGCGATCGCGGTGCTCTGCAACGCCGCGAGTGCCGTGCCGACGCGGTACGCGAGTCAACTGGTGGACTCGCTGCTCGGACCCGCGTTAGGTCCCGTTGCTGCAAGCAATCAGGGGCCGCGTGCGGATACTTCGATGGCGATCCCTCCGGCGGATCTCGCCGTCTACGCGGGCAGCTACTACAGCCCCGACGCCGAGACCACGGTCGAGGTGTCCGTCACCGACAGTGGTCTCGTGCTCTTCCGGCGGCCGTCGACACGAATCAGGCTGACGCAAACGTCAACGGACGCGTTCAGGGGGTTCGGCCAACGCGTGTGGTTCACACGCGACGCGTCAAGGCGCGTGACGGCGCTCCACGTGCGTACCGGCCGCGCGTACGATGTCGTGTTCGAGCGGCGGTAACGAGACGTCCCGCGATCGACGACAGCCGTCGGCGTGTTGCGTCATCCTGAAACCGGTCGCTAAGGTTCGGATGTCACGCCGCGGAAGGACGCCACAATGCACCTTCACCCGCACTGGGTCGAGCGAGGATCGACTCCATTCTGGCCGCGCGTCGGCGGCTCGCCGACTCCCTCGCGCGTGCCGTGGACACGACGCACGTCGACTTTCCCTGGAGTCCAGCGGCTCGAAGCGTTGACTCCTCAGGACGATGCCACGAGATGATCGGCGAGGCGCGCGGCCAGGGCCACGATCGTGAGCACCGGGTTCACGAACCCCGCCGTCGGAAAGACGGACGCGCTGGCGACGAACACGTTGTCCACCCCGTGAACGCGACAGTCCGCGTCCACGACGCCGTGCGCCGCGTCGGCGTGCATGCGCGTCGTGCCCGCGTGGTGATGCGCGTTCGGGTCCGGGATAGCGTCGGTCGCGATCTCGATCCGGCCGAGCGCCCCCAGCTCGCGAGCGACGACGTCACGGAGTCGCGTTAGGCGTGTGTGGTCGGCCTCGTGCCACCGCCAGTGGAGCTCGGGGAGCGGAACGCCAAACGCGTCGCGGCGCGCCCCGAGCACGATCCGATTCTCCGGACTCGGCGTCTGCTCGAGGTTGAGCAGGATCGTGAAGCCGTCGAACACGCGCTCCGGGGCGTGATGGCGCGACCAGCCGTGACCGCCCGACGGAGTCCACCGGTCGACGAGCGCGAGCCCGCCGAGCGGGGCGAAGCGGTTCGCCACGGCGCGTACGCGCCTAACGACCGGCCGAACACGGGCCAGCAGCGTTGCCGACGCGTTGGGCAGCGCCCCGTCGCGGATCGCGTCGTCGGACACGGCGAACCGCCCGACGATCAGCGTCCCGTCAGCCGCCTGATGCTGATCGTAGAACGCAGCCGCGCGATGAAAGTCTCGCGAGCCGGGTACGAGCGTCAGTGCGCTATCGCGCGGGTGCTCCATGAAGCCGCGGCCCAGCCACGGACTCCCCACGCGCAACCCGGCGTCGGCGGCGACGAGGAGCACCCGGGCGTTCTCGACCGCCCCACCGGCGAGGACGTACTGCTTCGCGCGCACCCTCCACGTCGGGCCGCCGGGGGTGCCCACCACGGCCCTGGTCGCGCGCCGCCCCGAGGCATCCACATCGAGCCCGACGAGCGTCGCCCTCGTGCACAGTCGAGCGTTGGACGCGCGTGCGAGTGCGGCGACGAGCGGGTCGACGAGCGCCGCGCGACGGCCGAACTGGTAGATTCGTGACACCAGCGCCGGCCCGCTCGCGGGAAGGCTACACCCCCAGGCATCTCCCTCGTACTGGAATGGCCCGAGCCCGCAGATCGCCTGCGCACGTGCGTACCACGGTGCGAGCTCGTCGAACGTGATCGGCCAGCCGCCGTGCTCCACCGACGGACGCCGCTCGAAGTCGATCGGGCTCAGGGGCGCGTATTTGGCGCCCGCCACCCCGCTCACGGGCGTGTTCCACATCGCTGTCGTCCCGCCGAGCGCGCGGTGGCGCGTTTCGCGGAGGCCGGCGTATGCGTCTCCCAACACATGGCCATCGTTGAGCGCCTGGGTCGCCGGCTCGGGGTCGCGGCTGCCGCTCTCGAGTACGAGAACGTCGCGTCCGCGCTCCGCCAGCGCCCGCGCGACGACGAGTCCCGCCGGCCCTGCGCCGATGACGCACACGTCGGTCTCCTGCACCGTGCCGCTGCCTAACGCCCTGCCGTCGACCGCCATCTGCCTCCGATCGATCGAGCCCCACTCCCGGGACGCCTGCGATTCCTCGCTGACGCTCGGAATGACACTCTCTCTATGACTCGCGACACCCGCGCCGGTCAATGAGCTCGGCCGATCGGGCAGTCACCGTGATCCTGCCGTCGCGCGGACAGCCGGGGCGACTCGACTCGCTCCGGCGCGCGATCGAGAGCATCGTCTCCCAGCACGACGTCTGCGCCATCCCGCTCGTCGTGCTGAATGGGCCGCATGTGTCCCCCGGCGTCGAAGCCGCCCTTCGCGCCGATGGGCGTGTGCGCGTCCTGACGCGACGCGAGCCGGGCCTCCCAGGCGCATACGTCGCTGGGCGCGAGGCGGTCGAGACGCCCTGGTTCGCGACGCTCGACGATGACGATCTGCTGCTCCCGGGGGCACTCGCGCGCCGCGTCGAGGAGCTCGAGCGCCGCCCCGACCACGCGGTCGTCGTCACCAACGGCTATCGTCGCGATGGCGTGCGCGACGTGCTCAACGTCGAGCCGCCGCTCGACGTGGCCGCCGATCCGCTCCGTGCGCTCCTCCGACGCAACTGGCTCCTGCCGGGGTCATGGCTCTGTCGCTCGGCGCTCGTCACACCCTCCTTGTTCGCCGGCATGCCGCCGTACCTCGAGTGCACGTTCCTCGCAGTGCGCTTCGCGAGCAGGCTCGGCATGGTCTGGATCGACGAGCCGACGGTCGTCTACCATGTCGGGGCGCCGCTCGCCGTCACCGGCTCCCGGGAGTACGTCGTGGGACAGATGGACGGGCTGCGCGCCATCCTCGCGCTTCCGCTCCCGGACGACGTTAGGCACGCGTGGCGGCGGCGGGTGGCGGCGGCCTACCATGCGGCGGCCGACTACGACTGGCGTGCCGGGTCCCTGCGCTCGGCGTGGCGGTGGCATCTCGCCTCGCTGTGCGAGCCCGGGGGGTGGCGTCACGTCACCTTCACACGTCATCTCATTCGTGCCATGCTAGTACGCGGTCTATGAGGATAGCTATCGGCCGTCGGCTATCAGCTATCAGCAAGGCACACGGGCTGGCCCCACGGTCGTGCGTACGGGCCCAGTGCAACGGCTGCCATCCCGAGGGGGGATACGGATCGTGCGGATGGAACGGATGGCGCGGATCGCTCCGCGCGAGGGGGAGGCGGTCTCGCAATGACGGAAGGGATGGGGGAACGGCCTCCCGGGACGGTGGCGCCCCGCGCGGTCGTCCCTCTTTCTTCCTTCGGCCCGTTGCGGGGGGGCGCGTCCCGGCCTCGGAGCGATCCGCACAATCCGCCCCATCCGCACAATCTGTATCCCCTGCACGGATCCCGCCCAGCCGAGCGGGGCGCCGCGCGCCCCGGACCACAACGCCGCCTATCCGAAGCCTATCGAAGTCATCGTTGTCCACCACTAGACATGCCGAAGGGTAGTCGATGAGCGCTCCGACCCGCCTCCTCGTGCTCGGGATCGACGCCGCGAGCCCCGAGCTGCTCGACGGGTGGATCGCCGACGGCACGCTGCCCAATCTGCGTGCGCTCGCCCGGCGCGGCGTCGTGGGGCGCACGCGAGGGATCGAGGGGTTCCACATCGGCTCGACCTGGCCATCGCTCTATACCGGCACGGACGCGTCGCACCATGGCGTGCACTACCTCGTGCAGCTCGTGCCCGGGACCTACCAGCTCGAGCGTACCGCGACCGGTGAGTTCGTGCGCGGCGAGCCGTTCTGGCGCACACTGAGCGACGCAGGCCGGCGCGTGGCGGTGCTCGACGTGCCGCTCTCGCGGCTCGACCCGCGGCTCAACGGCGTCCACGTCGTGGAGTGGGGTGGGCACGATTCGATCTACGGGTTCCAGTGCGCGCCGGCGGACCTCGGTGCCGATATTGTGGCGCGCCATGGCACGCACCCGTTAGGCGGCGCCTGTGACGCGGTCCGTCGATCCGCGGATGACTACGGCGCATTCCTCGACCGCCTCGAGCTCGGCGTGCGGAACAAGCTCGCGTGGACGAAGGAGCTGCTCGCCCGAGGCGGATGGGATCTCTTCATGCAGGTGTTCACCGAGGCCCACTGTACCGGGCATCAGTGCTGGCACCTCCACGACGCGGGGCACCCCGGGCACGATCCGGCGATCGCTGCGACGTTAGGCGATCCACTGCGGCGCATCTATCGTACTATCGACGCAGCGGTCGGCGAGCTGGTGGCCGCAGTTGGGGATGAGACGCCGATCGTCGCTTTTTCGGCCCACGGCATGTCGCACTGGTACGGTGCGCAGTTCCTGCTCGAGCGGATGCTGGTGCGTTTCGGCGTCACCGCCACGCTCCCGGCCGCTCCGGCGGCAGGCGGCGGAGTTGTTCGAGGCGTGGCCCGCACCGCGTGGCGTGCTCTGCCGCCGTCGGTCCGCGGACCGATCAACAGGGTTCGCCGGCAGCTCGTCGTTCAATCGCCGACGGATCGGCCACCGGCCTTCCGGGTGGATGTCGCACGGAGCCTGTGTTTCCCGCTCAACAACGGGCTCGCCGTCGGCGGGATCCGGCTCAACCTCGTCGGCCGCGAGCCCGAAGGCCGGCTTTCGCCGGGGGCCGAGGCCGATTCCTTGGTTGAGCAGCTTGCCGGTGATCTCCTCGGCATCATCGACGAGCGGACCGGACGGCCGATCGTTAGGCGCGTGATGCGGACTGCCGAGCTCTACGACGGACCCATGCTCGATCATCTCCCCGACCTGCTCGTCGAGTGGAGCGACGACGTCCCCACTGGCAGCACGGCGTTGAATGACGGCCGAGGGGCGATGGTGCGTGCCCGGTCGCCCAGGATCGGGGTCATCGACGGCGCGAACGAGTACGCGCGTACCGGCGAGCACCGGCCGGGCGGCTGGTTCGTCGCCGCGGTGCCTGGCGTCACGGCTCGGGCGCTCGGCCGCGAGGTCTCGCTCATGGACCTCGCGCCCACGTTCACGCGCCTCCTCGGCGTCGAGATGCCGGCGTGTCAGGGGCGCGCGGTCGAGGAGCTCTTGGGGCGGTAGCCGCTCGCAATTCGCCGTACGGGTCATCGCCGTGGTATGTTGAGATGCTGCGACGTGCCGTCGCCACCCGCAACAGGAGGTGCAGTATGACAGGACCATCATGGAAGGCAAGCGGACAGTACTACGAGACGTGCAATTGCGACTTCCTATGTCCTTGCCTCCCGGGGCGGATGGCGGTGAGCCCGACGAAAGGCTCGTGCCTCTTCGCCATGGCGTTCCAGATCGAGCGCGGAACCTACGGCGCGCTGACGCTCGATGGTCTCGGGTTCATCGTTCTCGGAACGACTCCTGAAGCAATGGCCAAAGGGAACTGGTCCGTCGGTGTCATCGTCGACGAGCGCGCCACCGCCGAACAGCGTGACGCGATTGTCGCGATGGCCAGCGGCTCCGCGGGCGGACCCATGGCTGCCTTGTCGCCGTTGGTCGGAACGTTCCTGGGCGTGGAATCGGCGCCGATCCGGTTCGATCGCACCGGCGCCAACTGGTCGGTCACTGCGGGCAACCTCGTCGACATGGCCGCGCAGGGTGCAATGGGCATGAACCCTAACGCGACCGAGCCCCTCTACATCGAGAACACCGGCCATCCGGCGGCCGATCGTTTCTCGCTCGCCCGGGCGTTGAGGAGTCACGTCGATGCGCTCGGCGTGAGCCTGCACGACACGAGTGGACGAAACAACGGTCAGTACGCGCCATTCAGCTGGCGCGGTGCGTAGCCCGTCCCCGGTCGCAGGCCTTCCAGGCCGCGACCGCGTCGTGATCGCGAGCTGCATTCTGCTCGTCTGCGTTCTCGCGTGGGCCTATCTCATCCATCTGCACCGTCAGATGTCGCCTCTTGCCGCATCGGAGACGTCAATGATGGAGATGGGAATGCGGATGGACGCGCAGTGGCGTCCCACCGATGTCTTCTTGACGTTCGCCATGTGGGCCGTGATGATGGTGGGCATGATGGGCCCCTCCGCGGCTCCGGTGCTGCTGCTCTTCGCTGCAACGCGCGCGCGTCAGGGGGAACGCGGCGCGCGGGCGGCCGTGCCGATGTTCGGGCTCGGGTACGTCGCGGTCTGGGTGGGATTCAGCCTGTGCGCCACGCTCGTGCAGTGGGCGTTGCATCAGGGTGCGTTGTTGTCACCGGCGATGGCTGCCGCGAGCCCGCGTCTCGCCGGCGCACTGCTCATCGGCGCGGGTGTGTATCAGCTGACGCCCCTGAAGCGTGCCTGCCTCACTCACTGCCAGACGCCGCTCGGTTTCCTGATGCGCCATTGGCGGGACGGCGCCGGTGGCGCCTTCGAGATGGGAGTGCGGCACGGCGTCTACTGCCTTGGCTGCTGCTGGGCCCTCATGGGCGTGCTCTTCGCCGTCGGCGTGATGAACCTCGTGTGGGTAGCCGTACTGAGCGCGTTCATCCTGGTGGAAAAGATGGGCGACAGCGGCGCGCACGTGGCACGCGTCGGGGGCGTACTTCTCGTCGGGCTCGGCGTTTTCGTTTTCATGTGAGAGAGACGCTCGATATAACCGTTGTTCACGGGGGAGTGACAGGTCTGTGCCCGAAGCTCGAGCTTAGCCATCACCCCTCTCGGGCCGCTCCTTCATGAAATGCGCTACTCCCGCGACGTGCTCGACGGGGAGGACGAACGCGATCCCGCGGCCGGTGTCATTGAGCTCCGCTGCCCGTACGATCTCGTCCAGCACCGTGTTCACCTGATCGGCGTAGACGACCGTCAGCACGATCTCTTTCTCCGGCTCGATCGACATGCCGAAGATCTTCTCCTGTTCGTGGATGCCCGCCCCACGCCCAAGGAAAACAGTGCCGCCGCGCGCTCCGGCCTTCACGGACGCGTCGAGCACCGTGCTCCCCCACCCCTTTCGGACGACGCTCACGATCAGAGACGCTTTCATCCTCACGGCTCCTTTCGGCGTTCCTTCCAGCGGACAATCAGCCCCAGCACCATTACCGAGAGCAAGGGCGCGAGTGCGATGAGTGCAACGAGGCCGAGCCCCTGGACGAGCGGGTCCTGATTGCCGACCGCCGCGGACGTGCCTAACGCGAGCGCCAGCAGGAACGTGTTCGCCAACGGCCCCGTTGCCACGCCGCCGGCGTCGATCGCGATCCCCACGAACCGCGGTTCGCTCCGCCACATGATGGCGACCACGAGTCCGTAACCGGGGACGACGAGGTACAGCAGCGGGATTCCATACCCGATTCTCAGCATCCCGAGGCCGACGGCCAGCGCCACGCCAAGACAGATGGTCCACAGCACCAGCGACCGCCGAATCGATCCGGTCGAGGCGTCTTCGACCTGGTCGGCCAGAACGCGCACCGCCGGCTCACCCCACGTCGTCACGAATCCGAGCACCAATCCGAAGGGCACCAGCATCCACTTCTGCGGCAGTGCCCCGGCAGCCTCGCCGATCGCGCGACCAAAGGGCAGGAACCCGAGATTGACCCCCACCAAAAAAAGAAAGAGCCCGGCGGACGCCATGAGGGTCCCGGTCAGAATGCGTGAGACTTCCCGCCGCGGCAGCTCGAGGAACAGACGCTGGAACAGCAAGAACAGCACGACCAGCGGCAGCACCGCCAGCGCGATGCCCCACGCCACGCGGCCAAGCTCCGCGAGCATCCCCGCACCGTTCACAGGAACAGTGCCAACACGAGGATAACGATGATAGGCCCTGCCGACGCGAGGCCAAGCAATCCGAATCCGTCATCCATTGCCGAGCGCTTGGCGAGGACCGACGCCACGCCCATGGCAAGCGCGAGCACCACCGGCGCCGTCAGCACGCCGGTCGTCACGCTACCGGCGTCGTACGCCAACGGAACGAAGTCCGCTGGCGCGACAAGTGACAACACGAGCATCACCACGTACACGCCCGTCAACAGCGCCGCCATCGAGAACCCTCTGACGACTCGCAGCAAGCCGATCGCGGTGAAAAGGCCCACGCCCGCCGCAATCGTGTAGATGAGCGCCTGGCTCCCGAGACGGCCTTCCGAAGCGCTCTCGACCTGCCCCGAGAGGACCAGCACATCCGGCTCGGCCACAGTGGTAGCGAATCCCAGTGCGAATGCCACCCCGAGAATCAACGCCAGCGACCCCTTTCTCGGCATCTCCGCACCGATGAACCTGCCCATGGGCAGAATCCCGATGTCGATTCCCGACAAGAGGAGCAATATCCCAAGGATCACGAGCGCCGACCCCGCAAGAAATCGGATGAACAGCGCGGCGGGTGCATGGACGAACAACACCTGGAGGACACAGACTACGCCGACGAGCGGCGCGACCGCCTTGGCTGCCTCGGGAAGCCGTGTTCGCAGGAGTGACCACATGCCAGACTGATGTGAGACTCACACGGGACCGTCGAACCTGGTTCTCGAGCATAGCGACGTCAATGATTCGCCGTGCTATGTTGCAACATGTCGAAGGATCTCGAGCACGGCCGAGCGTGCTACGACCGCGGCGCGTGGCACGGTGCGTTCGAAGCGCTACGCCTCGCGGATCAGGCTGCTCCCTTGGACTGCGACGACCTCCAGCGCCTCGGCACCGTCGCGTACCTGCTCGGCCACGAGCTCGATTTCGAGCGCTACTTCGACCGTCTCTATCACGTCCAGCTCGAGCAAGGCCGTCCGGAAAACGCCGCGCGAGCCGCCTTCTGGCTCGGCATGAGTCTCCTGTTCCGCGGGGAGATCGCGCAGTCGAACGCCTGGATCGCACGCGGCCAGCGCCTCATCGCGCAACACGATTGCGTCGAACAGGGCTACCTGTCACTGCACGGCACCGAGCGGACCCTCGGCGAAGGCGGCGCCGCGACGGCCCAGGCACGCGCAGCCTCGGCCGCGCTGATCGGTGAGCGTTTCGGCGATGCGGATCTGATTGCCATGGCCCGCCACGTCGAAGCCCGCGCACTCATCGAGCAGCAACAGATCGCCGCCGGTCTCGACCTGCTCGATGAGATGATGCTCCCCGTCGTGGCCGGCGAGCTGTCGCCGATTACCACGGGGCTCATGTACTGCAGTGTGCTCGCGGCGTGCACCCGTGTGTACGCGCTGAGCCGCGCGCGCGAATGGACGTTCGCCTTTTCGAGATGGTGTGATCGCCAGTCCGAGCCCGTCGCGTTCAGCAGCGTGTGTCTGGTGCACCGTGCCGAGGTTCTACAGTCACACGGCTCGTGGTCCGATGCGTTGGAGGATGCCTGCCGCGCATGCGATCGCGCGAATCGCGGGAGCATGAAGCCTCCGCCGGCCGCGTTGTATCAACAGGGCGAAATCCATCGCCTCCGCGGTGAACACGCAGAAGCCGAGGAGGCGTACCGTGCGGCGAGTCAGTTGGGGTACGACCCCCAGCCGGGGCTCGCACTCCTCCGGTTAGCGGAAGGCCAGGTCGAGACGGCGTGCGCGGCCATGCGTCGAGCACTGCACGGGACCACGCGCAAACCGGCGCGTGCGCGATTGCTGCCGAGCTGCATCGAGGTCCTGCTCGCGGCGGGCGAGAAGGATGACGCGCGTGAAGCATGGCGCGAGCTCCGCGAGCTCTCCGAGGCGCTGGACGCGAACGCGTTGCGAGCCGCGGCCGCGCAGGCGGAAGGCGCGATCGAACTCGCTGAAGGCAAGCCGGATGCAGCACTCGGCCCACTCCGGCGCGCGTTCGAGTGGTGGACGCACCTCGACGTTCCTTATGATGCCGCACGCGTCCGCGTGATGATCGCGCTCGCGTGTCAGGCGCTTCACGATAAGGAAACGACGGCGTTGGAGCTCGCGGCGGCCCGGGCGGTGTTCGAGCGGCTTTGCGCACGAGGCGACCTGGGCCGCATCGACCACCTGATGGGAACTGTCGCGTCCGTCGAGGGAACGAAGCTCTCGCCTCGCGAGCAGCAGGTGCTCCGCCTGATCGCGACCGGCTCGACGAACAAGGCGATCGCAGCTCAGCTGTCGGTGAGCGAGCGTACGGTCGATCGGCACGTGAGCAACATCCTCACGAAGCTCAACGTGCCATCACGCGCCGCCGCGATAGCGGTTGCCTACGAGCACGCACTCCTCTGAGACTACCCCGTGGCGCCATCTACCCATTCGCGTTGCGTGAGCGAATGGGTGTTCTCGCCGACGCGGGGACCGGGTGCGACCCCTCACCTTGCAGCATGCACGACGCGGTGTCGGGCAAGAATGCGAGGGAGGGTGGATGTACGATGCGATCATTGTTGGCGCGCGATGCGCCGGCTCACCCACCAGCATGCTATTGGCGCGTAAAGGGTACCGGGTATTGTTGGTCGACAAGGCCACCTTTCCGAGCGACACGATCTCGACGCACATCCTCTGGCCGCACGGCGTCGACGTGCTGGCACGGTGGGGGCTCTCGCAAGCGCTCGAGTCTGCCGGCGCACCGCCGATCGGTCGCCCGATCACGTTCGACTTTGGACCGTTCACGCTACGCGGCACCGTTCCCGATGCGAACGGCGGTCGCGGCGGTTTCTGCCCTCGTCGCAAGGTGCTCGACGCTATTCTCGTCGCCGCAGCGGCGGCGAGCGGGGCCGAGATTCGCCCTGCGTTCACGGTCGAGCGGTTGCTGTTCGATGGCGACACGGTCGTCGGCATCCGGGGGCGGCAGCGAAACGGAGCGACCGTCGAGGAGCGAGCTCGCATCGTCATCGGCGCGGACGGCATTCATTCACTCGTTGCGAAACAGGCGAGAGCGCAGGAATACGACCACCGCCCGATCGCTGCGTGTGCGTACTACTCGTACTTCAGCGGCGTACCACAGGACGACATCGCGCTGCACATGCGCGAGCACTGCGCGTTCGGCGGGGTTCCGACGAACAATGATCTTCTCCTCGTGATGGTGAACTGGCCGGCGCGGGACTTCGCCGCGGTGCGAGCCGACGTCGAGGGCCACGTGCAGCGCGCGCTCGCCATGGCGCCCGACTTTGCCACCCGTGTGAACGCCGGGCAGCGCGAGGAGACATGGTACGGAACGGCCGGGGTGCCTACCTACTTCCGGAAGCCGTATGGGAAAGGGTGGGCGCTCGTCGGCGATGCGAGCTACAATCGCGACCCGATCACGGCGCAGGGGATGAGCGATGCGTTCATCGAGGCCGAACAGCTTACGGACGCGATCGATGCTGGATTCTCCGGCCGAGACGACCTGAGCAGCGCGCTCGAGGCGGTGGAACGTTCGCGCAACGACCGCGTCCGAGCCATGTGCGAGTTCGCGTACGAGCTCGCACAACTGGAGCCGCCGCCCCCGCACATGCAGGAGCTGTTCGCGGCGCTCCGCGACAACCAGCAGGCCACCAACGACTTCTTCTCCGCCATCACCGGTGCGAGGCCGTTAGGCGCCTTCATGTCCCGGGAGAACCTGGACAGCGTGATCACCGCGGCGGCAGTTGCGTGACCGATAGGGAGGTGACATGTACATCATCCGCGAAGTATTGAACTGCAAACCGGGGAAGGTCCGCCCGTTGCTCGACAAGTTCCGGGCGCTCTCGGCTGCGTTGCAGGAGACTGGTCGGCCCCCAATGAGGCTGCTGAGCGACGTCAGCGGCGAGGCCTTCTGGACGCTCGTCGCCGAGGTGACCGTCGAGACGGTGGATGAGTTCTTCATGGTCGAGCAGACGCTGATGGGGAACGAGTCCGTGCGGAACGCGATGGCAGGCTACCACGAGCTGGTCGAGAGTGGCCGGCGGGAGATCTACCGGATCGAGGGCTGAGGGTCAGACGTTCTGGACCCGCGCGGCCTGGCTGCCGCTCACTCCCATCGCGCATCGATGGGACTTGACGGGTTCCGCCACCGGCGCGACAATTCCCATCGTCTATCGATGGGAGTGCCACCGTGCGCAAGCCCGACCCTGCGGAGTTGCTGCCGGGCACGCTCGACCTCCTCATCCTCCGCACGCTCGTCCGTGGGCCGAAGCACGGTTACGGCATCGCCCAGCGCGTCCGCGAGCTGTCGCAGGACGTGTTTCGGGTCGGGGAAAGCTCGCTCTACCCGGCGCTCCAGCGCCTAACGTTCGACGGCTACATCAAGCCGGAGTGGGGGGTGTCCGAGAACAACCGGCGCGCCCGATTCTACACGTTGACCGCCGCTGGGCGAAAGCAGCTCGCCGCGGAACGCGAGGAATTCGACCGCATCGTCGCGGCCATCCGTATGGTGTTGGATTTCGCGTAAGGTCCGGGACCCATGCGTCTCCTTCGCCGCCTCGCTTACTGGTTCCGACTTCGGTCCAATCACGCCGACCTCGAGGATGAGCTCGCGTTTCACCGTGACATGATCGAGCGCGACCTCATCCAGCGCGGTACGCGCCCCGATGACGCACGCATTCAGGCGCGCCGGGTGATGGGCAACGCGACGCTCATGCGCGAGGAGGCGCGCGCGGTCTGGCTCTGGCCGTCGCTCGAGGCGTTGTGGCAGGACGCCACGTACACGCTCCGCGACCTCCGCCGGAATCCTGCGTTCACGCTGGGAGTGACACTCACCCTGGCGCTCGGCATCGGCGCCAACGCAGCGATGTTCTCGCTCGTGGATCGATTGCTGTTTCGCCCACCGGCGTTCATGGTGGATCCGGCGTCGGTGCACCGGGTGTACCTGTACCGCACAACCCTCCAGGGCGAGGAAACGCAGACGGGCGGCCAGTACGCGCGGTATCGCGATCTCGTTAGGTGGTCGACGGCGTTCTCGGAGGCGGCGGGTGTCGCGCTCAAGACGCTCGCTGTCGGTGTCAGGAACGAGACACAGCTTCGAAACGTCGCGATCGTCAGCGCTGGCTTCTTCGGCTTCTTCGACGCTCCGCCCGTCATCGGACGGTACTTCACCGCGAGCGAGGACGAACCCCCGACGCCGGCGCCCGTCGCGGTGCTGAGCCAGAGGCTGTGGGAAACGCAGTTCGGTTCACGGCGCGACGTGTTGGGATCGACGCTGCAAATCGACGCAGTCGCCTATACGATCATTGGCGTTGCGCCCGATGGGTTCGTCGGTCTGTGGCCGTATCAGCCCCCGGCGGTGTTCGTTCCCGTCGCGACGTTCGCCGCCAGTCGCCGCAGACCGGAATGGGCGACCACATACGGCACGGCGTTTGGACTGGGCATCATCGTCAGGCGAAAGTCGGGAGTCACGGTTACCGCGGCGACCGCCGACCTGACGAACGCGCTTCGGCGGAGCTACCAGGCGCAGTTCGATGCCGAGGGGCGGACGGGCGACCTGACCCGCCTTCGGCCTCGGGCGATTGCGGCGTCGATCCTGACCGAACGAGGCCCCGAACGGTCGAGCGTAGCCCGGGTCGCCACCTGGCTTTCGGGCGTCACACTGATCGTGCTACTCATTGCCTGCGCGAACGTCGCCAACCTGCTCGTGGCGCGCACGATTCGCCGACGCCGCGAGATCGCGATTCGCATCGCGCTCGGCGTGAGTCGACGACGGTTGTTCGGCCAGCTGCTTACCGAAGGCATGGTCCTCGCCTTCCTTGGCGCCGTGACGGGCGCCCTCATTGCCGTCTGGGGAAGCAACGTGCTGCGCGCTCTCCTTCTTCCCGGCACCGAACCCGCGGCGCTCGTGGCCGACCGGCGAACGCTCCTTTTCATCGGGGCTGTCGCGTTAGGTGTCGGCCTGCTGACCGGGCTCGCGCCCATGATGCAGGCGGGGAAGGCGAGCCTGACCGGGGACCTCAAGGCCGGTGCGCGCGACGGGACGGCGGAGCGCGCCGGCTCGAGGACCGCGCTGCTCATCGTGCAGAGCGCGCTCTCCGTGGTACTCCTCGTCGGCGCGGCGCTGTTCGTTCGAAGTCTCCGCAACGTGCGCGATGTCCCGTTGGGATTCGACGCCGATTCGGTGCTCGTCGTCTCCCTCACCATGCGAGACGTCAGGCTCGACAGCGCCAGGACTGTCGCGCTCCGGCTCCGCCTGCTCGAATCGGCCACGAGCGTCCCGGGCGTGACACACGCGTCGCTCCGGGAGTCGATTCCGTTCGCGGGCGAATCCTCCTGGCCGATCTTCGTCACGGGGATCGATTCGGTGAGCCGGCTCGGTCGATTCAACGTCAACATGGTGTCGGCCGACTACTTCGCGACGATGGGCACGCGAATCGTCCGTGGGCGCGGCATCGAGAACACGGACGTCCACGGCGCGCGGCGCGTCGCAGTGATCGGTGAGTCGATGGGCGCGGCACTCTGGCCCGGACAGGACGCAATAGGCCGGTGCTTCAGGGTGGGCGCGGACTCCACGCCGTGTACGTACGTAGTGGGTATCGCCCAGGACATCCATTCGCGAACGATCGAAGCCGAGCCGGACCTCTTCTTCTACTATCTGCCGGCCGACCAGTGGCTCCCACAGGAAGGAGGTCTCTTCGTGCGCGCGCGGGGCGACCCGAGCCGCCTCGTCGAGCCGGTGCGGACCCGACTCCAGCGCGACATGCCCGGAACCTCGTTCGTCACCGTTGGCCTGCTCCGCGACATTGTGGACGCGCAATTCCGCTCATGGATCGTGGGCGCGGCTCTGTTCACGGCGTTTGGCTCGCTGGCGCTCGTGCTCGCCGCGATCGGTCTGTACAGCACGATTGCCTATGGCGTCGCGCAGCGAAAGCGCGAGCTGGGCGTGCGCCTGGCCCTCGGTGCAGCGCCGGCGGGGATCGTCCGACTGGTAGTGGCGGAGAGCGTGCGGGTCGCGCTCGCCGGCATCGTGATCGGCAGCGTCGTGTCGATCGCGGGTGGAACGTGGATCGCTCCCCTGCTCTTTCACCAGTCGCCCCGCGACCCGGCCGTATTCGGCCTGGTGACGGCGGTGATGCTCGGCGTGACCATTGCCGCGAGCTGGGTCCCGGCGATGCGCGCGGCTGCCGTCGACCCGAAGACCGCGCTTCAGGCCGAGTAGCAGAACATGGGACCGGGAAGTCGACGTCAGCGCTGCACGTCGGCACCGCGCCTAACGCCCGGCACTGGCGCGCTCCAGCCGCGCGAGCTCCGCGCGAACGTGCGCGACCTCCGCCGCGAGTGCCGGCTCCGGGCTTGCGCGACGCACGAGGTAGATCCGGTAGGCGCGGATCGCCGCTTCCCGCTCGCCCGCGAGCGCCGCGAGTCGGCCGAGCTCGCGCTGCCAGGTCGACTCGTAGTGGTTGGGGCCAATCCCTCGGAGGCGGCGCCGGAGCGCGGCGAGCGCCCGCCCTACGTCGCCCCGGTTCTCCCACAACCGCGCCGCCACGAGGCTGCTCACCGTCGTGAAGCGCGGGTCGTGTTGGCCGAACCGGGTGGCGCTGTCGAGTTGCGCGAGCACCACTGCCGCGTCGGGTCGGCGCTCGAGCGCCGCCACCTGTGCGTCGAGCAGCAGCGCACGGGCTTCCGGAAACTCACGAAGCCACGCGCTGTCCTTCGGCGGCACGTAGCTCCGCAGCCACGGGATCACGCGCTTCGCCACTGACGCATCGCCCATGGCGAGCCGGTACTGGGCAAGTACGAGCGGGGCATCCACGTGATCGTTCAGCGCCGTTGCCGGAGCGGCCCCCTCCGAACTGGGCGGCACGCCGGCGAGTGCGGTCTTCAGTGCTGCGGCGACGATGGGTTCGAGCTTGCCCGCGGCTTCGGCGCCGACCGCGGAGTCACCGCCGGCGAGCACTGCAGTGAGCGCGACGTCGGAGGCGATGGACGGCGTAGAGAGTGTCCCTTTCACTACCGCCTCGGCTTCGCGCGGGCGCCCGCGCTCCGTCGCGACGCGGTGTGCGAGTGACGTATGCAACGTCCTCGTGTCTCCCGTGATCGCCTCCGGAGCGAGCAGGTCGAGCGCCCGCTGCGCATCGTCCAACCCGTAGTGGTTAAACAAGGCGCTCAGGACGAGGGCCGTGAGTGGCAGGCGCTGCATACGCTCCATGCCGGCACGAAACGAGCGGGCTGCGGCACTGTCTCCAACGAGGATCGCGAAGCGCATCGCGAAGCCCGACTGCGCGAGCGAATCAACCCGCGCTCGCATTGCGAAGAGCCGCCGAGCTCCGGCGGTGTCACCCAGCTCCGAGTACAGCGACGCGAGGTGCACGAACGGGAGTGTGAACGCCGAATCGAGCGCGAGCACGTGCGAGAACGCGCGGATGGCACGCTGGTCCGCATCGGGGATACCCAGGACGCCACCGCCGTGGAAGAGCACGTCGCCGAGCTCGAACCAGCCCTCGGGATTCTCCGGTGCCAGCGTCGTGAGCCGCTCGGCGGTCGCGAACCATTCGGCGTAGGTCTTGGGCGCGGGATATCGGGGGCCTAACGCGGCGTCGGCCAGCGCGGCGTCGGCCGGGGATAAGCGGTCGCGCCCTCGGTGCAGGATTCGGCCGCCGACTGCCGTCGCCCGCGCCTGGTCGGCTGCGGACTGGCCGCCCCATCCGACTGTACGTATCAGGCCCAGTGCCGCAAGGGTGAAGTTCGAGTCGATCTCCACCGCGCGAAAAAATGCCTGCATCGCCAGCGTCGTGCTACTAGCCCGGTAGAGGGAGCGCCCCTCGAGGTACGCCCGCAGCGCGGGAAGCGACGTGCTCGTGAGCGCGGCCAGGCGCGGCGCGGTCTCCCCGGTGCCTAACGACACGAGCCGCGCTACAATGCGGTCGACCAGCACGGGAAGGCTGTCCGCCGGGCCGGTCTCGACGGCGCGCGGGGGCTCGCTGCCGCCCACATCTGCGAGCATAGTGGCCGAGAGCGTCAGGGTCGTGCCCGTACCAGCAATCTCGCCCAGAATGAGCCGCCCAGCACCGAGGTCGCGCGCGACGCGCACGGCAGCGTCGGTTTCGAGGTCGCCGTCGCCTCCCGCAGCGCGGCGCCACGTGACGAGCGTCGTGCGCGGGTCGATCGCGCGCAGGCCACCGACGCCGCTGATCTTCGCGGCGAGGAGGTCGACCATTCCTTCGCGCAAGTACGCGAGCGATGGGTCGGCACCCGCGACGCGGAACGGGGCGATGGCAATGGCACTCGCGCTCACGTTCGAAGGCGCTTGGGGCGCACGCCACCACATCACGCCGGCCGCGAGCGCGAGCAGCGCCACGCCGACGAGGGCCGCCAGCCGCAACGCCGTGTATCGCCGGCGCGACCCTCTCGGAAGGGCGGCCTCGGTTGGCGTCGTTGCCCTCGGCGTGGTCTCGGCGTCGAGTAGCCGTAGCACCTCGGCCGCCGATGCGGGGCGGTCGTCAGGCCGTTTGGCGATCAAACGCATCACGAGCGTGGCGAGCGCTGCAGGAACGTCAGCGCGCTGCGTGGCGAGGTCCGGCGGCGCCTCCGCAACGTGCGCCGCGAGGAGCGCCTGCGCCGGCCGCCCGCTGAACATGTGCCGGCCCACGAGCAATTCCCACGCGAGCACGCCGAGTGCGTACAGGTCGACGCGATGGTCCGCGGTCGCATCCGCGAGGGCCTGCTCGGGAGCCATGTATGCTGGGGTGCCGAGCGCGATCCCCACCGCGGTGATACCCGCGCTTGCCGTCGCCGACGCGGAGACTGCTTTCGCGATGCCGAAGTCCGTCACCAACGCTGCGCCGCCCGAAACGAGCACGTTCTCGGGCTTGATGTCCCGATGGACGATACCCTCGCCGTGCGCGTACGCGAGCGCGCGCGTGACGTCACGGAGGATGCCGACGGCCTCGCTGACCGGGAGCGGCCCCTCGCGGGAGAGTCGCTCGCGCAGCGACTGCCCGCGCACGTACGGCATCGTGTAGTACGGCAGCCCACCGGCGTCACCGGCCGTGAGCACCGGGACGATGTTCGCGTGCTGCAGCCGCGCAGCCAGCTTCACCTCACGCGTGAACCGCTCGGCGCTGAGGCCCTCCGCGAGCTCGGGCGGCAACACCTTCACCACGACTTCCCTACCTAACGACAAGTCGTGCGCCACGAAGACGCGCGACATGCCGCCGCCCCCGAGGTCACGCTCGAGACGGTACGTATGACCGAGGGAGTGTTGGAGCGTGTCGCGGAGGGACGACTGGGCGGTCACCCGACAATCGTACGGCCGGCGTCACAGTCCGGCCAGAGCGCGACCGGCCGCGCCCGGAACGGCCGAAATCCCTCATGAGCCCGGTGATCATGGGTAGCAGCGATGGGAACCCGGGCGCAGTATTCAGCGAACCGCGGCTCAGCGAGGACGGGCGATGCTCACGCGCAGCCGCGCCACAACGGCTCGGCTGCAACTATGTCCAAAGTGAAGGTCGGCATCGTCGGCTCGCGCTTCCAGGCGGACTGCATCGCGGCCTCCGTGAAGGCGATGCCCGAAGAGGCCGAGGTTATCGCGGTCGCGTCGCCCACGCCAGGAAACGCGGAGGCGTTCGCGCGGAAGCACGGCATCCCGTCGTTCCACACCGACTACCGCGAGATGCTCCGCGATCCGCAGATCGAGATGATCTCCGTCTCGGCGCCGAACTACCTGCACGCGCGCGTCACGATCGACGCGGCGCGCGCCGGCAAACATGTCGTCTGCGAGAAGCCGCTCTGCGTGACGCTCGAGGAAGCCGACGCGATGATCGACGCGTGCAGCTCGGCCGGCGTGCTCCTGCTCTACGCCGAGGAGCTGTTCTTCGCGCCGAAATACGTCAAGGCAAAGCAGATGGTGGATGAGGGCGCGTTCGGGCGCGTGCACCTCGTGAAGCAGAGCGAGAAGCACTCCGGCCCGCACGCCGACTGGTTCTGGGACGTGGAGCAGTCGGGCGGTGGCGCCCTCATGGACCTCGGCTGCCACGGCATCGCCTTCTGCTGGTGGATCCTCGGCAAGCCTAACGTGACGAGTGTCTACGCGCAGCTCTCGACGCAGGTACACGCCGGTCGCACGCTGGGTGACGACGAGGCGCTCACCATCATCGAGTTCGACGGCGGAGCCGTCGGCGTGGTCGAGAACAGCTGGACCAAGCCCGGCGGGATGGACGATGCGATCGAAGTGTTCGGCGCACACGGCCAGACGTATGCCGACATGCTCATGGGCAACGCGCTGCCGACGTACTCCGAAGTGGGCTACGGGTACGCGGTGGAAAAGGCCGCGTCGACCAAGGGATGGTCCTGGCCCGTGTTCGAGGAGCACTGGAATTACGGCTTCCCGCAGGAGATGCGGCACTTCGCGCGGTGCGTGCGCGGCACCGAGACGCCGATCTCCGATGGCGAGACGGGTCGCGTAGTGCTCGAGGTGATACACGCGGCCTACGCGTCGGCGGGGCTCGGACGGAAGATCGCGATGCCGTTCCGCCGGAGCGGCATCGCGAAGCCGATCGACCTGTGGAGGAAGCCGGAGCTGGCGAGCGAAGCGCACTGAGCCCGAGCTACAGGCGGAAGTGGCCGATCCGTCACAGCGTTGGCCGACCTCATCACACCGCTCTCCGCGCCCGCGGATCGGTGCAGTACTCTGGGGACGACATCTGCCGAGATTGGATCATGCCGCGCCACGCGCGTTCGCTCGCCTTACTGTCGATCGCTCTCATTTCAGCCCCGATCCACGCCCAGACCGGCGCGCACGGGTCGCACGCCAGCGCGGCGCCTACGCTCCGCGAGTCCTACGCGAAGGCCGTGCGGCTCATCGACTCCGCAGTCGCGGCGCATGGCGGGGTAGAAGCACTTCGCCGCGCTCGCCGAGTGCGCGTGATCTCCGACGGCTGGGATTACCATCGCACGCAGGGGAGCCGAGTCACGCCGCCGTACGACAGCACCGTGGCGCGCAGCGACGCGATGGTCGACCTCACCCGCGGGCGCATCGTCAGGCGGCGCGCGCGCGGGTGGCCAGGTGGCTTTCACTATACCGACTGGTATGTCTCCGACAGCGCGCGCCATTTCTACATCGAGCCGCGCAATCGGCGCTACTCGACACAGAACTATCCGCCAGCCAATCAGCAGTTCGGTAACCTCTTCCTCTTTCCGTCGTGGTACGTGCTCGCCGCCCACGAGGCCACCAACCCCGGCGCTCGGCGATACCTCGGCCGCATGCGTCTCGAGAGTGGTGCCGAGGTCGAAGCGGTGCAGTACACGATCCCGCCGAGTGGAACGATCGTCATCGGGCTCGACCCGCGGACGTACCGGCTGCGCGCCGTGATGAGTGTCGGGACCGACGTCTTCACCGGCGACACCGACGTCTATACGGAGTTTCTCGACTGGCGGCCGATGGACGGCGGCCTTCTCATGCCGGCGCGGTCCGTGTTGCATCGCGGCGGCGAGGTCGTGAACTCGCTGCGCTACACGATGGCGACGCTCGACTACGTGATCCCGGACTCCCTGCTCGCGCCCCCGGCGGGATTCGCCGCCGTGCAAACGGAGCCCCCACCGCCGTCGGTGCTCGAGCTCGCGCCAGGGGTCTGGACCGTCGGGAGCGGCAGCAAGAGTCTCGTGGTCGCGTTCAACGATCACGTCGTGGTCGTGGACGCGCCGTCGAGCACGTCGTCGGAGGTCATCGCGACGGTCGCGACGCTCGCGTCCGGGAAGCCGATCCGGTACGTCGTGCCCACGCATCATCACGACGACCACTTCGTCGGCGTGCGCTACCACATCGCGAATGGCGCAACGGTGGTGACGACTGCCGGGAACCTGGACTATCTGCGACGCATCGTGACGGCGCCGACGTCTTCGCTCATGCTCGCGCGCAATCAGGTACCGCCAACATCCGACTATAAGGTAGAGACCATTACCGGTGCGAAGCGGGTGTTCACTGACGGCAGGCGGTCACTCGAGATCCATCAGATCACGAGCCCGCACGCGGAGGAGATGCTCGTCGCCTGGATCCCGTCCGAGGGAATCCTGTTCCAGGCTGATCTCATCGAGGCGCCGCAATCGGGCGTCGCACTCCCGGGGAACAACGCCCCAACGACGATGCACCTGGCGGACGTCATCCGCGAGAAGCGGTGGAATGTGCGCGTCTTTGCCGGCTCACATGCCACGCTTCAGGGCCCGCAGGTGTTCGCCGAGATCACTCGCCTGCCGATCGTTCCGCCGGCGACATTCTAGGGCGTCATCCTACTGTCTCTTGAGGATGTAGTACCCGCTCCCCGCGTCGTACCGCAGCTCCGTTGCCGGACCACCGTCGTCGTTCGCTCGACGGAAGGTCAGGAACGTATTGCCCTGACGGAACGTCAGCCCCTCCACCCACGACAGCACGCGCGCGGGAGAGCCGTTGACCGAGATGGCAACCCCCTGCGGCGTCTGCGTCACGTCGACCACCATGTCGCGGCCGCGCGATGGGCCCTTGTACTTGCCGACGAGCGGTGCGCCATCGCCCGTGAAACGCGCTACCGCGGGGCGAGGCCGCGGAAGTACCTCGGCCGCCAGTTCGCTGGCCACGGCGCCCGGATCGATGTTCCCGTTGCTGTTGATCAGGACGACGATCGCCATCTGCGCCGCCGGATACCAGGTCGCCTCGGCCACGAATCCGCCGATCGCGCCGCCGTGGCCTATGAAGTCGAGACCGCGAACGTCCTTGCCGACACCGATCCCCATGCCGTAGCGGAGCGGAGTTCCGTCGTTGAGCTTCGACGGTGTGATCATCTCGGCGTACGACTTCGGCGAGAGCACCTTGCCACCGTGCAGCGCCTTGAGCCAGGTAACCATGTCGCCCGCCGTCGAGCAGAGCGAACCAGCGGAGAATGGCCAGGTGTGTACGTTGGTGGGCGCGCGACGGATGACGCCGTTCTGGATGCCGTACCCGTGCGCGCGGCGCGGAATGTTCTCCGAGCTGTTGCAGTACATCGAGCGCTTCATGCCGAGCGGCTCGAAGATCTTCTTCTCGACGTAATCCTCGTACGTCATGCCGCTCGCCTTCTCGATCACGAGGCCGAGGAGCCAGAAGGCGGAGTTGTTGTAGATCTGCGCCTCGCCCGTGGGGAACTGGAACGGGTAGCGCCTGATGAGCGCGTACGCGGAATCGCGTGGAAAACGACCGTTCGATACGAGGATACCGAACTCCGGCATCTCCGTGATCCCGACCATGCCGGAGGTGTGGTCGAGCAGCCGGCGCAGCGTGAGCTTGTTGCCGCGGGTGTCGAAGTCGGGGAGCCACTTGGTGATGTCGTCATCGAGGCTGAGCTTCCCCTGGTCGCGCAGTTGGAGCAGCGCGGCGGCGGTGAACTGCTTCGTGACGGAGCCGATCTCGAACACCGCGTCGGCCGGCATGGGGACGTCCCACTCGACATCGGCCTTGCCGTACCCTTTCAGGAGCAGGGTGTCGTTCCCTTTGACGACGGCGGCGACGATGCCGGCGGCGCGGTTCTCGACCACGCCCGAACCCGCGAGGGAATCGAGCTTGTCGGCCAGCGTTCGGCCTGCCTGTGCGGCCGCGGTGGAGGCGCTGAGCGCGACGAGGGCGAGCACCGCGAGGGAGGAGCGGAGGGGGACCAGGTTCAGCATGTTATGGGCAGTGGGGGTGGTAGCGTGCGACAGGCCTCTCCTACGCTGCTTAGGAGAATGGGGTTTCATGGGCTCGTGATCACTCCCCGACATCGAACAGGTCACGGTACTGCCGCGGCTGCGAGCGCAGGTACTGGTTGGGCGCCCGCACGCTTGCGCCGAAGTGCGCCGCCGCGTGCCAGGGCCATCGCGGGTTGAAGAGGATCGCGCGCGCGAGCGCCACGAGGTCCGCGTCACTGGTGCTCACGATCGCCTCGGCCTGCTCGAACTCGGTGATCAGGCCGACGGCGACCACGGGCATGGACGTGGCCTGCTTCACCGCCCGCGCGAGCGGCACCTGATAGTTCGGCCCTACCGGGATGCGCTGGCGCGGCGTCAGACCGCCGCTGGAGACATGGACGCCGGAGCAACCGCGCGTCTCGAGCGCACGCGCGAGGGCGACCGTCTGCTCGATATCCCAGCCGCCTTCGGCCCAATCGGTCCCGGACACGCGCATGGTCACCGGCCGCTCCGCCGGGAATGCGGCGCGCACGGCGTCGAACACCTCGAGCGGAAAGCGCATCCGGTTCTCGAGCGTGCCACCGTACTCGTCGTCTCGCTGATTGGACAGCGGCGACAGGAACTGGTGGAGCAAGTAGCCGTGCGCGCCGTGCACCTGCACGGCATCGATGCCGATCCGCGCCGCTCGGCGCGCCGCGTCCGCGAATGCGTCTCGCACGCGCTCGAGTCCTTCTGCGTCCAGTGCCGTGGGCGCGTGCCATCCCTCGGCATATGGAATGGCCGAGGCGGAGGCGGTCTGCCAGCCGTTCCGGTGGTCGGGGGCGAGGTGTTTCCCGCCCTTCCATGGCACCTCACTCGATGCCTTGCGACCCGCGTGCGCGAGCTGGATGGCGATGGGCATGGAGGAGGACCAGCGGCGCACGCTCGCGAGCGTGCGAGCGATGGCCTCCTCGGTCTCGTCCGACCAGAGTCCGACGTCGGCGTAGGTGATGCGACCCTCGGGCACCACCGCGGTCGCCTCGATGGTGAGGAGCGCCGCCCCGGAAAGCGCGAGGTGACCGAGGTGAATGACGTGCCAGTCGGTCATGCAGCCTTCGACCGCGGAGTACTGGCACATCGGCGCGATGACGATGCGGTTCCGGAGTGTGAGGTTCCCGACGGTGATGGGGGTGAACAGTGTCGCCGTGGCCATGATGCGTCGATTCAAATCGTGACGTGCCTAACGCGGCCCGATGCACTGCCAGGGCCGACGTCTCGCCGGTAGCGGTGCGCTCCCTCGGTCTCAAAGCTAACGCAGCGCTGATGCGGCACGGATTCACCGCGTGTCGCTCCGGCACGACGCGAGGCCGTGCATCGGAGCGTGCGCGTCACAAGATTGCAGAGCCCGCTCTGGGGTATTGGTCCGCGGGGCGGGCGGAGGTTCCGTTCCGGCGTCTTCATCTGTCACCGATGCGGGCAGCCGTGGGCGCTATACCCATTGACGCTATAGCCACACTGGCTATAGTGTATGGACCAACCCTCTCCCCGAGGCCTCGGGTCCATGACCGCCTTCTATCGCGCGCTGCTGCGGCTCTATCCGATCTCGTTTCGTCTGGAGTACGCGTCCGAGCTGACTCGCGCGTACGAGGAAAGCGTGCGTGACCGCGGCCGTGTCGGCGCGACGCTTGCCGCCATCACCGACGTGGTACCTAACGCCATCGCGGCTCACTGGGCGATTCTCGTCCAGGATCTGCACTATACGGGGCGCGCGCTGCGAAACTCCCGCGGCTTCGCGCTCGCGACCGTGCTCGTCACCGCCCTCGGCGTCGGCGCCAATGCGGCGACGTTCTCGGTCGCCGACTTCGTGCTCGTACGTCCGCTCCCCTTCCCCAATCCCGACGCAGTCGTCCGGCTCTGCGAGGGGCCGCGCACCGGCGGCGGCTGGGGGTGCATGAACCAAATGTCTCCCGCCGTCTACCGCGACGTGTTGACGAAGGCGAGGTCCTTCGAGGCGCTGGGGGCATTCACCGGCGCGTCGGTCAATCTGGTCGGGAGCGGCGAGCCGGCGCGGGTCCCAGCGGCCAACGTGACGCCGAACGTGCTGTCGCTGCTTGGCGTGGCGCCTCTGACCGGCCGCGTGTTCGATCCGGGCCGAGCAGAGTCCGATGCGCAGACGGTCGTCATTGGTTACGGACTGTGGCAATCACAGCTCGGTGGCGACCATCGCGTCATCGGCAAGGCGCTCAACCTCGACGGACAGCAGTACGTCGTCATCGGCGTGATGCCGGCGCACTTCCGGTTCCCGACCGAAGACGTCCAGCTCTGGATCCCGACCATCCTGCGCGAGGACGACTTCGCCAATCGCGGGAACAATTATCTCGATGGCGTGGGCCGCCTCAAACCCGGCGTGAGCTTCGAGCAAGCCCGCGCCGAGCTCTCGTCGATCGCGCTGGAGATTGCGCGGGAGCACCCCAATGACCATCCCGACATGGGGTTCAGCTTCTTCAAGCAGCGCGACCAGATGTCTCCGCGCTACCGTCAGGTGTTGCTGGTGCTCTGCGGTGCGAGTCTCGCGATGCTGCTCCTCACCTGCGCGAATCTGGCCAACCTCTCGTTGGCACGCGCGGCCGGTCGCGAACGGGAGATCGCGGTCCGCGCCGCCCTCGGCGCCGGGCGCGAGCGGCTCGTCAGGCAGATGCTGACGGAAAGCCTCGTGCTCGCGGGTGTCGGCGGTCTCGTGGGCGCGCTCGTAGCGTACCTGACAGTCCCGCTGCTCGCGCAGCTCGTGCCTCCCACGCTGCCGATTTCATCGAAGCCGAGCGTCGATCTGCGGGCGCTGGCGATCGCCGTCGGGTTCTCCGTGGTCACCGGTCTCGGATTCGGGTTGCTTCCCGCACTTCGAGTCGGCGGTCAGCGGAGCTTCGCCGCGTTGCGCCAGGGCACTCGGGGCAGTGCGCAGCGACAGCGGCTCCGAACGGCGCTCGTCGCCGTCGAGGTCGCGGTGTCCGTCGCGCTGCTGATCGCGTCGGGGCTGTTGATTCGCGCGGTTTGGCGCGTGCAGGCGGTGCCTATCGGTTTCTCGTCCGAGAGTGTGCTGACGCTCCGAACGCAGTTGCCGAGGCCGAAGTATGACGAGCCGGGGCGACGGGCGGACTTCTACGGCCGGGTCCTGGCGGGTGTGCGCGCGCTGCCCGGGGTCGAGGCGGCGTCGTACACGAGCGGGCTGCCTACGGTGCTGACGGGTGGCATCACCCTCATCCTCCTGCCGGGCGAGGTGGACCGCCGTGATGGAACGCAGAGCGCGAGCTTCCGGCTCGTCACGTCGCAGTTCTTCAGCACGTTGCAGATCCCGTTGCGCCGCGGGCGGGTGATCGGTGACGACGATACGCGTGACCGACCACTCGTCGCGGTCGTGAGCGAGTCGTTCGCGCAGCGCCATTGGCCTAACGACGATGCCATTGGCAGGACGTTCCAGACCCGCGGCCAGGTGCGCACCGTCGTCGGCATCGTCGGCGACGTCAAGGTGAGAGGGCTCGAGCGAACGAGCGAGCCGCAACTGTACATCCCGTTCGATCAGGCACCGGAGCGCACCGGTGACCTCTATCTGCCGAAAGACCTCCTCGTGCGATCATCGCGACCGGCGACCGCGCTGCTTCCCGCCATTCGCGAGATCGTGCGCGAGGTCGATGCGCAGCAGCCGATCTCCAACGTGCGGATGTTGGCCGATGTCGTGGGTGACCAGACGATGACGCGGCGTGCACAGGTGCGCATCCTCGGCGCGCTCGCGGTGCTCGCCTTACTGCTGGCGGGCGTCGGGATCCACGGGCTTCTGGCGTTTACGGTCGCGCAGCGCGACCGCGAGATCGGCGTTCGTCTCGCGCTCGGGGCGAATCCGGCGTTGGTGGGGAAGATGATCGTGTCCGACGGAGTTCGAATGGCGCTGATCGGCGTGGTGCCGGGCGTCCTGATCGCGTATGGTGCTGCACGCGCGATGAGCGCGCTCCTGTTCGGCGTGCGGCCAGATGATCCGCTGACCATCGGGGTCGCGGCAGTCGCCTGTTTCGTCACGGCTGTCACCGCCTGTGTGCGCCCGGCGTTACGGGCTGCCCGGATCGAACCGATCGCCGCGCTTCGAGCCGACTGACCCTCGATCGCTGAGGCGACACTGCTGGCCGCACAGCGGGCCGAGTCGCACTATTCAGCGACCCCGGCCCAACGAGGATCGTCGATGTTCACGCGCGGCACCGTTTGCTTTGCTTTGATCGCGGCACTCGCAGGGTGCGGTGGTGCGCGAGCCACGACGAGCCCAACGCCCTCGGGTCCGCCTCCGATAACCCGGGCGACGCTCCCCCGCATGATCGACTCAATGGTCAACGCGCCGGAGTTTCGCACGGCGCTCTGGGGCATCCTGATCGTCGATCCGGAAACGCGTGACACGCTCTACGCGCATAATGCGGCCAAGCTCTTCATCCCGGCGTCGAACCAGAAGCTCGTGTCGGGGTCGGTCATCCTCGAGCAGCTCGGCCCGGAGTTCCGGTTCCGCACGACGTTCGCGGCGCACGGTACCATCGCGAACGGCACGCTCGAGGGAGACCTCGCCGCCATCGGGCGTGGCGACCCCACCATGAGCGACCGCATGAGGGACGGCGACGCCATGGGCCCGCTCCGCGCCATCGCGGACTCCCTGTCGCAGCACGGGATCCGGCGAATCACGGGACGTGTCGTCGCCCTCGGCGACGCCTTCCCCGGGCCGGTTCGCGGAGCGGCCTGGCCGTGGGACGGACTCAACAGCGCGTCGTTCGCCGGCGTCGACGAGCTGCTCTTCAATGAAGGGTTGTCGACCCTTCGTGTTCGCCCGGGCGTCAACGTCGGAGACCCGGCGGTCGTCGAGACCGGGCCTTCGCGAACGTTCCCCAGTGTTCATGTACTGGCCACCACCGTCGCCCCCGACACGAGTGCGACTCCGGCTGCGAGTAGAGGCGGTGAACGCGGCGGCCGCAGCGGCACAGGCACGCGCGTCTCAGCCTATCATGACACGCTGACGTCCATGGTGGTCGTGCGCGGCCAGATCGCCCTCGGTGATTCGGCGACGATCACGCGTCCGCAGCACGACCCGAACACGGCGTTCCTCGCCGCGCTCCGGGAGGCGCTGGTCGAGCGAGGAATTTCCGTGGACGGACAGACAACGACGTGGACGCAGGAATCGCCCGTGGACTCTCTGTTCACGGTGCTGTCGGTTCCGCTGAAGGAGATCATGCCAGCGATGATGAAGCCGTCGCAGAATCAGATCGCCGAGGTATTTCTGAGAACGCTGGGGCTCGAGCGCGCGGGTGTGGGGACGGCGGACAGCGGCCGTCGCGTGGTCGAGCGCCAGTTCGCGGCGTGGGGGATCCCGGAGGACGCATTCGTCGTCAGGGACGGCAGCGGGCTTTCGCGCAGCGATCTCATCTCGCCGGAAGCGATCGTGAGTATCCTCGAGGCGATGCGGCGCTCGCCGAACTTCCAGGTGTTCTACGAGTCGCTCCCGATCGCGGGCGTCGACGGCACGATCCGCACGCGCATGCGCGACACGCCTGCTCAGGGAAATCTGCGCGCGAAGACGGGAACGCTGTCGATGGTACGTTCGCTGTCGGGCTACGTCCGTACCGCGGACGGACGGCTGCTGGAGTTCAGCATGATGTGCAACAACTGGACGACGCCGCAGGCCGCGGTCGATCGCGTGCAGAACGCCATCGGCGCCACGCTCGCGCAGATGCGACTCGATTGACTCCTGACTCGCTCGCACGCACCGCTGACGTTTTGCGCGCGCACGGGCTCTCTCTCGCCGAGCATTTCGTGATGTGCTCGGCTGGATACCGCATGACGCTCGCGCCCGCCGCGTTCGTGAGGCATGCATTCGCCGCATCCGAGGGAGATCCCCGCGGCTCCGTTTCGCTCGAGGAGCTGACCGCCGCCCTCGCGCACCTCGAGGCACGCGACCTTCTGTCACGCCTGACGGAAGAGACGCTTCGCGAGGAAGCTCGCCGACAACGGACTTCCGTCACTCCCGAGGTCTGGGACAGTCATCAGGTGGGCGACGTGGACTTCACGCCGCAAGGATGTGAGGTGCACCGGAGCGTGATTCGTGCGATTCATGGCGATGACTTTCTGGCGAGGAGCGACTCCGGATTCAACCTCGATGTGAGCGCAGGCCGCTTCGATGTGTACGCCGTAACCCTCGACGATTGCCGGAGCCTGATGCACGAAATCGAGTCTGGGGGCGATTCGTACACCGGCGAGGAGCACACGCGTTTCATCGGCCGAGAGGAGCCGACGGTAATCGGGCCATGGAAGCCGAATCGCTTCGTTCATCGTGAGACCGGCTATCACGGCGTCCTTTACTTCGTCAGCGACGAGTCTCGTTTCGCTTCGAGCTGAGGCCTGGGTTGCGCTTCAATCGCCGAAATCGTATAATACGAAAACGTATTATATGAACTCACTCACATGTCACGCTCCACTACCGAACGTCCCAGCAGCGCGCCACACTCGTCCGGCACGCGCCACCTGACCGACGCCGAGTTCGTCGCCGAGTTCGAGTCCTGCACGCTCGCGCCCCACGCCTTCCGCCACTACGACCACGTCCGCCTCGCCTGGACCTACCTGGGTGCCCTCGCCCTCCCCGAGGCAACGGACCGCATGGCAGAAGCCATTCGCCGGTTCGCCCTGCACCACACGGGAACGACGGCGAAGTACGACGACAAGCTGACCCGCGCGTGGATGCGCCTCGTCGCCCACGTGCGCGAGATCTCCGCCGGCGCGCCGGACTTCGCCACATTCGCCGAGGCCAACCCCATGTTGTTCGATCGACGACGAGCATTCGACCACTACGGCATCGTCGCACGATGACGCTCCGGCTCGTTCCCGCGCTCCACCGCGCCACCCACGCCGTCGCGATGCTCCTCGACCACGCACCACACCTCGGCGTCACGCAGGCCGAGGCGCACGTGCTGTCGCACCTCGCCGAGGGCGGTCAGGCGACGGTCGCCGAGATTCACCTCGCGTTCGGGCACAAACGGTCCACGCTCACGAGCATCCTCGACCGGCTGGAGGCGCGCGAGCTCATCACGCGCGAGGTGAGCCCGAACGACCGGCGGTCGTTCATCGTCGCGCTCACGCGCCAGGGGCGGTCACTCGCCGCGAAGGTGGCGGCCCACCTCGAGGCGCTCGAAGCGGACGTGCGACGTCACGTCGGCAAGGCTGACGCCGAAACGTTCGAGCGCGTCGCGAGAGCGATTGCGGAGATCGCGGAGCGAAAGACGTAGCCCTGAGCGCCCGCAACAGAATGATTCGCCGTGCCACGCGACGATCACGCACCCGACGCCCCCTGGTCGTAGAGTGTGGCCATGACCTACACCTTCTACCACTGCGGCGTCCTCGTCGGCGAATCCGACCTCGAGGCGGTCTCCCCCAACCCTCGGCAACGGGCAGGGGTGTTCTGGCCCACGACTCACGGCCTGCACGTGTTTCCGCATCTCAGCGGCATGCTCGCCGCGACCCACGCCCTCAAGACCCACATCGAGTCGAGCGGCCTGTGCCCGGACGAGCTGGATAGCGACGCCGTCGAGGAGCTCCTCGAGACGACGCCAGCCGGCCAGAAGGTCCTCGACATCGGGCGCATGCTCAGCGACGTCGAGGTGCACGCGCCGGACGGTCGCTGGCTGGAGTTCACGTCCATCGCGTTCAGCGAGCCAGCGGAGATCCGGCGGCTCGCGCAGACGTTGCAGATCGACGGTGCCGACGAGCTCCCCGATCTCTCCGATCTATCGGCCGACGTGCCACGCTACATCGTCTCCGTCACGCTCTGTCATCCCATACCGCCTCCGGCGCTCGAGCGGCACTTCCAACGGTTCCAGCACGGGCACTAACGGGGCGGTACCGTCACGGTCGTATCGGACAGCATCGTACCAACCGGGTCGCGAATCGCGATGACGTAGCGCCCGGCGGGTCAGCGCGATCGACGGACTGTTAGGCGCATTGATACGAAGCGCTAGCGGCTCGCCTGGTGGACCATGCCATGTCATTCCGAGCGGAGGCCCGAAGGGCTGAAGTCGAGGAATCGCGCTCATCCCGTTCGAGGGGTCCCTCTGTCGGGGCGACGGCGATTCTTCGACCGCGCGGCCTACGGCCGCATCGCTCGGAATGACATCAGGTATCACGAACTCAGATTCGGTGTACTAACTGGGCCGGCGCTACAGCTCTTGCAAACCGGCCGCGGGTAGGCCCGGGGTTGGCACAACGCCGTGCAGTCGGGTAGCGTATACAGTCTGTACCGACGCGCACTTACCACTCGCAGCCGCACTCTCAGATTTGTGACCATCCGTCGTCTTTCCGTTACGCCCGCGCTCGCTTCGCTGGCGCTGCTGCTCGCCCTGCCAGCCGGCCTCCACGCGCAGCACGCGCACGCGGGGCACGGCACCGGCCGCATCACCGTCCCCGAGGGCGCCAACTATACGGTAGCGGACGTGGAGTTCATGCAGGGGATGATCGCCCACCACGCCCAGGCCATCCATATGTCTCGTATGGCCGAAGCGCGTGGTGCCAGCCCCCGTCTCCTCCGGTTCGCCCAGAAGATCGACCAGTCGCAGGTAGCTGAGATCCGCATCATGCAGCGGTGGCTCCTCAGTAACGGTCAGGTCGCGCCGGACACGTCCTCGTGGCGCACGATGAAAATGGCGGGGATGCTGACCGAGGAGCAGCTCGAGGAGCTCGGCGCGGCGAAAGGCGTCGAGTTCGACCGCCTGTTTCTCGAGTACATGATCCTGCACCATGAGGGCGCGCTGCAGATGGTCAAGGACCTGTTCGCCACCCCGCGCGCCGGTCAGGAAGTGGACGTGAACGTGTTCGCGAACGACGTCGTCACGGTGCAGACCGCCGAGATCGGCGCGATGCGCCAGATGTTGTCCCAGCTACCCGGAGCTTCTTCCGATGCACCTCGCTCGTAGAGCGTTCGCGCTCGTCGCACCTCTCATCATCGTTCCTTCGCTGCTCGCCGCGCAGACGTATCCGAGCAACAAGGACCCGCGCAGCGGACTCAAGCCCGGCAGGACCGACGCTGGCGAAGCCGCGAAGAACATGCGCCTCGTGTCGAACACACCGAAGCCTGCGGACTTCGACTCGACGCGCGGCCTGACGTTCGTCAACTCCGACCTCGCGTTCCGCGACAAGTACGTCTATCAGGGCAACTTTGCCGGGTTCACGATCTGGGACGTGAGCGATCCGGCGAAGCCGAAGGTCGTCTCCACCGTCCAGTGCATCACCTCGCAGGGTGACCCGTCCATCGTCGGCAACCTGCTCTTCATTTCGGCGGAGGGTGGTGGCAACCGGAACGACTGCGCGAAAGGCGGCGTGACCGACCCGAAGGACCACATGGCCGGCGTCCGCATTTATGATGTGTCCAATCCGGCCGAACCCCGGCTCGTGAAGAACGTGCAGACCTGCAAGGGGTCGCACACGCACACGATCGTCCCACACCCGAAGGACAAGAACGTCCTCTACATCTACGTGTCGGGTAGCCAGGGGGCGCGTCCGGCCACGGAGCTCCCGGGGTGCAAGGAGGGCACTGACCCCGCCGATCCGACGAACTCGCTCTTCCGGCTCGACGTCATCAAGGTGGAGCTCGACAAGCCGGAGAAGGCCGAGGTGGTGACGGGCGCACGCATCTTCACCGGGCTCGAGCCCGCGCCGCGCGCGGCCAGCCGGCCGGCTCGCGGCCGACGCAACCGCCCTGGTGCAGACACGACGGCTCCGCCGCCCCCGCCGGTGGGCCCGCGGAACTGCCACGACGTGACGGCTTACCCGGCGGCCAAGCTCCTCGCGGGTGCGTGCGGCAGTTACGGGCTGCTCGTGGACATCTCGAACCCCGAGAAGCCGGTGCGGCTCGACGCGAAGTCCGACACGAACTTCTCGCTCTGGCACACGGCCGTGTTCAGCAACGACGGGAAGAAGGTCGTGTTCACGGATGAATGGGGCGGCGGCACGTCCCCGATGTGCCAGGCCAGCTCGATGATGGAGATGGGCGGCAACACGATCCTCACCATCGATGGCAAGAAGAAGTACAAGCAGCACGCGTACTTCAAGATTCCCGCGGCCCAGACGGCCGAGGAGAACTGCGTGTCGCATAACGGCGGGCTCATTCCCGTCCCGGGGCGCGACATCATGGTGCAGGGGTGGTATCAGGGCGGCGTGAGCGTGATGGATTTTACGAAGCCTGACAAGCCGGAGGAGCTGGCGTTCTTCGACCGCGGATCGATCGACCCGCCGCAGGGCGCCGACGTACCCCTCACGCAATCGCCGGGCGGTCGCGGCCGCGCCACCATCGGCGGATCGTGGGGCGCGTACTACTGGAACGGCTACATCTACTCGTCGGAGATGGACCGCGGGTTCGACATCCTCGAGCTGGAGCCGAGCGATCAGCTGTCGAAGAACGAGATCGAGGCGGCGAAACTCGTGAGGTTCGAGGAGTACAACCCGCAGAGCCAGCCGAAGATCGTGTGGCCAGCGGCGTTCCCGGTGGTTCGCTCGTACGTGGATCAGCTCGTGCGCTGGGACGGCCTGTCGTCTGAGCGGACGACCGCGATCAACGCGGCGATCGACGCGGCCGAGCAGCAGACGGGCAAGGCGCGTCGTGATGCGCTGAATGCGCTCGCCCGTCAGGTGGATCGGGACGTTTCTGGTGCGAAGGATCCGGCGCGCGTGCGGATGTTGTCGGCGGCGATCAAGGATCTCGCGAAGGCGACGAAGTAGAAACTGCGCAATTGGGGTCAGAGTCGGAAATCATCGTTCTGTTGCAGCCGCAACAGAACGATGATTTCCGACTCTGACCCCAATTGCTCTTACGGCACAGGCGCGGCTCGCAGCCGCTCGACCTCCGCCACCATGTCGCGGACCTGCGCCTCGACGAGTACGCGCCCCTTCTCGCGCGTCGCGAGCGTCGCATTACCGTAGGTGCCCGTCCGTGACCACACCTTCCGCTCGCGAACGGCGGTGGCCGAGTCACGGGTGAGACCGCCGGCTCCGGGGTGGTAGTCGTTAGGTGCCTTCGCCATCGTCACGACGGTCGGCTCGATGTACAGCATCATCGACGTCTCGATCTCGTCGGCGTGCGTACCACCCGCCTGCTGTTTCACCCGCGCCTCCGCGTCCTTCCCGACGCTCAGGATGTCGGTGTACGCCATCGCGATCCCGCTCGCCCTCAGGGAATCACGCGCCGGCGCGAGGGCGCGCAGCGTCGAGACGCCGGTGTTCAGGATGTAGAATCGACGCGGGCCGTGACGGGCGATCGAGCGCACGATGTCCACGATCAGGTCGCGCGCGGTCGCGAGACGTAGCCCCGTTGACCCGGGGTACTCGACGAACGCCGGGTAGAAATGGTAGTTCACGGTGGGATAGACCACGACGGTCGTCGCCGCCATGACTCGCGCGGCGAAGTACTCCGCCATCAGCCAATCGTTGTTGAGCGGCAGATGAGGGCCATGTTCCTTTGCCTCTGCGCCGAGCGGAATCATGACGACGGTCGCGCTGTCGAGGAGCCGCTCGGCTTCGGTCCATGGGAGCGTCGCGATCCGGACGCTGCCACGGGGGTCGGTGCGATCGGCGCGCTGCTGCGCTTTCAGTGGACCGACGAGTGAAACGACCGCGGAAAGGATGGCAACGCGGAATGGCCACCTGTTGAACAGGGTGCGCATGATCCAGGCGGATTGGGAGAACCCCGGACGTCTTCGGTATTAGGTCAGTCAATAATACGAAGACACCGGGTTCGCCGCATTCAGCGTTCCGGGTACGGAACCTCGGTCATCCGTTGGATGCGTCCGTCCGGAAGCGGCACCTCGCCGTACACCATGTACGGTGACTCGCGCAACAGATACCAGTTCGCCTGAAGCGAGCCGTCGCGCTTGCGCTCCTCGACCTTCGTGGAACGAACCGGCGTCCCCTCGACGTTCACGACCGTGTCCTTCGTGACGTGGAAGATGCGATCCTCGGCGGTCGTCATCGCGGGGCTCCAGACCGGCGCAACCATGACGCTGCCGATCCGAAGTCCCGCCGCAACCGGCACGAGGTCCGACGCGCCGGCGAAGTAACCGAGGCGAGTCACCGGCGTGTCCACACGCGTGGGAGCGGCATCGTTCGGCCCTTTCCTGGACCCGCGAACCGTCTTGCCGTCGATGGCCAGTGACGTTGCCGCTCCAAGATTGCTCGTGACCGAGTATCCCAGCGGCGCGAGGGTGATGGCGTCGTACGTCTGCCGAAGCACCGAGAGCGGGCGGTTCGGGTTCGACGCGACCGGGCGGCTCGTCGTCACCCATCGCATCACCGGACGTCCCGCGGAGTCGCCGAGCGTGAGCTCGTTGAGCCATTCGTTGGTGAGCGTGTCACCGCGGTAGATCCGGACGAGCGCGGCGTGCGGCTTGAACACCCGGCCATCGACGTGGGGCGAGCCGACCTCGAGGAACAACGTGTCTCCTCGAGTCGAGTTGGCTTGTTGACCTGCCAGCGTGCCGGCACTGGCGGCGAGGACGGCGAGCGCGCGACGGACCTGCCTCATGGTGAATCGCCCTGACGCGAGTGAGTGAGGTGGACGCCGGTTGCGGCGGCGGATCGTAAGCCTCGCTGGCGTGTCGTACGCGACGCTAGCACAGAATTGCGGCCTCGCTGAAGCCCTCACTCGCCGACGCATCGGGCCGACAGCAGGAAGTCCATTGGCACCGGCGAGCGCCAGACTGATGATCTGAGATTGCCGACGTCGCGATGCCACGCGCGTCCCGGCGCCGACTCGGTTGCCGTCCAGATCGCCGACGACGTGTCCGCGCGTCTGAACCGCGACTGCTGGGGATCGAACCATCCGCCGAGCTCCGTGTTGAACCCCAGGTCGCCTGTTCGCTTCAGCCGGTCACCGGCACCGTCGCCGCGCGCGTTGATCCCGTCGAGCGAGTCTGGCGGCACACCCACCGCACGCTCGAGCGTTTTCCAGTCATCGTCGGTCGCGAGGCGCCATCCGGCGGGGCACGCAGTCAGTGATTCGTGCCAGTCGTACAGGCGTCCGAGCCGTTCGCAGTGAACGTGCTGATCGTCGTAGCAGCGGCTGCGCGGCGTGGCGAACCGGGCGTTTCCGGCGAGCCAGCGTTGCGTCCCGATGCGCACGACCTGGTACGACCTGCCGTCGCGCGCGTCGACGACGGCGCCCGCTGCCGTGGGCGCCAGATCGGGTGAGGGCGCAGGCGTCTGCGCGCAGCCGATCACTGCGAGGAGCGCCGCGGTGAATGGCGCGCGTGTCAGAGCGCGCGGACGGCTGGTCATGGATAATCCTGGAGCGCGAACGTCAGCCACGAGCTACGCCATCTAACGTGCCTCGATTGCCAGGACGGACAACGACCGAGACCGCCGCCGCGATCAGTCCAGTCTGAGTTGCGCCAGCAGCCTGGGGTCAGCGTCGCGCGAGATCACGGCACTACGGGAGTGAGCTGGTTCGTGAGCAGACGCCACTGACCGTTGCGGCGCACCCACACGAACGTCCCGCGCAGGTCGGTGTCGGTGGGGGCTCCGGCGAACGTCCCGCGCAGTGTGGACAGGTTCTGCACCACGGCCATGTCGCCGTACACGCGCACGGTGATCTCGCGCTCGTTGTCGATGATCTGCACGTTCGTGTTCCCCGACGTCAGGTTCGCGATTCGCTGTTCACGTGTCACGACTTCGCCCTGGGAGTTGATTAACGTGTAGTCCTCGGTCCAGAGCTGCGTCAGGGCGGCGACGTCGCGCTCGATGATCCGCTGCTCGAGGTTCTCCATTGCCTCGCGCACCGCGCCCTCCTGCGGTGATGCCTTTGCGGCCGCGCGGGCGGCCGACGGACCCGATGCGACGACGTGCGATGCGTCCATGGGAGCTCCCGGCGAGGTGACCCGCCACCTGCGTGCTCCGCGCGCCGGCGACCCGGCCGCGTTCGACGCGCTCTACACGCGGCTCTACGACGAGTTGCGCCGCCTCGCGCGCCGGGTCCGAGCGGGCCGCGCCTGCGCGACGCTCTCTACCACGGCACTCGTCCACGAGGCGTACCTCAAGCTCGATCCATCCGCGAAACTCTCCGGCGACCAGCACGCTGACTTCTTCGCGGTCGCGGCGTGGGCGATGCGCAGCGTGCTCGTCGACGGGGCGCGCCGCAAACAGGCCGGCAAGCGTGGTGGTGGCTTCACGCCGGTTACGCTGGGAGATGATGCCGCGGGACCTGTGCGGTCCGATGAGCTGCTCGCCTTGGACGAGGCGCTCGAGCGGCTGCGCACCCTCGACGAGCGGCGCGCGGGTCGTCGGCTATCGGTACTTCGCCGGCCTGACGACGCCCGAGACCGCCGGCATCCACCGTTAGGTCTCTGTCACGACTGGTGTACGATACCTCGAGCCAGTAATGTGAAGGCCGATTGTTCGCCCGTCCGCGAACGACCAACGCGTTCGGCCCCTTCTACCCCTGCCCAGGAGACACTTCGTGCTGTTCCACATTACCCAGGTCCACACTCCCGAAACGTGTCCGAGAGATGAGGGCGGCTCGAACTCCCTGTTCAACCCTAACGTACCGGGAATCAAGTTGATCGGACGATATGGCGCGAACGGGCAGCACACGCTGTTCTTCATCGTGGAGGCCGACGACGTCAACGCGATTCACAAGTTTCTCTGGCCAGGCTTCAAGCGGTGCACGAGCACGGTCACACCGGTAAGCGAGGTACCGGTCCCGAAGGACTGACGGCGGCGATCTTGTCTACTGACCTCGTTGCCGCACCACCGAGTAGGGGTAATAGTCCTCGACCATCATCCGGCGGCTGGTCGGGTCGTAGGTCATGTTGATGCGCCGCCAGCAGCGGTCCGGTCGTTGCCCATCAACCTCCTTGCAGAAGCCCATGGCCGCTTGCGGAGACATGTAGCGGTACACGCGCCAGGCGCGCATGTCGCGTGACACCTCGACGAGGCTGATCGGTTCCCCGTAGGTCTCCTTCTCGAGTCCGAGGAAATAGGCCTTGCCCTCGGCCACGCCGATCAGCCCGACGAGGTCGAGGTGCCAGAAGTCGTGCAGCATCTTCTCTCCCATGCGGACGCCGCGCGGAACCGCGCGCGCGAACACGCACCAGTCGAACCCATCGCGCCGGGATGCGACGCGGCAGATGGGACTCGCTCCCATGTCCGTGGGGTCGTTCGCTGACAGGGTGACGCCTGCCTGCGCGCTCGCCTGCTCCGTCATCCGGCGAACTGCCTGCGTGTGGTACGTCTCGCCCCGGCGCGTGTTGACAGTCTCGAAGCTCGGGAAGATGCCACCGTTCGCCAGCATACTGGCGACCACCGCACGCTTTTCGTCACGCGTGAACACGCTGTTGCGGATGACGGCGTCGAGCGGGAAGAGCATCGGCGGTAACACAGGCCTGGCGAACCACAGTTCCTGGAACGCGTGCGGGCTTGCTCCGCCTTCGAGTAACGCGAGCGCCGCCGTCGCGTTTCCGACGTAGATCGCTGCGTTCAGCAGCCCGGTCTTCGCGTAGGTCGGGCTGGGGACCGTCGCGTTAGGATCGAGCCCCGCACCGATCGCCGCCCGCAGCCAGGTGGCGGCCGCCGTATCACCACGCGTGCGCTCAAAGAACACGTGCGCCACGGTCTGTCCGCCGGGCGCCTCCCGCGAGAATCCCTGCGCGATCAGCCCGACGGGCGCGCCCGCCTGCAGGAACTGCCCGAGTACTTCCAGGTCGGCCGACGCGAGTGCGTCAGCGACGCTCGCCGCGCTCCACGAGATGTTGCGACTCGCGAGGTCTCGACGCGCTGCTTGTCGTGCAACCGCCGCGCTTGGCGCGAGACCGACGCCGTACGGCGTCGTGCGCACCTCGTCGAGGATCAGCCCGATCGGCAGTGCTCGCGCCGTGCTTCCGGCCGTCTCGATCACCATCCCGATCAACGCCCAGTCCCGGTCGAACACGCCGCCTCCCGACTGCCCTGGCAGCTGCTCGCTGGATTCGATCGCGATCTCGGCGACGGACGGGAAGCGGGCCGGAACGGGGACGACGTTGTGCGACCACGCCACACCACCGCCGAACCCGACGACGAATACTCGTGTGTCGCCGCTGGCGTGGAGGTTCAGCATGTCCGCCGGCACGCTCTTGCCCAGCACCGCGGCAGCATCCGACGCGGCCACGCGAACCAGCCCCACGTCGTACTTCGCGGAGAGGTGGACGACCTCCGCGCGCGCTTTCGTGCCTGGCCTAACGCGGAACTCGGCGGTCATGTCTCGGCTGGGCAGCAGTTCAACCGGATCCCGCACGTTGTGCTTCGCCGTCACGATGAGCGTGCCCTGCGCGTTCTGATCGAGGATCACTCCGGCCCCGCGATGCGTTTCGCCGCGGTGATCCCGCCACTCCAACATGACCACCAGGTTGCGGGGGTCCGGCTGCTGTGCGTCTCCGCGAGTCGTAACGCAGACGAGAGGCAGGAGGAGGACAGCGACTCGTGTGTCGAGGCGCATCTAGGGAAGCTCCTTTCGCCGAACGGGAATCGATGAGCCCATGAGTACCGCAATGACAGCGAGCACTGCCTTCACCGCCGGGATGCTCATGAGCCAATCCAGCACATTCGGCATGAGCGATCGCGCGTCAGTCGTGTACCCCGAACGCAGGCCGCTCGCGCGGCCGTCGGCCTGTATTTCGACGAGCGCGTTTGTCAACGCTGCCGAGCGGAGAACGCCGTCGATCGAAGGAATGACGAGCGGCTCACCCTCCCGCAGATCGATCTGTCGTCCGCCAACATCGTCGAACACCAGCAGCCCTTTTCGGAGCGTGCTGCGGAGCGGAGACGATTCGTCGGCGGCCTCGCGCCAGAAGCTCACACGCCGCACCGACATTCCCTCGGCGAATCGGTCACGTTGCGCCGACGTGCCCGAGATGAACAACGGGCCCCCGATCCCGCGCACCGACATCGTCGGATCGACCGCAGTGATGCGGCGTGGCCTGCCGTCACCGACGTCCACGGTGACGTTCGGCGGTAACGCAAGCACCATCTCAGGGACGGCAATCGTTAGGGCGAACGTGTACCTGCCGTTCTCATCGTCCGCTGTCACCGTGACTTCGGTGCTGTCGGCGAGCTCCAGGGACGGCAGCGTGACGGGGCCGCCGGAAATCCGGAAATGCGGGGTCTCGACCACTTCGCCATCCGGGAGGGTCAGCTGAACGGACTGGCTGGTCCACGCGAGGTCGCGGAGCAGCACTTCACTCGTGCGCGCTGCGCCGGCCGTCAGGAAGGACATACTCTCCGCCGACGCGTTGATCGATATTCGTGTGCTGCGAACCTCGAGCGCGGTGAGTGCCAGCACGACCCCGATCAGCACGAGAACTGCCGAGAGGACGCGCGACACGGTCAGCGGCCGCCAGAGGCGCTCGAGGCGCGAGCGCCGACCCTGTCGCCAACTGGGCTCGCCCTCGTTCTCCAGGGACGGAACGACGACGCGCGAGGCCGGCTCAGTCACGGCGTTGGGCTTGCGACGCGACCGGGACGTACGCCGTGAACCTGGTCTCTGTTTGTGCGCCGGAGCTATGGACGGCTCGCAGCGAGACCTCGTACGTCCCGGGCGCCGGCACTGGCAGGTCGATCTGAATCGGGTTGTCTGCGGGGAACGGTCGCTCGAACGTCTCGCGATGGACGAGCTCTCGCGTCCCCGGGCGCTCGATACGAAGCACGATTCCCACGAGCATGCTCTCGGATTCGAGCGTGACGAATGGCGTTTCCGGGCCAGCCTGTCCGCCCTCGCCATTCACGCGAACCGGCCACACGTAGGGATTGCCCATGGCATCGGCCACCGGGGCCGTGTACAGCACCGCCAGCTCGCTCGGCGCGAGACGCACCGACGGGTGGCGCAACACGTCGGTCGACCAGATGAAGCGACCAGCCGCGTCCAGCGCCCGGGTGTCCATCTGATAGAGCTGTCGCGGGCGCATGGAACGGGCGATCAGCGTTCCGCCACGCGCTGGAGCGCCGACGACCTCGATCGTCAGCGTACGCGCCGCGTCGAGTGCGTACGTGGGTTTGCCGAGGTGATAGCCGCGCAGGAGCAGACGTGTATTCCCGGCGACCGGCTGAATGAACAGCCCCTCGCAGCGCGCGCCGTCGTCGCGCGCGTGGTAGCCTGCGTCGGTCTCTCTCGTCAGCTCAGGTCTGAGCGCGCACGCGTTCTTCCCGCTCTGACCGGAGAGCGAGAACGGGAGGAGGCATGCGGCGGCAATGGAACTCACGAGCGCTCGGCGCAGCATGGTGCCACCTTACCCCGCCAATCGGGGACCGTCAATACCGCAGAGCGGCCCCAGTCGCGAGTGGGTCAGCAATCCGTTGGGGGCACGATTGCGTGGGGCGCCACTCCTCGCACTCGCGTCGTAATCGTTGGCATCTCGCACTCGCCTAACGACGGCCCGAGGAGGCGCGTCATTCGGAGCGCCGCGGGCCACCTGTGGCTGAGCTTCAAGCGCGGTACGAGCACCGTCACGCCCGTGAGTGAAGGGCCGGTGCCGAAAGACTGATGCCGCGCCCTCGAGGCGCAAGCTCCAAGGTGACGTGGCGGTGCCGCGCGCCACTTGCGCTCGCCGCCGATGCGTTTCATATCATTGGACAACGTCGGGCCGCGCGACGTGGCGCCTCGGCGCGATGTTGGTACCGCGATGCCGTGACTGGGATGGCATGATGACGCGTCTCATCTCCCTGACCTTGGCCGCGTGCTTTATCGCAGCCAGTTGCACGGGTAGTAACGAGCGTAGCGAGCGAGACGCAGGGGCGCAAACCGCCGATGGCGGCGCTGTGAAGTCGACCGGCTCCACCCGCAGCGCCTGCGATCTGCTGACCCCCGAAGATATCGAGGCGGTCCATGGTCAACCGATCGTCGCCGAACCCGGCGACCGCGGCGGACCATCGCGCTCCACCTGCCGCTACGTGTCCCCGTCAGACGAGAAGTTCGACCTGGTGGCCCTCACCGTCCATTGGAGCGGCGGCAAGGAGGAGTGGGACCGACAACAGGCGGGACGAGGGATCGGGGTCAAGATGATGCGCGGTGAAGGGATGAAGGTAGACAGCATGACCAGCCCCGATCCTCTCGCGGGGATCGGCGACACCGCCTACTACAACACCTTGCTCCCGTCGCTGGTGCTCAAAGGTGATGTTCTGCTCGAGTTCCAGTTCAACCTCAGGAACGCTCGTGAGAGCTTTCCCGTGCTCGCGAAGAAGGCGGTATCGCGGCTGTGATCGCGCCTGATGTCGTCTGGCAGGCGCCGTGGAGCGAGAGTAGCCTAACGCGACGTCGGTTCCTCCAGGTTCTCGGTCTCTCCGCCGTGGCCTATCCGGTGCTCGGTTGCCGGGGAACGGAAAGCCCGGCAGGCGACGCGGCGCCCGCGCCGGACGCGCCTCCATTTTCGGTCTGGCGAGAAATTCGCGACGTCGTGCGCACCAGTCCGGACCATCTGGCCGCACGCGCAGCGCGCCTGGTCGAGGCACGCGATCCGGAAGCCATCTTCACCTTCGTGCGCGATCAGATCGCTACGTACCCCACGCGTCCCGACGGCTTCGGCACGCGGTCGGGTGACGTGGTGGGGGCGATGCGCTGGGGCGTCCACGGGACGCTACGCTGTGGCGCCGGCACGCCGCGCGAGAAGGCCGAGCTCCTCGCCAAGCTGTATCGCGACGCGGGTTTCGATGCCGAGGTCGTGGCCGGTCAGCTCGATCGGGCCGTCGATGTGCGGCGAATCCTCTTCCGTCAGCTCGAACGCGTGTTCGCGCCGGAGGTCACCCAATCGCAAATGCAGCGCTGGGCGCGAGCCATGGACGCTCGCCAGTCAGGGCCGCGCCCTGTCCTCGACGAGGATGCCCGGGAAAGCAATGCGCTCGGAGACCAGATCCTCGCCGCGCTTCCACCCGACGCGACCGCACCGCCGTTCGATTTCTCCCTCGCCCGCGTACCGCTCGTGCGGATGACCGTGGACGGCGCTGAGCGGTACGCCAATCCGCTCGTGCCCGATGCGGCGTTAGGCGATGCCCGCGACGCCCGCGCGGATCGAATCGCTCGTGCCCCGCGCGCGCACCCGTTGCGTCCCCTCGAGGTCGCGGTGCAGATCGCGACCACGGACGACCCGACGCGGCGCGTCACGGTCGCGGAAGGCACGTGGCCGTTGGAGGATGTGGTGGGGCGACGGATCGTTCTTCAGTTCGTTCCGGTGGGTGACCTCAGGGCGGCACTCGAAGTTCCGGCGACGCAGATCCGCGCGTTCACTCCTGTACTCGCGCTGGATGACGTGCACGCGCCGCGCGAAGCGTTGATCGAGCGCGCGGTCGTCGGCGCGGTGGTCACGGTCGGTGGCGACGTAATCGCGGTGGATGACGGAGGGCGACTCCAGCTCAACGGCGAAGCGGTGACCACCGACGTGCCCTCGCCCAGCCGTGTGACCGCTCTCGACGCCGAGGCGTGGGCGAGCGGTTTTCCCGTGATCCGGGTGCGCGTCGCGGCTCGCGATAGCTCCGGAGCGCCGGTCCTCGGGCTGCAGGCCGATGCGTTCACCGTCCGTGACAGTGGCGTCGCGGTACCATTCCTCGTGCGCGAAAGCCGGCCGCCGCGGCCGAAACTGCTCCTGCTGTTCGACCTCTCACGCAGTCTGCCCGCGGACTTCCGCGGCGCCGGCGCGGGGGCAGTGGCACGGCGCGTTGCCGAGGGCGTGCTCGCGCAACACCCCGATGCGACGTTCCAGGTCGCCTCGGTGACGCTCGGCTCCGCAACCGGCGAACGTCGATGGCTGCAGGACCCAGCCGAAGTCGAGACCGCGGCCAGACGCCTATCGAGCTGGGGGTCGGCCTTCTGGGCGGCGCTGGGATCGGCGCGACGCGTCGGTGCCAACGTCGTGGTGCTGATCACCGACGGCCAGAGCACCGACACACCGGAACAGCTCGCGGCGGCTCGCGAGCATGTGGCCTCGGGGCCACCCGTCATCTGCGTTGCGGTGGGTGAGGTGCGCCGGCCGGCGCTGGACGAAATCGCGGCGCTCACCGGCGGTGCGGTGTTCGAAGTGCAGGATCAACAGCAGACCGTCGACGCGATCACGCGCCAGCTCGCGAGTCGGACCGAGCGCCCGATCATCATCGAATACGAGGCACCGCGCGACGGGCCGAGCGAGCGCACTGTCGAAGTGCGCGCGGGGTCAGCCACGGGGACGGCACGGTACACCGTTCCGGCACCTAACGATCGTCTTCCCACGCCGGCGCTCGCTGGCATCTACCTCGTGATCACGCACGATGGCCGCGAAGCGATCCGTACGCTCGCGGGCGTGACACCGGAGCGCGTCAATTTCCGAACCGCGGTAGACCAGGCGACACGCGACGACGTGCGCGCCGCGCTCCTCGGCTCGACGCTCTTGTCGGTCGAGGCCGGGGCCCCCACGCTCTCCGCCTGGCTCGACGACATGCTCACCGCTCGGCTCACCTGGGCGCCGCTCTGGGAGGCCGCGCAGCGGAACGAGCCCGATGCCCTCGCCCGCGCTATCGAGGCCGGAGTCCGCGTCGTACCGAGTCACACACTCCTCATGCATCCAGTGCTCGAGCAGAGCGAGGGTGCACTCACGTTCGAAACGGAGCCGCGCCTGCTGCTACTGCACGAGCGACCGCTCTTTGATGGCGGCGTCCTCCGCAAAGCCGACATGGTGTCGTCGAGCGGTTGGGCTACCGCTTCGGCCGATGCCCGGGAGGCGTTGCGGCTGACGGTTCGGCGGACGGCGCGTCTGGCGGTCGTAGAGACGAAGCTCTACGCGGATTCGACGGCAACGCGTCTCGAGGGCCGGCCGCTTCAACACGTTCCGCCAGTCGGCGGTATCGACCGAGGGAGCGCCGTCGCTGAGTGGGTGAAGGTGCTGAGCACGTATTCTGGACGTCATCGGCTCGTCCCGGCGAACGAAGGACCATTCGCGTTCTGGGCCGTTGACCGGTCTGGCTCACTGCTCGGCATCCTCCCGGACGGAAGCGGTGGAGGGATCAGCAAGGACGCGAACCA
>DAINRQ010000011.1:0-96286 GCA_036741775.1 Gemmatimonadaceae bacterium | reverse complement strand
GACATCGAGCTCGGCGAGGCGGACGCGAACATCATTCGCACGTGGGACCTGAGCGGCGCCGAGTACTACACGCCGAGCAATGTGCCGGCGCGCTACCGCCGCTCCGGGGCAGCGTGCGGTGTGCTCTTGCTCTGGTCGAAGTGGCGTTAGGGGGCGTTAGGCGTCAAGCCGCGGCGGTGACGTACGATGCACGACGGGCCGCCGGTCATGACCGGCGGCCCCTCGTGCATCACTCGGAGCGCCAGGCTCAGTCGCCGGCCGATACTTCCGGCTCGCGCGCCGGCACGCGACGCGCGCGATCGCCGAGCAGCCACACCTTGAGGCGATCGCCCGCCGCGTGAAGCACGAGGTATCCGCACGGCACGACGAAGAGCGTCAGCATCGTCGAGAAGAGCAGGCCCCCCACGACCGCGATGGCCAGCGGCCGCATCAACTCACCGCCCGAGCCGAGTCCGAGTGCCAGCGGCAGTGTGCCGACCAGCGAGGTGAACGTCGTCATCAGGATGGGACGCATGCGTACCGCTCCCGCCTCGACGACCGCCTGCTCGGGCGACGCGCCCTCCTCCCGCCGGTAATGCTCGATGAACTCCACGAGGAGGATGGAGTTGTTCACCACAATTCCCGCGAGCAGGATCATCCCCAGCAGCACGGGTGCGCTGAACGGCGTGCCGGTAATGCCGAGCGTCGCGATGACGCCGACCATGCCGAGCGGAATCGCGAGCAGGATGACGATCGGGTCGATCAGACTCTCGTACTGCACCGCGAGCACGACGAAGACGAGAAAGATCGCCAGCGCGACGACCAGCATCATCTGCCGGTTGCTCTCCTGGGTTGCCTCATGGTCGCCGCCGATCACAAGGCCGTACCCGTCTGGAATGGCCATTGACGCGAGGCGCGTGCGAACCGAGTCCACGACCACACTCACCGGCGCGATGTCCGTGAATACGTCGCCCGAGAGGCGCAGCACGCGGTTCTGGTTCTCGCGGTTGATATTCGTCGGTCCGATCGCCGCCCGGACGTCGGCGACGTCGCGCAGGAAGACGGGGTCACTGCCGCGACCGCCGGGGAACAGCAGGATGTCGCCGACCTCCGACGCACCCGTGAACCGCTCACGCGGGAACATCACCCGGACGTCGTACTCGAAGTTGCCCTGTGCATACCGAGTGGCGATGGTGCCGTCGAGCGCGGTGCGTACGGTCTGGCCGACGGTCGCCACATCGAGGCCGAGGGTACGCGCGCGCTCCCGGTCGAGAACGATCGCGAGCAACGGCGACCCCTCGTCCGTCTGGACATCGAAGTTTTCGAGGCCAGGGATGCCGCGCAGCCGCTGCGCGGCCTCGCGCCCGAGCTGCTCGAGCTGCGGTAGCTCGTCGCCAAAGATGGCGAGCGAGATCGCGTCGCCATCACTCGAAGTGCGGATGCCACGCAGGCGCGGGGGACGGACGAAAATGCGCGCCCCGGCCAGCCCGCGCTCGTCGATGCGACGCTGCGCCTCCTGGACCCACTGGTCCGCGCTCATGGCCCGCTCATCCGGCGGCACCAGAAGGATGTCGAGGTTGCCGCGAGCGCTCCCACCTCCCCAGCCCCCGCCGCCCCCGCCGGCCGTCGCGAACACGTTGCGAACGTTTGGCATCTCCCGCATGAGCGACTCGACCTCGAGCGTCATCCGGTTGGCGAGGTTGGGCGCCGAGCCCGTGGCGAGGCGAAGGTTCGCGCTCACCGAACCGTCATCCACCTGTGGCAGGAACTCCGAGTCGAACGTTCTCGCGAGGAACCCCGCGCCGACGGCAACGGTCACGGCGCCGGCGAGCACCCACCAGCGACGACGAACGGCCGCCGCCGCCACACCGCGGTAGCGCCGGGTCATTGCAGCGAGTCCGCGGTCGAAGGCCCGAAGGGGAGGGAAGCGCTCCAACCCGCTCGAGAAGCGAACCTTCCCGAGCTGCGCCGCGAGCATTGGAACGAGCGTCAACGCCAGCGGGAGCGCCGCCAGGATCGCAAACGAGATGGTGAGAATCAGCTCCCGGAACACGAGCGCCGACAATCCCGTGATGAGGAGGAACGGCGCAACCGACGCGATGTTCGTGGTCGTGGACGCCACGACGGCGCTCGTCACCTCTCCCGCGCCGACGTGCGCACCCTCCTCCGCGTCCAACCCGTCGCGCTCGCGACGCCGGTAGATGTTCTCCAGCATCACGATCGCATTGTCGAGCAGAAGTCCCGTTCCAAGCGCGAGGCCGCCGAGCGACATGATGTTCAGCGTCAGGTCGCTCATCCCCATCATCACGAACGTGGCGAGAATCGCGAGCGGGATCGAGACGCCGATGATGAACGTCTTCCGGAACGACCGGAGGAACACGACGACCACCAGCATGGCGAGGATCGCCCCCATCACCGTGGCGTTGCGAACCGAGTTCAGCGCGTCGCGAATGAAACCGGACTGGTCGTACGTGACGACGTAGCGGACGTCCTTGGGAATGAATGCGCTGCCCGCGAGCAACTCGAGCCGCGCCTGAACGCCGTCCGCGACCTCCACCGTATTGGCTTCCGGTTGCTTCCTGATCTGGACGCGAACCGCCGGCAGTCCGTCGAGGCGCGCCCACGACCGCTGCTGCTGGCTCGTGTCGCGTACGGTGGCGATCTCGGAGAGCGGGATCCGCGCGCCGTTGGGTGACGTGAGCAGTACCCCACTGATATCCGCGATCGACCGGAACTTCCCGGCCGTCTTGCCGACGATCTCGCGCTCGTCCGACGTGATGCGTCCCGCGGCCAGGTCCTGGTTCTCGTTGCGGAGCGCGTTGATCACCTGCGACACGGACAATCCGTAGCCGCGAAGGCGATCCGGTTCGATCTGGACCTGGATCTCGCGCACCAGGCCGCCCGAGATGTCGAGCGCGGCGACGCCTGGAACCGCGAGCAGTTGAGGCCGAAGCCGCTGGTCCACCCACTCTCGCAACGCGACCTGATTCCGCTCGCTCGAGGAGAAGGCGACGGAGTAGATCGGCATCTGGCTCGGGTCCCACTTCGTGATCGTGGGCGGGTCGGCTTCTTCCGGGAGTCGCGACCGGATGCGCTCGACGTTCTTGGCGGCATCCTGCAGCGCGAAGTCCACGTTCGTGCCGAGGGCGAACTCGAGATTGACCCCAACGCTTCCCTCGGAGATGTCCGTCCTGATGCGGCGCAAGTTCTCGGTGATGGCGACCGCCGACTCGAGCGGCTTCGCGATGGTCTCCTCGAGCACGACCGGCTCCACGCCCGGATTGTTCACCTGAACGCGAACGTTCGGGTAGACGATCTTGGGGAGCAGGTCGACGGGAATCCGGCCGACGTACACGAGCCCCAACACGAGCAGCGTGGACGTCAACATCACGGTACCGATGGGTCGGCTGATCGCCCAGCTGGCGATTCCCCGCCGGCGTTCGTGCGTCTTCATTCAGACCTCCGGGCGGCTGCGGGGCGAGCCGTCACGCTTTCCGTGCGCGCCGGGTTTGGCGCACCGACGGACGATTCCAGCGGCGAGAGCGGCGGCACGACGCGAACCGGCGCGCCCTCGCGGAGCAGCATGTGGCCGGCCACGATGACGCTGTCGCCAGCCACGAGGCCTTCGAACACTTCGATCTGGCCATCGATGTCGGGGCCGACGCGCACCGGTCGGCGTACGCCCATCCCGCCGTGCACGATCATCACCGTGCGCGCGCCAGCCGGACCCATCACCGCACGGGTTGGAATAAGCAGCGCGTCGTCCCGTGCGCCGAGCCTGAACGTGACGCGCACGGTGTAGCCGGGGCGGAGCTGGTTGAGTGCCGCGCCGGTAAGCGCGACTTCAACGGGAACGAGGCGAGTCGTGCTGTCGGCCGCGGGGAACACGCGGCGAATCCGTCCGGCGACCCTCGCGCCGCCCAGCGCGTCGACTGTGAGATCGACCGTGCCGCCCGGCTGCAGCAGCGGGACGTCGAGCTCGGACACCATCGCCCGTGCCACGAGGACGGACATGTCGGCGATCGCGAAGAGGCGGGTCTGAGGCGACACGATGTCGCCGGTTTCGACACGCTTTTCCGTAATGACACCGCTCATCGGCGCCCGGAGCGTGGAGTATCCGAGCCGAGTGCGCAATTGGTCCAGGGTTGCCGTGGCACTCGCGAGCGCGGCACGGTCTCGCTCATACTCGGCCGCCGTGATGATCTGTTGACGGTAGAGCTCGTCGGACCGTTTCGCCGTCGATTCCGCGAGCTCCAGGGAAGCCTCGGCGCTCTTGACCTGGGCCTCGAGCTCTCGCGCGTCGATCTGGGCTAGCACCTGCCCTTCGCGGACGTAGTTCCCCTCTTCGACGCGCACGGAGAGGAGCGGTCCGGACAGCTGGGCATTCACGCCGACCGTTCGGAGCGGCTCGAGGACGGATGCCACGGTGCTCGTGCGTGAGACCGTTCCACGCGCCACGGTCACGACCTCGACGGGCGTGGGTCGGTCATTCCCACCCCGGCCGCCAGGCCCACCAGGACCGCCGCCTCGCCCGCCGCCCGGCGCGTTGGCAGTACTACGCGCATCGCCGCAGGCTGCGACGAGGACAAGGATAGCCAGGCAAACTCTCGTACAAAGAAGTGGGTGTCGCGACATCGCGCTCTTTTGGGTTCGTCTCGAAATGGGCGCCATGTCGGCTGGGCGCCGGGCAGGTCGGCTGCCCACAGCTATACGCGCAGCCTGCCAGAAATGCTCGCCGGCGGCCTGATGGGAGCGCCGCCGGCAAACCTATGCAGGACCCGGCCCACCAGGGGCCGGCGCGTCTGTAAGAAAGCGGTCAGGCGCGAGCCAGTTACGTCTGGTAGACGATTCTACCGCTCTCGTGGATCAAGGATCCGGTCGGCGCGGTCGGCGATGTCCTGCCAGTGGGCTCGCAGGGCCGCCGACGAGGTAGTCGTGGCCGCCCGCCGGGCGTCCTCACGGATGGCGCGCACCTGGGCGCGGGCGAGCGCCGGCAGGTCGGTGCGAGGCACGTTAGGCATCGCGAGGAGCGGAACCGGCGGCTGCCCCGGTCCGCCGCCACCCCCGCCCTGGCCGCCCTGGCCACCGGTCGGGGGCGCGGGCGGCGAGATCAGGGCTTCGAGGCGCTCGAGGTAAACGCGGTGCAGCATGCGCCGGTTGGCATCCGGATTCGCTCCGGGACCGCCCCAGACGGCGCGCCGGACGTCGCCCATGTACTCGGAGAGCGGGTACGCGTTCGCCGCGAGGAGCTCGGAGTCAGCCATGCGTCCCAGACGCCGAACGTCGAGGATCTGCCCGAGAATGTTCGCCTGGCGAGTGCCCAGCGCTGCGCCACCAACCGGCGGTCCGATACGCGCGACGACGTCCTCGGGGACGAGCCAGGTTGGCGTGTCGAACACGTGCTCCGCGATGAACTCGAGCGCCGCCTCCTGTCGCGCCTTCGAGACCGGGCGGTACACCGGACCGGATTGGTCCGCCGTCTTGAAGTCGACGTGGACGCCGCCAATGAGCGTGACGACGTGCCCCATGTAGTTGGACCACATGCCGACGGTCTCGCCGTAGATCTCCTGGAGGTCCTCGTAATCGCGGCCGGGCTTGGTGGTCCATTTCACGAGATTCGGCACGACGCGCTTGAGGTTCGCGACGGCGAACCCGCTCGCGCGCACAGGGTCATCGCCAAGGTCCTCGGTCTGTGATCGCGGGTCCACGCTCCCGAGCTGCTGCGGCACGTAGCGGTACGGCATCGAGCCCTTCTGATTCACGTACCAGTCGTTCAGGATCGCCCGCTCGCCCTCGGGCGTGGTCGCTTGCGGGATCACGCGATAGCCCCAGTTGATGACCCAGTCGTCGAAGGGGCCGAGGCGACGGATGTAGTCCTTCGGCTCGAGTCCATCGCCCGGCTGCGCGACGTAGTTCTGGCGGGCGTAGTCCATGATGGTCGCCGACACACCGTACTTTCGCGTGAACGACGCCTTTCGGAGCGAATCGACGGGGAACGAGGACGACGCGACCATATTGTGCGGCAGGCCTAACGCGTGCCCGACCTCGTGCGTGATCACTTTGCGCATCGTCTCGCCCATGAGCTCCTCGGGAATCTCGAGCGTCCGCGCGGCGGCGTTCGACGCCCCCGTTTCGATGAGCAGTCGGTTGCGGTACGACCGCATATGGTTGTGATACCAGGTGATGTCGCTCTCGATGATCTCCCCGGTGCGCGGGTCGGCCGTGCTGGGGCCAACGGCATTGCGGACGAGACTCGCGGCCCATCGGACGACCGAGTACCGAATGTCCTCGGGGTCCCAGTCGGGGTCCTGCTCGGCCGTCGGCGGATCCATCGCGATGATCGCGCGCTTGAATCCGGCGACCTCGAACGGCTTCTGCCAGTCCTCGATTCCCGCGCGCACGTACGGCCGCCATTTCGCGGGCGTGGCGGGGTCGAGGTAGTACACGATCGGCTTCACCGGCTCGACCAGCTCTCCCCGCGCATACGCTGCCGGATCGTTCGGCTCGAGACGCCAGCGCCGGATGAAGGCCTGCGTCGCGGCCTTCTGCTCGTCGAGCCCGTAGTTCACGCGCTCGACGCTCATGAAGCCGACGCGACGATCGGCGTACCGAGGGCGCATCGGCTGCTTCGGCAGCAGCACGATCGACTGTCGCATCTCGAGCGAGATCGCGCCGGCGGTGCGGTCACCCGGCGGCTCCGCTGCATCGAAGGTCTGTGTGTGCCTGACCTCGATGTTGAGCGGGAACGACTTCACCGTGTTGATGAAGCTGCGCCCCGGGTCCAGGCGGCGAACCTGAAACTGTCGCCGCTGCGCCGCCGTCAGCCCGCTTATGCCGGGCGTGTCACCGCCGAAGAAATCGGTGACGTCCACGACGTACGTGAGGCTGTCACGCCCGTATGCCTGAATCGGGAATGCTGCGAGAATGGGCCCGACGTTGTTCTCCGCGACGGACTTCGCGATGGGCAGTGAGTCGTCGGCGTACGCGCTGACCGCGAGGCTCCGCAGCACGAGTCGGTCGCCGGTCCGCTCCCAGCGAACGAGTCGCTCCTCGATCGAGGTCCCCGCGGAGGTGAAGCCACCGATGCCCGCCGGCACGCCAGCGACGCGCGACACGAACAGGAAATCGCGCCTGACGAGCGAATCCGGGACCTCGAAGAAGTAGCGCTCGTCCACCCGGTGCGTCGTGATGCCGCCCGGGTCAGTGATCGCCCGGTTCGTGATGACCTGCGCATACGGACGGGGGCGGCGTGCCTGCTGCCCTTGCTGTCCCTGTTGTCCGCCTTGCTGCGGACCAGCGCCCGGCTGTTGCGCGGCGGGTACCGGCTGTGGCGGTTGCGGTTGCGGCTGTTGCGACCGCGCGGATGCGGGTGTGCTCGCGGCAACGGCAACGCCGAGCAACGCGAATCCGACGAATGAGTGCATCATCTGACTTCGGGTGTAGAGGTGGCGACATCGATGCCCGACCGCGCCGCCGCACACGACCATGCGATCGTCACCCGAGCTGGTGCCCGGAGCGACGAGATCGGGCACGCTCGACCAACGTTACGAAACTGCCGTCCCCGGCGTTGGCCCTCCTGAGGGAACCGTCAGGGGCGATGCGTCGTCCTGACGGAGTCGGGCTGCCCGGAACAACCCCGCCGCGGTATAGATCACGACGACGAGGACGAGCCACCGAACGGCGGTGAGCGGCAACGACTTCACGATGAACGCCGCGATGAGCACCGCCGGCACCCCGCCGAGGAGCAGTCCGATCGACGCGCGAAGATCGAACCCGCGCTCGCGCATGAACCGGACGCTCGCCACCGGCATGAGGAACGCGCACGAGCCCATCATGATGGGGAAGGCCGCCGTCGGGTTCATGCCGAGCAGGTAGATCATGATCATGCACGGCGCGTAGAGCCCGATGCCGAGCGTCATAAGAGCGCCCAGCACAAAGTTACCGGCGAAGCCGATTGCGAGCTTGGTGCCGGTGAGCTCGAGGAGCGTACCGCCGGTCGGATTGCGATTCGCGAGCGTGAGGATCAGGAGGAGCGCCGCGGCGAAGAGGGCAATCGACATCCCGTACTGAATCCGGCGTCTCGACCAGCGCGCCACGACCCCTGCGCCGAGCCACGCGCCCAGCACGGCGGCGAGGATGAGCAGGACGAGCGTCTTCGGATCGACCGGTACGAGCTTGGTGAAGATGAACGCCTGCGCGATCGTCGGGAGCGTGTGGCCGACGTTGAGCGTGCCCGGGATCTTCCGGTCATCGACGGGGACACCGGTGACGAGCGCCACCAGGAGGAGCGCTCCCAGCACGGCGACACCGGCGACGATCTCGAGACGCCGCGTGGGAAAGAGCACGGCGAGCGCGATGGCGAGGACGGGGGTGCCGACCGCGAACCCGATGGCGGCGAGCCGTTTCTGGGCCGGACTACACTTGGCGCGGATGATCGCGGTAGTCGTCGCGAACGAGCCGATGCCGAGGGTATCGAAGAAGTTCGTGATGGCCCCGGTGCTGAGACCGCCCGGCGTTGGCGCGGCAGCCTCGCCGGCGCCGGAGCCGCGTACGGCGGCACGCACGACGAGCCCGATGTAGCTGAGTGCGACGATCGCGAGGAAGGCGAGCAGCGCGTTGCGAGGATCGAGAATCCAGGCGGAACTCATCGAAACTCCGGGGGCGAGCGTATAGAGAGAGTGTCTGGGGATTGTGCCGCGAAAGTCTCGTGGATACTGTATCCGAACCCCACCCCCCGCAACCTGACACCTGGTCGATGCCGCGCTCCGAGCCGCCCCGCACGTCGTCTACCGGTCGCGCGAACGCGAAGCGGTCCAGCGCGAGAAACAACGGTCGTGGTGCGTCGATCGTTCCGCTGGCCCGACAGACGGTCGCGAGCATGACGCTCGACGCCATCCGCGACGGGATTCTGCACGGGATCTACACGGAGGGTGAGCCGCTCCGTCAGGACGCGCTCGCGTCGGAGCTCGGGGTGAGCCGCATCCCGATCCGGGAGGCGCTGCGCCAGCTCGAGGCCGAGGGGCTCGTCGCGTTCAGTCCGCACCGCGGGGCGATCGTCTCCAGTCTGTCGCTGGCCGAGATCGAGGAGGTGTTCGACATCCGGGCGACGCTCGAGCCCGATCTCCTCCGCCGCGCGATCCCGCGCCTAACGACGTACCAGCTCGATCAGGCCGACGACATCCTCGACCGCTACGCCGCCGCCCTCGCCCGCGCCGACGTGTCGCAGTGGGGCGAGCTCAACTGGCAATTCCACGCCAGCCTCTACACCCCGGCGGACCGACCGATCTCCCTCTCGATCCTGCAACGTCTCCATCAGCAATCGGATCGGTATCTGCGCATGCAACTGGCCCTCACCCACGGGGAAACGCGGGCGAATGTGGAGCATCGGGCTATCGCCGCGGCGGCACGCGCGAAAGACGTGAAGCGCGCGTGCCAGCTCATGCGCGAGCACATTGCCGGGGCCGGTCGCTCGCTGCTCGTATTCCTGCGGGCACGCCGCGACAACGACGCCGCGTCGGACGACGGCCGTAAGCGGGCCGCGCGAGGCGGCGCGCGGCGATGACAATGCGTCGGGGCAGTGTGGGTACGGACGCCCCGCGGCTGCGCCAGTTCGTTCGCGGCGCCTGGGTGGAAAGTGAGACCGACGGATGGCTGACCGACGTCAACCCGTCCGACGCCACGGACATCGTTGCCTACGTGCCCGAAGGCGCGAGCGAGGATGCGCGCCGCGCGGCGAGCGCTGCCGCCGACGCGTTCGACGCGTGGTCGCGCGCGACGGGGGTCGTGCGCGCCGAACATCTCTACCGCTGGAGCGCCGCGATCGCCGATCGTCAGGAAGAGCTGGCTCAGGCGATGGCGCGCGAAGTGGGCAAACCAATTGGCGAGGCGCGCGGCGAAGTCGCACGCTGTGTGGCGATCCTGCGCTACTACGCCGGCGAGGCCGTCCGCGAGGTCGGCGAGGTCATTCCCGCGCAAACCCCGGGCGCGCTGCAGTTCACGCTGCGGCAACCGTTAGGCGTCGTGGCGCTCATCACGCCGTGGAACTTCCCCCTGGCGATCCCGCTGTGGAAGGCCGCGCCCGCGCTCGCGTTCGGCAACACGGTCGTGCTCAAACCGTCCGAGATGTCGTCGCACGTGGCGACGCTGCTCGCCGAGACGTGCGAGGCGGCCGCGCTCCCGGCCGGCGTCTTCAACGTCGTGACGGGAAGCGGGAGCACGGTCGGGGAGGCGTTGCTGCGCGCGCCAGAGGTCAAGGGCGTGAGCTTCACCGGCTCGGGCCGAGTCGGCGCAACGGTCGCGCAGATCGCAGCCGAGCGGAACATCCGCTATCAGACCGAGATGGGCGGGAAGAACGTCGCCATCGTGCTGCCTGACGCGGACGTGTCTCAGGCGGCAACGCTCACCGCCGCGGGCGCCATGCGCTACGCCGGGCAGAAGTGCACAGCGACGAGCCGCGTCGTCGTCGCACACGAGGTCGAGGGGCCGTTTCTCGCGGAGCTTCGCCGGCAGGTCGAAGGCATGGTGCTCGGGCCAGTCACGGCGGCCAACGCGGCCGTCGGTCCGGTCATCAGCGAGCACGCGCGCGATTCCATTCAGCGCACGCTCGACGCGAGTGATGCCGAGCGCGTTTACGAAGGGGCGGTCCCGGACACGCCGGAGTTCGCGAACGGGTGGTTCCTTCCGCCCATCGTCGTTCGTGGCGCGGCGGCCGACTCGGACCTCGCGCAACGCGAGCTATTCGGGCCCGTGCTGGCGATGTTTCCCGCGGATGACCTCGATCATGCGCTCGCCCTCGCGAACGGCACGACGTATGGGCTGAGTGCGTCGATATTCACGCGTGACGTGCGAAGCGCGCTCCGCTATATCCATCGCATCGATGCTGGGCTGGTGCGCGTCAACGGCGACACCACGGGGGTAGACCCGCACGCGCCGTTCGGTGGCATGAAGGGCTCGAGCTCCGGCAGCCGCGAGCAAGGCGCCGCCGCCCGCGAGTTCTACACCGAGATCAAGACGGTGCAGATCAATCCGTGACGCCGCTGTTCCCAACGTCCATTCGCGTCGTCGACTCGCACACCGAGGGTGAGCCCACGCGGGTGGTCGTCGACGGATGGCCGCAGCCCGAAGGGGCAACGATGGCCGAGCGGCGCGACTACCTCAGGTCGTGCCACGATCATCTCCGCCGCGCAGTCGTGTGCGAGCCTCGCGGTCACGACGCGATCGTCGGCGCGCTCCTCACCCCGCCGGTAACCGAAGGCGCGGCCGCCGGGATCATCTTTTTCAACAACGGCACCTACCTCGGGATGTGCGGGCACGGGCTCATCGGCGTCGTCCGCACGCTCGAGTATCTCGGGCGCGTTACGCCGGGGCTCTCGCGCTACGACACGCCAGTGGGCACGGTCTCAGCCGAGCTGTCGAGCGACGGCGCGGTGACGATCGAGAACGTGCCGGCCTACTGCCACGCCACGGACGTGGCCGTCGACGTCCCGGGAGTCGGCCGCCTCGTGGGGGATATCGCGTACGGCGGGAACTGGTTCTTCATCACGCACCTGCACGATCAGTCGATCGACCTGAGACGCGCGCGCGAGCTGACCAGTGTGACGCAAGCGATTCAGGACGCTCTGCGCGCTGCCGGGATCACGGGTGCCGGCGGCGCGGACATCGACCACATCGAGCTGTCCGTCCCGCCATCCCGGCCCGACGCGGACAGCCGCAACTTCGTGCTGTGCAGCGGAGGAGAGTACGACCGGTCGCCGTGCGGAACCGGCACGTCCGCCGTGATGGCGGCGCGGCACTGCCGCGGTCTTCTCGCGTTAGGCGCTCCGTGGCGGCAGGAGAGCGTCACGGGGAGCCTCTTCACGGGGTGGCTCACTGCCAGCTCAGCCGGCGAGCTCATCCCCCACGTTCGCGGAACGGCGTTCGTGACGGGCGAAGCGACCCTTCGCTTCGACCCGAACGACCCCTTCCGCGGAGGGCTCCCGGTCCGATGAGCGACGCGAAGCCCGACGCGATCATCGTGGGCGCGGGAATCGTGGGCGCTGCGTGCGCCGCGGCCCTCGCCGGCGATGGGCTCCGCGTGCTCGTGCTGGATGCGAGCGCACCGGCCCTCGGCACGACCGCCGCCGGGATGGGTCACCTGGTGGTGATGGATGACTCTGCCGAGCAACTCGCGCTCACGGAATACTCCACGGCGTTGTGGGCGGCGCAGTCCGAAGCGCTGCGAGTGGCGTCGGAGCTCGAGTGGTGCGGCACCGTGTGGGTGGCGGAGGACGAGACGCAACTCGACGCCGTTCATGCGAAGCAGCGCCGGTACGCGGAGCAGGGGATGACGGCGTTCGTTCTTGGCGAGCGCGAGCTTGCCGAGGCAGAGCCGAACCTGCGCCGCGGGCTACCCGGCGGGCTCCTCGTGCCGGCCGATGGCGTGATCTACCCGCCGTCGGCCGCGCTCGCACTGCTTCTGCTCGCCCAGGAGCGCGGCGCGATCGTTCGCGATCACACGCCGGTGGAGGCTATTGTCGCGAATGGCGTACGCGCGGGCGGATCGACGCTGAACGCGGAGATCGTCGTCAACGCTGCCGGCGCGGAGGCGACTCGGCTCACGCCGGGACTCCCCGTCATTCCGCGGAAGGGCCACCTCGTCATCACGGAACGGCACCCGGGGTTTTGCCGCCACCAGGTCGTCGAGCTGGGGTATCTCGCGAGCGCGCACGTCATGACCGACGAATCGGTAGCGTTCAACGTTCAGCCTCGGGTCACGGGGCAGGTCCTGATCGGATCGTCGCGCGAGCTCGTGGGGTGGGACTCGCAGATCAACCGTCGCGTGCTCGCGAAGATGATCGACCGGGCGTGCGCCTTCATGCCGGGGCTCGCATCCCTGTCAGCGGTTCGCACCTGGACGGGGTTCCGTCCGGCGACGCCGGACAAGCTGCCGCTCATTGGCCGGTGGCCGGCCACGCCAGGGCTCTGGATCGCGGCCGGACACGAGGGGCTCGGCATCACCACATCGTTAGGCACTGCCGCGCTTCTGGCCGACCTGATTGCCGGGCGCACGCCGACGATCGACCCGCTCCCCTACGCGCCCGATCGCGCCATCCCGGCGGTGACATCGTGACGCGGCCAGCGTCCTCAGGCGCTTCGGTGACCATTCACGCCGACGGTCATGCCGCGCGAGTTCCGGCCGGCATCAGCGTCGCGGCGGCGCTCGCGGGGCTCGGCCACGTTTCGGTCCGCCGGTCCGTGACGGGCGAAGACCGGGGGCCGCTGTGCGGCATGGGCACGTGCTACGAGTGCCGCGTGACGATCGACGGCGCCGCGCATCGGCGCGGCTGTCTCGTGCTCGTGGCGGATGGGATGCGCGTGGACACGGCCGCCGCCCCTGCCCCCGATGTGAGCCCGTGACGACCGTCGATGTCGCCCCGCGCGGCGCCGAATCCGACACGCCATCAGGCGCTGCGCTCCTGGTGGCGGATGTCCTTGTCATCGGTGCCGGTCCTGCCGGCATTGCGGCGACCTCGCGCGCTGCCGAGGCCGGCAAGCGGGTGGTATTGATGGATGCGTCGCCTAACGCCGGCGGCCAGATCTGGCGACATCGAACACGCACGACGCTCGGCGCCGAGCCACGGCGATGGCTCGACCGCCTGTCGAGTTCGGGTGCGGAGGTGCGCCACGGTATCGCGGTGGTCGATGTCGTGGCGCCGGCGTCCGCAGATGCACCCTTCGTCGTCGTTGCCGAAGGGCACCGCGGCGGGCCGGCGATCGTGGCCCACGCGGGAGCGGTGGTGCTGGCCACTGGTGCGCGAGAGCGGTTCCTCCCGTTCCCCGGCTGGACGCTCGCTGGTGTCGTCGGGATCGGCGGTGCGCAGGCGCTGCTCAAGGCGGGCGCCGATTTCGCCGGACGTCGTGTCGTCATCGCCGGGACAGGGCCGCTGATGCTCCCCGTTGCGGCCTCGTTGACGAGTGCCGGGGCGCGCGTGGTGCTCGTCGCCGAGCAGGCACCCGCAGCGGCCGTCCGCGACTTCGCGTTATCGCTCATCTGGCAGCCGGAAACGCTCGCTCAGGCGGCGCTCTACCGGCTCGCGTTTCTCCGTGCCCCGTATCAGCTCGGCACGTGGGTCACCGAAGCGGTGGGCGACGCGCGAGTCGAGTCGGTCACCGTGTCGAGCGGCGGACGGACGAGGCGCGTCGCGTGCGACGTCCTGTGCACGGGATACGGGCTCGTGCCTAACGTGGAGGTCGCGCGGCTGCTCGGCTGTTCCGTCGTTGACGGAGCGGTCCTGGTGACGGAATCCCAGGCGACCACGGTGCCTCGCGTCTTCGCCGCGGGTGAGGTGACCGGGATCGGCGGCGTCGCGCTGTCACTCGTCGAAGGCGAGATCGCGGGGGCCGCCGCCTCCGGCGCCGTGCGCCCGGATACGGCGCTCGCGCGGCGTCGCGCGTCGCTTCAGGGGCTCGCGAGGTCACTCGCGCGGACCTTCGCGCCGCGTGGCGAGCTTCGTTCGCTCGTGCGCGACGAGACAATCGTGTGTCGTTGCGAGGATGTCGTCCGGCACTCGGTCATGACGCTCGGCGATGCGCGCCAGGCGAAGCTCTACACGCGAGCGGGTATGGGCGCGTGTCAGGGACGCGTCTGCGGCCCCGCACTCGAGTTCTTATATGGTTGGACACCCGGGAGCGTACGACCCCCCGCCGAGCCGGCGCGACTCGGGACGCTTGCCGTCGCGGCACAATCACTCGCGCCGGCGATATCCACCCCCACCTCGAACACTTCATCGGGGTCCTGACATGGAACAGCAGCACTGGCACGGCGTTTTCGCCGCCATCACGACGCCGTTCGCGCCGGATCAGTCGGTCGACCACGCGTTTCTCGCGGAGCACGCGAGTTGGCTCGTCGACAACGGATGTACGGGCATCGTAGCCCTGGGTTCGCTCGGAGAGGCCGCCACTCTGGGGTTCGACGAGAAGGTGGCGATCCTCGAGACGTGTCGCGAAAGCGTTGGAGGCCGCGTGCCTGTCATCGCAGGCGTCGCGGGGCTCGCGACGTCGGAGTGTGTGGCGCTCGCGCGTCGCGCTGCGACGGCGGGGTGTCGCGGCTTGATGGTACTCCCGCCTTACGTCTACCGCGGAGATTGGCGTGAGACGGAGGCGCATTTCTCCGCGGTCATCGAGGCGACACCGCTCTCCTGCATGCTGTACAACAACCCGATCGCGTACGGCACTGACGTGACGGCCGACCAACTCGCGACGCTGGTTCGCCATGACAACCTGCACGCGGTGAAGGAATCGAGCGGCGACGTGCGTCGCGTGACCGCCGTGTTCGAGCGTCTCGGCGACCGGCTCCGGGTGTTCGCCGGGCTCGATGACATGATCGTTGAAAGCGTCGCGATGGGCGCGGAAGGGTGGATTGCCGGGCTCGTCAATGCGTTGCCCGCCGAGTCGGTGACGTTGTTCGAGCTCGCGGCCGCTGACCGGTGGGACGAAGCGCGTGCGCTGTACGACTGGTTCCTTCCGCTGCTTCGCCTCGACACGCACCCGAAGTTCGTGCAGTACATCAAGCTCGCGCAGGCCGAGGTGGGCAAAGGGAACGAGCGCGTGCGTCCACCTCGTCTGAAGGTTGAGGGAGCCGAGCGTGATGAGGTGCTGGCGCTCGTTCGCGCGCGGTTGGCGGCGCGCCCTGCGTTGGCGAACGAGCCGGAGGAGAAGCGTTCAGCGGCGGCGCCACGCGACGCGGCACGGGCGACAGCGGGGCTCACTACGGACTAGCTCGCTCGGTTCGTCCCCGATCTGATCGGATCCCCCCAACCAGTGTGATTGACGGGGGCCAACCGATATTGTGCGCGGGCGAAACGCTTCTATTTTACGCGGCGCGTCGAATATTGTATCCCATTCGTGCGGCTGCTACGGTTCTTGCCCATGGCTGCGCCCAGTATGGGGAGGGGAGACTGAGCGATCCACGCGCTCGCTACCAGGTGAGACCGATCGGCCGCGCCGTCGTGCGGTCGCGGTATCATCACGTGGATTTCCCGGGTGGCGGGGCGGGTGGGGTGCGGTTCGGCTCCTGGTTCGACGCGGTGGCGTGTGAACGCCCGCCACCTGTTGGGACAGCATGCCGTGCATCCGCGGTGACAGTAGCTCCGCGGAGCACTCCGCCTGCCGGCCCGGATGGCCGGAGCGCGCTCCCCGTCGCTGGGAGCGCGGCCCGAGTCGCGCGCGTCGCGCGACGTGGGCGCGACCCTCACGCTAGCCGCTCCGTCTCGGACGGGGCACCTCTCCGGAGGAGTAATGGCAAAACGTGTCACGTATGTGCTCGCGAGCGCAGTGCTCATGCTCGCCGCGTCAACCCCGGCCGCCCGGGCGCAGGAACCAGTGCGCGTTCAGGGGCTCGTCACCACCGACAACCGAGTGCCGCTGGCAGGGGTCTCGGTCGGCATCCAGTCGTTAGGTGTCGGTGCCTTCACCGGTGAAGACGGCCGCTACCTCATCACCATTCCCGCCGACCGCGTCCCGACCAACCGGCAGGTCTCGCTGACGGCGCGCCGCATCGGGTTCCAGCCCGTCACGGCATCCATCAACCTCAGTGCCGCGACGGTCACGAAGGATTTCATCCTCGCGTCGTCACCGACCCAGCTCGAAGGCGTCGTGGTCACGGCGCTCGGCATCACGCGTGAGAAGAGCCAGCTCGGCACGGCGATGCAGCAGGTGGACGCGTCCGAGCTCAACCGCACGCGCGACCAGAACATTGTCAACCAGCTTGCCGGAAAGGTGTCCGGGTTGGCGGTCACGGGGTCTGGTACGCAAGGCGGCTCGACGAAGCTCACGATCCGCGGGTCGAACTCGATCCTCGGCAACAACAACCCGTTGTTCGTCGTGGACGGTATCCCGGTGTCGAACCAGGCACGTAACGCCAGCCCGAACGGCGGTGGCCTCACGAGCATGGCCGGCGTGGACTTCGGGAGCGCGATCAACGACATCAATCCCGACGACGTCGAGTCGATCTCGGTGCTCAAGGGCCCGAACGCGGCGGCGCTGTACGGCTCGCGCGCGTCGAACGGCGTCATCGTGATCACGACCAAGAAGGGCCGCGCCTCGGCGGGCCGTGTGGCGACGGAGTTCTCGACGAACTACTCGTGGGATACGCCGTCGATCCTGCCGGACTATCAGAACCAGTACGGGCAGGGGTTCGCCGGTGAGTTCCAGTTCGTGGACGGTGCCGGCGGTGGTGTGAACGACGGTGCGGACGAGAGCTGGGGGCCGAAGCTCGACGGCCGGCTGATCGACCAGTTCACGGGCCCGCAGCAGCCGTGGGTCGCCAACCCGGACAACGTGGAGAACTTCTTCACGGGCGGGCGGACGGCGGCCGCGAACCTCGCGTTCCGCGGCGGCACCGATCGCGCCAACGCGCGCCTTTCGTTAGGCGCCGAGAGTATCCAGGGGTACATCCCGAACAACAAGTTCCAGAAGGTCTCGGGGCTCCTGAGCGGCACGATGCAGGTGAACCCGAAGTTCACGGCGGACGCCACGCTGCAGTACGTCAGCAACGAAGCGCGCAACCGGCCGGGCGTCGGCTACAACACCGGCATCCTCGAGCAGTTCATCTGGTTCGGCCGTCAGGTCGACACTGACGCCCTGAAGCGCCGGTTCGACGAGAACGGCGGCCTGTACAACTGGAACTACAACTATCACAACAACCCGTACTGGATCCAGTACGAGAATCCCGAGAACGACGAGCGTGACCGGTTCATTGGAGTCGGGTCGCTGCGGTACAACATCCTGCCGTGGCTCGACGCGACGGTGCGGGCCGGCAGCGATCTCTACCGGCTGGGCATCAACCAGCGGTTCGCCGAGGGCAACCTGAACTACGGTGACCCGTCGTACTCGGGCGCGTTCAACTTCGTGAACGATTACCGGAACGAGACCAACCTCGATTTCCTGCTCTCGGCCAACCGCCAGATCACGCAGCGGCTGGACGTGAGCGGCACGTTCGGGTTGAACCGTCGTTCCGAGACGTTCAACTCGAAGCAGCAGAACACCCCGGGTATCTCGGTGCCGCTCATCTACAACGTGTCGAACGCGGCCATCTCACCGACGCTCAATCAACAGGATACGCGTCGGCGTGTGAATAGCGTCTTCGGCTCGGCATCTGGCACGTGGGGCGGGTGGATCACGCTCGAGGGCACGATCCGGAACGACATCTCGTCGACGCTGCCGATCGGTGAGAACTCGTACATCTACCCGTCCGGCAACGTGTCGTTCGTGCTGACCGAGGCGTTCCCGGCGCTGCGCTCGAGCACGCTGTCGTTCGCGAAGCTCCGCGGGTCGATCGCGCGCGTGGGCACGGACGCCGATCCGTACCAGTTGCGCACGACATACCAGGGGCAGTCGAACAAGTTCGGCAGCCTGCCGCGCTTCGAGCTTGGCAACACGCTCGCGAACGCGAGCCTCAAGCCCGAGATCACGACGTCGAACGAAGTGGGCATGGAGCTCGGGTTCTTCAACGGGCGCGTGAGCTTCGACGCGACGTACTACCAGAAATCCACGCGCAACCAGATCCTCAACCTGACCGTCTCGCCGGCATCGGGCTTCACGTCGGTCGCAATCAACGCGGGTGAGATCCAGAACAAGGGGTTCGAAGTGCTGCTCGGCGCAACGCCGGTTCGCCTCGCGAACGGCTTCGAATGGAACTCGAGCCTGACGTGGGCGCGCAACCGCGGCGAGGTCGTCGAGCTCTCCGGCTCGCTGCAGACCGTGAACATCGGTGCCGCGTGGAACGCGACGGTGGAAGCGCGAGTCAACGAGCCGTACGGCGTGATCCGCGGAATTCCGTACGCGCGTGACGAAGCCACTGGCCAGATCCTGGTCGAGGACGGCTTCCCGGTGCACGGCGACCGCGCGATCCTCGGCAACATCCAGCCCGACTGGACGGCCGGCTGGAGCAACACGTTCGCGTACAAGCGGTTCGTCGTGAGCGCGCTGCTCGACTTCCGCCAGGGTGGTGACGTGTTCTCGATCAGCAACATGTTCGGCCAGTATGCCGGCGTGTTCAAGGAATCGCTGCGTGGACGCGAAGTCGATTGGGACAACCCGGGCGTGACGGTGCGAGGGATCGACGTCGCAACGGGTCAGCCGAACACGACGAGCGTCATCTCGGAGGAGTACCACCACAGCCTGTTCCAACTACACGAGCCGTTCATCTACGACAACAGCTACGTGAAGCTGCGCGAGCTGCGCGTCGGGTACGACCTGCCGACCAACTGGGCCGCTCGGCTGAACTCGCGTGCTGTGAACGTCGCGTTCGTGGGTCGCAACCTGTTCACGAGCGCCAACATTCCCAACATCGACCCGGAGTTCTCGTACCAGACGGGCAACTTCCAGGGGATGGAGTTCGCGCCGCTCCCGAATGCGCGCAGCATCGGGTTCAACCTGCGTGTCACGCCGTAACGCCGACCGGGAGACACTGAGCAATGCACAAGCAGACAACCACGCGGGTCTTTGCCGGACTCGCTGTTGCCGCCGGTCTCGCGGGATGCGATCCGGACGACATCACGAAAGTCAACGAGAACCCCAATAACCCGACGAACGCGCCGGCGGGGGCCGTGTTCACGAATGGCGTGGTCAACGGCGTCCAGCGCTTTCTCGGATGGGGATACAACGGTCGCGGCGCGGGACTGGTCATCCAGCACCTCGCGCAGACCCAGTATCCCGATGAGGACCAGTATCGCCGACTCGACGCGAACTCCACGGCGGGGTTGTTCAACAACCCGTACGTGACCGAGCTCGAGGATTTCCAGAAGGTCGCCGACATCGGGCGCGAGGAGGACCGGCCTGCGATCTATGGTCCGGCGCTCGCGATGCAGACCCTCATCTACCAATACATCACGGACACGTTCGGCGACGTCCCGTATTCCGAGGCGTTGAAGGGTGATACCGAGGAGGCCGTGTTGCTCCCGGCGTACGATCCGCAGCAGGAGATCTACAACGGGATGCTCGCGACGTTGACCACGGTCGCGTCGGATCTCGCGTCGCCGGGCGCTGTCACGCTCGGCTCGGCGGATCCGATCTACAATGGTGACCCGGCCGCGTGGCAGCGGTTCTCGAACACGCTGCGAGCGCGTCTGGCGTTGCGTCTCATCAACGTCGATCCGGGCAAGGCCGCGTCGGAGCTCCAGGCGGCGCTCAGCGGACCCGGCGGGGTGCTTCGATCGAACGCCGACAATGCCGTGATGGCGTGGCCCGGCGACGGGGTATTCAACAACCCGTGGGCCGCGAATTTCCAGACGCGTGACGACCATCGGATGTCGAAGACGCTGATGGACATCATGCTCGCGAACGACGACCCGCGCGTGCCGGTGTACGCCCAGCCGACCGTGGCCGATCCGACGAAGTACGTGGGGATGCCTAACGGGCTGACGGCGACCGCGGCGGCCGAGTGGTTCAACACGTCGTCGCGACCGGGTGAAGTGTTCTACCCGGGTGCCACGGCGTACGGCAACATCGGTGGGAGTGGGGCGTCGTTCCCGACGGCGATCCTGACCTACGCGGAGCTCCAGTTGATCCGCGCCGAGGCGGCCGAGCGGAGCATCGCCGGTCTTGCCCCGGGGCAGGCGAAGGGGTTCTACGACGACGCGATCACCGCCTCGCTCGAGCAGTGGGGGATCACGAGCGCTGGCGACATCGCGGCCTTCCTGGCGCACCCGAACGTGGCGTACAAGGGCGGCGTCGAGGGGCTGAAGCAGATCGCGGTGCAGAAGTGGATCGCGCTGTTCACGGACGGCGGGAACGCGTGGGCGGAGTGGCGCCGCACGTGCCAGCCGAACACCATTCAGGCGGGCCCGGCGGCCGTGGTGCAGTTCGTGCCGCGCCGCTTCTTCTACTCGACGACGGAGCTGTCGGCGAACAGCGAGAACGTCGAAGCGGCGATCGCGCGGCAGGGCCCGGACAACTTCGGGACCCGCGTTTACTGGGACACGCGGCCGGAGGCTGCCCCGACCTGCCAGTGACGCATCACGCGTAGTCCTGCGAGCGTCGCAGTTCGTTAGGCGGCGCACGGAGGAGTGAAACCGGCCCGGTGAGCTTGTGCTCACCGGGCCGGTTTCTTTCGTGCCTCGCGTCGCCAACGCCGCGTGCGTCGCGTCACGTGCGTGAGCGCACGCCCTCGCGTGGTCGCCGCTCACGGCATGAACGGCTCGGCAGGTGAATATCGATGGCCGTCCGTGTTGCGCGTCCGCCACGCTGTTCCGTGGGCCGCACGTGGTCGTCTTACCGGCAGTAGCGGCCTCTGCGTGCGCCCGTTCGTTTGCCGGTCCGGCGACGGAGTGCGCGCGCGGCCGCGTGTCGTGACTCGGTCTCGAGTCGACGCTTCACGCTTCGTACCTGGGTCTTCGATGCTCTCTTCCGCTACACCTGTCCGCGTTCCGCGGCACCTAACGGGAACACGTTCGGCCAGGTCGGCACCGGCCGGCTTCACGCTGCCCGAGATCCTCATCGTCATCGTGATGATCTCGGTGCTCGCCTTACTCGCCGTGCCACGATTCACGGCCGCGAATGGGCGGCGTCATATGGAGTCGGCGCGCATGCGCATCGCCGCGGCGCTGGCGACCGCGCGGCAGGCGGCGATTCAGAAGGGGGAGAGCGTGGAGCTCAAGATCTACAAGAACCGCGTGACCGTGTACACGGTGAAGGCGCCGGCCGATCCGCTCATCTCGCCAGCGCCGCTCGACACGCTCTATAAAGTCGAGACAGGTGATCGAACGGTCACCTTCAGCGCGCGTGGGTTCGCGAATTTGCCGGACCCCATGAACTACATCGTCCTGCAGCGCCCGGGGGTCCCGGACGACACGGTGGCCGTCTCGAGAAACGGAATGGTGAAGCAATGAGACACGCACCCCGGCTTCGCGCGCGTCGTGGGCTCACGCTCATCGAGGTGATGATCGCCATCATCGTGATGGCCGTGGGCATCATGGGGCTCGCCGGCACCGCCAGCTACGTCACGCAGCAGATGGGTGGCGGCAACATGCAGACGATCGCGGCGGGGATGGCGACGAAGGTCGCGGACTCCCTGTCGGCACGGCGGTGCCCGGCGCTCGTCGACGGCTCCCAGACGAATCGCGGTGTCACCGTGAGGTGGACCGTCGACGACAGCTCGCGCACGCGGTGGGTCCGCCAATCGGTCCAGTACAAGCCGAAGCGCGGCCCGACCAAGACCGTCAACTACGTCCTGGTGGTCCAATGCCCGGAATGATGACAACGCCACGCGCGCGCCGATCGCGGCGCGGGATGACGCTCGTCGAGATCATGATCGCCCTCGTGCTCCTCGGCATCATCTCGGGGGTCGTCATGCGCGTGATCATGCGCCAGCAGCGGTTCTACCAGGGCGCGAACCAGATCATGACGCAGCGCAGCCAGCTGCGTCAGGCGACATCCGTGCTGCCGGTCGACCTGCGGAGTCTGTCATCGATTGGCGACGACATTCTCGCCGTGACGGACACCTCGATCGACTTCCGGATGAACGTCGGAACCGGAGTCGTGTGTTCCGTCGAGAATGCGGCACATACCATCGTGCTTCCGCCAGAGAACCTGCATGGCGGGCAGACACTCACGACGTTCTTCGGATACGGGCCGCCGAGTCCGGGAGATGGGGTGGAGATCTTCATCTACAACGACAGCAGCACCGTCGGCAACGAAGACGACAAGTGGAAGCGGTATGAGCTCGCAAAACCCATCAGCGAGGATGCAGGCAAGTGCCCGACGCAGTTCGTGACGGTCTCCGACGTAGGAAAAAAGCGCTTCGTCATTGAGGTATCGGATCCTGAAGGCCACACGGACCCTGTCACCGGCGGCCCGCTCAGCCAGTACATCCAGGTCGGCGCGCCTGTCCGCATCGTTCGCAAGGTCAGGTACGCGCTGTATCAGGAGCCCGACGGGAAGTGGTACCTCGGCTACGCGAACTTCAACGCCGGGAGCTCGGCGTGGGAAACGCTCGCACCGGTCAGCGGACCGTACGACCCGTACTCGACGTCATCGGGGACGCCGTCCGGCCTGGGCTTCAGATACTACGACGTTGACGGCAACGAGATCACGTCCGGGGCGACAGCAGCACAGCTTCGCCTGATCGCTCGCATCGATCTCGTCGCGCGCGCCCGCACCGCGGCCAACGTCAGGACCGCGGGGATCCAGAACGGGCTCGATCAGCAGTACAAGGATTCGCTGGCGGTCAGCGTCATGCTGCGCAACCGCCGATGACGGACAGGATCATGAACGACCCACGCACCTTCCCCAGCACGGAGCCAGACATGTCGCCCACGTCGAAACGACGAGAGGGGTTCGCCCTCGCGGTGGCTATGATCGCCATCGTCGTGATCGGCGCGCTGATTGCCGGCGCGTTCTTCACGTCCACGCAGGAGTATCGCCTCGGGCGTAACTCGCTGATGGACCAGCGCGCCTACTCCGCTGCCGAGGCGGGCGTGACGCAGCCGATCCAGGGGTGGCTCAAGAGCCTGAACCTCACGGTGGCCAATGGCGCGACGTTCGGCCCGGACATTTTGAACATCGACGGCGGCGGGTACGCGGTTCGGTATGTCACGCGTCTCGACGATTACACGTTCTGGGTGACGTCGGACGGCTACGCGGGTGGGACGTCAGGCTCGGTCGCGACGCATCACAAGGTCAGCTCCATCTACCGGCTCGCGTATCCGAACTTCAACATCCTCGGCGCGCTGACGGTGCGCGGCAAGGTCGAAGTGCAGGGGAGCTCGAAGGTGGACGGTACGGACGTCGTGCCGGCGCAGTGGGCCAGCTCGGGCCTCTGCCCGGCTACAGGCGCCGCCATGCCCGGCGTCGCTGCTCCCGATACGTCACTGGTGTGCAATGGAAATTGCCCGGAGAACGCGAGCGAGACGCAGCGCATCTTCGGCGACCCGGCGCAGTCAGAGAACCCGGCCGCGGCCGATACGAACACCTACTACAAGTATGGCGACCAGAACTGGCAAACGATGACGGCGAACGCCGACATCAAGTTGCCAGGTGGCAACTACAAGACGCTCCCCTCAGTGACTGGTTCGGGCCGCTGCAATTACGGCGACCTCAACAACTGGGGCGATCCCGACCGGACGACCGCATGCGCGGACTACTTCCCGATCGTCTTCATCAACGGGAACTTGAAGATCCAGTCGAACTCGCGCGGACAGGGTGTGCTGCTCGTGAACGGCGACTTGGAGATGCAAGGTGGATTCGAGTTCAACGGCATCATGATCGTGCGCGACGACATTCGTTCGACCGGTAACGGAAACAAGATCACCGGCTCGGCGTTCGCCGGTAACACCTACACGACGGACAACACCAGCGTGTCCGGTAACTCCGAGATTCAGTTCTCGCGTTGCGCGATCGAGCGCGCCGCGAAGGGCTCGGCGACGATCGTGCGCGCGAAAGAGCGGGGGTTCGCGGAGATCGTTCAGTAGTCGGGAATCGGGAATCGGGAATCGGAAGAACCCTCGGGATGCCTCCGTGTCGAACGGGGCATCCCGAGGGTTCTCATTGTTCGGCCTGAGGTTTCCGTCGGACCGATTCCCAATTCCGACATAGTGATCCCGGCCGTTTCCGCCTCATCCGCGCCATCGCCGTTTCGACCGGGCCGCCACGCCGGGCCGGAGGCGCGCGAGGGGTTCTCCGCGGTGGATTAGGGGTCAGAGTCTGGGTCAGAGTCCTAACCAACCGTTCGAACGCAGCGGCAATGAAACGATGCGTTAGGACTCCGACCCCGATTCCCGCCTAACGAAGCGAGTCCAGTTTCGCCTTCAGCCTAACGTTGGCGGGAAACTGCGCCGCGGCCGCCGTGAGCAGGGTGCGTGCGCTGTCCACGCGCCCCGACGCACGCAGGGCGTCCGCGGCGAGCATGTCACGCCGCGGTCGGAACCGGGCGTCGTCGGCACGGACCGTCACCGAGTCGAGCGCCGCGAGCGCCGCCGCCGCGTCCTTTCGATCGAGAAGCAATGACTCGGCCCAGAGCAGCCGTGTCGTCGCATCGGTCGGGTTCCGCTCGACCATCAACTGAATGAGCCGATTCGCGTCGTCCGATCGGCCCGCCTGGCGCGCGGCCTGCGACTCGTGGTAGAGCCCCGCCGTGAGCAATCGGCGCACGTCCTCTGGATTGCCGGTGCGAACGCCCACGCCACCGGCGTAGGAGTACACGAGCTCGCCGCCGTGCTCCGCGGCTTCGTAGAGGACGTATATCCCCGCGAGCCCCGCCAGCCCCGACACCGTCCGTACCAGCCTCGCGCCGCCACCCCGCAGGGCCAGCGCCAGCAGCTCCAATCCCGCGACGCCCAGAAACAGGTTTCGCGTGCGCTCGCCCCACTCCTCGTGCTCTTCGACGGCGTCGCGGACGCCCGGAATTCGTTCCACCGGACCGTGCGCGGCGTCGCCCGATTCGACGGCGAGCCATGTTGCCGCGCCGCCAATCACGAGCAGGGTGGTGGCCGCGGGGCCCGTCCATTTGAGGCGGCCCGTCAACGCCACCACGCGGAACAGCACGCCCACGATCAGAAGCGCCACGACGAAGTGAACGACTTGCGGGTGCAGCGCTGCGATTGAAGTTGGCATGGGCGATTCGGCCGAAAGAGTGTCGCGTACGCGCGTGCGCGTGACCGCTGGAAAAACGGGGCCGTTGTCCCGGCGGTCAAGGATCGGAGATTCCAGCGGGCCCTTGCGGTAGCCTCGCGGGCGCGGGCGAATCAGATTACGCGCCCATGGGTAACGTCGCGGAGCTGCTCGTCCCCGCGATTCGCTGGGACGCGACGACAGGGTTCGACGGGGAGCGCGAACGCATCTCGAGGGCCCTCGAGCTGGGGGTCGGCGGATTCGTGCTGCACGGCGGCCCTGAGGCCGAGATCCGTACCCTCACGAAGGACCTGCGCCAGGCGTCCAAGATCCCCCTCCTGATCGGAGCGGAGCTCGAGCGGGGGGTGGGGCAGCAATTCCTCGGAACGACGGGATTGCCGCCTCTCGCGGCCATCGCGGGGCTCGGCGACGCGAACCTCGTGCAGCGGGCCGCGAAGCTCACCGCGCGCGAGGCCCGCCCGATCGGGATCAATTGGGGATTCGCACCGCTCTGCGACCTCCAGATGAGCGCCACGAGCGTGCGCACGGCCATCGATGCCATTGGCGGCGACCCGGACGGCGTCGGCGCGATCGCGGCCCAGTGGATCGAAGCGTGTCAGCACGAGGGGATGCTGGCGTGTGCGAAGCATTTCCCTGGGGCTGGACGCGTCGTCCAGGCGCGGTCGAATGGTACGCCGGCCGTGGACGTCCCACGAAACGTGCTCTTCGACCACGAGTTCAAGCCCTTCCGGGCCGCGATCAGCTCGCGCGTGGCCTCGATGCTCGTGGCCGATGTGAGCTACCCCTCGCTCGACGCGAGCGAATCGCCGGCCACGTTCTCGAGCGTGATCCTCCGGTATCTGCTGCGTGAGAAGTACGGGTTCGAGGGGCTGGTCGCGAGCGACGTGCTCGAGGCCCGCGGTCCGCTCGCGGCAGAGGATGAGGCAGACGTCGCGATGCGCGCGCTCGACGCCGGGTGCGACGTGCTCCTCGGGCCATCGCACCTCGAATCCCTCGTGGAGACGCTCGAGCGGTGCGTCCGGGACGGTCCGCTCTACGAGGATCGCATCGAGCAGTCGCGGCGACGTCGCCTGAAATGGGCACAGTGGGCAGCCCCACAAACCGACTACCGCCGCGTGAGCGGGTCGGACGTCGCCTGGGCGCTTCAGCTCGCCGAACGCGTGCTGGCCATGGTGCGAGGGGCACCCCCTCGACTCGGGAAGGCGGTGGAGCTCGTGATCGTGGATGACGACGCACCCTACGAGTCGTCGCACCCGAGAACCGTCGTCGCTCAGGCGCTCGAGTCAGCGGGGGTGATGGTGACGGTGTCCGACGAGGTCTCACCCGACGGTACGGCGCCCGTGTACGTCGCGCTTTTCGGCGAGATGCGGGACGAGCGCGAGGAGGTCGCGTACCGACCGGCAACGCTCGATGCCGTCGCCCGCGCGTGCGAGGCGGCGACGTTGCGCCGGCGTGAGTCTGCGATTCTGCTTTTCGCCCCGCCGGCGATCGGAAAGCAGATCAGGGGGAGCGCGCCGATCGTGTGCGCATGGTCGGGCGACCGGTGCATGCAGGAGGCAGTGGCGCGCTGGCTCGTACGCACGGGCACCTGACGCGGGTCCGGCAGTGCGCCTTCCACAGGCGACGCGGAGCACGCGGCCGGAGGGAACGGCCGCAGCCCGATGCAACCATCGCCGCGCCGGAGCTATCCTAAGGACACATGGGTCGACCGCGGGGGACGGTCTCGGACGCGGGACCGCTCGAACGCTCTGACAGCTCCGAAAGCGAGGCGGCGGGTGAAGACGCGTCGGATGTGGCCGCCGCGGCGTCAGGGGATGTGCGTGCCTTCGAGCGGGTCTATCGACGGCACGTTGCGCGCATCCACACCACCGCCGCGCGAATGCTCGGCGCGGAGGAGGCCGATGATGCGACGCAGGACGTGTTCGTGCGCGCCTGGCAGCGGCTCGGCCAGTTTCGCGGCGATTCGGCGTTCGGCACGTGGCTCTTTCGCCTCGCGATCAACGTCATTCTCTCGCGGCGTGAGGTCGTGGCGACGCGCGCTCGCCGCCACGTGGACGACGCCGACCTCGTCGACACGCTCTCGACGCCGAGGCGGACGCCGGAGCTCGAAATGGATTTCGAGGCCGCCCTGCGGCGGCTTCCGCCTGGGATGCGGCAGATCTTCGTGCTCCACGACATCGAGGGGTACAAGCACGACGAGATCGCCGCGATGCTCGGCATCGCGCAGGGGACGTCGAAATCGCAGCTGCACCGTGTGCGCATGGTGCTCAGGAGGTACCTCGATGCCTAACGCCGATCATCCGTCGTTCGCGGAGGGCGCGACATGACCACGAGCTTCGATCCGTGGAGCGACCGTCTCTCGGAGTACATCGACGGCGAGCTCGACGTCGAGGATCGCCGGGCGCTCGAGCACCACCTCGCGTCGTGCGCCGAGTGTCGGACCACGCACGACGAGCTCGTACGTGTGGTGGCACGTGCGCAGAGCCGTGGGTATCAACCACCATTGCACGACCTCTGGCCTCGCGTGGAGCAGGCTGCGCGCGCGCCGGCTCGCGTGCGGCGGGCGCGGCATCCGATCGTCGTGTCCTTCACCCTCGGGCGACTCGCGGCCGCCGCCGGGCTTGTTGCGGTGATAGCGGGGGGCGTTACGTGGTCGATCACGTCGTCCCGCGGCGGATCGACGCCAGTCGTCCGTGAGGCCACTCCGCGCGTCACTCCAGCAGCCCCCGCTTCGGGAGCGCTTGGCCTCACCGCAGTAGCCGTCGCCTCCTATCGCGAGGCGGCGAACGATCTCGAGCGCGCACTCGAGGCGGGACGCGGCACGCTCCGGCCAGAGACGATGCGGGTCATCGAGGAGAACCTTCGCGCCATGGACGTCGCCATCGCCCAGGCCGACAGTGCGCTCCGGCAGGATCCGGGGAGCGAGTACCTGAACCAGTATCTCGTCGCAACGATGCAGAGGAAGCTCAAGTTGCTGCGACACGCTGTCGCGATCACGACGCCGCGGACATGACGCGGGTTCCGAGCGCGGCCCGAATTCGTGCGACGATGCGCCGAGTGCTGCTGGGAATCGTCGCGTTCCCGGCCGCAGCGTGCGGGAAGCAGACCGACACGACCATTGCGGTGCGGCCCGACGCGCGCGTGCAGGTGCAGAACTTTGCGGGGTCGATCACGGTCCGCGGGTGGGACCGGAATGCCGTTCGGGTGATCGCGGGCCGCGGGCATCGAGATGAGGTTCGGATCACGGGGGACGAGTCGGCCCTCTCGATCGCGACCGTAGCGCGTACTGGGGCGTCGGCGCCGCTGGACTACGAGATCACGGTGCCGAGTGGCGCGGCGCTGGACCTGGGTGGCACATACACGGCGATCACGGTCGAAGGCGTCCGCGGGCCGGTGGCGGCGAACACGGTGCAGGGCAACGTGTCTCTGCGCGGCGGCGACGGCGTCATCTCGCTCAAGTCCGTCGAGGGCGTTGTCTCGGTTCGAGACGCCCGCGGGCGCATCGAAGTGATCGGCGTGAACCGCGGGCTCGATCTACGCGACGTTCGCGGCGACATCGTTGCGGAGACGGTCAACGGCTCGATCGAGCTGGAGGGGATCGAGTCGTCGGATGTCGAGGCTGTGACGGTGAACGGACGCGTGAGCTACGACGGCGCGATCGAGGACCGTGGTCGTTACCGGTTCGCGACGCATACCGGGGCGATCGTCGTGGCGATCCCCGAGGATGCGAACGCGACGGTCGCGGCGGTCACGTACGAGGGGAGCGTGTCGAGCAAGTTCGCAGTGCCTGTGTTGGCATCAGGCGGGAACGCCGGAGTTCAGCGGCGGGCGGCGTTCGCGCTCGGCACGGGGAGCGCGCGGGTGGCGGTGGAGTCGTTCCAGGGGAGCATCGAGTTCGCCCGGCCGGGCGATCCTTCGTTCAGCCAGCGCTAGGCCCCTGAGCAGTTTCCATCAGTTCACGCTCCCGGCGTGAGGGCGGGTCCCGGATGAGGAGCGATCCCCAGCATTCCCCTCATCCGTTTTCCGTCTGTTCTGGATGCCGAAGGCCGCGGCCGTCGCCACGTGGTGGCGTCAGTGCGGAGCCGTGATTCGGCCGTTTCCGCGTCATCCGCCAAATCGTAGTTCCGACCGGCCCCGCGCCCGGACCATAGGTGCGAAAGCCGCTCTCCGCGGCTTGACGCGGGTGTGCCCCGAGGCGGCAACCGGGTGGGAGCACAAAGGGATTGGAGCATTTTCGCCGACCCGGCGCAACAGAACGATGATATTCGAATCTGACCCCGATTGGGACGCTAGGCGCGCGCGCGGGCCTCGATCAGGAGGCCCGGATCGTCCGAGACGATGCCATGCACGCCCACGCGCCAGAGCCCCCGGGCGACGTGCGGCTCGTTGATCGTCCACACGTGGACGAGGCAACCGGCAGGGCGCGTCACCGCCACGAGCGAGGCGATCGGCACACGGACGCCGCGCAGCCAGCGCGGAATGCACATGACCGAGTACGGGAGCGACCGCACTGGCCATCTGGTGAGTGCCCGGTGCAGCAACCGCTTCACGTCGCTGCTCGACGCCCCGACGGGGATGGCCGAGCCACGAAACGGGTCGAGCGCGCGAGCGTCGAACGACTCGACGATACACCGTGACTGTGCTCCGTAGCGCTCGATGAGACGGCGCGTCTCGGCCGATGCGCGCGGCGTCTTGAGCTCGATGAGCAGTGGGACGTCGGGAAACTCGCGCAACACCTCCTCGAACGTCGGGACGTGCAGTCCCTGGCCCCGGTACGGGTAGGTTCGGCCATCGCGGGTGAACCGCGCGCCCGCGTCGGCTGACCTGATCTCGTCGGCGGTGAGGGCGTGCACCGCGCCAGCGCGGTCCGTCGTGCGATCGAGCGTCGCGTCGTGAATGACGACGGCCACGCCATCGGCGGAGAGGTGCACGTCGAACTCGATGCAATCGGCACCGAGGGCGACTGCCTGACGAAACGACTCGAGCGTGTTCTCGGGTGCGTGGGCCGCGTTCCCACGATGGCCGACGATCGGTTGGTGCGACGGATCGAGAAGCGGGTGCGTCATGGCGCGTCAGGCAGAGCAGGCCGCTGGACCGATGCCAGCCGCGCTACGGCCGCCGCCCGAGCACTCGAAGAGTGGCGGCGGCCGTCTGGGAATACGTCGAGCAGTCGTCCCGCTCGCGATCAGAACGTGTACTGAAGCTTCGTCAGGAAGAGCCGCCCTATTTCGGGCGTTCCGACGAAGGTGATGCGTTTGTTGTTCGTGATGTTCGTGCCGCTGATGGACCACGTGACGTTCTGCCCCCGAATCGGCAAGCGCCAGGCGAAGCTCGCGTCGAGGAATGCGTTGACCGGAACGTTCCCGACGTACACGCCTGAGTTGACCGCGTAGGCGTTCTGGTATCGTCCACGCAACTCGAAGCTGACGCCGACGGCTTCGTCGCGGTAGCGGCCCGTGAGCGTGGCTTTATTGTCAGCCGAGTTCAGCAGGAGAGTGTCGATACCACTGACGATCTCGGGGAACACGACATCGCTCACCCATGAGTACGTGCCCATGACGCTGAACCGGTCGTTGATCAGGTAGTCGACGGCGACATCCGTTCCGTAGAGGTCGATCGTCTCCTCGATGTTCCGGTAGCTGAAGAACAGGTCGGGCGTGTTGGCCAATGGGCTCTCTGGAACGACCGTGCCTACCGGGATCGAGGCGAGCTGTGTCGTCAGTTCGCTGGTTACCCCGGGGATGGCCCCGGGCGGAATGCGCCCGAGCTGGGCCTGCTGCGCGAGAATCCCACCGATGAACGCGCCGAGCTCCTGGCCGTTCATGAACGCGTTAGGCGTGACGTTCTGCGCGGCCGTTGTGAAGTCCTGCTTCCGCGCGTACCACAGGTCCACCGCGAGGCGGGCACGGTTGCCAAGAATGCCTTTGTAGCCGACCTCGAACTGATCGGTGATCGTGGCCTTGAGGCGCGACAGGTCCTGAATGCTCGACGGGTCGACCGGCACGAACTCGAAGTTCGGGTTCGCGCGATTGGGTGGCCGGAACAGGCGAAGCTGCGTGGAGACCTGCGCGGCCGTCGGGTTCGCCGCCAGCAACGCGCCGATGATGAGCTGCGCGTTCTGCGGCGACACGCCCGCTTGCACCAGCTGTGTACCGATGTCCTGCGCTCTTCCTGCGACGAACGTCCTGAAATACTGCGCGGCATCGGCGTCCACGACCTCGTTGGGCCCCCTGGCCGGAGGGCCGGCTGGATTCGCGCCGACGATGGGGAAAGGCGACCGCATGCAGAAATTCCCCACGCCCGCGCAGTTCCGCCGGAACGAAAAACCGGACGACGGGACGCCAAGCCCGCGAATGTCGTACGGTACAGCCGGGCGGAGTGTCGCCTGCGGCAGGTCGAGGAAGAACGAGAAGTTGGCCGGCGTCGAGAACGCCCGGTTGTACGTCGCGCGAATGTTGTGCGTCTCGCGCGGCTTGAACACCACGCCCACGCGCGGCGACCAATAGGTCTGGTCGAGCACGCTGTGGTTGTCCACGCGGAGCGCGCCGACCAGATCCCACATCGGCGTGAGGCGCGTCGTGGATTGCACGTATGCGCCCACTTCAGTGACGTCGTCGTCGTCCTCGTTCCGCCCGTTGATCGTGTTTCCGGTCCGCGGGTTCGTGAAGATGTAATCGATACCGTAGACGAGGCTCTCGCGCTCGTCCCACAGATCGGCCGAGTGCTGGATCTGTGCCGCGTAGACACGTGAGTTGTCTACGATCGGTTGACCACTGCGCAGCAGGTACGTACCGCCAAGATCAGTCGCGTCTTCGTTCCCGGCATCGCTGAAGTTCATGAACCCCTGAACGAAGAGGTTCCCGAAACGCACGCGCTGCTGGATGCTCTGATACGTCCAGTTCTTCGCCTGCGCCGTTCCGTTCGTGCCCGTGAGCTCGAGCGCGTTGACGATGCGACTCAGGCCATACGTCGTGATGAACTCCAGCCCCTCGAACGGACGAACGTCCATGCGCGCTTCGCCGGCTAAGCGCTCGACGTCGAAGTCGCGTCTGACCGGCTCACCCGCGCGCCCTGGCGGCGCCGAGGCGGGAAAGAACTCCGGTTCTGCCGGGTCATCGACCTCGAAATCCTTCCCGGTGAAGTACTCGCCCGAGATCTTGTACCCGAACCGCTCGTTCAACGCGTTCGCGTGGCGGACGGCACCGCGCATGATCGATCGCTCGCCGCCCTCGATCGAGAGCGTAGTGCCCTCGGAGCTGAACGGCGATTTTGTGATCACATGCAGCACGCCGTTCGCGCTGTTCGGCCCGTACAGGGCGGACGCGGGGCCGAGCAGCACTTCCAATCGCTCGATGTCTTCGTTCGTACCGGTGAACAGGAGTGGCACGTTCACGCGAAGGGACGGTACTCCTGCGAAGCGATAATCCTGGAGCGTGAGCAGCGATCCCGAGAACGCGTTGTTGAATCCGCGCGTGACGATGTTCGTCTGCGCGATGCCGCCACTCGTCGCATCCACTCCCTGCACACCGCGAAGATGGTCGGCAACCGTGATCGAAGGCCGCTCCTCGATCTCACGCGTCTCGACGACCGAGATCGACGCCGGTGCCTCGAGGATCTTCTCCTCGCGCCGCGACGCGGTGACGACCGCCGGGTTGAGTTGCGTGACGATCTCCGTCATCCGCACATCGAGCTGCGCGGTCTGGCCTTCGACCACCTGGACGCGCGCGACTCGCCGCGCACTGAAGCCGAGTCGTGTGATCGACACGTCATACGTACCCGCAGCCAGGTTGGATACTCGATACGATCCATCTTCTCCCGTGGTCGTCTGACCCACGGTGTTGGTGCCCGCGAGGACGCGTACGGTCGCGCCAGGAAGTGGCGTGGCGGTCGTGCTATCGGTAATGCGACCGGCCACCGCGCCGGTCTGCGCACGCACGGTAGCCGGTACGGCCAGAACGGCGAGAACGCACAGAAATCGACGGATCGATCGTGGGGTCATCCTGCCCTCGGGTCGATTGGTGAATCAGACATCCCGACGCATCAAAATCGTGACGATGACGTCGAAGCGCCAGATTGCCTACGTAGCTCTGGTGTGCGTCGACTCTCGATTCAAACGCGGTGCCGCCTGGCTACCTGGCGGCCGGCAACCGATAGAGATGCCACGTGACCGCGATGGCCGTGACCAGCAGTGCGGCACGAACGGCCATGTTCGGAAATACCAGGACCGAGTACCCGATCGTGATCCACATCATCACGAGCGAGGCGATCTTCACGTGGATGGGGATCGATCGCTCGTCCCGATAGCGGCGAAGGTATCCGCCGATCCAGCGCGCCCGCATCAGGCGGTCATAGAGGCGCTGCGAGCTCCGCGCGTAACACCACGCGGCGACGAGGAGGAAGCAGGTCGTGGGCAGGAGGGGGACGAAGATCCCGAGGACGCCGAGGCCGAGCGACAGCGTGCCGCACACGAGCAACGCTGCTCGGCGGATTGGCCGGGCCGTGGGCCGGGCCGGGAGCGTCGCCGCGACGGCTGCGGCCGACCCGCGCTCGAGCGCGTCGGCGGGTATCTTCACACTCACGAAGGAGCTCTCCTGAACGAGCGGGAGCCCGGGGACGGTCCCGGGGTATCATTCGGCTATCGGTCCCGGGGTTGCGCCACCGGGGTCGGGAGAATTCTACTACGAACACGGCCGGTACGGGACGGCGCCGCTGCTGCCCGCGAACGGCCGAGCGCCATTCTCGGAGAATGAGAGTCCCATGACGTCGCAAGTTTGGATTCGGCTCGCCATCGCCGGCGCTGCGCTGGCGGTTCCATTCGGCGCCGCGCCGGCACAGGCCCAGGGGGACACGGCCGCGACACAGGCAGCCGCAGCCAATCGGCCGGCGGTGAAGCGGGTGCCTATCGCGAAGTCCGTCTTCGGCGATGCCGGGATGATCGTGAACGCCCGCAACGACGGGTTCATCGAGGTCGCCGCGGCCGGTCCCAGCAAGACCGTACTGTTGCAACTCCGAACAATGGCGGCCCGCGCGTGGGTGGATTCGACCGCGCGCATGCTGCGGGCGCGTGTACGCCGCTCGAACACGCCGCGGACTTACCGCTCAGATATCGACGAGGCCGGCACAAGCACAACAATGGCGCTCACCCGGAAAGTCACCGCCGGTGAGTCGCAATACGCGCTCTTCTTCTCCGACGACCCCCTCGGCGGGTTCACGGTTCCGATCGAGCGGTCCGAGGCCGACGTGTTCGTCGCACAGGTGCGCCGCGCCGTAGCGCTGTCGGCGAAGCTGCTGGAGCCCCCTGATGGCGCGAAGCCGGCGGATTCGGCGGCGAAGGCGAAGAAGCCGGCGTCCAAGCCGGCAACGAGGCGCACGACTCGACCGCCAGCATCGCAACCTGCTCCGAAGGCACCGGCGGAACCTCCCGCGCAACCTCCCGGAAAAGCAACGACGCCGGCCTAACGCCGGCGTCGTGTTTTCGGGGTGTGCGGTCGAGGAGCTACTGGATTGCGACGTTGTCCCCCTTCTTCGACCACTTCTCGAACCAACTCCGCAGGTAGAGCTGCGTGCGGATGTAGTTCGACGGCCGCGACGACGTGCCGTGCCACTCGTCGTTGAAGCGAATCATGGCCGTCGGGACTTTCCGGACCTTGAGCGCCTGGTAGTACTCCTCCGTCTGCCCCATCGGCGTGCGCAGATCGTTCACGCCCGTCATCAGCATTGTGGGGGTCTTCACATTGCCCACGAGCATGAGTGGGGAACGCTTCAGGTGCTCGGTCGGATCATCCCACGGGTACTTCTCGAAGTTGTTGTACCAGCTGGAACCGTCGGTCGTGCCGACGAAGCTCATCCAGTTCGTGACGGGGCAGTTGGCTGACGCCGCCGCGAAACGATCGGTCTTGCCGACGATCCACGACGTGAGCACGCCGCCGCCCGAGCAGCCGTACACGAACATGTTCCGCGTGTCGATGTAGCCGCGGCCGATGAGCGTGTCTACGCCAGCCATGAGGTCGTCGTAGTCCTTCCCCGGGTACGCGTTCTTGATCGCGTTGCCGAACGCGCTGCCGTACCCCGTTGATCCCCGCGGATTCGTGTACAACACCACGTAGCCGTTCGCGGCGTGTTCCTGCCACGCGAAGTTGAACGCGCCGTTGTACATCGAGTGCGGCCCGCCGTGAATCGACAGCATGAGCGGGTATTTCCGCTTCGCGTCGAAGTCCGGCGGCTTCACGATCCACCCCTGAATGCGGAACCCGTCCACGGACGGATACCAGATCTCTTCCACCTCACCGAGCGTCTTGCCGGCGAGAATGTCGTCGTTGACGGCGGTGATCTGCCGCGGCGTCGGGTTGCGCGCGCCGAAGATCGCGACGTCGTTAGGCTCGTGCGACGACGAGATGACGCCCACGAGGTTGCCGGACCGGTCCATGGACGAGATGCTCAGCATGTGCTGGCCCTTCGTGACCGGCCGCGCGCCACCCGCGAGCGGTGAGAAGTAGACGTTCTGCCAGCCTTCGCTCTGCACCGTGTAGTAGATCCCGCTCTCGTCCGGCGCCCACGTCAGGTTACCGGGCGACCGATCGAGCGATTCAGTCAGCACGCGGCGGTTCGAGCCGTCGGCATTCATGACGTAAAGCTTCGAGTCCTGCCACGTGGCGTTCGTCGAATCGAAGCCGGTGTACGCGATGTACTTGCCGGTTGGGGACACGCGGGGGTTGCTGTCCGGCCCCTTGCGGTTCGTGAGCTGGCGAACCTGACCGGACGCGACGTCGACGGCATAGATCTCGGACTCGCGCCACGCGTATTCCGCGTTGTCGGTGCGCAGGGACGAGAACACGATGGCCTTACCGTCGTGCATCCATTGCGGGGCGCCGTGCTCCCACGGTCCGCTCGTCACCTGCCGGGCCGTGCCGCCGTCCGCGGGCACGACGAAGATCTGGCGGAAGCCGTTATCGATGAACCCCTGGCGGTCACGACGGTAGTTGAGCCGCGTCACGACGCGCGGCGGCTCGACCCACTTAGCGCCCTTCGGCGCGGCGGGCATGGGAAGACGCCACTCGTCCCGCTCGGGAACGAGCATGCGGAAGGCGAGCCACTTGCCGTCGGGCGCCCACTCGATGTCCGACGGCGATTCCGTCAGCCGAGTGATCTGCGTTGGGGCAGCGTCGCCGTCCATGAAGCGCACCCACACCTGCGTCCCGGTCGGCTCACCGCGGGCGAGATACGCGATGCGGCTGCCGTCGGGCGACCAGGTCGCGTTCGACCCGTCCACCAGGTGGCGGGCCCGCGACCCGTCGGCGTTCATGATCCACAACGACGACTCCCAGCGGTCGTTGAGCTTGTCGACCCACCGCCGCGTATAGATCACTTGCTTGCCGTCTGGCGACAGCTGTGGCCCCTGGACGTCCTCGAGATCGAAGTAGGTCTCGAGGGTCAGCTTCTTCGGCTGCGGGGTCGCGACGGCGTTTGGCGCCTGCGCGGGCTGCTGGGCGGCGACGGCAAGCGGCGCCGAGAGGACGAGAACGAGCCAACACCGGGTGCGAGCTCTGAGAGAAACCACCGGCATAACCACCTCATATCAGGTATCTGACGTCATCTACGCTATTGGAGGGGAGACGTTGACGGAAGCACAGCCGCTAAAGCTTTCCCACCAGGGTCGTTCGCTTGAATCTCTTTACTCCGAACAACAACAGGACGCCCGCGATCACCCAGACGAGCGTCCCAATGACGATCGCCATCGCGGGCCCCAGAAGCACCGCGCCCCGGACCTCCGCAACCACGAGAGCGATCACCGGAAGCACGAAGAGACCCCCCAGCTGCGTGGCCTCCTGCATACCCCGCACGCGCAGTGAGACGAGGAGCATCCCCGCCAGCCCGAGCGCTGCGAAGGCGGGGGCCATCCAGATCACGAGCACCAGCCACGTCGCATCGGGGAAGAACACTCGCCCGACGATCGGCCACGCACTCACGTTCACGATGATCGCGTAGATCGTCGCGCCGACGAACGCGATCAGGATCGCGGGGATCCACGCGGCAAGCAGTTTCGCCGTGAACAGCTCGGCGTCGGTGCCGGGCGTGTAGAGCAGTGCCTCGAGTGTCTTGCGCTCCCGCTCGCCAGCGAAGCCGTCCGCGGCAATCACGTTCGCGACCATGAACGGGACGAGGAGCATGAGGGGCGCGAGGAGTTGCGAGTGAACGAGCCGGAGCCACGCCTCCTGCGTGAACTCCCCGAACTGACCTTTCAGCCCCGCCGGGAGCTGCTGGAAAATCTCCGCCGCCTGCGCGCCCTCCCCGGCGAGCATGTCGGGGAGGAACGCGAGCAGCATCGGGAACACGATCATGAGCAGGACCGGCAGGACGATCAGGGGCGTCATGATCGCCTTGCTCCGGCGCACGAGCCGCAAGTCGCGCCGCACGATCGCCCGAATGATGCGCCAGTTCATGACGGCGGGGCCTGCAGCGCGAAGTAGGCGTCGGCGAGCGACGGCTCGTGCGGGTCGAGACGGAAGAGCGGGATCCCCGCGTTCACGAGGCCGGTTGCGATGGACGGGATCCGGTCCCGGGCGACGCCCTCGACGCGAACGACGCCGCGTCGCTCGATCGATGCCGCCATGCCGTCGAGCGCCGTGATGACTGCAATCGCCGCGTCCGTGCGTGACGGGTCGACCTCGAGCAGCACCTCGAGACGCGGCGCGATGCGCCGCGCCAACTCGGCCGGAGTCCCTATAGCGAGCAGCGAGCCGCGTCCCAGCACCGCGACGCGGTCGCTCAGCGCCTGCGCCTCGACGAGATTGTGTGTGCAGAGCACGACGGTGTAGCCGCGCTCGCGGCTGAGGCGCCTGACGAGACTGTGCAACTGATGCGTCGCCACCGGGTCGAGCCCGGCGGTGGGCTCGTCGAGAAAAAGCAGCTGCGGGTCATGCACGAGCGCGCGGGCCAGGGCGAGACGCTGCTTCATGCCGCGGCTGAAGCTCCCCACCTTGTCATTCGCGCGCTCCGCGAGGCCGAACTCCTCGAGCAGCCTCGGCACGCGCGGCTCGGCTTCTGATGCGGGCACGTCGTACATCCCGGCAAATGCGCGCAATGTCTCGCGCGCCGTCAGCCGGTCGTCGAGCGTCGGCGATTCGGTGAGCACCGCGGTGCGCCGTCGAACGTAGGGGCCGTCGGTGAGCGGTGAACGACCGAAGACGCGGACGGTGCCGGACGCCGGCGCCAGGAGCCCGTTCACGATGCGAACCGTCGTCGTCTTTCCGGCGCCGTTGTGCCCGAGCAGGGAGAACACCTCGCCGTGATCCACCGTAAGCGAGAGCTCGCGCAGCGCGACCGTCGCCCCGTAGCGGTGCACGACGGTCTCGAGCGCGATGGCCGGCCCCGCACCGTTAGGCGGGGTAGTCACGCGACGTACTTCCCGCGTCGCTCGCGGAGAACGGTTGGATCGAGGCTCACAGGGGTGAACTCACCAGGCGGAGGCGCCGGGCAAGACTAGGGTGCGGGCAAGCCCGGCGGAAGGCTCGTGCCTACTCGAGCCCACCCCGGAACGTGACGGGGAGCCTCAGCCGCGCGACGCAGCCACGGCGATCGGGCCGATTCTCGAGCGACAGCACACCACCGTGCGCCTCCGCGATCTGTCTGCAGAGTATGAGCCCGATGCCGGACCCCGACGGCTTCGTCGTGTAGAACGGCACGAAGAGGTTCGCGGTCGTCGCGAGCCCCGGCCCGTCATCCACGACCTCGACATCGACGTGGCCGTCCTCACGAGACCAGGAGAGGCAGACACCGCCGTTCGTTTCCAGCGAGGCGTCGGCCGCGTTGCGGACGAGGTTGATGAGCAACTGGTCCAGCTGGTCGCCGTCGGCCTTGATGACGAGAGGCGGGCCCGGCTGCACGTGGACCGGCACGCGTGTCTCGAGCCCCGCGGCACGCCGCAACCAGATTCCTACATCCACGGGTTGCGGCCGCGGGGCAGGGAGTCGGGCGAGCAGCGCGTAGGCGGACATGAAGCGCGACAGCGCTTCGGCGCGCGACCCGATGATCCCGAGCCCACCACGCAGATCGTCGTCGGCGTCGAATGGCCGCGGTGTTCGCTCGAGCAGCGTCAGGAGGCTTCCCGCGATGGACTTGATCGGCGTGAGTGAGTTATTGATCTCGTGGCTCAGCACGCGGACGAGTCGCTGCCAGGCGAGGAGTTCCTCCTCGCGAAGGGTCTTGCTCAGGTCCGAGATCACCACGAGCGTGTGCGGGCGGCCGTCCTGCCGAAACGTCGTGCGGCGGACCTCCCACCGTCCGCTCCGCCCTGGAAACACGAGGTCGTGGACCCGCGGGGAATCGCCGGAGAGAAACCCTTCGAGGCCTAACGCGTGCGCGGTGCGGCCGAGGAGTCGCTCGAACGGCGAGCCGAGGAGGCGCTCGCCTGCACGATTGACGAGCCGGAGCTGGTTGTCGGCATCGAACGCGAAGATGGCGGCGTCGATTTCCGCCATGACGGTGCGGAGGAGCGCCGTCGCCTCCATGGCACCGAGCCGCTGCGTCTGCAGCGTGGTCCCGAGGGTGTTGACCTCGAGGAACGCGAGCGCGAGGGCGTCATCGGACAGTGAGCTTCGCGCGCGGAGCGAGAAGTCACCCTCGCGAAGCGCGGCCAGCATGTTCGAGAGCGTCTGCAGTGGGCGTATGACGCGCTCGCGTACGACGAACGACATGATGAGCCAGCAGCCGACGACGAGGGTCCCGAAGGTCCACGTCACCTTCGGGGGATAGTCGCCGCGCACCAGCAGCACGATCGACAGGACAACGGCGGGAAGCCCCGCCACCAACGTGAGAACGAAGACGCGGCGCTCGTGAGTCAGCCACCCGAGCCGCCGGCCTTCGTCAGATCTCATGCGTCTCGAGTCGCCGGTAGAGGGCGCTGCGGCTCAATCCCAGCGCTTTTGCTGCCTGGCTCACGTTGCCGTCGAACCGGCTCAGCGCCTTCTGGATGACCAGCTTCTCGACCTCGTCGAGCGTGAGATCCTCGATCCGCGGCGTCATTCCCGGCACCGACGCGCGCAGCCCCAGGTCGCCGGCGCGAACGAGATCACCTTGCGCCAGCAACACGGCTCGCTCGATCGCGTGGTCGAGCTCACGGATGTTGCCGGGCCACGAGTGCTCGAGCAGCGACTGCATCCCCCCGGCGTCGAAGCCGTGCACGTTCTTGCGGTAGCGCCCCGCGTGCCGCTTGAGGAAGTGCTGCGCGAGGACGGGAATATCCTCACGTCGCTCGCGCAGCGGTGGCAGGTGGATCTCGATCGTGTTGAGGCGGAAGAGGAGATCCTCGCGGAACCGTCCGGTCGCGACCTCCGTGTGCAGGTCGGCGTTCGTGGCCGAGAGCACCCGCGCGTCCACGTGGCGAGCCTTCGATGACCCGACGCGCTCCACATCGCCGGTTTGTAGCACGCGCAGGAGCTTCGATTGCTGCGAGAGCGTGATGTTCGCGATCTCGTCGAGGAAGAGCGTCCCGCCGTCGGCGAGCTCGAAGCGGCCGATGCGGTCGGCTTTCGCGTCGGTGAACGATCCCTTCACGTGGCCGAACAGCTCGCTCTCGAACACCCCTTCGGACAGGCCGCCCATGTTCACCGCCACGAAGCTGCGCGGCGCGCGCGGCGACGCGGCATGTAGCCAGTGCGCGACGAGCTCCTTCCCGGTGCCGTGCTCGCCGGTGATCAGGACGTTCGCGTCGGACGGGCCGATGCGCTCCATCAACTGCAGCACGGGACGCATCTTCGCGGAATCCGCGATGATCTGCGGCATCCCGTTGCGGCGAAGCGTCTGGTTCTCGCTCTCGAGCCGCTGGCTCTTTCGGAGCGCGCGCCCCATCTCGATCGCGTTCCGGAGAATGGCGAGCAGGCGCGAGTTCTCCCACGGCTTCTCGACGTAGTCGTACGCCCCACGGCGCATAGCTTCGACGGCACTCGCCGTGCTCGCCCACGCGGTCATGACGACGACCGGGAGCGTCCAGTCGAGCGCCTGGATCTTGTGCAGGAGGTCGAGCCCTTCCTGTCCCGACGTCGTGTCGCGCGCGTAGTTGAGGTCCATCAACACGGCGTCGAAGTCACGCGCCTCGAGGGCGGTCAGGATGCCGGCGGGCGACTTCGCCGTCTCGATCTCGTAGTTCTCGGCCTTGAGGAGCAGGCGCAGAGCCTCGAGGACGTCCGGCTGGTCGTCGGCGATGAGGAGACGGGGTTTGGGGGGAGTCATAAGAAAGCCATCAGCCATCAGCCATCAGCTATCAGCAAGGCGTACACCGTCGGGAAGCCCCTCTCCGATAGGGAGGCATCCCGAAGGTTCTCGCTTTGCTGATAGCTGATAGCTGATGGCTGTTAGCTGGTTCACCTCAACCTCACGTCACTCACGACCCAACCATCCTTCAGATTCACGATGCGGTGCCCGTACGCCGCGTTCGTTTCCGAGTGTGTCACCTGAACGATCGTCGTGCCTCCCTCGTTCAGCTTCTGGAACAGCTCCATGATCTCCTTCGCCTGCGTGGAGTGCAGGTTGCCCGTGGGCTCGTCGGCGAGGATCAATCGTGGTTTCGCGATCACGGCCCGCGCGACACCCACGAGCTGCTGCTGGCCGCCGGAGAGCTGGCGCGGATACAGATCCTTCTTCCCGACCATCTGGAACTTGTCGAGGATGTCGGCCACGATCGATGCCCGCTCGTCTCGCTTGATGTTCCGATAGGAGAGCGGCACGTCGAGGTTCTCCGCCACCGTCAGATCATCCAGCAGGTGATACTGCTGGAACACGAACCCGATGTACTGCTTGTTGATGGCCACGCGCTCCTTGTTGTTGAGCGAGTGGATCGGATGGTGGAGGAACATGTATTCGCCGGTCCACGCACCGTCGAGCATGCCGACGATGCTGAGCAGCGTGGACTTTCCGGCGCCCGACGGGCCCATGATGGTGAGGAACTCACCCTGCTGGACGTCGATGGTGATGCGCCGGAGCACGTAGTTCTTTCCCGCCGGCGTCTCGTAGACCTTCTCGAGGTTGCGAAGCGACAGCAGGGGGCGCGATGCATCGATCGGCGCATCGACGGTGCCGGTCTGCGCCTGCTCGGCGTCTGCGGTTTTTCGGAACGTCCACATGTCGGGAATCGGGAATGGGGAATCGGGAATCGGGAATCGAGCTGATGGCTGATGGCTGATGGCTGGAAAATTAGCTTCCGTCGCCGCCCCCGGCCCGCCTCACTCGTTTCTCAGGGCCACGATCGGCTCCACGCGTGTGGCGCGACGGGCGGGGACCATACTCGCGAGCACTGCGACCACGCCGAGGAGCGCTGGGATGCCGAGGAAGGTCGCCGGGTCGCTCGCTCCGACGCCGTAGAGAAGGCCGCGGAGGCCGCGACCCATGGCGAATGCAGCCGGAACGCCGATCACGATCCCGATGACGACCAGGCGCACGCCGGCGCGCAGGACGAGGAACAGCACGTCACGAGGCCGCGCTCCCAACGCGATGCGCACCCCGAACTCGTGCGTGCGCTGCGCGACCGAGTAGGCCATGACGCCATAGATACCGATGACCGCGAGCGCCAGCGCGCATCCCGCGAAAATCGCGAGCATCAACCCGTAGACGCGAGGCTCGAACATCCGCTCGGCGATCACGCGCGGCATCGTCTCGAGCTCCGCGAGCGGCAGATCCGGGTCCATTGCCTTGATCTCGGCCCGGATGGCTGGCACGAGTGCCGCCGGGTCTCCCTCCGCTCGCACTGCGAGGTGCAGTCCGCGACGGCCCGTCTGTGCGTGCGGGACGAGGATGTGCGGCCGGGTCGCCTCGGTGACCCGGCTATCCTGCAGGAAGTCGCCGACGACGCCGACGATCGCCACCGGCGTGCTGTCGTTCACGCTCAAGCGCACGTGCTTCCCGATGGGGTTCTCGCCGCGCCACTCGCGGTCGGCGAACGCCTTGGAAACCATCGCGACGCGCGGCGCGGCGAGACCGTCCTGCGGCAGGAACGTTCGCCCGGCGAGCAGCGGAATGCCTAGTGCGTCCAGGAAACCCGGAGTGACGACATTGTAGTACGCGTTAGGCCGATCGCCGTCGGCGTACGTCTTGCCCACGGGCTCGTAGTCGATCCAGCTGCAGCAGGAGCGAACCGGGAGCCAGGTGACGCCCCCCGCGTGCTCGACTCCCGGTAGCGCAGCGAGTCGTGTGCTCAACTGCTGGTAGAAGTCGGCGCGGGCGGTGTCGGTCGCGTAGCGGCCGCCCTCGAGCGACATCTGGAAGGTCAGCACGCGGTTCGGGTCGAAGCCCAGGCGCGCGTTGCGCATTCGGAGGAAGCTCTGGATCATGAGCGACGCGCCGATCAGCAGCACCACCGACAGCACCAGCTCGGTGACGACCAGGGTGCTTCGCAGCCGAGCCGTTCGCGTGCCGCCCGTCGTGGAGCGGCTGTTGTCCTTGAGTGTTTCACCGAGCCGCGGTGACGATGCCTGTAGCGCGGGCACGAGACCGAAGATGATGCCGGTGAGGACCGACACGGCCATCGTTGCCGCGAGCACGCGGCCGTCGATGTCGAACACCATCCAGAACGGCATGTTCTCCGGGAGCAGGCTGACGATCGCATCCACGCCCCAGGCCCCGAGCAGCACGCCAACGCCGCCGCCGACGAGGCCGAGCAGGATGCTCTCGGTGAGCAGCTGCTGCACGATGCGGCGACGACCGGCGCCGAGCGCGAGCCGGACGGCGATCTCACGCTGGCGGCCCGTCGCTCGCGCCAGCATGAGGTTCGCGACATTGGCGCACGCGATGAGCAGCACGAACGCCACCGCGCCGAGCATGATGAGCATCATTGGCCGTACGTCGCGCGCGACGTTCTCCCGATGCGGCTCCATCCACGCCGTCCACCCCTTGTTCGTGTCCCCGTGCCGCTCCTCGAGCTGGCGCATGGCCGCCGCGATCCGAGCCTGCGCCTGGTCGACTGTGACGTTAGGCGCGAGGCGGGCGATGAAGTCGTAGCTGCGCCACTCGCGGTGCGCTTTCGCCTCGCCGGGCTCGAGTGGGAGCCAGACGTCCGCGAGCTCGGGGAAACGGATCTTCTCCTGCACGACGCCGACGACCGTGTACGGTTGCCCGTTCACCGTCAGCGCCCGCCCGATGACCGAGGAATCGCCGCCGAACTTCCGCTGCCAGAGGCCGTGGCTGATGAGCATGACCTTGCCCGCTTCTTCCTCGTCGGGGCGCAGATGGCGACCGAGCGCGGTCCTGATGCCCAAAAGTGGAAACAACGAGGCCGTGATGCGGGCGCCTTCGACGCGTTCGGGCTCGTCGAGACCACCAATGTTGTACGCTCGCTCGACCACCAGGCCGACGTCGCTGAATGCCCCGCCGGCGTTTCCCAAATCGAGATAGTCCGGGTACGACCAGCTCCCCTCGAACCGTCCCTCGCGCGCGAGCGTCGTGTAGACGTTCATCACGCGGTCAGGGTCGGTGAAGGGAAGCGGACGTAGCAGGAGTGTGTTCACCGGCGTGAACACCGTCACGTTCGCCGCGATGCCAAGTGCCAGACAGAGAATTGCTACGAGCGCGTAGCCCGGCGATCGGAGCAGCGATCGGATGGCGTACTGGATGTCCTGGCGGATCGTGTCCATGAGCCGATTTCGGATGTACCCCGGGTACAGGGCGCCTGCGGCAGGGTGCCCTTGTCGGTGACCGTGAGGGGTTGTGCGTGTTTACGTGAGCTTCTTGAGCGACTCGGTTGCCGGCTTGAACGTGGGGTCGAGTCGCACTGCGGTTTCGTACTCGGCCTTCGCGCGTGGCACGTCCTGGAGTCTCTCGTGGATCATGCCCAGTCTCCAGTGCGCCGCGGCGAGCGATGGGTCGTTGCGGCCGGGTGTGGTATTCAGATATGCGTGCAGCGCTTCCGTCGCCCGAGCGAGCCGCTGCCCCGACAACGCGCCGGTCTTCCCGATCTGAAACAGTGCCCCGTACTCCAACGAGTCCGCCGCCAGCATCGCCTCGAACAGGTCGAATGCTTTCTCGAACGCGCCCGTGTTCTGATAGAACACGCCGAGCCGGTACTTGCCGACGTGCCGATCGGACGGCTCGGCCGCGGCGCCGAGGTAGGCCATTTCGGCGTCGGCAAGGCGCTTCTCGCGCTCGTAGAGTGCGCCGAGCTCGAGGTAGCCCCGAAGCGCGTTTCTCTTCCGAATCTCTTCGGCCTGCTCCAGCGCCTTCTCCGTGCTGCCCCCGAGGAATCCGGGGGCCTGCACGTAGTACTGAATCAGGTCGGCCCGGGCATCGAGGTTGTCGGGATCGAGCTCGATCGCCCGATGCCAGGCCGCCTTCGTCTTTTTCGCGAGGCCGGGTTGCCGCAACACGTTCGCGCGCTGCGCCTCGCGGCCTAACGCGCGCCCCAGCCACAGGAAGTACGTCGAGTTCTGGGGGTCGAGCCTGGTCGCTGCCTCGAAGTACTCGATCGCCCGATCGTGCTTCCGCTCCTCGAGGGCGATGCGTCCCAGGTAGAACGCGGCGCCAGCATCACCCGCATTCGCCTTGAACGCAGGCTCGAAGACCGTCTTCGCTTCCCTGAACTTGCCCGCCTCGAAGAGGCGGAGGCCGTTCGCGTCCACATCCTGACCCGCGAGCAACCCCGGAACGAGCAGTGCCACGACCGCAGTCGCGGCACGGGACTCGAGCCCGCGAGCCCGGCTCTGCCGGGTTCCCAGCCTCGAGTCCCACCCACCTGTCATTACTCGGTTCCCGTCTCGGACATCGTCTCTTCCACCACGCGACCGTCAAACAGGTGAATCGAACGATCGGCGTGGCGCGCATAACGGGGATCGTGGGTCACCATGCAGATCGTCGCGCCGCCACGGTGCAGCTCGCGAAGCAACTCCATCACCGCCTCGCCGTTCGTCGAGTCGAGGTTACCCGTCGGCTCGTCCGCCAGGAGGATGACTGGGTCGCCAGCGACAGCGCGGGCAACGGCGACGCGCTGCTGCTGACCGCCGGAGAGCTGCGAGGGATAGTGCTTCATGCGGTGCGACATCCCGACGCGCTCGAGGGCGTTCTGCACGCGCGTCTTGCGCTCGGACGACGACATCCCGCGGTACGTGAGCGGCAGCTCGACGTTCTCGTACACCGTGAGGTCGCCGATCAGGTTGAACGCCTGGAAGATGAAGCCGATCTGCCGGTTGCGAATGCGCGCACGGTCGGCCGCCGACAGCCTCGAGACCGACTCGCCGGACAGGATATAGCTGCCGTCGGTTGGGGTGTCGAGCAAACCGAGAATGGAGAGAAGCGTCGTCTTGCCACAACCGGATGGGCCGGAAATCGCGATGTACTCGCCAGGCCGGATCTCGAGATGAATGTCCGAGAGCGCGTGCGTCTCGACCTCATCGGTATAGAAGATCTTCTTGATCCCTTCCATCTTGATCAGCGCTTCGCCGGAGGCGCCGGGCATCGAGCCGAGGGACGAGGGCGACGTTGCGGACTGAGTGGCCATGGACGGAGAGGTGAGGGTGAGCTTGGGGTGATTCGTACGGTGTCGTGGCGTTCCAACCATTACCGCTTCGTTGCGTCCACGGTTTCGCGCCCGAGGGATCTAACGAGAAATGGAACTACTGAATTCGGACTTTCGCGACATTGTCCCACTGCGACATGTCTGACACGATGACCTTGTCTTTCGGTTGCAAGCCGTTGACGATCTCGATCGTGCTCACCGAGCTGCGACCGAGCTTCACGTTGACGCGCGTCGCCGTCTTGCCATCCGGGTCCAGCTTGAAGAGGCCCACCGTGCTTTCGGCCTGACCATAGGCGGGGCGCTGGACGTGCATCACGTCGTCCAGCCGCTCGATCTCGATCACGCCGTCCACGCTGAGGTCCGCGCGTACGCCCGGGGGCAGCTTGTCCGGCGTGTCAAACAGGACTTCGACCGTCACCGTGCCGTTCACCGACGTCGGATCGACGCGGCTGACCTGGCCCTTGATGATGCCGGAATTCGCCGCCCCACCGCCGGCACGCGTGTCGATATCCACCTTCTGACCGATGGCGACGTCCTTTGCCTGGGTCTCGGGGACGCGCAGTACGGCCTTGAGCCGCCCCGGCTGCGCGACTGTCGCGAGCGTCTGCCCCGCCAGCACGTACTGACCGAGCTGCAACTCCTGCTGTCCCGTACCGAGGGACAGCAACTGACCGCTCTCGCCCGCCAGTACCTTCATGGAAGCCACGCGCTCCAGCTGGAAGCGGAGGATCGCGTTGAGCCGGTCGATGTTGGCTCGCGCCAGCTGAAGCTGCTGTTCGATGGCGTCGGTGTTCACTTTGAGGCGTTGCTCCTCGGCTTTGAGGCGATGTTCGGCCTCCGTCATCACGTCCCTTGCACGCGCCACTTCCTGCGCCGACGCGAGCTTTTTTTCGTCGAGCGCCTGGAACGTCGTGAAGTCACGCTTCGCGTTCTGGTAGGCCACCCGGGCGTTCGCGACAGCCGCGTCCTGCTGGAGCCGCTGCGATTCGAGCGACGTCTTCAGCGTGACGTACTGCTGTTCCGCGTTCGCGACGGCGCTCTGGGCGTTCAGCGCCTCGAGCTGGACGTCAGGGTTGGTCAGCTCGAGGATCACGGTGGACGGCTCGACCGGGACACCGGGCCGGACGGGGAGTGCCTCCACGCGACCGGCAGTCTGTGCAACGACGAATCGGATTCGCTCGGGCACCAGCGTGCCCGGCGCGCGAACCTGACGGGTGAACGTGCCGCGCTGGACCGAATCGATCCACAGCGTGGCACGGTCAACGGAGGGTGGACGTGCCTCGAGGTTGCCAAGCATCACCGTCGTGATCGCCAGAACGATCACGCCGGCGCCTATCATGATGTATTTGCCGCGTTTCTTGGGCGGCTCGCGCTTGATATCCAAAGTGCGATCCTTGAAAGCGTTCGATTGGACAAGAAGAAAGCACGAACAGTTCGAAAGGTCCCAAAGGAAGGACCGTGCCACGGGCCCACTAGCGTAAGCTAATATAGACTATGCACTTAACCAGTGGCGACTCGTCCCGCTGGTCGGGCCCTCGCCCAGATGTGGGAAGCGGTGTCCCATAACCGGACGGTCGACTGGACTGGCAGCACGTGTCCAAACGCACGAAAGGCCGGTGAGGATTCACACCGGCCTCGAGTGTTCAGCGCCGGATTCCCCGGTTCAGCCGGTGTTCAGCGCCCAGGCGCGGGGGTGGTGTCGACCGGATCGGCGTCGACGACCACCCGTCGCCCACCCCGCCACGATCGCACGAGCGGCGACCGAGTTCGGGAGAGCGAGGTTTCGATTACGCGCCCTGCGGTCGTGCTGGCGTGTACGTAGCGCCCGTTCCCGACGTAGATGCCCACGTGGGTGATTCGGTTCCCCTTCCCGAAGGTGAGCAGGTCCCCCGGGCGGAGCCGCGTCGTGTCCTTTGGCAGGTCGGCCCCTACTGTCGCCTGCTGAGCCGCGGTGCGCGGGAGCGCTACCCTGAGTGCTCCGAGGACGTAGCGAACGAGGCCACTGCAGTCGAAGCCACGTCCGGGAGTCGTCCCGCCAAGCTTGTACGGCGTCCCGATCTGCGCGCGGGCGAGAGCAACGATGGAATCGCGCATCGCAACCGCCGAACTGCTGAACGCGGAAAAAGGCCGAGCCTCGCGCAGCAGGTCCTCGTCTCCCTCGTCGGTCTGAGCTCGCGCTGCGACCGGGGCGCACAGGAGCACGACGGCGCCGAATCGGGCCGCGACCGACTGCCAGCGACGTCTCCTTGCGCCGAGTGCTCGTGCCATGACGATACGAACGGGACTGAGCTGTGAGGCGCGCCGCGCGCCCGAGCTCGTGCGTCAACGTATCACTAGACACGTTGGCTCAGCCATACGGTTGCCGGGCCGGCATTGGTCTTCGTTTGACCACCGGGTCAACGCGGTGCGCCGGGGGCCTCAGTCCTCTCCCCGGTAGGCGCACCCCGTGGTGCACGTCTCACGGACTTCGACCTCGGCCAGTCCGGGTAGCGCCGGAGAAAGTTCGCGCCAGATCCATTGGGCGAGCCGCTCGCTCGTGGGGTTCTCGAGTCCAGGGATTTCGTTGAGATACCGGTGGTCGAGTCGGTCATGGAGGGGACCGAACGCGGCCTTGAGGTCGGCGAAATCCATCACCCAGCCGCTTTCCTCGCCGACCTGGCCTTCGATCGTCACGCGCACGGCGAACGAGTGGCCGTGCAGGCGCGCACACTTGTGCCCTTCGGGCACGTTAGGCAGGCGATGCGCGGCCTCGAACGAAAATTCCTTGAATAGCCGCATTATCGGATGCCGAGGGTCTTGTGGGTCTGCACGCTCAGTCGCCAGCGCGGGTGCGCGAGACAGTACGCGACCGCTGCTTTTGTATTGGCATCCACGTCCGGACCATCCATGGGCTGCAGGAAGAAGTGACGGAAGTCCAGCGACTCGAAGCGTTCAGGGGGCGCGTCGGGTTGAGGATACACGAGCTTGAGCTCATCGCCGCGTGTCAGCACCACCGGCGCCGTCGACTTCGGGCTCACGCAGATCCAATCCAGACCGGGCGGGGCGGGGCGCGTTCCGTTGGTCTCGACCGCGACCTCGAATCCCGCGGAGTGCAGGGCGTCGATCGCCGGCGTGTCGAGTTGCAGCAGCGGTTCGCCTCCGGTGCATACGACGAGCGGACGCGCACCGAGGCTCGCGTCCCACGGCCACCGATGGCTCACCGCATCCGCGAGCGCATGGGGAGTCGCGAACTTCCCGCCGTCGGGGCCGATCCCCACGAAGTCGGTGTCGCAGAACGTGCACACGGCGTCCGCGCGGTCGGCTTCGCGCCCCGTCCAGAGGTTGCAGCCGCTGAAGCGGCAGAACACCGCCGGACGACCGGTATTCGCGCCCTCGCCCTGGAGCGTATAGAAGATCTCCTTGACCGTGTACGCCATCGCTCGCGCTTACGCCTGCGGATCGCCGGCCAGCGGCCGGGGGTCCGTCGATACATAGATGGCGGGATCCGACGTCTCGGCTTCGCGAAAGCCGCGGAGCCGGAGCTGACAGGCGTCGCAGTGTCCGCACGCCGCTCCGTCAACGTCAGGGTCGTAGCAGCTCGTGGTAAGCGAGTAGTCGACGCCGAGACGTTGCCCGAGCTGGATGATGTCGCGCTTCGAAAGGTCGATGAGCGGTGTGCGGATCCGGATTGGGGCCGTGCCTTCCACGCCAGCGCGGGTACCGAGATTCGCCATGCGCTCGTACGCGCGGATGTACTCCGGCCGGCAGTCCGGATACCCGCTGTAGTCGAGCGCATTGACGCCGATGAAGATGTCTCGCGCGCCGAGCACTTCGGCCCACGCGAGCGCGAACGAGAGGAAGATCGTGTTGCGCGCCGGCACGTAGGTGATCGGCACGCCGGCTGCGGACGTCGCCGGGTCGCCGCTCAAGCGGTCCTTCGGCACGGGCGTGTCGCTCGTGAGTGCGGAGCCGCCGAACATGCGGAGGTCGATGTCCGCGACCACGTGTTGTCGAACCGCGTACCGCTCGGCGATGCGGCGCGCGGCGTTCACTTCGTGCGCGTGGCGCTGGCCGTAGCGAAACGTCAGCGCGTGGACCGCGAAGCCCTCGGCGGATACGAGCGCGAGGAGGGTCGTCGAGTCGAGTCCGCCGCTGAGCAGGAGTACCGCAGGACGATCGGGCACGCGAAAGAGGGGAAGAAAGGGCGCCTCGACAAGCTAGCCGACGAGCCGTTCGCGTGGTACGTATTACGGGTCGCACACGTCGTCGAACCGTCACTCTCAACGACGGAAGTCACCCAATGACGCGCGTTGCACCCTGGCTCGCGCTCTTCGCGATCGCCGCGAGCGCGAGTTGCTCGAGGCGCGTGATGACGCCGTCGAGCTCGCCCGTACCGGATACCCCAGCGATCACGGACGGCCGATCGCTTCTTGGCGCCATGCGAGCTCGGTACGACAGTGGATACTACCGGACGCTCTCGCTCACGCAGAACAACACGCAGTACGCCGGTCGCGGGGAGCGGAAGAGCCAGTGGCGCCGGCGCGTGGCGGTGCCCGGCAAGCTGCGGATCGACTACTACCCGTTGAACGACCGGAGTGGCGTGCTGTTCGACGGATCGCGGATTCACACGTTCGACAACGGCCGTGCGCTCGATTCGCAGCCGGGCATCAACGTGTTTCTCCTCCTCACCGCCGACGTCTATGCGCTTCCGGCCGAACGGTCCGTTCACCTCGTGGACTCACTCGGTTTCGATCTGACGAAGTTGCGTCGCGACACGTTGGAGGGCCATCCCGTGTACGTCGTCGGTGCGGTGGAGTATGATTCGACGACGAGCCAGTTCTGGGTGGACGCGGACAGCCTGATCGCGCGCCGGATCGTGCAGAACGAGCGCGTGGGCGCGCGCGACATCGTGACGGACGTGCGCTTCACGAAGTTCACCACGATCGGCGGATTCACGATGGCCACGGAGGTGCACCGCTACCGCGATGGACGGCTGGTGTTCAGGGAGGAGTACGCGGATGTGCGGGTGAATGAGCAGATAGCGGACAGTGTGTTCGATGCAAAGAAATGGTAAAGCCATAGCTAATAGCTGCTAGCTGATCGCTGCTTGCTACGTCTTCAATCCTCCCACCAGCTCCCGCAACTGCGTCGATCCCGCCAGCAGCTGCGCCGATGCGGAGCTCATCTGCTCGCACGCCGCGTTCTGTTCCTGCGTCGAGGCGCTCACCTGCTGGGCGGCGGCGGCGTGGTTCTCGGCTGTTCGGGCGATCGATTCCACGCCGCGGGCCGCCGTGGACACGACGTCCACGTTGCGTTCGGCGGCCTTTGTGACGCTCGCGGCAGCATCGCGCGTCCGCTCGGCGGCCGCGGTGATGGTTCGGAGCGCGCCGTCGATGTCGCGCGACACGCGCTCGATCTCGCCCACGCGTGAGGCCCCCGCCTCCATTGCCTTGGTCGTCGTGCCGACGCGCGAGGTGACGACGCTCGTCAGGCGCACGACGTCGTCGGCCGCCGCCTGTGCCTGCTCGGCCAGCTTCCGCACCTCGTCGGCGACGACGGCGAAACCGCGCCCCGCCTGGCCGGCACGGGCCGCCTCGATGGCCGCGTTCAGCGCCAGCAGGTCGGTCTGCTCGGCGATGCGGCTCACCGACGCCACGAACTTGTTGATGTCCTCGGCCGTCCGATTCAGCACTACGACCTCCGTCGCGGCCTCCTGCACCGACGCCCGCACGTTGCCGAGGATCTCCATCGCGCGCTCGATCTCGGTGCGCTTCGCGCGGGCGGACTCCTCGATCGAGCCCGCGAGCGTATTCACCACCTCGGCCCCCGACAGAACGCCCTCCGCGCTGTCGCGAATCGTCCGGAGCGCATCGTCGATGGACCGGAGCTGCTGAACCTGCCCTTCGGCGCCATTGGTGATGTCCGCCATGGACGTTGCCATCTGGCTCGACGACGACGAGATCTGCGTTGACACCTCGGAGAGGTCGTGCGCTGACATCGCGACGTCCTCGGCGGTCATCGAGGCGATCGACACCACGCGGGAGAGCGACTCTGCCGTGGAGTTCATTGCCGCTGCGAGGTCGCGGAACTCGCCGGGGAATTTCTCCGCCGTTCGCACCGCGAGGTTGCCGTTGCTCAGCTCTCGCGCGTGTGCGACGAGGTGGGCAAGCGGGCCGCTGATCGCGCGCACCGTGTTGACGACGATCGCGAGCGCGAGCATGACGGCGAGGATCACCGCGAAGACGAGCAGGCGCGCGCGACGATCGTTCTCCTCGCGCAGCTGCTCGGATGCCGCCGCGACTTTCGCGGCTTCGAGCGTGCTCAGATTCTCCAGGTCTGACAGCAGCGCCGTCACCTCGCCGCGTGCGCGCTCGACCAGCCCTCGCGCGGCGGCCTCGCGCCCCAGATCGGTAAGCCGATGCGCCGTCGCGTACTTGATCTCGATGCCCGAGAGTCGCGCGTCCACGTTCGCGATCAGCGTCACCTCTTCGGCGATCTGTCCGCGTCGCTTGTTCATCTCCTGTTGCACGCGATGCGTCTCCCAGCTGAGTCGCTGGAATTCGGCGCGTGCCGATGAGTCGCGGCTCTCGAGATATGCCGTTGCCGCCGACAGCTCGCGCATGACCGCGGCGGAGAGGCGCGCGGAGAGCAACGCCTCGTCCTGCACCTCCGCGAGCGTACCGCGGATGACCCATGACATGTCCGAGAGCGCGGAGTGGCCGATCAGTCCGCCCGTGAGGATCAACGCGATGAGGATGCCGAATCCGACCCGGAGCCGCTGGCGGATGCTGTCCAGCCGAAGGGAAGGCAGGCGGATCACTCGCGACCTCCCTCGTGCACGACGAGCGCACCGCGTTGCACGCGCGTCATCACGAGCGGCTTCGCGGCGACATCGCCGGTCGACTCGAATGCGATCTTCCCGGTGATGCCGTCGTAGGCTCGGCCCTCGGTCATGGACGCGAGGTAGTCGCGAATCGCCTTGCGGTCCCCGCCGGCCTGTTCGATGGCCGCCGCGATGACCATCGTGGCGTCGTACGCCAACGCGGCGAACCCGTTCGGGTCGTGCCCGAACTTCGCGCGGAACGCCCGGACGAATGCTTGAGCGTCACGGCGCGTGTCTTCGGCGGTGAACGGCGTCGCGACGAAGACGCCCTCGGCTGCGGCCGTGTCGGTGGTGATCCCCGTCCAGCCGTCGCCGCCGAGGAAGTCGGCGGCGAGCCCCATGCGCCGCGCCTCGCGCAGAATCTCGAGTCCGGACGCCTCGCTCCCGGCGGCGAAGATCAGGCCGGGGTTGTGCAGCCGGAGGTACGCCAGGTAGGGCTCGACCTCCTTGCCGTCGACGGCAATGGGTTCGAGCGCGGTGATCTCGCCCTTGAAGGCGCGGCGAAACGAGGCCGCGAGGCCGCGCCCGTAGCTGTTGTTCTCGTAGAGAATGGCGGCTTTGGAGTGCCCGAGTGCCGTAGCGAAGCGCGCGAGATCCTGCCCGTTCGCCGAATCACTCGAGATGACACGAAAGACCCACGACGAGAGCCCCGTCAGTTCCGGCGAGCTGGCGCTCGGCGAGACGGCAGCCAGACGCCCGTCGTACACGCGCGCGGCGGCGACGGTCGCGCTCGAGTTCGCGTGGCCCACGACGGCGAGCACGCTGTCGGCATTCACCAGCTCCTGCGCCACCGCGGCGGCTTTCGCGCCGGTCCCCTCGTCGTCGACCTTCAGGAGCGCGAGACGGCGCGACTGGATGCCGCCGCGCCGATTGATCGTCTCGACCGCCAGCTCGACGCCTTGTCGGCTCATCAGCCCGTACGCCTCGTTCGACGGGGAGGCTGTTGCGATGGTATAGGTGTCTCCATCGCTCGCGCACGCCGATAACGTCAGCATCGCGCAGGCTACCAGGCTGTTTCGCAGTGCGTTCACCGTTTTTTTCAGGACGTAGAGATGGCGTCTGAAAGACGAGGTCGCTCGATGTCCGGTCACCGCCGTCGCTCTGAGCGATGCGCTCCGCACCGTGGCCTGCCGTGTGCCACATACGGGGGCACGTCATTGGCGGAGAGGCGGCAGTGAAGGTACTTGTGACTGGCGGCACAGGTGTCGTGGGACGTGCGACGGTGGACGCGTTGCTCGAGCGGGGGCACGACGTGCGCCTGTTCAGCCGCCACGCGGCGGACGACGTCAAGGAGTGGCCCCATCGCGTCGAGGCGTTTCCGGGCGACGTCGCGAACGAAGTCGAAGTGCGCGGCGCGGCGGAGGGGTGCGAGGTCGTGATTCATCTCACCGCCATCGTCACCGAATCCCCGCCGGACGTCACGTTCGAGAAGGTGAACGTCGGCGGTACCGAGCACCTCGTCCGAGAGGCGGAGCGTTCGGGCGTGCGGCGGTTCATCTACGTGTCGTCGCTGGGCGCCGACCGCGGCGAATCGCCGTACCATCGTTCCAAGATCCGTAGTGAGGAGATCACGCGCACGTTTCGTGGCGACTGGCTCATCGTGCGGCCGGGGAACGTGTATGGCACCGGCGATGAGCAGGTGTCCCTCATTCTCAAGATGGTCAGGGCCCTGCCGGCGGTTCCGGTGATCGCTGGCGGCGACCAGCCGTTTCAGCCGATCTGGGCCGAAGACGCCGGCGCCGCGCTCGCGTTGGCCGCGGAGCGTGACGACCTCGTGGGCCGCGTCCTCGAGCTCGCGGGACCCGAGGTCACGACCTACGAGGAGCTCGTCAAGCGGCTGGCCCGCATCACGGGACGCGAGCCACTCCGTGTTCCCGTGCCGATGCCGCTCGCCTCGCTCGCGCTGCGGGCCGCGGACGCGTTAGGCGCCGACGTCCCGGTGGACGTCGGCCAGCTCACCATGCTGAGCGAAGGCAACGTCGTGCAATCCCCGGACGGCAACGCGCTGACGGCCGTGTTCGGACTGCGCGGCACGTCGTTGTCCGAGGGGCTTCGCCTGCTCGCTGACGCGCAGCCGGAGTCACTGCCTCGCGAAGGGGTCGGCGCGCTCGTGCGCAAGCGGTTCTGGGCCGACATCGCGGGGAGCCGGCTCGCCCCCGAGGAGCTGTTCGCGCATTTCGTCTCGCACTTCTCCGAGTGCACGCCGTGGGCGTTGGACGTCGGCGCCGAACCCGGAACGCCGCAGGTCCCCGAGCTCGGCACGACGCTCACGCTCGCGCTCCCGCTCAGAGGCAACGTGCAGATCCGCATCGTCGAGCTCGACGAGCGACGCATGACGGTGTGTACGGTGTCCGGCCACCCGCTCGCTGGTGCGGTGCGGTTCCTCGCGGAGCAGCGGGGAGAGCTCGTTCGATTCGAGGTGCAGGTATTCGACCGCGCGTCGAACGTCATCGACTGGCTCGTGATGAATCCCGTCGGCGGACGGCTCCAGAACGCGACGTGGCGGCAGACGGTGGAGAGCGTGATCAAGGAGAGCGAGGGCTCGACCCCGAAGGGTGTGGAGCACTACTCGGAGAAGCTCGACGAGACCCAAGCGCGCGAAGTGAACGAGTGGCTGGAGGGGCTGATCGTTGCCCAGCGGCAGGTAGACCACGAGGTGCGCCGCGAGACCCGCGCGGGCGACACGGTGACTAACGCCTCACGAGCCAGCGACCCGTCGTACGTCGAGAGTCGGGAGGAGATGAGAGACGGATAACTGTCGGGAACCGGGAACCGCGGTTGGGGGCGCGCAGCCTCAGCACGGAATGAACGGGCAGCCAGCAGCACCCGCGGCCAGCTGAGGCTAGCAGCCCCCAGCAAAGCTCCGCGCGATGCCGGCGGGGTCAGTCCTCGTACTGCAGATCGAGCGGCCGAAACTGACAATGCTCTCCGCAGCCGAGCCGATACCGATTTCGGGCGAACCAGCGGTAGAAGCGCTCGGCGAGCGGGCGCACGAAGGGGATCGAGAACACCCACGTGATCAGCTTTCCCTTCGGTAGCTGATCGATGATCTGCTCGAGCGCCGCCGCGCCCTGCCACGTGCGACCGTCGCGACGAATCAGCTGCACCGATTCCGCGTAGGCCCGGGCCGGAATCCAGGGAAACCGCGCCTGAACGCCAGCGAGCTGCGATGGGACGATCTCGAACACGCGCTCCCGGTCCCACTGCTCGAGGCGACGGACGAGCCCCTGACAGACCTTGCACGCACCGTCGTAGACGATGGTGTACGGACGGTGCGGGTCCACCACGCGAGGGGCATCGCTCTGCCCCGTCACCGTGAAGCGGACGACCGGGACCGTCTTCGCGGGGGCCGTCTCCGCTCCCGCGCGTTCGCGCGTCACGGTAGTCGTCATGCAGCAACCTGGATGCGCATCGACGGCGATTGCGTGAACGTCTTGTGCACAGGGCACAGCGCGGCGACTCGCTCGGCGGTTGCGCGCCGCTCGGGCGGCAGCGACGGCCAGCGGAAACTCAGGTCAATTGACCCAACACGATGGGGCTTCTCGGCGAACGACCACGACACGTCGATGACCAGATCGTCGGCGCTGATGCCGACGTTCGAGCCCCAGGACTGCAGCACGCCGAACGCGCACACGGCGAGACTGCTGCCGAGCATCTGATACGGTGAGTAGACCTGATCCGCCGACTCGGCCTCGATGGTCAGCCGCCCGGCCATGGGCTCGAGCCGAATCGAGTCTTCGCCTGTCAAAGTGATTTTCACTGGTACCTCCCTGCGTACAGAGGAGTGCAAGGGAATGGCCAGTGTCGGAAATCGGAATCGGAACCGGGCTGGTGGCTGCGAGGCTGCGAGGTGGCTGCCAGGCTGTGAACTTGGCCGCATGGCAGCCAGCTGATAGCCGCTGTCAGTAGCGTTCCAGCTCGGAGCTGCAGCTAGCAACCTGCCAGCTTCCAGCTGGCCTCCGAGCTCGCAGCTCGGCGAGTTGTCATGTGCTCGCGTCCCGCGGCTCCGAGAAAAGCTCCAGTTGCTGATGCCGCTGCACCGGGTCGGGAAGTGTGAGAATGCCCGATGGCAGTTCGCGCGGGAGATGATCCGCCGTCACGACGAACGGCAGCGCGCGAGCAAGCGGGACGCGCATGGCGCCGAGGTCCGCGATACGGACCCGCGAGCGCCGGCGCGTCTGGACGATCGCGTCGACCGTTCGCCGACCGAAGCCCGGAACGCGAAGCAACTCGGCCTTGTTCGCGCGATTCACGTCGACAGGAAACCGGTCGGGGTTGCGAAGCGCCCAGGCCAGCTTCGGCTCGATCGTCAGGTCGAGGTTCTCCGCGCCCGGCGGTGCGAGATCGCCCGGCGAGTAGCCGTAGTCGCGCATGAGCCAGTCGGCCTGATACAGCCGCCGCTCGCGCATGAGGGGAGGTGCCGCTTCGGGGAGCGAGCTCCCCGCCGCCGCCACCGGGATGTACGCCGAATAGTAGATGCGGCGGAGCCTCTCGCGACCGTAGAGCGACGCTGCCGCGAAGAGCACCTCGGCGTCCGTCGCATCGCTCGCGCCGATGATCATCTGCGTCGTCTGTCCAGCGGGGGCGAACCGGCGATATCCGCGAGCGCGGTGATGGAGGCCGCTCAGCCCAGCGTTAGGCGCGTCGGCGCGATCCGGCACGAGGCGCGCGTCCTCGCCAATGCGGTCCCGAATCACACCCATCGCTCTGGTGATCTGTACCAGCGACTTCTCCGGTGCGAATCGCTCGAGGTCGGCCTGGCGCGGCATCTCGATGTTGACGCTCAGCCGATCGGCCCAGCGACCGGCCTCCTCGATGAGCTCGGGCGAGCAATCGGGAATGGTCTTGAGATGGATGTAGCCGAAGTAGTGATGCGTCCGCCGAAGCGTGCGCGCGACCTGAACGAGCTGCTCCATGGTCGCGTCGGGACTTTCGATGACCCCCGAGCTCAGGAACAGGCCGTTGATGAGCCCGCGCCGGTGATAGTCGAGCGTCAGCGCGACGACCTCCGCCGGCGTGAACCGCGCACGGGCGACGTCACTCGTCCTCCGATTCACGCAATACGAGCAATCGAAGATGCACTCGTTCGTGAGGAGGATCTTGAGCAGGGCGAGGCGACTGCCGTCGGGGCCGGTGCTCTCGTAAATGCCCAGGTCGGCATTCGGGGAAGTGCGCTTTGCGTCAGCGACGCTGATCGCGCACGACGCGTCGAACCGTGCCGCGTCCGCGAGCACAACGAGCTTGGATTCGAGGGTCTGCACAGCAACTCCAGCAACGGGGCGCGCGGAAGGCGCGTACACCAAATATACACCGAAGCGAGGCAGCTATCGCCTATCAGCTAGCAGCTAGCAGCAAGGCACACGGGCCCGCCTCGCGGCTGCCGCGTAACGCTCCGCGACCGGCAGGCTTCGTCGGCAACGGATACGGATCGAGCGGATGAGACGGATCAGTTCGGATCGCGCTGCGCGCGAGAGAGTTGGGCGGTCGGAGAAATTCGGGGACCGGCTCTCGAGGATGGTGGCGTCCCGAGCGGCCGTTCCCATCTCTCTTTCAGTCCGCTGGCGAGACCAACCGCGCTGCTGCCCGAATCATCTTCGTCATCCTGGTAATCCTGTAAATCCCCCTCCTGCCTTCTCCCCACTCCACCGGTCGCGATGCCGACTCGCGCGATGGCGCTCGGAGGACGGGATAACGAAAGATGTCCAGCGCGTCGGCGGCGTGGATCGCGCCAGCGGCCTGAAGGAGAATGGGAACGGGCCGTCGTCCCGCGCCTATCGACCCAGGTAAGTGGTCACGCGCTGCTGACGCGTGCGGGCTGCTGCTGCGTCAGACAATGCAGTGTCCCGAGCCCCCACACGAGGTCCACGGCGTGAATCCCGATGACTGCACGATCGGGGATGAGCTCGGCGATCGTGTTCAGCGCGATGCGGTCATGGCGGTCGTTGAAGGTCGGGACGATCACCACGCCGTTCGCGATGTAGAAGTTCGCGTAGCTCGCGGGAAGTCGCTCGCCGTTCATGAAGACCGGTCGCGGGTAGGGAATCGTGGCCACGCGCAGCGCACCACCCGTGACGAGCTCGAGGCGCCGCAGATTGTCGAGCGAGCGGCGGTGGTTCTCGTCGGCGGGATCCTCTTCGTGCGCGAGGAGCACCACATCCGGCGCGACGAAGCGGGCGATATCGTCGATGTGGCCGTGGGTGTCATCGCCCACGCACCCCTCGCCGAGCCAGATGGTCTGCCTGACGCCGAGGTACGCGCGGAAGATCGCTTCGTAGTCCTCGCGGGAGAGGCCAGGGTTGCGGACCTGCACATCCGACAGAAGGCACTCCTCGGTGACGAGGAAGAGCCCCTGGCCGTTCGTCTCGATCGCGCCACCCTCGAGCACGACGCGCTCGCCGGTGTCGGGGCGCACGGGCTCGATCCGCGGCAACCCGGTGATGCGCTCGATCGCCTCGCCGACGCGCTCGTCCCGCGCGTAGTTGTCGTACTTGGCCCACGCGTTGAACCGCCAGTTGACGAGAGCCACGCGCCCCTTATCGTCCACGACGCCCGTGGGCGCCGAGTCGCGCAGCCAGACGCGGTCGTTAGGCACGAGGTGCAGGCGGTACCCGTCGGGGCTGACCCCGTGCGCCGCGAGCACTGCGCGCGCGTCCTCGCGGACCTCGTCGTCGTGGCAGAGGATCTCGACGCGCTCGTATCGGTGCAGCACGCGCGCGATCTCGCCGTACACCCACGGGATGGGCGCGAGCTTCCCGGGCCAGTCCGGCTCGTGATGGGGCCAGGCGATCCACGTGGCCTCGTGCGGCTCCCACTCTGCTGGCATGCGCAGCCGGGAATCGGGAATCGGGAATCGGGAATCGGTTCGCGAGCGCGCTCCGGCGCGCCGCGCGGCGGCCGAAGGAGGGTCGAAGGTCCGGGCGGACGTCGAGATTCGATCGCTCTCGCCGCCTATCGGCCCGATGTCACCAGCCCTGTCGATGTCCTCAGCCATTGCGCATCAGGCTCACGTTAGGCACGCCCTCGATCCGATTCCCGATTCAGTCCCCGAGATACCGATTCAAGATCGGTCCGTACGCGTCGATCCGGCGATCCCGCAGGAACGGCCAGTTGCGCCGCGTGTCCTCGATGACCCGCGGGTCGCACGTCGCGACCAGCACCGCCGGCTCCGTGCCCGCCTCGGCGATGATGCGGCCGAAGGGGTCGCTCACGAACGAGTGCCCGAAGAACTCGAGCCCGTTCGTGCCCGGCTCGGGCTCGAACCCCACGCGATTCGGACTCGCGACGTAGACCCCGTTCGCGATCGAGTGCGCGCGCTGGATCGTCCGCCACGCCTCCACCTGGTCCTTCCCGAACTCCTCCTTCTCCGACGGATGCCAGCCGATCGCCGTCGGGTAGAACAGGATGTCCGCGCCTAACAACGACGTGATGCGCGCCGCCTCAGGATACCACTGATCCCAGCAGATCAGGACGCCGACGTTGGCATAACGAGTCTTCCAGACGCGCCACCCGTTCGCGGCGCCCTTGAGCGTATAGCGCTCGTCCTGTGTCGCGTCGCCCGGCGTGAAGTAGTACTTCTCGTTGAAGAGCGGGTCGTCCGGGATGTGCATCTTGCGATACACACCCATGAGCGTGCCGTCGGCGTCGATGACCGCCGCGGAGTTGCGATACACCCCCGCGGCCTGGCGCTCGAAGATCGGCACGATGATCACGACCTCGAGGTCCTTCGCCAACGCCTGCATCGCGGTGACAGTCGGCCCCGGAATCGGTTCGGCGAGCTCGAACCGCTCGCCTTTCTGTGCCTTGCAGAAGTACTGACAATTGAACAGCTCCTGCAGGCAGATGATCTGCGCCCCGCGGGCATGCGCCTCGCGGATCTTCGCGATTGCGTCGTTGAGATTCCTCGCGACGTCGGGGCTGATTGCCTCTTGAATGAGGCCGACGGTAAATGGCTGGCTCGCGCTCATGCGCGAAAGCTAACCGGCCGGCAAAATCATCCGCGCCCGCGCGATCATCCGCGCTCACGTGCTTCGCGCGACGGCCGTTCCACGATGCCCACCACGACATCGCCGACGTTCGTCCCGGTCGGCCCGGTGCGTATCAGGGCGCTCACGGCGTCGAGCGCGGCGTACGACCGATGCTCGAGCAGATCCTCGGCGGGGTCGCGCCCGGCGTCGCGAATCGTGTCCCAGGTAGCGGCGTCGACGACAGCACCGGCCGCGTCCGTCGGCCCATCGCGACCGTCCGTGCCTGCGGCGAGCAGGGTGATGCCCGCGCCCCGGTCACCTTCGGCCCGGAGTGCGTCGGCCGCCGCGAGCGCGAGCTCCTGGCACCGGCCACCCGGCGGCGAGAGGCCGGGGCCCAGTCGCACCGTCGTCTCGCCACCCCAGAGCATGCATGCGAACTCGGCCTTCTCGGACGACCCGTTTTCCGCGCCGTTCGTCTCCGGCAGCCCCGCCTCGCGGAAGCGTATGAGCTCGTCCACAATGCGTTGCGCGGTGAACGTCGCATCATCGACCAGGGGTTCCGCGACCACCTTCACCGGAGCCGCGCCGAGCTCGCGCGCACGCCGTTCGCCGTTCTCGAGCGCCGTTCTGTTTCCGAGGATGATCGCGCACTCCACGCGCGCGAACGTGTCGTCGCGCGGGTGCGGCGGGGAGTCGAGCTCGCTCCCGGGGCCGTCGAGCAGTTGGCGCAACGCGCGCGGCACGAATGGCTCGAGCCCATGACGCGTGATGAGCGCCGACACGTCGCTCGCCTCCAGCGCGTCGGGCGCACACGGCCCGGACCCGATCGACGCGATGTCGTCGCCAACGACGTCGGACACGATGAGGCAGTGCACGCGGGCCGGAGCGAGCGCGCGAGCGAGGCGGCCAGCGCCCCACCGGGTGAACCGCTTTCGGATCGCGTTCATGACGGTGATGTCGGCACCCGATCCGAGGAGCCCTTCGAACAGCCGAATCAGGTCGCGTTCATCGACCCCCGACGCCGGCGCGGCCACCAGGCTCGTCGCGCCGCCCGAGAGCAGCACCAGCACGGTGCCCGCCCCGCCGATTCGCTCCACGCATTCGGCAATGGCTGCGGATGCGGCCACGGACCGATCACCCGGAATCGGATGGTCGCCCGTGACACTCACGAGGCGCTCGTGTGGTGCCGGTTCCCGGATGGGCCCCACGATCACGCCGCCCGCGGGCTCCACGCCGCGCTCGGCGAGCGCGTCAACGGCGGCACCGGCCATCGCAGCGGACGCCTTGCCGAGGGCGACGATCCAGGTCGGGTCCGGCGCCGTGGGCAGCCGCGCCGACACCGCGCCTAACGTGACCAGGCGCGGATCGACGCCAGCTACGGCCGCGGCGTGAATCTGGAGCGCCAACTCGCGCCGGATGATCGATCGAGCGTCGGGCATTACGAAACGAAGCGCCCCGGCAGGGCCGGGGCGCGGGTCATTGCTCCTTCGGCGGTGAGAGCTTGTCGATCACGTCCCCGAGCTCGGTGTACGCTTCCGCGACGAGCACCCGGAACGGCTGCGTCTTGTAGGCAATCTTCCCGTCGGGACCGATCACATAGAGCGAGCGGTTGTCGATCTTTCGTGCCTCGTCGTACGCGCCGTAGGCCGCGCCGACCTTGCCATCGGCGTCGCTGCCGAACACGACCGGGAAGTCGGCCTCTCGCGCCCAGTTGGCGAGTGTCGTGTCGGGGTCGACGCTGATGCCGACGACCACGACGTTTCGTCCGTTGTTGAAGAGCGTGGCGTACTGATCACGGTACGCCTCCAGTTGCACCGTTCAGCCGCGGGTCCTCGCCTTGATGAAGAATGCGAGGACGACGGTCTTTCCGCGCAGCCCCGAGAGCGTCACCGGGTCACGCAACAGCCCGTATCGCGTCGCACCGGGCAGGGTGAAGTCGGGAGCGATCTCGCCGACCTTGGGTCCAGTCTCCGCGGGCGGTGCGGCCGCTGGTTGCTGCGCAGCCGCGCTCGCCAGTGGCAACATGAGCGCCCCGAGTGCGACGACGGCGAGTCTTCGGCTCGCCGCTGATGTACAACGCATTCGAGCTCCTGTTCGGGAACGCAACCAAGTTGCCCGGGGCGGCGCAGGATAGCAACTGGGGCGGTTGAGCTGCCTGGTCTGCTTCCAGGGACAGTTGGTTTCCACGGAAGTGGACAGCCCTCTCCGTTGAGGGCCCCGTTGCAGAGCTAACTCGGGGCATGGGGCCTGCTTTTTCAGGCGCCGTGAGAAAACGCCGCGGCAGGGCGGCGCGGCTCAACGAGGAGGAAGACCATGCGAAAATTTGTGAGTGTGCTCGTGGTGCCGGCGCTCGTGCTTACGGCCGCTTGCGGAAAGGACGAGCAGCCCCAGCTGGATGACGGACTCAAGAGCGATCTCTCGCTGGCGTCCTCGATGCAGCCGTACCAGCCGCAGCAGTTCGTGTCGCCGATGGAGCAGGGTTACGGCACGGGGTACGGCTACGCCGGGTATCAGCAGCCTCAGGGGTACTACTACCCGCAGGCGCCGCAGCCTGTGGTCCAGCAGCAGCAGAGGATCTACCGGGCGCCAGCTCCTGCGCGGTCGAGCGGGACGTATTCCACCGGAACGGCGGCGCCCGCACGCACGCAAGTCGTGAAACACACGAAGCGTGACGCTATCATCGGCGGCGTGGCCGGGGCGGCGATCGGCGCGGTGACGTCGCGCGACAAGCTCAAGGGCGCCGTGATCGGCGGTGTGGCCGGCAGTGTGCTTGGTGCAGTGATCGGGAACAACGTGGATGTGAAGCGGATTCCAATCCCCTATTGAGGGGAGTCGCTTCAGGGAGCGAAGCGCAGCTCTGCTCCCAGTTGGAAGTAGCGTGCAGTCATAGATCGAGTGCGGCCCCCTGACTCCAGGGGGCCGCACTCATTTCGCCACGGCCCGCGAATACAAAGCCGGGCACGCTTCTCGCCGGTTTCGCGCCGGCGTGAACGAGCTTCCAAGGGCCTCGGAACATGGCAATGGTGCGAACGACCGGCGGGCACACCGTCCGTCGCGGCGTCTCGGCACCGCGCGCGCGAAACGTTCGCTCGCGGCGCAGTACGCCACGGCGCGGTCACCGATCGAGGTTGCCGCCGACCGCCTGACGCGATGGGCAGCGTCGACGCCATTCCTGGTGGTTCACGTGCTGTGGTTCGCCGGGTGGATGTTGGTGAACAGCGGCGCGGTCGGCATCCGTCCGTTCGATCCGTTCCCGTTCGGTCTCCTCACGATGATCGTGTCACTCGAGGCGATCTTCCTCGCGATCTTCGTCCTCATGGCGCAGTCTCGCGAGTCGACGGTGGCGGAGCTACGCGAGGAGGTGAGCCTGCAGGTGGTGCTGCGGATGGAGGAGGAGGTGACGAAGACGCTGCAGCTCGTCGCGGGGCTGTACGCGCGCCTGGGCCTCAAGGTCGGCGAGGATGACGAGCTCCGCGAGATGCTCGGACCGCTGGACGCGGAGGACATCGAGCGGGACCTGATCGATGAGATCGACCGCGCCCGCCGCCCGAACAAGCGCGGCGGGCCGTGATTCACTAACGGGCACCGACGAGTTGTCGCAGCACGTAGGGCAAGATCCCGCCGTGCTTGTAGTAGCTCAGCTCTTCCGGCGTATCGATGCGCGTGACCACCGTGAACGTCCTGGAGGCGCCGTCGGCAGCGTGGGCCGTCACCGTCAGCTGCGCGCGCGGCTTCAGCCCATCATCGAGACCGGCAATGTCGTAGGTCTCGAACCCCGTTAGGCCGAGCGACTGGCGAGTCTCGCCGTTCATGAACTCGAGCGGCAACACGCCCATGCCCACCAGGTTCGAGCGATGAATGCGCTCGAACGACTCGGCGATCACTGCGCGGACGCCGAGCAACGCGGTGCCCTTTGCGGCCCAGTCGCGAGAGGAGCCCGTGCCGTACTCCTTTCCCGCGATGACGATCTGCGTGACGCCCTGCTGTTGCCGCTCCATGGCGACGTCGTAGAGCGGTTTCGGCTCACCTCCGGGCTCCGTCGCGGTCCACCAGCCTTCCTTGCCTCCCGCGAGTTCGTTGCGCAGGCGGATGTTCGCGAACGTCCCGCGCATCATGACTTCGTGGTTGCCGCGTCGCGAGCCGTAGGAGTTGAAGTCCTTCGTCGAAACCCCCTGCGCGATCAGCCACTTTCCGGCCGGACTCGCCGCCGCGATGTTACCCGCCGGCGAGATGTGATCCGTCGTGATGGAGTCGCCGAACATGCCGAGCACGCGAGCGTTGGCGATTGGACGCACGCCGGGCAGCGCCATCGTCATTCCCTCGAAGTACGGCGGATGCTTCACGTACGTCGAGGTCTCGCTCCAGGCATATCGGTCGCCGGTCGGGACCTCGATGGCGCGCCACTCCTCATCCCCCTCGAACACGTTCGCGTACTGGCGCGTGAACTGCTCGGATTTCACGGACCGCGTGATCTCGTTGTCCACATCGGCCGGTGTGGGCCAGACGTCACGAAGGAACACGGGTCCGTCGCGGCCGATGCCTAGCGGCTCGGTGTTGAAATCGATATCCATTCGCCCCGCGAGCGCGTACGCGACGACGAGCGGTGGAGACATGAGGTAGTTGAACCGCGTGAGCGGGTTGACGCGCCCCTCGAAGTTGCGGTTGCCCGACAGGACGGCGGCCACCACGAGCTTGTTTTCCTCCACCGCTTGCGCAATGGGCTCGGGTAACGGCCCGGAGTTGCCGATGCACGTCGTGCACCCGTAGCCGACGATGTGAAAGCCAAGCTTTTCGAGCGGCGCCATCAACCCGGACGCCTCGTAGTACTCGCGCACCACCTTCGAACCCGGTGCGCAGCTCGTCTTCACCCACGGCTTCGTCGAGAGTCCCTTCGCGACCGCATTTCGCGCCAGGAGACCGGCGCCGAGCATCACGGACGGGTTCGACGTGTTCGTGCAACTCGTGATCGCCGCGATCACGACCGAGCCGTGGCGAAGCGTGAACTGCTGCCCGTTCATCTCCACCGGGACGCCGCCCGGATCGTCCGTCACCTCCTCGGCCGCGAGCGCAACGGCCGATGGGGCGAGCTCGGGAGACCCGGAGACCGCGGTCGCTCGCTTGAGCTCCGCCTTGCCGCCTCCGGCCGCCATGCGCTCGAGATCGGCGTTCAAGGCGTCGCGGAACATCGGCTTGGCCTGGCGCAGCGGAACACGATCCTGCGGTCGCTTCGGCCCCGCGAGGCTCGGCTCCACGGTCCCGAGGTCGAGCTCGAGGGTGTCCGTGAAGACGGGATCGGGGGTGTCGTCGGTGCGGAACAGCCCCTGCTCGCGGCAGTAGGCCTCCACGAGTTGCGTATGCTCCTCGCCGCGTCCCGTTAGGCGCAGGTACTCGAGCGTCTTGGCATCAACGGGGAAGAAGCCCATGGTCGCGCCATACTCGGGCGACATGTTGGCGATGGTCGCACGGTCGGCGAGTGGGAGCGTCGCAAGCCCATTCCCGTAGAACTCGACGAACTTCCCGACCACTTTCTTCTTCCGCAGCATCTCCGTGACCGTGAGCACGAGGTCGGTCGCGGTCGCGCCCGGCGGCAACTTACCGTGCAGCTTGAACCCCACCACTTCGGGGATGAGCATCGACACCGGCTGCCCGAGCATCGCGGCCTCTGCCTCGATGCCCCCGACGCCCCAGCCCATGACGCCGAGGCCGTTGATCATCGTCGTGTGCGAGTCGGTGCCGACGAGTGAGTCGGGGTACGCGACGGACTCATCACCCTCGTCGCGGGTGAAGACGACGCGGCCGAGGTACTCGAGGTTCACCTGGTGGCAGATGCCCGTTCCAGGGGGAACCACGCGGAAGTTGTCGAACGCGCTCTGACCCCAGCGGAGGAACTCGTAGCGTTCCCGGTTCCGCTCGAACTCCTTCTCCGTGTTCAGCAGGAACGCCGCCTCGCTACCGTACTCATCGACCTGAACCGAGTGGTCGATGACGAGATCCACCGGCTGGAGCGGATTGATGCGCGTCGGGTCGCCGCCGAGAGCGACCATGGCGTCGCGCATGGCGGCAAGGTCGACCACGCAGGGGACCCCCGTGAAGTCCTGCAGCAGCACGCGACTCGTCCGAAACGCGATCTCCTTGTCTACGCGTGCCTTCACGTCCCACCGCGCGAGCGCTTCGATGTCGGTGCGCTTCACGAACGCGTCGTCCTCGTTCCGCAGCAGGTTCTCGAGCAGGATCTTCAGGCTGAACGGCAGGCGATCGACCGTGCTTCGGGGAATCCCGCTGACGCTCGCCAGGCGGTAGATGGTGTGCCGTCGCCCCGCGACATCGATCGTCGCGCGGCTGCCGAAGGTGTTCGGATGTGTCATGGGTCGTCTCTCGCTGTGCGCCCGGTCGTCCGACGGACCCAAGGGCGCGAGGGATCACGGAGCCACTGCCGCGCGGTCTCGCGGACGCACGACAGGCTATCCGCAATCTATAGGGTCACGACGTGGTCGGGAGCGTCGGCGGCTCCAGCGTCATTCGACGCCGAGTGTCATTCCGAGCCGTCCGGCGAGGAACCCTCGGCGTCCCTTCAGAGGCGGCCCGTCTACCGGGAGGCTGAAGAAACACCTGAGGCAGATGGCCGCGGATCTCGCCGATTTCTCGAGAAGCGCTCTACCGGGACGCTTATTCCCGCCAGCGGCCGGGGTGCGGGCTCGATCGTCTAGCGAAACAGCTCGCCGCCGGGCGCGAACGCGCGCGCCTCCACCTCGTACCACGAGTCGCGAGGGCGGGCGCCGCGGAGGCGCGACTCGGCGTCGTCGAGGAAGCGCATGGGAAGGAGAATATCCGCGACGAGGAACCGAGACAGGACGCGGCCAGGCCGCCCCATGCGGGAGAGCAGGGCATCGCTCGCGGGAATCGCGTGGAATACGACGTCGCGCGTGTGCTGGAGGATGTGCATACTCTCGTGCGCGAGCGTTCGCTCCAGGTCGTAATCGGATCCCGCGCTCGCGGAGTAGACGATCACGCCCGCGTTATGCTGCGCGAACGACCCCGCGCACGGGGGCGGGCAGGACCTGGACTCGAGCCGCCACCGCTTCGACGCCAGCACCGGCGCCCCGGTCGCGAGCGTGGCGCGCCAATCAACGCTCGGGTGGTCGGCTCGCGTGAGGACTGAACCGAGACGCACCGCGCTGAGCACCGACAGCCTAGCCGTCACCGGATGCGGGGCACCGGGCCGAACTCGCACGTAGAACGGATACACAGGCAGGGTGACGTCCGAGAACAGCGGAGAGCCGGCATCGATGTTCCGTGCGACGCTCGCACCCACCGCCGCGAGTTGCAGTCCTGCCAACCTGGCGTTCGTCGACTCTGTGCCGACGAGCTCCATCCCGGCGCTCATGAGCGACCCGCCCACGAGACCGCGCTTGAGCGCGGTCCGAATCGGCGCGCCCGCGACGGCTGCGCGCGCGGCTGCCATGGTGGCGCCAAGCGCGACGTTGAGCGCGAGATATCGCGCGTGCGCCGCGCGATTCCGCTCGAGTCCCTGCGCCCCTGACGCGCGCGGAGGCACGACAAGTGCCGCGACGAGGGGGAGGGCAACAACGGTACGTCGAGCCAGCGGGCGCATAGGACGGAGGTAGGGTGCGCCATCACTGCTCGAGGGCGTCGATATGGCGCGCGAAGGTCGGATGGACCGTCTTCGCATTCGCTGGACAGCCGTGGCTGCTCCGACGTAACGCGCTCACCGTCCGCCTGGACGGGAGGGTCGCGTTGCCTAACGGCCGTGCGCCGCATCACCGCGCGACGAGGCTGTGCCGCACCCCGCTCCGCGGCGTGGGCGGGTGCGGCCATTGCGTGCGTCTGTGGCACGCGAGAGCTTGGACCCGAATCGAGCTGGGCCAGGGAGGAACGATGTCGAGAGCGTTCGTGCACGAGGATTCAGGCGACCGGCCGTCCGGCCGGCGATTCATCCTGCCGCCGTCCGATGACCCCGGGTTCGACGCGGCAGCCACGAAAGCCATCCTCGAGGCGGCACGCGAAGGCGATACCGGGAGCGCCGAAGAGGCGACCGGCTACTACTGGGGGGAGCCCCGGTTGCGGCCGCACGTCGAGCGGATTCTCGCGGCCGCACGGAAAGAGCGGGATGAACGGATGGTGCAACTCGCGGAGCGATGGCTCCGATGAGCGATCAGGTGGTGCCCGCATGGGGCGAGTCCGGGCGCACGTCGATAGCTTTGTCGGCCATGCGAGCACCTCTCGACGTCGTCCAGGTCGCGTTCGACCTCATGCAAATCGATTCCACCAGCGGGCGCGAAGGCGACGTCATCGCGTTCGCCGACCGGCTGCTCGCCGAGCGGGGATGGCAGACCGTGCGCATCCCCGTCACACCAGGACGCGACGATCTGCTCGCGACGTCGTCCGATACGCCGCTCGTGACGCTCTCGACGCACCTCGATACCGTGCCGCCGTTCATCGCGCCTGGGCGAACGGAGGCGAGGCTCACCGGGCGCGGGGCGTGTGATGCCAAGGGTATTGCCGCCGCGATGATCTGTGCGGCCGAGCGACTGCGCGATACGGGGCTCGAGGCCGCGCTGCTGTTCGTCGTTGGCGAGGAGACGTGTCACGACGGGGCGCACGCGGCCAACGACGCGCACCGTCGCGGGCTCGTGCCGGCCACGAGCCGCGCGCTCATCAACGGCGAACCGACGGAGAGCACGCTCGCGCTCGGGACGAAAGGCGCGGTTCGCATGACCCTGCGAACATCGGGGCGAGCCGCCCACTCGGCGTACCCGCACCTCGGGAAGTCCGCGACGCTCGACCTCGTACGCCTCCTCGCCGAGCTCGAGACGCTGGAGTTGCCGCGCGACCCGGTGCTCGGCGAAACGACGATCAATATCGGCATGCTCTCCGGTGGCGTGGCCGACAACGTGATCGCGCCCTCTGCCGAGGCGCGAATCATGGCACGCCTGGTCGGACCTGCGGACGACGTCGTCGCGCGCGTGCGCCGCTGGGTTGGCGACCGCGCTCAGGTAGACGTCGGGGTCTCAGTACCGCCGGTCCACCTGAAAACGGTGCCGGGCGTCGCGACGTCGGTCGTCGCGTTCGCGACCGACATTCCAGCGCTCACGCAATGGGGCGAGCCGTACCTCTTCGGGCCAGGCTCCGTTCACGTGGCGCACACGGACCAGGAGTTCATCGAGATCGTCGAGCTTCGCGCGGCTGTCGACGCTTACGAGCAGATTGCCCTCAGTGCAGTAGCGAGCCGTTAGGCAACTTCTTTCTGCGCGATCGGCTGTTCCGCGCCGGGAACGATGCGCGACGCCGCGATGGCCTCCGTCGGGCAATGCCGCACGAAGTCGCCGTCCGCCGAGCACCAGTTGACGATTTCCGATCGCGGGTAGGCCTTCCCCTGACCGTCCATTGCCATGGCCTCCGGCGCAATGGCCGCGCAGAAGCCGCATCCGGTGCAGAGGTTTCGGTCCACCGACAGGCGATACGGCGCGCGCGGATAGACGCCGCTGGACGCCGCGAGGCAATCCGGCAGCTGCGTCAACGCTTCGCGGGCCGCGCGATACCCCTCCGCGATCGCGTCGGCGGTGTGCGAGAAGCTGAGCCATCCGACGTGACCAAGTCGCGGGCGAATCAGGAACATCGGCGGTCGGGTCCACTCGCGCAGCGGCGAGAGCTGCAGCGCGTGCATCATGACCGTCGCCGCACGCATGTACGTCGCCGCGAAGCCCTGGGCGGCGGCGTCGGTGTTGTGCGAGAGGTCGCTCGACCCCACGTCGACGGCGATGATGGCGTCGGCGTCGTGCGCGACGACGGCCACCGGCAGGTTGTCGATGGTACCGCCATCGATGCACAGCCGCCCGTCGACTCGCCCGGGAGGGAAAAACCCGGGTAGCGCGCACGATGCGTACACCGCGTCGTCGACGCGGACGTTGCGCAGGCCCGGAAGCCCCCAGACGACCTGCGTCCCTCGCTCGACGTCCACCGTGTTGATGAGCAGCGGCGTGTCGAGCTCGTCGAACGCGACGTTCGGGACGGCGCTCATGCACAGGTTCCGCAGCGGCTCGTCGAGGTACAGCGACGGCGATCGCATCCGCTCGAAGAGCATCCCGACGTGATTGATCCGGAAGAGATCGCGGCGCCTGAGCGAGAGGGCGCGTCGCTCCATCTCGTCCAGCGACATGCCGCCGACGTGCGCGGCGGCGAGGAGCCCACCGATGCTCGTGCCGGCGTAACACGTGGGGCGCACCCCGGCCTCCTGGAGAGCCCGCAACACACCGATGTGCGCGAAACCCTTCATCCCACCGCCCCCGAGCACGAGGGCGATCCGCTTCCCGGTAATCAGCGGATCCTGACGCATACTACTCCCGAAGCTCGCATCATCTAGAAAGACCGTTCGCACGCGTGCACCGTCACCGGTCGTTCATACACCGGAATCGCGCGCAAGAAACAAAAACCGGGCGACACGTTCGTCGCCCGGTCTCTCACTACGTTGCGAGCGTGACGCGCGTCACGTGAGGAACATATAGAGCCCGTACAGCCCGACGGCAGCGCCGCCGAGCATGACGAGCGTGCCCGCGTCGTCACCGATCACCGCGCCGACCACGAGTGCCGCGCCGCCCACGATCATGAGGGCCACGGCGTTCCGGTTGGACGTCCGATTCTGCAGCACCGGCGGGGCACCCCGCGTCGTCGACGCCTGATGCGCCGCAACGCGCGCGGTCGACACGCTCGGACCGCGCGCGACGGTACGCGCGCTGTCGGGGGTTGCGTCCCCGGTCTGAACCGTCGGGGTCGTGAGCGGTGCCTGCGGGACCGTGAGTCCTGCGAGTGGGGACGGCGCGAGACTCGCGTTCACACCCGAGCCGTTCGGCTGCACTACTGACTGTGCGGCTAGCGGCGCGGCGCTCGAAACGAGCGCAACGAGCAGTGCCACACCGAGGAACCGCAGGCGGACGTTCATCGACTTTCCTCCGGAGCAATGTTGGTCCTGACGTCGTTGCGCGATGCTCCCGCTGGTGCTCGCGATCGGCGACGCCGCTGGAGCGGGAAACGGGAAGAATTGGGCCAACGGTCCTATCCCCCACTCGTCGCCCGATGATAGCTTTCCCGCCGCCAATGACCACCCCTTCGTCTGTCGCCGAGCGTTCGCTCGTGCGCGCCATCGGCACGTGGGCACTCGCCGCGGGCATCATCAACATCACCGTCGGCGGCGGCATCTTCCGCCTCCCCGCAGACGTCGGCGCCGCCCTCGGTCCGGCCGCACCCCTCGCGTATCTCGTGTGCGCCATCGCGATGGGCCTCATCGTCCTGTGTTTTGCCGAGGCCGGAAGTCGCGTGTCGCTGACGGGTGGCCCCTACGCGTACGTCGAGCTGGCGTTCGGCCCGTACATCGGCTTCCTGACCGGCGTGCTGCTGTGGCTTCTCGGCACGACGGCGGTCGCGGCCGTGAGTACGGTATACGCCACCAACGCGGCGAAGCTGTTCCCGATCTTCGAGCAGCCGACGATGCGGGCTGTTCTGCTGATCGCGACCTTCGCCACGGTCGCTACCGTCAATATTCTCGGCGTGAAACAGGGGAGCCGCTTGAACGGCGCTGCCACGGTGGCGAAGCTGTTGCCGCTCGTCATCCTCGTGGTTGCCGGCGTGTTCTTCATCGACCCGACGAACCTCACCGTCGTAAGCGCGCCCGCGGCTGGCGACGTCACGCGAGCGTCCATCGTTCTCATCTTCGCCTTCGCCGGACTCGAGACCGCGCTCGTGCCGAGCGGTGAAGTGAAGGACCCGGCGCGCACCGTACCACGCGCCGTGTTCGTCGCGATGCTGGCGATCACCCTCCTCTACATGGCGCTTCAGCTCGTCGCACAGGGGGTGCTCGGAGAGGCGCTCGCGACGTCGACGACGCCACTCGCCGACGCGGCCGGCGCGGTACTCGGCCCCTGGGGACGCATCCTCCTCCTCGCGGCTGTCGTGATCTCCACCTTTGGCTACCTGAGCGGAATGACGCTCGCGGTGCCGCGCGCGCTGTTCGCGTTCGGTCGAGACGGATTCCTCCCACGCGCCGTCGCGGCCGTGCATCCACGGTACCACACGCCGCACGTCTCCATCGCGCTGCAAACCACCGTGGCATGCGCGCTCGCCATCACGAGTGCGTTCGCTCCGCTGGCGATCATCGCGAACGTGGCGGCGCTGCTCGTGTACTTCGCCTGCGCAGTCGCGGCCTGGCAGCTCCGACGGCGAAACGTGCAGGCTGGGGGGATTCCATTCCGTGTACCCGGCGCCGCGCTCGTTCCGTTCCTCGCGTGCGCCGTGATCATCGGGCTCTTGTCGTCGATCACGCTCGCTGAGTGGCGGGTGCTCGTGCTCGTACTCGCGACGGCATCGGTGCTGTTCGTCGCGACGCGCCGGCGCCGAGCGGCGGTCGCTGCGCCAACAGCCTAGGAATGGCGGCGCCCGTGAGCGACCCGCTTCTCGCCTACCGCGCCGAGTTTCCGATTCTCGAGCGGACGACGTACCTGGTCTCGCATTCGCTCGGAGCGATGCCGCGGTCGGTTCCGGATCGACTCGCCGAGTACGTCGATACATGGGCGGAGCTCGGCGTGCGCGCGTGGGCGAACGGCTGGTGGGAGATGCCGCTCGAGGTGGCGAACGAGATCGCGCCGTTGCTCGGCGCCGGGTCCGGCGAAGTCGCGATGGTGCCGAACGTCTCGATCGGCCAGGCGATGGTCATGTCGGCGCTGACGTATACCGCGCCGCGCGACCGGATCGTGATGACGGAGCTGGACTTTCCGTCGGTGCGCTACGTCTATGACGAGCTTGCCCCTCGATTGGGTGCGACGGTCGTGGTCGTGCCGTCGGACGACGGTGTGTCGATCGACGAGGAGCGGCTGTTGGCCGCGATCGACGAGCGGACGGCGCTCGTGGCCATCTCGCACGTGCTCTTTCGCTCGGCGTACATCATGGACGCCGAGGCGATCTGCCGTCGTGCGCACGACGTGGGGGCGGTCGTTTCGCTCGACGCATTCCACTCGGTCGGCGTGATCCCGGTGGACGTGAAGCGGATCGGCGCCGACTTCCTCACCGGCGGCGTGTTGAAATGGCTATGCGGCGGGCCGGGCGGGTGTTTTCTGTACGCGTCGCCAGATGCGAGCACCCGGTACTCGCCGGCTATCACCGGGTGGCAGGCCCATCGCCGGCCGTTCGGCTTCGAGGCCGAGATGGACTATGCCGACGGCGCTGCCCGATGGCTCTCGGGGACGCCGGTGATTCCGGCGCTCTACGCTGCGACGGAGGGGCCGCGCCTCGTCCGCCGAGCCGGCATCGATGCGATCCGCGCGAAGAGCATCCGCCAGACCGCTCGGCTGATCGCCCTGGCGGATGAGCGCGGCTATCCCGTCCGAGCACCGCGGGACCCCGCACGCCGCGGCGGCACCGTGGCGCTCGACGTCCCACACGCGTACGAGATCGCGCAGTTCTTGCTCTCCCGCGATATCATTGTCGACTATCGCCCGAACGCGGGGATCCGGATCGCACCGCATTTCTATACCAGCGACGCCGAGGTCGAGCGCGTCATCGCCGCCATCGACGAAGGGCTCGCGGCCGATGTCTGGCAGCGGTTCGCCGAGCGTCGCTCGGTCGTGACGTGACCCCGTCCATTCCAACCCGAACACCGTTCCCACCGATGCCGCCACGCGCAGAGAAGATTCGCAAGCAGTACAAGAACTCCGATCATCCGCACGTCGTGCTCCGCTTCGAGGATGGGCACGAGATCCACATCCCGAAGGGGACCGCGAAGTCGTTCGACGCCTACGTGGGCGAGCGTATCAAGATCCTCGCGGTGTACGACCCGACGGCGAAGGAGCGGGAGAAGATCGATACGCTGCGCGCCGAACAGTTCGAAGACGAAACGGCATGAGTCGCGCGATGCCGCGACGCCGACGCGCGCGGCTCGGGGTGGTGGGCATTGTGGCGGCGCAGGTGGCACTCCTTCCTGCCTGCGCGCGCGCACAGACGCGTGACGGCGGCAACGCCGCTCGTCCCGCCCGCGCGACCGTAGACACCGTGGCGTTGCGACGGACCCTCGACTCTCTCGCCGGGGCGCATCACGGAGTCGTCGGCTATACGGTCGTCGACGTCGATGGCGGAGCGCGCCTGTCGCGACGCGGCGACGAGACGTTTCCGACCGCGAGCCTCATCAAGGTGCCCGTGCTCGTCACGGTATTCGACCTCGTCGCGCAGGGGAGGCTGTCGCTCGACGACCGCCTAACGGTCCTCAAGATCGACAAGGTGCCGGGATCCGGGCAGCTGCAGCACCTCCACGACGGTGCCGTCATCACGGTGCGAGACGCGGCGTGGCTCATGACCACGATCAGCGACAACACCGCGACGAATCTGCTCCTCGACCGGATCATCATCCGGCGCGTCTGGGAGAAGATGGAGGCGCTCGGCCTCGAGAATACGAAAGTCCATTCGAAGACGTTCCTCCGCAGCTCGAGCGTCGCCATGGACAGCTCCGTGAAGTACGGGCTTGGCGTGACGACTCCGAACGAGATGGCGTCGCTCTTCGAGTTGCTCGCCCGCGGTCGAGCGGTGAACCCCGCGGCCGACTCGGCGATGCTCGACATGCTCGAGCACAACGAGGACAACCAGATGCTGCAGCGCTTCGCGGGCGGGGTTCGCGCGGCGCACAAGACCGGTGCGACCGACGAGGTTCGCACGGAATGCTCGCTGTTCCACCTCTCGTCGCGCGTCGTTGCCTGCGTGCTGACGAAGGAGAACGTGGATCGTCGATGGGTGATCGACACCGAGCCGCAGGTCACGATGGCACGAATGGGCGAGGCGATCGTCAAAGCGTGGGGGCCAGCTCCGCCTCAGAAGACGACGCCCTGATCAGGAGTTCAACCGTGGTTTCGGACGACCGCTCCGACCGGCTGTCCACGTTCACGCCGCGCACCTCGGCGAGTACGCCGCAGGCGGCAGCCGATGTCGTCATCGGGTCGACGGACGCGCGCAGTGCGTCGTTCGACGTTGGCGGGCTTACGCTCGAGCTCGTTGCGGCGGAGGGCCGGGCGAGCCTCGCCGTGAGCGCGGGCCCCGACCGCGACGCCTACCGTCTCGAGTCGACCGCGCTCGAGCGTTGGGCCGATGCGACGGCGCGGCTCCTGGCGTTGAGCACGGCCACGGGGCTGAGCGCGTGCGCAGAGTTTCGCGCACCGTTTCTCATGGATGCCGATGGGAAAGCGTCGATCGCGTTCGAGTCGGCCGTCACACAGGGCGGCGTGGTGCATCGGCTCCTCGTCATGCGCCAAGACGGGCGGGTGGCCGCGATCGTGACGGGCGTCGATCTGCTCCGCGAGCTGATTGACGCCGCGCGGGGCGCTGCGGCCTTCGTACAGTCGAGGTCGCCCGGCGAGCCACTGACCCCTCCGGACACGGGCACGCGTCGTGCGCGAGTCGACCGAATTCCGGAGGGCCCATGATGACTCGAGCATTTCTCGCGGCGGCTGCCGCGGTTTTCTCCCTGGCGACGGTTTCTCCTGCCTCGGCCCAGATCACGACCACGATCGTGCCGCGCAAACAGAGCGAGCAGGCAAAGGTCGAGACTGCGCGGCGAGAGGCGGCGGAGCAGGATAGCGTCACGCGCGTCACCCTGACGGGAATGAAGGAGTGGGTGGACTCCGCTGCGAACGCGCTCGCGGTTCGCCCCGACACCGCTGGCGCGCCGAGCGTCACGGGCGTGGCGGCCCCTGCGCCGCCTCGGGACAACGATTCCACCCGAACGGCGGCGCGGCCAACACAGGAACAGGCGACCGAGCAGCCCGAGTTCCGCGAGGGAGGGCGTGCGCCTGACACGGCTACGCTGCTTCCCACGCTTGCCGTCGCCGGCGGGGTGTTGATCGTGCTCGGAGTTCTGATTCGCCGGCGTGCGGCCGCGACCGTGCGCGTACGGCGGTAATGAATCGTTCGACGGGCATGGGCCGCCTTGCCCAGCGGTGGCAGCGCGCCGCAGGCGGGGGACTGATCGTGGTCGGCTCGATTCTTCTGCTCACGGCCGCGACGAGCGCGGCGCGTGGCGCGATCGCGCGTGATGCCGCGCGCACGCGGTGGGCGGAGCTCGAAGCGGAGCGGGCGGTCGATGGCGGTCGGCGGGCGGTTACACGTGAGGCGAGAACGGCCGTCGCGCGCGGAACGCCGGTCGCGCGTCTAGTGATCCCGCGGGCCGGTCTCGACGAGATCGTCGTCGAGGGCGTGTCGAACTCCGACCTCCGGGCCGGCCCTGGACACATGATCGGGAGCGCAATCCCCGGGGCCCCGGGCAACGCGGTGGTGTCAGCCCACCGGGACCGGCATTTCCGGTCCCTCGGGCGTCTCGCCGCGGGAGATACGATCCACACCGAGAGCGATGTGGGGCGCGTCTCGTGGATCGTGTCACGCGTTCGCGTGGTGGATGCGGATGCGCGCGTCCTCTGGTCGACGCCCTCGCCGACTCTCACGCTCACGACGTGCTGGCCGATCCGCTTTTTCGGCCCGGCGCCGGATCGGTTGATCGTCGAGGCGACGCCGATCTCAGTAGCGTTTGGAGCAGTCGACTGATGCCTGAGCACTCGTACCCGAGGGGCCGCCGGCTAGCCCGCTAAGTTCGCTGGTGCGGCGGCTTGACGTCCGTACCACAAGGCGGCTAAGAAAGCGGCGTCCTCGAAGGTCCCCGCCGTCCGCCCCACGCGACCCCACCGTGTCAACCATTCGCTTCACACCCGCGGTGGCCGAAGCGCTCTCCGCCCGTCGCGCCGTCGTTGCGCTGGAGAGCTCCGTCTTCGCTCAGGGGCTGCCCATCCCCGCAAACGCGGACGCGGCGAGACGTATGCGGGCTGCTATCGAAGGGGCCGGCGCCGTGCCGGCCATTGCGGCGGTGGTCGCGGGCAAGCCGCAGATCGGACTCGCGGACGATGAGCTCGCGCGCTTCCTGGCGCGCGATGGCGTGGTCAAGGTCAGCGCGCGCGACATTCCCGCCGCGATGCTCGAGGCGCGCGACGGAGCCACCACCGTCGCAGGCACGCTCGCGCTCATGGCGCTCACCCCCATCCGCGTGTTCGCGACCGGCGGCATCGGGGGGGTGCACCGTGAGCCGCGGTTCGACGAGTCGGCGGACCTCGCGGAGCTTGCGCGGACCCCGGTCATTGTCGTGTGCTCCGGAGCCAAGTCGATCCTCGACCTCGAGGCGACGACGGAGCGGCTCGAATCGCTCGGCGTGGTTGTCGCCGGCTACCGCACGCGAGAAATGCCGGGGTTTTTCTTCGCCGACACCGGCATCCCGCTTCCGCTGACCGTATCGACCGCCGACGACGTTGCTCGCCTACTCGCGTGGCATCGGTCACTCGGCCGGTCGCAGGCGATCGTGGTCATGCAACCGCCACCCGCCGAGCACGCGGTGAGGCGGGCGAACATCGAGCGTGCGCTCGATACTGCGCTCGACGACGCGAAGCGCCACGGCGTGCGCGGCGGCGCGGTCACTCCGTACCTGCTGACCGCCGTCGAACGCGCCTCGGGCGGTCGGACCGTGGCCGCGAACGTCGCGTTGCTCGAGGCGAATGCCGCGCTCGCGGCGGAAATCGCCCTTGCGTGCGTACGACTCGCTGACGCACCGGTCCCGGCACCGCCCAACCCCTAGGGTCGGCCACCGTGTCCGGTCACAGCCGCCCCGGCCGGACAAAAAGGCTCAGGAAAAACGGTGTGCCCCACACGACGCACACGCGTCAACAGAGAAGTAGACCGCGTATTATTCCGGCGACGACGCTCGAAGTGGTCCCGTCGGCGTGTGACGCGCGGTGCGAGTCCTGCAAATCGGCCATGTTCGAGCGACGACCGGAGGCGAAACCGGACCAGTGGTAGGCTTGGGACGTGACGCGAATTCTCGCGTGCAAACCGGTGCAAACCGCTGGTCGATCAGGTGTTGAACTCCGGGCTATGCGAGTAGTACAATAGGCATACACTCACGAGCTGGAGGTTAACCGAGATATGCCGACCCCATTCCTGAGTTCCGAAGAGTACGATGAGCGCGCCCACCAGTTATACAACGAAGGGCAGTATGACGAAGCGCTCGACGTACTTCGCGAGGGACTCGCGCTCTATCCCAACGCGGTAGAGCTGCACATCGGGGTTGGTTACGCTCGGCTCGCCCGCGACGAGTTCGCATGGGCGCGGCGCAGCTTCGAGGAAGCACTGATCCTGGATCCCGAGCACGAGGACGCTCTTGCCGGGCTCGGGGAGACTCTGCTCAAGTTCGGCCGCACCGATGCGGCCGTGAAGAGCTTCCGGCGTGTACTCGAGCTCGGTTACCACGACGACGTCGACCTGATGTTGCAGGTGGGTCGCGCACTCTTCCGCGAAGGGCTCATCGAGGACGCCAGAGAGTTCTTCGATATCGCGGTCGAGCACGCCCCGGAGTCCGCCGAAGCGGTCGCGCTCGTAGGCTACGCGCAGCATCGGCTCGGGGATGACAACTCCGCCATCTCGACGCTGCGGCGTGCGCTCCAACTCGACAACGATCACGCTGAAGCGCGGATCTACCTCGGAAACATCCTCTACGATCGCGGCGACTACGAGGCGGCACTGTACCACCTCGACCGAACGTCGCCGTCCGATCATTGGGATGAGCTCGGGATCTGGCGGCTCGTCGAGCTCAAAAAAACGATCTATCGGCTCAAGGACGACGACCCGGAGCTCAAGCCGTGGGAAGAGCGGCTTGGCGAGCTCGCGGGCGATCCCGACGACATCGATGAGATGCTCGCCGAGATCGAGCAGCAGGCGGCTGAACAGGCCGCCGAAGAAGCGAAGGGGCAGCTCGAGCTCTTCGGCGGACTGCTGAGCAGCCTCGCGGATCAGAAGATCGAGCCGGCTCGTCGCGAGGAGCTCTCGCACGAGGTGCTCACACGTGAAGGGAAGCCGTTCTGCGGCAGCTGGGACGAGATCGTGCGCATGATGCGGGATTCGAACAGCGCGTTCGTCGGCCGATCCATGCAGGAGTTCATGGCCACCGAGGCGCGCCGCGGTTACTCCCTTACCGGCGTCACCATCCCTACGCGCGACGCCGAGAGCTTCATCCGCGGCAGCGCGGACGCAGGGCTGTTGCGCATCGTCCGCTGACCCACATCCGGTCGTGACCACATCGCAACAACGCTCGGCCCTCGCCTCGCTCGATCAGGCGAGGCCGGCGATCGCGCGCCTGGACATCTCGCGCGACCCCGAGGATATCGCCGCCGATGTCATCGAGGGGTGGCAGGCGGCCGAAACCGCGCTCCGGACGCTCATCGGCTCGGCTACCATGTCGGGCCAACCGCTCATTCGGGAAGTCCGCCAGCGCGAGATGCTGACGCTCGACCAGGCGCACGCTCTCGTGGAGTTCAGCGCCGCGCACGACCGCGCGCAGCGCACGGAGTACCGCCCGACGAGCGCGGACATCGCTGCGGCTCGGACGGGTTACCAACAGCTCGAGGCCGCGCTTCGGCAGGAGCGCGTAGCGCCGCCCCCTCCTCCGGTAATCGCTGGTGTGGCGAGCGCCGCGCCCGCTGCCGATGTCGGCGCCGAGCCGGTCGCCGTTAGGCGGCGAGGGTTCCCGCTCATCCTGCTCCTCGCGCTCCTGCTGGTGCTCGGCGGGCTCGGGGGCGGGATCTACTACTTCATGATGCGGCAGTCGAACGCAGCGCTCCAGCGCGGGATTCAGGCGTACACGTCCGGCAACCGGACCGAGGCGCGGAACGCGTTCGCCGAGGCGGTCCGTGAAGACCCGAACGACGCCGATCCGCACATTTACCTCGCACGTATGGCTCGCGAGGAAGGCGACGCACAGAACGCCGTGCGCGAGCTCGAGACCGCGATCAAGCTCGAGCCGACGAATGGGCTTGCGCAGCGGGAGATGGGTGCACACCTGCTCACGAAGTCCACGGCGGAGCTCAACGCCGGAAATCTCCCGGCCGCGCTCCAGTCGCTCGACCTCGCGCGCCGCTTTTTCGCGCGCGCCGTCGAATACAATCCGGACGATCGTGTGGCAATGGGATGGCTCGGCTGCTCTCTCATGCGGCTCGGCCGCGTGCCGGAAGCACAGCGGTTTTACGGGCGCGCGGGCCCGGGCGACTGGAGCCGGTGTACTCCGCTGCCGACGCTCGCTCCGCAGCCAGGGGCGGCCCCGCCGGTGCGGTGATCGAGCTCAGTCACGTCACGAAAACCTATGCGCCGCGGCTGGGCCCTTCGGCGCGAGCGGTCGATGATGTTTCGCTCCGCGTAGGCGCGGGTGAGATCGCCGGACTGTCGGGTCCGGCAGGTGCGGGGAAGAGCACGCTCGTCTCGATGATCCTCGGGTTCGAGCGTCCATCCTCGGGGACCGTGCGCATCGACGGCATCGAACCGCGACGCTTCGTCGAGCGCGAGGGCGTCGCGTTCGCGCCGCAGCGCGCTGGCGTTCCCGGCCGATGGCGCGTTGCCGACGCGCTGACGCGACTCGCTCTCCTCTCGGGCGTTCCCGTGCCGGACGTGTCGCGGCGCGTCGACGCCGCGATCGACGCGCTCGGTCTCGAGGAGTTTCGCCGGATGCGCGTTCGTGCCCTCACGCGCGATGCGCGCAAACGCGTCGGGATCGCGCAGGCAATCCTCGTCGAGCGACGGGCGATCATTCTGGACGAGCCGCTCGACGGGCTCGAGCCCTTCACGCTCGATCGACTGCAGGACCTCATCATCAGGGTGCGGGCGGCGAACCGGGCGATTCTGATCGCATCGCGCGATACGGCCGAGCTCGAGCGCCTTGCCGACCGGGTGACACTCATCGACCGAGGCCGCGTCAGGCGTCCGGGTGCTTCGCGTCCGCCGACGCCTGCCGACGTGGAGGCTGTGTTCCACATCAGCGTCCATCGCGGCGCCGAACACGTGATGGCGGTGTTCCCATCAGCGATATCGCTCGGGCGAGGTACCTACGCCGTTCGCGTCATGGGCCTCGGCCCGCTGAACATGGGCCTTCGTGAATTGCTGGAGCGCGGGGTGCTGATCGCGTCGGTCGCGCCAGCGCGAGTGCCTGTCGAATCGCAGACGTTCTCGATGGACGAGGTGGCGTCGTGAAGGTGCGGTTGTCCGCGTATGCCGGGTATCAGCTCCGCGACTTTTTCCTCGGTCGTGTTCCGCTTCTCGTGCTCGCGGCGTCGCTCGCGACCTGGGCGGTGTTTCGAGCCACGGGCGTTACGGTCGCGGCGTTCGATCCCGAAGCGGGCATTGGCGGCCGCGAGCAGGCGCAGGCGGCCTTCGAGAACGCGCTCGGCGTGTACGCGATGATCGCCGCGGTGTTTGCGGCACAGGGGCTGGTCGCGCGCGATCGCTGGCGCGGATTCGACCGCATCCTCTTCTCACGCCCGCTCGTACCCGCGCAGTATTACCTGCAGGCGTTCGTCCTCGCCGGTGCCGCCATTGTGGCGCTCGGTGTCGTTGCCGCCGGAGTGTTCACCGTCGCGGTCCGGCCGGTGTCAGTCCCTGGCGTAGCGGCGTTCATCGCGCTGGCGTGGCTCACGGTCGGGACGCTCGCGCTCGCTCTCTCGACGCTCACGGCCTACCATCTGCCAGTGCTCCTTGCGCTCCTGAGCGGAGCCGCTCTGCTCTCCCAATTCGCAGACCGGCTGCGGGCGTCGGGCACTGCGAGTCCGATCATCGACGCGGCGCAGTATCTGCTCCCACCGGTTGCGAGCATTGCGGCGCTGCGTGAGCCGCTTGCGCAAGGCCGGCTCGTGGCACCCGAAGACCTCGCGTGGCCGCTCGCGTTCGGGTTTGTCTGCACGGTCGCTGCCGTCCTCCTCCTTCACCGCCGTCCCTTCCGCTCGTGACCACAACCGCGTCGCGTCCCGTGTCCGTCGATCCTGCGTCCGTCGTGCGCGAGGTTCTGCCTAACGGACTCACGGTGCTCGTCCGCCGGGACGAGGCTGCCCCCGTGGTGGCGATCGTGACGCACGTGAAAGCCGGCTACTTCGACGAGACCGATGACGTCGTCGGCATCGCTCACGTGCTCGAGCACATGTACTTCAAGGGCACCCCGACGCGTGGTGTCGGCGTAATCGCGAAGGAGACGAAGGCGAGCGGTGGCTATCTCAACGCGAGCACGATCTACGACCACACCGTGTACTACACGGTGCTGCCCTCGTCCGGACTCGCGGCGGGACTCGAGATCCAGGCGGACGCCTACGCGAACTCGCTGATCGACGGGGACGAGCTGGCGCGCGAGCTGGAAGTCATCATCCAGGAGGCGAAGCGGAAGGCGGACAACCCGTCGGCGGTGACGACGGAGACGTTGTTCGAGGTTCTCCACGATCACCATCGAATGCGCCGCTGGCGCATCGGGCGCGAGCCCGGTCTGCGGGCCCTTACGCGCGACGATCTTCTGCGCTTCTACCGGAACTTCTACCGCCCGTCGACGACGACCCTGTCGGTGGTCGGCGACCTCGACGTCGACGAGACGCTCGCGCACGTGCGCCGCCTGTACGGGGTGCTCGAGGCGGCGCCAGTCGTTCGCATCCCCGGCCCTCCGGAGCCTGAGCGAGCGTCGTTCCGGTATCGCGAGCTCGCTGGCGACATCGCGCAGGCCGAGTTCGCGTTCGGGTGGCGGACGCCGCCAACGCTGCACGAGGACACGCCGCTCCTCGATCTTGCCGCCACCGTTCTGGGCGCGGGACGCGCCTCGCGGTTGTACCGCGCCGTCCGCGAGCGGCAGCTCGCCGCGTCGGTCAGCGCCTACAACTACACGCCGACCGAGGTAGGTGTCTTCGTTGTGCACGCAGACATGCCGGCGGCATCCGCGCCGGCAGCGGCGCGCGCGGCCTGGGATCAGGTTCGCTCGGTGCGCGACGATGGCGTGACGCGCCAGGAGCTCACCCGAGCGCAACGCGTCTTCGAGTCACGGTGGCTGCGTCACCTGGAGAGCATGGAGGGCCAGGCGAATCATCTCGCCGAGTGGGAGGCGTTAGGCGACTGGCAGCTCGGTGACCAGTACTTCGACCGGATGATGGCCGCCACGCCGGCGGACGTGACCGAAGCAGTGCGTCGCTATCTCGCGCCGGAGCGCGCTGGCTGGGTGATGTACCGGCCGAGGACAGCCGACCCGATTGCCCCGGACTCAGACGCCGCCCTGGCGCTGCTCACCTCCGCCCCGGTCGCGCCGCTCGTACCGACGCCGCCCGTGGAGGAGGTCACAGGCCCCGATCGCGCGCGCGGCCGGTCGGTGGAGCACGAAGAGGCCGGCGTCCGCGTCTATCGTACGGCTGGCGGGATTCCGCTGCTCGTGCGCCGCCGGGCCGGATCGCCGATCACGCATGTCGGGCTGTACGCGTTAGGTGGCGCCGCGAGCGAAGCGGCGGAGCTGGGCGGTCTCTCGACGCTGCTCGTGCGTACGTCGCTCAAGGGAACCGATCGCCGCTCCGCCGCCGCGATCGCCGAAGAATCCGAACTGCTCGGTGCGGTGCTCGGAACGAGCGCCACCGCCGACGGTATCGGCTGGACGGTTTCCGTGCCGGCGACGCGGGTTGCAGCAGCGGTGGACCTGCTCGCCAACGTCGTGCAGCAGCCCACGTTCCCCGACGATGCCCTGGACATCGAGCGCGCCGTCGCGATCTCGAACGTGGCCCAGCAGCGCGACGACATGTATCGCTACCCGGTCCGCCTCGCGGTACAGGCGGCGTACGGCAGCCATCCGTACGCGCGCTCCGTACTCGGGACGGAAGAGTCGCTCGCCGCCATTGACGCGGCCGCCGTGCGTGCATGGCATCGCGACCGCGTGTTGCGTTCGAACGCGGTGATCGCCGCCGTCGGCGACGGTGATCCGGACGAGCTCGCGGCGCTCGTTGCCGCCCACTTCGGGGAGCTTCACACCTCGGCTGCCGCATCGCTCACGCCGCCGACGTGGCCCGTGGCGGTCGAGGCGCTCACCGAATCGCGCGACAAGGCACAAACAGCGCTCGCGGTCGTGTTCGAGGGGCCGGCGCGCCGGGACCAGGATCGGTTCGCCGCCGACCTCATTGCGGGGGTCGCGAGTGGGTTGGGCGGCCGGTTCTTCGATGAGCTTCGCGACCGGCAGTCGCTCGCGTACACGGTCCAGGCGTACGCGAGCCAGCGAATGCATGCCGGGATGTTCGTCGCGTACATCGCGACCTCGCCCGAGCGCGAGGAGGTGGCTCGTCGCGGGCTCCTCGCCGAATTCGCGAAGCTCCGCGACGCCGACGTTTCCGCGGAAGAACTCGAACGGGCGAAGCGGTACGCGATCGGCACTCGAGCGATCCGACAGGAGAGCGGCGGCGCGGTGCTCGCCGAGATGGTCGACGCGTGGCTCTACGGGTCGGGGCTCGCGGAGATCGACGAGCACGACGAGCGTATCATGGCGGTGACGCCGGCACAGATGCGCGCCGTAGCGAATCGGTATTTCGTCGAAGAGCGACGCGTGGAAGGGATCGTCCGCGGGGTGCCCAAGACGGTGTGATATCCATGTCTCTCCGACCGCCGACTCATTCGGTGGGTGGTCGAACGATCTTCCCCATGAACAGGATCGTCCCCGAGAGCCGCTCGCGGATGGCGAACACGAACGGGCGGTCGACGCGGATGACGTTCGGCCCGCAGGCGCACACCACCTTGATCTCGACCGAGGTAACGGCTGCGGCCTCGGTGCCCTCCTCGTGGACGTCCACGTACGACTTCTGTTTCACGGTGTTGATGTAGAGCCGGTCTCCCTCGGGGGACATGCGGGTGAAGTCCGCGAGGCCACCCTGGAAGGGAAGCTCCATACCTAACGCCTGGAGCTGGTCGTTGAGCTTGGCCTCCCAGCGAAGCTTGAACTTCGGCAGGTAGAGCTCCACCTCGCCGGCCGTCGCGAACGCGAGCGCGCTCGCCCACGTCTCGGGCGACAGGGACGACAGCACGTCGCCGATCGACTTGCCCTGGCGCGGCAGCAGGATCGTCATCGCATAGGCGCCGCCGCCATACGGCAGCTCGACAACCTGCATGTCCGCCGTCTGCGCCACGCGCAGCGTGTCGGTCTTCTTCATCATCTCGATCGGCGCCGTCGTCCCGTCGATCGTCGTGAACTGGTCCGGGCGCGTCTGGTTCTTCTCGAAGCGCGCGGTCCACGATCCGTTGAAGTAGATGGCATTGATCAGGTACATCACGACGTCCGCGTCGATGGGCCCTTCGACGATGTCCTTGATCTTGCCGTTCGTCGCCGAGCTCACCCAATCGTTGATCGTCGGAACGGCGCTTGGCGCATTGAAGTCGAGCCCGGCGACCCGCGCGTCGAAGTACTGACGTGCCTCGTCGAGGAACGCCGGCTCGAACGGGAACGTCGCGCGGTACCAGATCGAGTTCGCGATCCTGAAATCGACTTTCGGGTCGAGCGCGCGCAGCAACTCGATGAGCGAGCGATACGACGCGTTGATTTCCTCCCGCGATGCCGACCCGAACGCGAGGGCCTGGCGCATCTGGTCGAACGTCTCACCCTCCGCTCCGTTCATCGTCATGCCGAGCGCCATGGACGCGCTGAGCGGCGACATGAAGATGTTCGAGTCGGCGCGCGTGCGATCGAGCTCACGCAGCAGGCTAAAGCCGAATGCGTTGCTCGCCGAGATGACGTGCTGCTCGCCGGTGGAGAGCGTGCGTGGCAGCTCGGTGATGCGAGGCGTGCGACCCTCGGGCCCCGCCGGATCGTTACAGGCGGCGGTGAGTGCGGCGAGAACGAACAGACCTCTCAGGCGCATGGTTTCCTCGGAGTGGCGTGTGTGTGGGGCCAAACCCAGGGTGGGCCATGGAGGTCACACGAAAAGCAGCCATCAGCTATCAGCTATCAGCTATCAGCAAAACAGGAACCCTCGGGACGCATCGCTTGGAGAGGGCGGCATCCCGAGGGTTCTCGCTTAGCTGATAGCTGATAGCTGATGGCTGATAGCTGTATTACTGTGTCTCCGCCATTGCCGCGACCGCTCGCTCGAGCGTCGCCAGCGCGGGCCGAACGCGCCCGCCCGGTGCCCGAAGGCCCGTCACCATGTCGTAATCCCCGGCGCTTTCGACGATCAGCCCTTTCACCTGCTCGTGACTCGTCGCCCACGCGAGTGTCCCCCAGAGCGCTCGCGCCTGACTGGGTTCGCCGTGGGTTACCGGGAAGGCGCCCGCACCGAACACCCAGTGCGGCTTCGTCGTGCCGCGCATCCAGCGGTCCGCCACGCGAAGCCTCGCGGCGAGTGACGCGCCACCATCATACGACGGGTAGAACGCGAACCCCACCACGTCGATGGGAGCGTCTCGCCGGTTCGCCCACACGTAGAGCGCGCTGTCGGCGCCCACGAATGCGGATGCAACGACACCCACGCGGATACGGTTGCTCACGCGTCGCGTGTTTGCCGCCGCCAGGCGATGGTACTCCTGCCACCAGCCGAGTGGCACACGCCCCATCGCCCCCACGCCCTCGGTGTAGGGGTTTCGCGCGGGCACGATGATGTCCGGCCTGAGCCGCCGAACAATCCGGTCGACCGCCGCGAGGCGAGCGCGCATGTGCGCGGACGGCGATCGTCGGAACGACTCGCGCGCGTTCGCGTCGTAGCCAACGGCCACGACGAGCAGCACGCTGTCGCGTCGCTCCTCCTCGAGGGACCGCACGAGAGAGTCCAGCGCACCGGCCCGCGCGCCGGCCGGCTCGATGACGACCGAGATCGCGCCAACCCCCACGGAATCGACGAGCGCGAGATCGCTCCGCAGCGCGAGCGGTGGCGGTGCGTCGCCGAGGGCAGGGAAGAGCCGGAGCCCGATGACGAAGTCCCCGCGCGGGCGCTCCTGCAGCCGATCGAACGCGTACGTCCCGTAGCTCCGCACCGCGATGAGCGCGCTCGGCAGCTCGGCGACGAACAGCATCGTGAACGCAAGCGCGAGCATGGCGAGCGTGCCACGGACCGTCGCGCTGATGCGCCAGCGCGCCGGGTATGCCGGCGCGAGGAGGGGCAACACGACCGCGAGCGGCGAGAAGAGCGCCGCGCGCCCGAGCAGCATGCCTAACGCGCTCGACTGGGCCGCGGCCACCGCGAGTGCGGCGCTCGACGGATCGCGGCCGCTGTACGCGGCATAGCGAACGAACGCGGCGACCGCCAGGATGACGTCGAACGCCGCGATCGGTACGCCGATGTACGGCGTCACGAGCCGCTTGCCCACCGCATAGATCGCCTGCACGGCGAAGATCGCCAGCGTGAGTGGCCACACCCAGGCGATGATGTGGATCGCGCGACCGGTGAGTATGGACGCTGACGCGGCGGCAACGAGGACCGCGGGTGCGATGAGCAGCCCGGCGAGCGCCGTCACGCCGCGAAAGAACCTCGGCGCCCGCCGCAGCTGGGCGATCTGTCCCGCGAGGAATACATCCCAGAGCAGCACGAGCACCGACGCCGAGTAGAAGACGTACGGCAGGAGGTCTCGCACGCTCACGGCATTCCTCGGCCCGCGACGATCGCGGATTCGTCAGCCGCGCGCACGCTTCTCACAGCGAACTTCGCGCGCGGAGAGCCGGCGCGTGAACACATCGAGGGCTTTCTGTTCGTCGTGGGTATCGAGCGTCAGGATGTCCAGCAGCAGGAGCTGGCGTCCCGGGAATGCGTGCGCCGACATATGACAGTCATCGAGCAGTAGCACGACGCTCAATCCATCCCCCGGAAGCTTGCGAACAACCGGCGCGCCGATGGCGGTGAAGCCTGCGGCGCCGGCGGCGGCGATCAGGAGGCCGCTCATCAATGACATGTCGCCGAGCTGCGATGGCAGCGCGCCGATGAAGTCGGCGCTGAGATGACTGAACGTCGGCGACACGCGGGATCAACCCTCCTTGCTCGACGAGATGTCGCTCGTCCGAATGGCATGCGCAGGATATCCGCGGCCGCTGACGAGCACAAGGAACCACGGCTCGCGGCGTTCTCACCCGACGTGCTGCCCCGGTGCGTGACGCGTCGTTACCTTCCGGCATGAGCCGCGACCGCTTGATGACGCTGCCCAACGCCGTGTCCATGTCGCGGCTGCTGCTGGCCGCGGGCTTCGTGGCCATGCGCGAGCCGGCGGCGCGCGTGGCGCTGTTGATCGTCGCCTCGATCACGGACTTTCTCGACGGGTGGCTCGCACGACGACATCGCTCCGAGACGCGGGCCGGCGCGCTCATCGACCCGGTCGCCGATCGCCTCTTCGTCTTCACGGCCGTCTGCACGTTCCTCATCGAGGGCGCGATCTCGACGGCGTCCTGTTTCATTCTGATCTCGCGCGACATCGCCACGGCCATCGGCTTTCTCGTCGCGCGGTCTATCCCGTGGCTGCGCGCGGTGGAATTCCGCGCGCGGTGGCTCGGCAAGGTCGTGACCGTGCTCCAGCTGGTGACGCTGATCGCAGTGATCGTCGCGCCGGGCCTGGTGCCGCCACTCGTCATCGCGGTGGGAGTGACGTCGGCCGCGTCGATCGCGGACTACACGCTGACGCTGTGGCGCGAGCGCGCGACCTGATCCCGACACTCGAGTGGCGTATGCGGGCGACCTGCCTCGCGCTGCTGCTTGGGCTGGCGGTATTCGCCGACGCACACGCTCAGGCTCGCGGGCAACGCCGTCCCGCTCGATTTCAACCCGAGGCGCGCGCGGACTACATCGACGCGCGCGCCGCGACGGCTCACCTGGGTGCCGGGTTCAGCATCCCGGCCGGAACCTACGTCCGCCTGGGGCTCGTCGCGGCCGCTGGGCAAGCCTGGCGCGACGGCCAGCCTGAGCCCGCCGGCAGGATCGACGGTATCGCACGATTCGTCGTGGACCCCCTGCGTGAATTCCGCTGGGCGCCCTACGCGGCCGGCGGGCTGGGCGCGATGTACGACGACGGGGAGCGGTGGCGCGCCGTGCTGGTGGGTGCGCTGGGCGTCGAAGGTCCAGCCCTCCGGTCCATTGTCCCCGCATTCGAGGTCGGGTTCGGGGGCGGTGTCCGCCTGGGGGTCGTGCTCCGTCGTGCGATGTCCGGACGCCGTTGACGCGGCCGTGGGCACGCTGACCCGCGAAATAACGACGCCCCGCTCGCGCGGGGCGTTTTCAATCGCGACTGACGTCTAGGCGGCCGAGGCGGCGTCGACTTCTGGGGCCTTCGCCTTGGGGGGCTCCGCGAACCGCTCACCGAGGGTGCGAAGGTCCTTCAACTCGCTCTCGGAAAGCTCATGGTACCGCTCGCCAAGATACCGCATGGTGTCATCGAACCATTCGACCTGGTGCTCCGGTTCGGCACCAATGACACCGCAGCGCATCACGTGCTGGAACAGCTCATCACGGGCTTGCTCGAACGGCGTCGGCTCCGCTACCTCCCTACGACGACGTGCCTTCTGTTTCGCCATGAATTCCTTGTGTGAAGTATGACCGAATCTAATGTAAACAAACGGTGGATTGAAGTGATTTGAGGCGCTCGGAACGTTCGAGTGCCGTTAACATCTACGTCGTTCCACCCCAAGACGTTTACGCGGTTCCACGCTCGTGCGTTCCACTCTGCGCGCGCGCGGCGGCTTCGTCGTCCGGCAGGGGAAGGGACGCCTCGCCAGCGTCGTCGTCGGTGGCCCGGGCCGAGTGGGGTGACACGAATCCGATCACGAGATCGGCCAGCTCGTCCGGCGCCTCCTCCGGGATGAGTCGCGCGACGTTCTGCATCGTGACCACTCGGCACTGCGGAATCGATGCCGCGAGCTGTTCGGCGACCACCGGCCCGACCCATTCATCCTTCTCGCCGCGGACGACGAGCGTGTGGGCGCGGATCTGCGAGAGGTCGAGCTCCTCGAGATCGAATCCGCGCACGGCGCGGGCCAGAGCCAGCAGGTGGGTCACGCCTTCCTGCCCCACGTACGGCGCCAGGTAGCGGCCAACGAGCGGCGGCGGCATGTGTGCCTGGTCAACGACGCTTCCGCTGAGCACAGGGGTGAGGAGCGGCGCGGCGCCGAAGAGCCCGCGCGACACCCGAAGCGCGAACCGCGCCGTATTTCGCTGCAGTGCGCGGATGTCGCTCGCCGGGATGTGCTCGAACGCGACGGGGTTGATGAGCACCAGCCGAGCCACGCGTTCCGGCCGTAACGCGGCGAGCCGGAGCGCGATGGCTGCTCCTATGTCGACGCCCACGAGCGCCGCCCGGGCTACGCGCAGTGCCGTCATCGCGCGCTCCAAGTAGTCCGCCTGCGCGGCGAGGCCGAAGTCCGCATCGAACGGGCGATCCGATTCGCCGTAGCCCAGCAGATCCACCGCGTATGCGGTGTGCTGCGTCAGCGCGAGCGACGGCGCGACGTTACGCCAGAGGAAACTGCTGGTACCGAACCCGTGTATCAGCACTACGGGCGCGCCGCCGTGTCCGTAGCGCTCCACGTGGATCGCGCCCGGGCCGACGGGAATTCTCAGGAGATCGGCGTCGATGGGTCTCTCACGGTCGAATGACGGGGCGTATCGGCGAGCCGATGAAGAGGCCTGGCAGGTAAGCTAGTCTCCGCCGGGTTCTGAAAGCCAGTCAGCGGACGACTCGTTCCGTAGCGCCTGCGGATTGCTCCGGTTTTGGCGCATGTCTACCTTTCGCGAGCCGGACGTGCAAGCACACGCAAACCGTTCCACTTCTCCACGCGACGTAGCAGCATGGCGGACGAGACGTATGGTGAGGAACGCGCGCGTAAGCTCGAGGCACTGCTTCGTGATCTGGCAGCCCGGATCGTCGAGATGGACGCGCGCGGTGAATTGTTGAAGCAAGCCGGGGAGCTGATGCGTCTCATCGGGGACGTGCGCAGTGAGCTGTTTCATTACGAGGTCCGTGCGACTTACGACACGCCCGAGGTCGCCGAGAACCGGCGCATCGTCGCCGAAGCGAAGGACAACCCAGACGAGTCATGGCAAAAGACAGAGTGGACGCCCGACGAGGACGACGAGCCGACGTGGTGAAGAAGGCCTCGAAGAGCTCGAAGTCCAAGACGCCCTTTTATGCGGGGCTCGCGGTCATCGCCCTGGTCGGCATCGGGGCGCTGGCCTACGTGAGCAGCCGCCCGCGCAATGCGGCGACCACCGTCGACCCGAACCTCGCTACTGCTGCTGACGCGCAGGGGTATCTCCTCGGGAAGCCCGACGCCCCGGTCAAGGTCATCGAGTTCGCGGACTTCGAGTGCCCCGCATGCGCGCAATTCGCGACGCTCGCGGAGCCGGACATCAAGAAGCGGCTCATCGATACCGGAATCATCAGCTACCGATTCCACGATTTCCCGCTCGCCATGCATCGCAACACGTGGCCAGCCCATAACGCCGCGGCGTGCGCCGACGAGCAGGGGAAGTTCTGGGAGATGCACGACCAGCTCTTCAACATGCAGGACCGCTGGAACGGGCAGGCTACGAGCCGGCCAAAGTCACAGTTCGAGCAGTACGCGCGCGCCATCGGCCTGAACGTGGGTCAGTGGGAGTCGTGTTACGACTCGCGGAAGTACGAAGCGCGCATTCGCGCGAGCGAGGCCCTCGCGATCAAGAGCGGGGCAACCCAGACGCCGACGTTCGTGATCGGGAACAAGATGGTCGGCGGCGCCATCAGCTACGACCGGTTCAAGGCGCTCGTGGATAGCGCGCTGGCGCTCGCGCCACGCGACCCGGCGTCGACGGGCGGTGCCGCTGGCGACACGGCGGTGACGGTGCCGGTGGCCACGAAAGGCGCCACTGGTTCATGACGCTCGACGCGACGCGCCGATCATGACGAAGCGGATGATCCTCGCGATGCTCGCCCTCATCGGCGTGTTCGTGTCGGTGTACCTGACGCTGTACAAGCTCGGAATCATCGGCGAGCTCAATTGTGCCGTCGGTTCGTGCGAGACGGTGAACACGAGTCGGTGGGCGACGTTCCTCGGCTTACCCGTTGCCGCGTGGGGGCTCGGGTTCTACCTCGTCGTGCTCGCGGTCGCGCTCGTTGGCACCCGAGAGCAGTACGCGGACTCGCGCGGCCTCTCGGTCGTCCTGACGGCGCTCACCGGGTGGGGCGTGCTGTTCTCGGGGTGGTTGACCTACCTCGAGCTGTTCGTGATCGACGCGATCTGCATCTGGTGCGTCATCAGCGCGATCATCGTGACCGTGATGTTCGCCGTGAGCGTCGCCGATCTGCGCGAGTTCCAGTCGACGGAGACGGGTTCCGACGCCCTGACACGCGAGTCGTTGGGGCGCGAATCGTTGGCGAACGACTAAGGAGCTACGACTTTCGACGCGGCGCGCGGACCACGGCGCTACGCGCGCCGGATCCTCGAGCGTCCGTCGGACGCCTCGTCGAGACGCAGCTTCGGCCTCGAGTCATCATCGTCCGTCGCTTCGGCGCCCTGGCGCGCACGGCGACGATAGGGGACGAGATCCTGTCCGAGGACGACGAGGGTGCGCGTCGCGACCGTACTGGCGAGCGGCTCGGGGATGCCCATCACGCGAATGTAGGTGTCGATCGCGCGATCGAACGGCAGATCCTCGGCGAGCGTGTCCACGAACATCAGCGCGTTATCGACGTGCGCGCGAATTACGGACTCTTCGGCGCGCGCCTGCGCGAGGCGAATGCGCCGTTCGGCGGTCGCGTCGAGCTTTCGCGGAAACAGCGTATCTGGGAAGAGCCGTCGGAGCATTGAATACGAGACGCTTCACTCAACAATAAGGCACGACCCGTACCGGGAACAACAGCCGGGCCCGGAACCGACGGTGTGCTATTCCTCCTCCTCCCGGCCGGCGCGGGCGATAGCCGTTTGCCACTCGCCCGTCAGGTTCGCGACAACATTGGCGTCGGCGAGCGTGGTCGTATCGCCGAGTGTGCGATTCTCGGCGATGTCCCGCAGCAATCGCCGCATGATCTTGCCCGACCGCGTTTTCGGCAGGTCGGCGGAGAACAGGATCTCATCGGGGCGCGCGAGCGCGCCGATCTTGTCCGCCACGAATTGGCGTAGCTCGTCTCGGAGCTCGGCGGTCGGTTTCATTCCCTCGCGGAGCGTGACGAACGCTGCGATCGCCTGTCCCTTCAGCTCGTGTGTCTTGCCCACGACGGCGGCCTCGGCGACGGCGGGATGCTCGACGAGTGCCGATTCGACTTCCATGGTGCCGATGCGGTGCCCGGCGACGTTGAGCACGTCGTCCACTCGGCCCAGGATCCAGAAGTAGCCGTCCTGGTCGCGCTTCGCGCCGTCGCCCGGGAAGTAGAGGTCCGGGCGTCCCGGCCACTTCGAGAAGTACGTCTGCACGTAGCGTTCGTCGTCGCCCCAGATGGTGCGCAGCATCGATGGCCACGGTTTGGTCATGGCCAGCAGCCCGCCGCCGACGTCCATCGGGTTGCCCTTGGCATCGAGCAATGCTGCCGAGTACCCGGGGAGGGGGCGCGTGGCGCTTCCGGGCTTGGTCTCCGTGACGCCTGGGAGGGGCGAGATGACGATCGCGCCGGTCTCGGTCTGCCACCACGTGTCCACGATCGGGCAGCGTCCGCCGCCGATGCGCTCGTGGTACCACATCCACGCTTCCGGATTGATCGGCTCGCCGACGCTGCCTAACAAGCGTAGCCGGCTCAGGTCGTGGCGCGCCGGATGGCTGTCCCCCCATTTCATGAAGGCGCGGATGGCCGTGGGGGCCGTGTAGAAGACCGTGACGCCATAACGCTCGCAGATGTCCCAGAACCGGTCCTTGTCGGGCCAGTCCGGGGCGCCCTCGTACATCACGCACGTCGCGCCGTTCGCGAGTGGGCCGTACACCATGTACGAGTGTCCCGTGACCCACCCGATATCGGCGGTGCACCAGAACACGTCCTCTTCGCGCAGGTCGAACACGAGCTTCGTGGTGGCTGCGACGCCGGTGAGATACCCGCCCGTCGTGTGGACGATGCCCTTCGGCTTCCCGGTGGTCCCGGACGTGTAGAGGATGTAGAGCACATCCTCGGCGTCCATCTCCTCGGGCGCGCAGTACATCGGGGCGTCCGCCATGAGGCGGTGCCACCAGTGGTCCCGCCCTTCCTGCATGTGCGCGAACGCCTCGTCGCCGCCGCCGCCGGGGCGGCGCATAACGACGACCACGTGTTCCACCGACGGTGCACCCTCGAGCGCCTTGTCGGTGTTTCGCTTGAGCGGGATGACCTGCCCGCGCCGGTATCCGCCGTCGGCGGTAACGACGACCTTCGCCTGGGCGTCGTTCATCCGGTCGCGGAGCGACTCGGGCGAGAAGCCGCCGAACACGACGGAATGGATGGCACCGATGCGCGCGCAGGCCAGCATGGCGACCGCCGCCTCGGGGATGAGCGGGAGGTAGATTCCGACGCGATCGCCGCGCCTAACGCCGAGCCGCTTGAGCACATTGGCGAACCGGTTGACCTCGACGTAGAGGTCCC
>DAINRQ010000010.1:0-98790 GCA_036741775.1 Gemmatimonadaceae bacterium | reverse complement strand
TCGAAGTACCCGGGACGAGACTCGAACTCGTAAGACCCAAAGGTCGGGGGATTTTGAGTCCCCTGCGTCTACCAATTCCGCCACCCGGGCGCACACGAAATGTAGCCGCCCGGACGACGCCCCTCAACGCAACGCCGACTACCGTTGCGGAGGCCGGCCGTCCGGAGTCCGGCCAGGCGGCGTTCCCGGTCTCCTCTGCTGTCGTTGCTGACGCTGCTGGCGGATGTCCTCCAGGCGCCGGCGGAGGTCGTCCTGGATCGCGAAGTACTGCGCACGCTGCAGCGGCGTCATGAAGGCCGATAGCGCACGCTGCTCCTGCTCGACGAGATCGAGACGACGCCGTTGGATGCGCAGTGTGGTGTCCAGCAGTGTCGCCACCCTTTCCTGATCCGCCGAGTCGGCCGCGAGCATCTCCGAGCGCAGCGCCACCCGCACCTGCCGCTCCTCGCGCAGCAGCTGCATCCGCTCGCGTTCGACCCGCTCGTTCACCTGACGGAGCTGGCGCATCTGGGCGTCGTTCAGATTGAGCCGTCGTCTAACCACCTCGGCGAGACGCTCGCGGAACTGACGCTCGAGTGGTTCGCCCGGGCGTGACCCCTGTTCTTTCGCGCGCGCCGGCTGGCGATCGAGTCGTTGCCCCGACAGCTCGGGCGTGACAAGCAGCAGTGACGCCACTACAGCGCCGACCTGAAGGATGGCGGAGTCGATTCTCATTCGGAGTCGTCGCTGATGGTGGGAAGCACGGTCACGCGCTCCGGCTCGACGGACGGCGCGATGGGCGCGCGGTCGATCTCGTCGAGCGCGCCGAGGAGCGCCTCGATGGATGCGCGATCGAGGTCATCCACACCGCCACCTATTGAGAGCTGGGCTCGTTCAGTGCGACCCGCGCGCCCCAGTGTCGACTCGGATACGCTGCCGGACGAGCGATCTCCGCTGTCGTTCGGCACCCCGGCCGGTGGGGGGACGACCGCGATGGAGGACTCGGCGACCACCGGTGGTTTCACCGAGGCTGCAGCGCCGCCGTCCCGAATACGCTGCGTCAGGGCGACCGACAGACCGCCGACGGTGATCACCGTCAACGCCGCGGCGATGCGCCAATCCATCCACCGCCGCGGAGTGCCGCGGTGTTGATGCGCGGCGGGTGCAACGGGCGGCTTCGGGAGCGCGGCCACGATGCGACGCGTGTCGATCGCCGGAGCGTGGACGAAGGCGGCGCGCACGAGGCGAAGCGTCTCGAGCTCCGACGCGCAGTCCGGGCACGACGCCACATGAGCCTCGACGCGCGTTCGCATGACCGTGTCGAGCGCGCCACGCGCGAGCTCGGGCAGGAGCTCTCGCACCTCGACGTTCGCGCAGTCAGACATACAGTAGCTCCTTCACGGCTCGCATCGCGTTGTGGTAGTGCACCCGCGCCGCTCCCTCCGTGCTGCCGACGATTTCGGCGATTTCCTTGTAGGACAACCCCTCATTCACCCGCAACAGGAACACCTCGCGCTGCAACCGCGACAACTGCTCCACCGCTCTCGCGACGCGCGTCTCCGCTTCCTCGGCAACCAGTCCATCGAGGGCGTCGAACTCCGTGGCGGCATGGGTCTCCTCGATCGACGTGTCCTCTCGATTCCGCCGCTCGGCGCGCCTCCGGTCGAGGATCAAGCGGCGCTCGATCGTGAAGAGCCAGGTCCGCAATGCGCTGTCGGCGCGAAAGGAATCGATCGACCCGAATGCCCGTACGAACGTGTCCTGAACGACCTCCTCGACAGTCTCGCGTGCTCCGAGACTGACCGCGAAACGCGCCAGCGCCGGCGCGTGGCGCTCCACCAACGCGGTGGCGGCGCGCTCATCGCCGGCCTTCCACCGGGCGATGAGTGCGACGTCGGTGGAACCATCCAGTGGGTCACGGTTCTGGCCCATGCGGTCAACTGGTTGGACGGTCGACCGTCCCTGGTGTTAAGGCTCGCTTGACGCACGAGGCGGTCTTGTCTAGGTTCGCGCGGGTCAATGGCTTACACGAGTGAACGCGGGTCGGTGCCCGCCGAGGTCATCGGTCACCGCGGCTCGCCGCGGGAGATCCGCGAGAATACCCTGCCGTCGTTCCAGCGTGCCTTCGCCGACGGCGCCGACGCCATCGAGCTCGACGTCCACGCCACCTCCGACCGCGTGGTGGTTGTGCACCACGACCCCACGACGAATGCGCGACCCGGAGACTCGGGACCGGCGATCCGCCTTGCCGAATCGACGCTCGCCGACGTGCAGGCCGTGCCCATCGCGGGCGAGCGCGTTCCCACCCTGGCCGAGGTACTGTTCGAGGCTCCGAAGTCAGCCCCCGTATACGTCGAAGTCAAAATGCCGGGAATTGAGAACGAGGTGGTGGCCGCCATTCGCGCATCGGACCGCCGGTGTGCCGTTCACAGCTTCGACCATCGCGTTGCCCGGCGCGTCGCCGAAATCGCGTCAGACATCCCGACCGGTATTCTCCAGACGAGCTACCCAGTCGACCCGATTCGCCCCATGCGCGACGCACGGGCGCGCGACCTCTGGCAGCACTGGGAACTCATCGACGAATCGCTCGTTCGCCTTGTACACGGCGCCGGCGGTCGCGTGATCGCGTGGACGGTGAATGACATACGAGTCGCCGGTCAACTCCTCGACTGGGGCGTCGATGGCATCTGCACGGACACCCCTGGAGCCATGCGCGCACTCGTGGACGCGCGCCGAACAGGATGAACCCTCGCGGCGATCAGCGGCGCGACCCATCTTCGCCCGCGTCCCGCCCCTTTTACGTGTACCCCAGCAGGAGAACAACGCTCGCAATGCGAACTCGAGCAATGCGAACTCGCCTCGTCGCCGGCGTCGCGCTCATCGCGGCATGCGCGCCGGCACAGACGACATCGGCGCCCGCGCCCCGGCAAGCGGCTCCGGCCGCCGCGCGAAGCGATACCGCCCGGCCGCCGATCGGCCCCGGCGGCGTGTCGGCGCCTAACGCCGATCCCTTCCCGAGCACGTACGCCGCACCGACAACCCGGCCGACGCTCATCCGCGACGTGATCATCATGACCGCCGCCGGCCCGACCATCCGAAACGGCAGCGTGCTCCTCCGCGATGGGAAGATCGCGGCGGTCGGTGTCACGGTCAGCGCACCTGCCGACGCGGACGTCGTGGACGGAGGCGGCAGGTACATGACGCCGGGAATCGTCGACAGCCATTCACACCTCGGCGTGTACGCCGCACCCGGCGTGGACGCGCTGTCAGACGGCAACGAGGCCACGAATCCGGTCACGGCGAACGTGTGGGCCGAGCATTCCGTGTGGCCGCATGACCCGCAGTTCCCGCGCGCGCTCGCGAGCGGCGTCACGACCGCACAGATCCTCCCCGGATCCGCGAACCTCATCGGCGGACGCAGCGTGATCCTGAAGATGGTCCCCGGGCGCACCGTGCAGGAGATGAAGTTCCCTGGCGCGAGGTACGGCCTGAAGATGGCCTGCGGCGAGAACCCGAAGCGCGTCTATGCGCAGCGCGGCCCGTCGACACGGATGGGCAACGTCGCGGGGTATCGCGCGGCGTGGATTCAGGCGGAAGCGTATCGGCGGCGGTGGGACAAGTGGAACGCCGACAAGCAGGGCGACCCGCCCACGCGCGACCTCGGGCTCGAAACGCTCGCCGAGGTGCTGCGCGGAAACATCTTCGTGCAGAACCACTGTTACCGCGCCGACGAGATGGCGCAGATGATCGATATCGCGAAGGAGTTCGGCTACAAGATCCGGTCGTTCCACCACGGGGTGGAGGCGTACAAGATCGCGGACCTGCTCGCGAAGGAAGGCATCTCGGCGTCGCTGTGGTCGGACTGGGGCGGCTTCAAGATGGAGGCGATGGACGGCGTGCGCGCGAACCTCGCCATGGTCGCCGCCGCCGGTGCGCGCGCGATCGTGCACTCGGACGACGCGTCGGGCATGCAGCGACTCAACCACGATGCAGCCAAGGCGATGGCGGCCGGGGAGCGCCTCGGCATCCGCACCAGCGAGGATGAAGCCATCAAGTGGCTGACGATCAACCCGGCGTGGGCCATCGGGCTCGACGACCGGATCGGCTCGATCGAAGTCGGCAAGAACGCCGACGTTGTCCTCTGGTCGGGCAACCCGTTCAGCGTCTATTCGCGCGTGGACCAGGTGTGGATCGACGGCGCGACCGCGTATGACCGCGCGAACCCCGCCACGTGGTGGCGTACTGATTTCGAGCTCGGGAACGTCCCGAACGGAGAGAAACCATGATGAGAATCGGAACCGGGCGGGGGGAACCGGGAACCGGAGCCTCTACGAGGGGTGAGGGTCACCGACGCAGTGTGCTACTCACGTTAGGCGCTGCGGTTGCGCTCTCTTTCCCCTGCACCGCGCGCGCGCAGACGATCGCGATCACGGGCGGGCGAGTGTTCCCGGTGAGCGGGCCAGTCATCGAGAACGGCACCGTGCTGGTGCGCGACGGCAAGATCGTGGCAGTCGGCGCGAACGTGACGGTCCCCTCGGGCGCGACGCGAATCGACGCAACCGGGAAATGGGTGACGCCGGGGCTGATCAACGCGCTGACGGGTCTCGGTGTGAACGAGATCGGTCAGGTGCAGACGACTGTGGACCGAGGCGCACGCGGTGAGAACGCCGTGGCCGCAGCGTTCCCCGTGTGGGAGGGGGTCAACCCGGCATCGACGATGCTCGCGCCAGCGCGCAATGATGGGATCACGTCCGTCGTCGTGGTTCCCACGGGGGGACTCGTTGCCGGCCAGGCGGCGCTGCTGGATCTCGTGCCTGGAACGCTCACCGACATGCTCAACAAGGCGCCGGTCGCAATGGTGGCGCAGTTCGGTGACGCGCGATCGGGCAACACGAACGCGCGTGGCGAGCAGTACGTTCGGCTGAAGGAGTTGTTGCAGGATGCGCGCGCCTACGCCGCCCGCCGCGCCGAGTTCGAGCGTGCGCAGACCAGAGATTTCGCCGGCCGTCGTCTGGACCTCGAAGCGTTGATTCCGGTGGTGCAAGGGCGGCTACCGTTGCTCGTGAACGCCGACCGGGCGAGCGACATCGACGCGGTGCTCCGGCTCGCTCGCGAGACGAACGTGCGGGTCATCATCGGGGGCGGAGCCGAATCGTGGATGGTCGCGGACCGGCTCGCCGCGGCGAACGTCCCGGTCGTTGTCGGGTCGATGAACAACATCCCGACGAGCTTCGCCGCGCTAGGCCAGCGCCAGGAGACGCCGGCGCACCTGCAACGTGCCGGCGTGAAGGTCGTGTTGATCGCGAACGGGAGCGGCGGCGAGGAGGTCTTCAACGTGCGCAACCTGAAATACGACGCCGGTGTCGCCGTGGCGTTCGGCATGACGTGGGACGACGCGTTGCGCGCCATCACGTTGACGCCCGCCGAAGTCCTCGGCGTCGCGAATCGTCTGGGATCGCTTCAGCCGGGGCGCGACGCGAACCTCGTGGTGTGGAGCGGTGATCCGTTCGAGCTCTCGACGCGGGCGGAGCACGTGCTGATCCGCGGCCGCGAAATCATGGAGCCGTCGCGGCAGGACGAGCTGATGGAGCGGTACAAGACGTACCCGCCAGCATACCGGCGTCCGTAACCTCGTCATTCCGAGCGCAGCGAGGAATCGCGGGGATGGTGGTAGAAGTCCCCTCTACGGGGAGGACCTGGGAAGACCTGAGGCAGATGGGCCGCAGATTCCGCCCATTCCGCAAAATCCCTCCATCGGGAGGCCTTGCCGCGCGAGAGTACCTACTCTCTTGGTAGAGGGCGAATCTGCGTGCTTCTGCGTAATCGGCGTAATCGGCGTCAGGTTTTCTTCCTCATCCCGATAGAGGGACCAGCCCACCGAGCGGGATGCCGACGATTCCTCGACGGGGCGCCTTCGGCGCTGCGCTCGGAATGACAGGCACTACATCGCCGGCGACTCAGGGGGTGGCGGCGGCGTGTCGGCCGGAGGTGGCGGCGGCGAAGACGACGCTGACGACGTGGACTCCGGCGGCGGCTCGGCCGATCCCTTTGTTTCAGACTGAGAAATGTCCCTCAGCTGCTGCTCGAGCCGAGCGGCCTCGGTCTCGTGCGTACCGAGGGTTGCCCTCAGTCGCTCGAAGCTCTCCGGATCGAGGTCCGTGCCGGACTGCTTCGCGCGGTACACGGCGTATCCCAGCGCCTGCGCGGCCTTGTCGGCGAGTTGGCGGGTGCGGAAGGCTTCCAGCCGAATCTTGCCTTCATCGAGGGCGTTCTGCGCCGCTTTTCCGGCGCGGTCGAGCTCGGTCTTGAGCTTGTCCCAGATTGCCATTGGCGTTCCCAGGGAGAGGTGGTTCCCGTTGTACTACGGCGTTCGGCAGAACGATGTTGCATCAGGCTGCAGACGGGATGCCGTCTCGTCGCGAATCGGCAATCGAGAATCGACGCCGCGAGCCAAGTCGAAAGGGCCGGCAGGGCGAAAAAAAAAGCCCCGCAGCTGGCGGGGCTCTTCTCTGCTACCGTTGGGCTCACGCCGCCGAGGACTCCTCAGCGGCCTGCGCCGGGTAGACACTCACCTTGTAGCGGCTTTTGTTCTTGTGCTCGAACTTCACCACGCCGTCGATGAGCGAATAGATGGTGTAGTCGTTCCCCATGCCGACATTGCGGCCGGGGTGCCACTTGGTGCCGCACTGGCGGATGATGATGTTGCCCGCCACCACGCGCTCGCCACCGAACTTCTTGACGCCGCGGTATTTCGGATTGCTGTCGCGGCCGTTTCGGGACGAGCCGACGCCTTTCTTATGAGCCATATCGACCTCGCCCTCAGCCGAGCGTGATGTCTTTGATCCGGACTTCGGTGAAGCCCTGCCGGTGACCCTGCTTGCGGGCGTAGTTCTTCCGGCGCTTGAACTTGAACACGATGATCTTGTCGCCGCGCCCGTGCTTCACGATTTCGCCCGTGACCTTGGCGCCGGCAAGCGTCGGAACCCCGGTGCGGACCGAGTCACCATCGGAGCCGAGGAGCACCTCGTTGAATTCGACCGCGCCGCCCGCCTCACCGACCAGGGAGGGGATACGGAGGGTCATACCCGGCTCGACACGGAACTGCTTGCCGCCGGTGCGAATGATCGCGTAGGACATGGAAAATCGGGAAACGCAGGTTGGACGTAAGAGCCTAGCAACATATTTGGTGGGCACTTACAAGTCAACTCGAGCAGGACGCGCTGATAGTCGTCAAAACAGCTACCCGCGCTTTCCTTGCTTTTCAGGCTACGGCATACTGCTGAGTTACGTCCCGCCCTGCCCCTTTCACGACCAACTTGAACTCGTCCGGGCCAAGTAGCGGATCATCGCGGATTTCGAGCGAGAAGCCGACATGTTTCTCGAGCTTCTTCACCATCTCCGGCTCCTGCTCCAGCACGTACATCGCGACGTCCGGGTGCAGGCGAATCACGAGATGATCGCGGCGGCCCTCCACTGCCATTCGCTTCACTGACCGCTCCATCCGGCGAACGATCGTCTCGGGAGTGAACACCCGCCCCGTGCCGTGACACGTCTGGCAGGGCTCGGTCATGCTCTGCAGGTGACTCTGCCGAACTCGTTGCCGAGTCATCTCAATGAGGCCGAGCTCGCTCACCGAGAACGCCTTCGTCCGCGCACGGTCTCGCCCCAGATGCGTCCGCAGCTCCTGCAGCACCTTGTCCCTGCTCTGCTTCGACTCCATGTCGATGAAGTCACAGACGATGATGCCGCCCACGTCTCGAAGGCGAAGCTGCCGAGCGACCTCGCGTGCGGCCTCGAGGTTCGTCTTCAGGATCGTCTTCTCCGGATCCTTCTTCCCCGTGTAGCGCCCCGAGTTCACATCGATCGACACGAGTGCCTCGGTGGGCTCGATGATCAGGTAGCCGCCCGACGGCAGGTCGCATCGCCGCTTGAACAGGTCGCGGATCTCCGTCTCGATGTCGGCCTTGTCGAAGAGCGGTGTCGGCTCGTCGTAGAACTTGATCCGGTCGACGAGCTCGGGCGCGATCCCCTTCAAGTACTCGATGATCTCGTTATAGACCTGCTTCGAATCCACCGAGAGGGACTCGATCTTCGTGCTGAAGAGATCGCGGATGATGCCACGCGTGAGGCTCGTCTCGCGATGCACGAGCGCCGGTGAGCGCAGGAAGTGAGTCTTCTTCTTGATCCGCTTCCACTGGCCGATGAGCGTGGAGAGCTCGCGTCCGAACGTATCCTGCGTGACGTCTTCGCCGACCGTCCGGACGATGACGCCGCCGGAGTCCTCGGGCAGGACCGCCTGCACCTGCTCGCGCAGACGCTGTCGTTCGGCGCGCTCGCCGATCTTGCGACTCACTCCCACGCGGCCCGCGAAGGGCATGTAGACGAGGAATCGACCGGCGAGTGAGATTTGCGCCGTGACGCGCGGACCTTTCGTGGAGATGGGCTCCTTCGAGATCTGGACGAGGATCTCCTGCCCGCGCTTCAGGAGGTCCTGAATGGGCGGAGCTTTGGCACGACGGCCTCGTGTCGGAGCGTCGTCCGCTTCCGCGGCGTCGTCCTCGTCGTCGTCCTCGTCACCGTCCTCGTCGAAGACGAGGTCCGAGGCATGGAGAAATGCGCTCTTCTCCGTGCCGATGTCCACGAACGCGGCCTGAATGCCCGGAAGAACCGCCTCGACTTTACCGAGGTAGATGTCGCCAACCATCCGCCGGGCTTCGGGACGGTCGACGAGGAGCTCCACGAGTTGGTCGTCCTCGAGGATCGCGACCCGCGTTTCGCGCGGGCTCGCATTGATGAGAATTTCTCGCTTCATGTGGATCGGCCGGCGGCTCGCGTCGGAGCGACTCTCCGCGGAGCGCGTGGCCATAGGATAGAAGGGTGGCGGCGTGCGGTGTACGGATCGTTCGGCCGGACACGCGGTCCGCAAGTGAGGTCTTCAGCCGGTGGCGCGTGATCGAACGCGAAGCCTCCGGCCGGTGGGCGGCGCGGCGGCGCTCTGGTGATGGCACCAGGGCGTCGCCGGTCGTCACCGACAGTGAACGGAGTCGCGACCGATCGGGGAGTGCCGTGAAGGCATCGCGCCGGGCGGAAGGGCCGCGTCTCACGGGCGCTCTCAGGGAGCGCCAGCGACGCGACGGGAACGCAAGGCGCGCCGCGAGTCGCGCGGCGCTCCATACGGGGAAACCAACTGTGAGGCCAATGAGCGCGCACCACAGCACGATCGCGCGAAGGACGCGCGACTGATGCGATTGAGGCAACGTGTGCGGGGTGCGGGAGACGCTCATCATGGTCTGCCTGTCATTCGAAAGACGAGCCAACCCATGGCCAGGATAAACCCGAGGGCCGCCTTCCACTCACCGTGGCGCATGTACAATGCCGGGCTGAACTGTTCAGTCGCCGACGCCGACGGATCGCGCCACGCCGTGGGTCTCGGCACGAATGCCGGCACATTCTGCTCCCAACGCGCATACGCGTCGGGAAACAACGCGCTGATTTTCACGCGCTCGCGCTCGATCGTGGGGGCGTAGACGAGCGCGAAAAACGCGATGACCAGCAGCAGGAGGGACCAGTGCGCCGCGATGGCGAACCCCGATGCAATGAGAAAGCTCCCGAAGTACAGCGGGTTTCGCGTGTGCGCGTACGGGCCCGTGGTCGCGAGCCGGTTGTTCTTCACGATGTGGCCGGCCGCCCACGCGCGCACGAGCAGCCCAACGAACGCGATCGTCCCCCCGATGGCCAGGGTAAGTGGCGTGGGGGGCGGCCCGAAGAAGAGGTACAGTCCCGCGAGGAGAAAACCGAGCGGCAGCCGGAGTCGCCTCGCGACGTGCTCGTACGTCAATCAGCCATCTCCCGGAGGAGACTGCGCGCGATCACGAGACGCTGGATTTCCGATGTCCCTTCGCCGATCTCGCAGATCTTCGCGTCGCGCATCATCCGCTCGACGGGGTAGTCGCGCGTATAGCCGTACCCGCCGTGCACCTGAATGGCCTTGAGCGTGGTCCGCATGGCAAGCTCGGAGCAAAAGAGCTTGGCCATCGCCGCTTCCTTCGTGAACGGCTTGCCGTGCTGCGCGAGCCAGGCGGCGTGAAACATGAGGTGCTTCCCCGCTTCGATCTCCGTGGCCATGTCCGACAGCTGGAACTGCACGCCCTGGAACTCGAAGATGGGCTTCCCGAACTGGCGTCGCACCGTGGCGTAGCGCATCGCCTGCTCGAACGCGCCTTCCGCGAGTCCTAACGAGAGCGCCGCGAGCCCGATGCGTCCTGCGTCGAGGGTCCGCATGAAGTTCACGAACCCCTGCCCCTCCGCGCCGAGCATGTTCTCGGCCGGAACCTCCACGTCCTCGAAGATCAACTCGCAGGTGTCGGACGCGCGCCACCCGAGCTTGTCCTCCTTCTTGCCCGCCCTGAACCCATTCATGGCCGGCAGCGACGGGTCGTGCCCGACGCCGACTTCCGCGGTCTTCGCGAGGTCGGACGTCGGCTTCGTCATGATGAATGAAGAAATGCCTCGCGTCTTGCGCTTCGGGTCGGTGACCGCCGTGACGACGAAGATCTCGCCCACACCGCCGTGCGTGATGAATCGCTTCGACCCGTTGATGACGTAGTACCCGTCCTTGCGGACCGCCGTGGTCCGCGTCCCGCCGGAATCGCTACCCGCGCCTTCCTCCGTCAGGCCGAACCCGCCAAGGACCTTGCCGCTCGCCAGTAGCGGCACGTAGCGCTGGCGCTGTTCCTCGGTGCCGAAATGAATGATGGGCGACGTGCCGAGCGTGGTGTGCGCCGAGATGGTGATCGCGTGAGACGCATCCACCTTCGCCATCTCGTAGATGGCGATCATGTAGGCGATGTAATCGAGCCCTGCACCGCCATATTGCTCGGACCAGGGTACGCCGAGGAGGCCGAGCTCTCCCATTTTCTTGATGTTCTGCCACGGGAACTCGGCGCGCTCATCGAGCTGCGCGGCCACCGGCGCGACTTCCTCGTGCGCGAACGAACGAACCATCTCCCGGACTGCGAGGTGCTGTTCGCTGAAGTAAAGAGCGTCGTCCATCTGCCTCGATGATTCGGATCCGGCGTTCGTCAGTGTGTCAGTGCCGCTACGCCGCTTCCGTGTCGTCGGCGCCCGTGATTACCGACAGGAAGCGTTCCCCGTACTTGTCGAGCTTCGCCTGCCCCACCCCACGCACCTCGAGCAACCCGCTCGTCGTTCTCGGCTTCCGCGCGGCCAACTCCGCGAGCGTGCGATCACTGAATACGACGTACGCCGGAACCTGCTCCTCGCGCGCGATCGAGCTCCGCAGTGCCTTGAGTGATGCGAAGAGCCGCGCATCCGCCGCGCTCAGCACGACGTCGGATGCCGGGTCGGGCTCAGCGCGCGTCGCGCGAGACGCGGGCCGGGCGCCACCACCGGGCGCGGCTCGCTCCCGCCGTGTTCGCAGGGGAGCAGGCCGTTCACGTTCCTTCCCAACGTGGAGCCCCAGGCAGTTGTCGCAGCCGCCACAGGTGCCGCGACCGGCCTCGTCGCCGAAATATCGAAGCACAAAGGCACGGCGGCAACCGGTGGTGTACGCGTACTTCTGCATGGCATCGAGCTTTCCGAGCTCGGCGCGCCTGCGGCGGTCGATCGCGAGCCAGTCGATGTCGAACGCGGAGAGTGGGGCTTTCGGGTTCGTGAGTCGTGTGCCCCCACCGATACGTTCCCACGTCAAGAACTGCCGAGCCTGCAGCGACGTGAGGAGCGGTATGGCGTTCGACGCTCCAGCGAATCCCGGCGGTAGACCGTCGAGCGAGATCACGGCGCCGTCGTTCAATCGCGCACCGACCGCACGCCAGAGGGCGCGAAGGAGCCCGAGCTCCGGGTCGTGCGTGTCCGGTAGCTCGCGTTTGATTCGTTCGGGGGTCGCCAGGAGTCGCACCAGCACCGACGAGTTCGACTCCGATTCGCGCCGAATGGCGTCACCCCGCAGCAGGACGCGCAGGGCGGAGTCGACTTCGCGGCCGCCGACCTTGCCGGGGATCAGTCGCGAGATGCCTTCGGCGTCGAGCTCCGTTCGTCCCGCGACGTCGACGACGCGGCGCATGGCCTCGTACACCTGCTCCACGAGCGCGCGCTCGGGATACGCGCCCTTGATGAAGAACTCGTGCGTGAACCGGTCGGCGAACGAATGCAGCAGCACGCATTCCGAGTGGAGCCCGTCGCGGCCCGCGCGCCCGGCTTCCTGGTAATACGCCTCGAGCGTGCCCGGCATTGCGTGATGCACGACGAGGCGCACGTTAGGCTTGTCGATTCCCATGCCGAACGCGTTCGTCGCGACAATGGCGCGAACGTGCTCGTTCATGAAGCTGTCCTGCACTTCGTGGCGGTGTGCGTCGTCGAGCCCCGCGTGGTAGGCGGCTGCGGGAATCCGCGCGCGCTCGAGCACGCCCGTGATACGCTCGACGTTTCGACGTGTCGACGCGTACACGACCGCCAGCCCGTCGTGCTCCCGGAGCGTCTGGACGAGGGCATCGTCCTTTTCCTGATCCGTGCGAGTCGGGAGGACGTGATAGTGCAGGTTCGTACGATCGAAGCCGGTGACGATGATCGTCGGCGACCGGAGCGCGAGTTGGGTGGCAATGTCTCGGCGAACTTCGGGCGTGGCGGTCGCCGTGAGCGCAATGGTCGGAGGCGCACCGAGCCGCTCCCGGACCGTGCGCATGCGAAGGTAGCTCGGCCGAAAATCGTGTCCCCACTCGCTGATGCAGTGTGCCTCGTCCACCGCGAGCAGCGACACCCCCATGGCTTTCAGGCGCTCGGCCGTGTGTCCGGCGTCGAACCGCTCGGGGGCAACATAGAGGAGCTTGATCTCGCCCCGCTGCGCGCGGACCAGGCGGTCATTTACCTGTCCCGACGTCAGTGTACTGTTGATGAACGCCGCCGGGAGACCCCGCGCCGTGAGCGCGTCGACCTGGTCTTTCATGAGCGAGATGAGCGGCGACACAACGACGGTGAGCTTGGGCAGCACGAGCGCCGGGACCTGATAGCACAGCGATTTGCCACCGCCGGTGGGCAGCACGACCAGCGTGTCGCGCCCGGATAGGACCGATACGATCGCGCGCTCCTGCCCCGGCCGGAACGCCGGGTAGCCGAACGCTTCCCGGAGCTTCGTGCGGGCTGTTTCGAGGAGGGCGTCGGGAGCTACTTCGGTGGTCACGCCGAAGGATAACGATATGGTCCGACGCAGACCATCATCGCGTGGCCGCAACGAGGCACGGTATCACGCGCAGTGCGCGCCGCGGCACCCCATGTGGTCGCCGCGACATCGGGAGGCCGCCGACATGAGCTCAGACGGCGCGCGCGAAGTGCCCCCGAGTGAACCGACCGGCGATCAGATCCCGCACGACGGATGGGGACGGTGATGCCCCGCGGGCAAGCTGGTCGAGCGCCGACCGGAAGTCGGCCACAATGTCGCGGATCGGATCGCCGGGAACGTTGAAGATGAGCCGGTAGCCGCGGATCCCCGCAGCCCAGAGCCGCGGCACGTACTCCGACGCCTCGATGGGGCGAGAGTGCAGCAGACGGTTCCGGCACGCCGAGTCGGTCGCGACTCCGAAGGTGTAGCCGGCGGGGTCAGTCAGCTGGACCACGGGGTGTTTCTGCACGCAGAGATCGCGGCAGGTCGTCGGCTCGCGATCGAAGGCTGCCGACAGCACGCAGTGCTCGATGGTCATCCCCTCGGGACGGCCGTACACGACGACGTCGAATCCGTCCCCCTGCCAGGGCGCGGCGACCGCCGCCAGCTCAGCCGTCGTGAGCTCCACCGACAGGACGATGCGACGCGCTCCCAGCCGGAACAGCTCCGCGGCGGTGTGCTGGTTGAAGCAATTCACCGCATAGTCGGCCGTCACGTCGCGTCCGGCGCGCGACAGCTCCGCCACGAGGCCAAGATGCCCGCTGAGGACGGGGAGATCGAGCGCGAGCCACTTCTCCTGCGACCGGTGTTCCTCGGGGCGAACGATGGTCGGCGTGCGGAGTCGGAGCGCGATCCCACGCTCAAACAGCTCGCGCGCGAGCGTGCGCACACGCGCGGCGGGTGGCGCAGGATGGCGGAGGAACGGATCGAACGTGATCTCTGTCGCGCCCGCGTCGGCGGCAGCGCGGGCATCGTCGAGCGAGTAGACCTGTGCGCTCAAGACCGGGGCGCGATCGCTGCCAGGAGCCGCCGGCATCGCTGCGTCGCGCTCCGCGGATGGCGCTGCACCCGGGGGCAATCGGGCGATAGCTCCGGCGATGCGAGCTTCACGCTCCGCCGTGCGGGCGGTCGCCGCCCAATCCCGCCGCACGAGCAATTCGTCGACGACCTGTTGGCGGAGGTGGTTCAGCTCACTCACGGGGAGAAAGAGCCCCGACGCGAGTCCTGCAATGTCGAGGTCACCCAACGCGAACGGCGTTTCGCCTAGGCGGCCGAGCTGCTCGCGGAGCGTCGTCACGTCGAGCGCGTGCGCGCGTGCGGGAGCAAGCGGTACATCGCCGCGCACTGTGACGTCGTCACCGTCAGCACGCGCGATGATCTTGAGTGGCGCTCCGGCGGAACCGAAGAGGCGCACGTCGAGTCGTACGCGTTTCGTTCGCGCGGGGGCCGCGAGCTCCGCGAAACTGCGGCGGGCGCGCTCGAGCAGCTCCGCGTGCGACGTGCGAAGGACGTTCCACCCGGCGGGGACGGCTGTCCTCGACGTGATTGCCTGACGAGTCGTCCCATTCGTCTGGTGCACCGTCCGCACGGACGTGACGGCGAAGCCTAACGTCTGCCCGCGGGCCCCGGCCGGTGGCTCGAACCCAAGGCCGTCACCAACCGCGATCGGCGCGGTAACATCGAGCAGGACCTCGTGTCCGTCGCGCCCCGCGACCACGCCGATCGGAACGCCATGGTTATCGGGATGTGTCCGGGTGATATACTCCCGTCCCGCCCGACCCGTGAGCATGCCGCTCGTGAACCCGCGGCTGAAGATCTGAACGAGCGGCTGCACCTCGCCGATCGATGGCGGCGTCGTGTCGCCCGTCTCGAGGCGATCGAGAAACTCGCGATAGCCGTGCGTGACCGTCGCGACGTACTCCGGCTTCTTCTTTCGCCCTTCGACTTTGAGGCAGACGATACCGGCGTTTGCGAGTGCCGCCAGCTGGTCGTGTGCGGCGAGGTCCTTCGCCGAGATGAGGTACCCGCGGTCGAGCTCGGCGCCGCTCACCGCGTCGGTGAGGACGTAATCCTTGCGGCAGGACTGCGCGCACGACCCGCGGTTCGCGCTGCGCTCGCTGATCATGCCCGACATGAAGCACTGGCCCGAATACGAGATGCAGAGCGCCCCATGCACGAACGTCTCGAGCCCGAGGTCGGGTACCGCGGCGCGAATGGCGCGGATGTCGTCGAGCGTATTCTCACGTGCGAGGACAACCCGGTCCACGCCGAGCTCTCGCATCACCGCGGCGCCGCTCGCGTTGTGCACGGTCATCTGCGTGGAGCCGTGGATCTCGAATCCCGGATACACCGCCTGGATCAGCCGAACGAGTCCGACGTCCTGGACGATAGCAGCATGGATTCCGCGGTCGATGGCTTCGCCGAGCAGGGCGAGCGCGTCCGCGAGCTCATGCGGCTTGACGAGCGTGTTCAGCGTCAGGTAGACGCGAACGCCGCGCGCCGTCGCGAGCGCGCAGGCACGCTCGAGGTCATCGAGCGAGAGCTGCGCCCCCTCATCACGCGCGTTGAACCGCTCTGTACCCAGATAGACGGCATCCGCGCCATTCGCGATGGCGGCACGAACGGCGTCGAGCGAGCCGGCAGGCGCGAGAAGCTCAGGGGTACGGCGGGCAGGCATTGCGGAAAGATAGCGGTCTCCCCGGACTCCCGCCGCCTCGCGCCGCAGTTATGCGGCGGGGTCGTGGTCGCGCTTTCTGGCGAACCTCAGGAGAAAAGCGACTACGACGAAGCCAATACCGACCCAGCGAACCACCTCGTTTTCGGTCCGGACCCCGTAAGCGAAGATACCGATGCCCGCGAAGGCGAACGCGACCTTGATGATCGTCAGTCGGTCCATGTCATTTGGGAGCCGCGGGAAGCCCGAGTGCGCGCGCCTCCGCATCGGGCACGTCGAGGGTCATGCGTAGCAGCGCGGTCGAGAACACCTTGCCCTGCGCATCCGTCTTGAGGGAAAGCGTACCACCGCCGTCGAGCGCGCCATGCAGGAGGAAGTTGAGCGCACCCAGGTTCGGCAACTCGAATCGTTGGACGGCGCCGGTGATCACGCCGCGAAAGTGCTCGGTAACGCGTTTCTCGGTGAGCTCCCGCTCGAGGAGCGGGTACCACTCGCGCTTGAATGCGATGACGCCAACGTTCGCGGTGTCGCCCTTGTCGCCCGAACGGGCATGCGCGATGTCCACGAGGCGGACGTTCACGAGATCACCTCCACTGCGGTTTCGACCTCGGTCTTGTCGATGAGTGCCGGCCAGTACGCGACGATCTCCTCGACCTTCGGTCGGCCACCCGCGAACCCCGTGACGCTCGGCGGGCCGTTCAAGACGAGCGGTGCGATCTCGCGGGTGAATCGCTCGACGGCGGCGCGGTCGTCACCGCGAACCCCGATGCGCATCTGCACTTCGGGCAGGTCCCCCGCTGCCCCGGCGAGCGGACCGTGCGTCGCCGACGCGCCAACGAACTCCGTGAGAATCTTCTCGAACCGAAGGCCGAGCCGCTCGAGCCGCTCGCGCAACACTCGGTCCGCGAGTTGGGCCTTCTCGAGGGCGTCGGGCCACGCGTAGACCAGCGTGCCGACCGCCTTGAAGCCCGCTCGGTACGCGATCGACACTTTCAGCTTGTCCGTCGGCGGGCGGCCTCCAATGCCGAACACACGAACACGATCGGGACCGGCGTCCTCGAGGCGAATCGTCGTGAAGTCGGCAACCACATCGGGGGTGATGTACGAGTGTGGGTCGCCCATCTCGTACACGAGCTGTTCGGTGATGGTCGGGACCGAGATGCGCCCGCCGGTGCCCGGGTGCTTCGAGATCTCGAACGTCCCATCGGCGCTCGCGTTCACGATCGGGTACCCGACATTCGCGAGATCGGGGATATTGCGCCAATCGAGCAGGCAGTTGCCACCCGAGCACTGCGCGCCACACTCGATGATGTGCCCGGCGACAATGCCCGCAGCGAGACGATCCCAGTCGTCGTCGGCCCAGCCGAACTCGAAGCGCAACGGCGCCATCGTCAGGGCGGTATCGGTGGAACGTCCGGTGACGACCACTTGCGCCCCCTGACGCAGCGCTTCGACGATGGGCGTCGAGCCAATGTATGCGTTCGCGGATAGGACGCGATCGCGCACGATGGAGAGCGGCTCGCCGGTATCCATGTTCGCGAGGACGTGGCCGCGGGCGATGAGGTCGTCGAGCCGAGGCAAGAGGTCATCCCCGGTCACGATGCCAATGCGAACACGTCCGCCCGCCCCGCGAGACGCAGCGAGATCCAGGACGGCGCGCGCGCACGACACCGGGTTCACTCCGCCCGCGTTCGCGATGACGCGCACGCCGCGCTCGGTGATCGCGGGAAGCACGCTATCGATGGCGCCAGTGAAGTCACGCGCGTACCCCATCGTCGGATCACGCTCCTTCTGCTTCTGAAGGATCGACATCGTGACCTCGGCGAGGTAGTCGAGCATGAGGTAGTCGACCGGCCCACCGTCGACCTGGCGCCGCGGGGCCTCGAGCCAATCGCCCCAGAAACCCTGACCGGCAGCGACACGAACGACCTGCTTCACGATTCCTCGGAGAGATGCGGTGGAAGAACGAACGCGCCAAGGTGCGGGCCTCGGTTGTGGAGCGCGGTGCGGAGCGCCATGGCGAGGACGTCCCGCGTCTCATCGGGATAGACGATCGCGTCGATGTAGCCGCGGGCGCCCGCATAACGAGCGTCGAGTTGATGCTCGTAGTCGGCGCGCATCTCGTCCACGGCCGCGAGCACCTCGGGCGACGGGTCGCGCTTCGCCTTCTTCGCGGCGTCGAGCGCTGGGCCGTGCACGGCCTGGACGGCGGACTCGCCTTCCATCACGCCCATGCGGCCGGTCGGCCAACTGAAAATGAAATCCGGATCGAAGCCCTGCCCCGCCATTGCGTAGTAGCCGGCGCCCGACGCGTGGTTCACCGTGAGGACGAGCTTGGGCACGTGTGCGGTCGCCATCGCCTCGACGAAGCGCGCCCCTGCGCGGATGATCCCCTCGTGCTCGGCTTCGGGGCCAACCATGAAGCCGGACACGTCCTGTACGAACAGGAGCGGCAGTCCCTGGCGGTCGCACCGGTCGATGTAGTACGCGACCTTCTCCGCGCTTTCGGCGTAGACGATACCGCCGAAGCGCGGCTTCTCACCGGGCCGTCCTTTGATCAGTCCCCGCTGGTTCGCAATCACGCCTACGGGGATAGCTGCGATCGCCGCGTCCGCGCAGATCATCTCGCGCGCGAGGTTTCCCTGGAACTCGTCGAGCTTCCCGTCATCGACGATCTCCCTGAGAACCTGGTGCATGTCGTACGACATGCGATGGTCGCTGGGGAGAAGGTCATACAACCGGTCAGAGTGGGAACCGGAAACGGGAGACCGGTTCCCGGTTCCCGTTCCGTACGGGAGTCGGGAAATCAGCTCGCGCAACTTGGCCAGACAGGCGGCATCATCGTTGACAGCGAAGTGGGCAACTCCGCTGATCTCCGTGTGCGTCGTCGCGCCGCCTAACGTTTCCGCGTCGATCGTCTGCCCGGTCGCGCCCTTGACCAGATTCGGGCCGCCCAGCCCCATGAACGACGTGCCCTTCACCATCAGGATCACGTCGGAGAGCGCCGGGAGGTATGCGCCGCCGGCGATGCACGGGCCCATCACGGCCGCGAGCTGCGGGACGTGCAGGTAGCGGCGCATGATCGAGTTGTAGTAGAAGATCCGCGCCGCGCCGTACTGCCCCGGAAACACCCCGCCCTGGTACGGCAGGTTCACGCCCGCCGAGTCGACGAGGTAGATGATCGGGACGCGGCAGCGCATGGCGATCTCCTGCGCCCGCAGGATCTTCTTGATCGTCTCGGGCCACCACGAGCCCGCCTTGACGGTCGCGTCGTTCGCCACGACGACCACCTCGCGGCCGTGCACGACCGCGACGCCCGTCACGACTCCGGCAGCCGGCGCCTGCCCGTCATACTGATCGTACGCGACCAGCAGGCCGATCTCGAGGAATCGCGATCCCGGATCCGCGAGCTGCTCGACCCGCTCGCGCGCCGTGAGCTTGCCTTGCTTGTGCTGCTTCGCGATCCGATCAGCCCCGCCGCCCTCTCTGAGCGATGCCTCGAGGCGTCGGAGGTCATCGGTCAGCTCACGGAGCCGTGACGTCACCGCTCGCCAGGGCCCGACGCTGCGCCTTCGCGCTCCGCGAACCACCCGCGAATGTAGTCCACCAGGTCGGACGTCGAGGTCCCGGGACCGAAGAGGCGCCCGGTACCGCGGCGCTGCAGCTCTTCCATGTCCTCCCGGGGGATGATGCCGCCGCCGGTGACGAGGACGTCGTCGCGCCCGGCTTCGCGAAGGAGGTCGAGCACGCGCGGAAAGAGCGTCATGTGTGCGCCGCTCAGGATGGACAGTCCAATGACGTCGACGTCTTCCTGAATCGCGGCGTTCGCAATCATCTCGGGCGTCTGGTGCAGCCCGGTGTAAATGACTTCCATGCCGGCATCACGCAGGGCGGCCGCGACGACTTTCGCGCCGCGGTCGTGGCCGTCGAGGCCGGGTTTCGCGATCAAGACTCGTATCGGTCGCAAGCTCTGATGCTCGGGTAACTGATGGCTAATGGCTGATGGCTGATGGCTGATAGCTCGCGGTGGCGCGCTCAGCGCCGCCGCGTAAGCTATCCGTCCTTCCGGGCGACCAACAGCATCTCCCCACTGCGGCGCGACAGGGCCCGGGTCGTCCAGCCGTCGAACGCGGCCTCCACGACGAGGCCGTGCCGAGCGAGGAGTTCCGCGAGATGGGTCGCGCTATACAGGCGGATCCGATGCTCTCGCTCACCCGACGAGCGCTTGCCGCGCCACGTCGAGCGGACCGTCAGTACGCCGGACAACGCGTCGAACGACCGCTCGTGCCCGATCATCGTGCCGTCCGACGTCAACCACCAGTCACGCGCGAGGAAACGGCGCATGACGCCGTCGCGGTTTCCGCCATGCCAGACGAGGCACCCGCCGGGCTCGAGCACCCGCGCCCATTCCGCCACGACGCGCGCGTCGTCCGAAGGCTCGAGAAAGAACCCGAACGACGTGAAGAGATTCACGACGGCGGCGAACCTTCCGGTCCACCGTGCTGGGAGACGGCGCATGTCGCCGCGGGTGTAGCGAAGTGTGCGGCTCGTCCCACGCTCGCGCGCCCGCTGCAGCAGTTCGCGCGCGAGATCGAAGCCATCGACGTCGAATCCAGCTTCCGCGAGCAGATGGGCATGCCGCCCCTGCCCGCATGGGACGTCGAGCACCCGCGCCCCGGCGGGGAGGCCGAGCAGCTCGATGAGCCGCGCAACCTCGCGCCGGTCCTGCGTGAGGTCGAAGATGGGTTCGTACTCGAGCAGGTACTGGGAGTCGAAGTAACGGGACCACCAATCGGGAATCGGGAGTCGGGAGTCGGGAATCGACCTGCTTCCGGACGCGTTGACTGCGGCGGGCCGAGTCCGTCGGAGCGGTTTCGATTCCCGGTTCCCGATTCCCGATTCCCGACTCAAAAGAAGACCGGCTCTCGATACGCTCCGAATACCGCTTCCATCGCCGCGCGGATCTCATACAGCGTGCAATACGCCCGGGCGCAGTCGAGAATGTAGGGGATGAGGTTCGCGTTCGTCGCCGCAGCCGCCGTGAGGTCCGCGAGGCGTTGCTGTACGAGCGCATCGTCGCGGGTGGCGCGGAGTTGGGCGAGGCGCTGGCGCTGGAGCGCGTCAACGTCCTCGCCGACCCGCAATGTTGGAATCGTGAGCTCCGGCTCGTCCGTCACGAACTCGTTGACGCCCACCACCAACCGGCGGTGCTGCTCGATCTCCCACTGCTGCCGGGCGGCCGACTGCGCGATCTTGCGCTGGAACCAGCCCTGCTCGAGGCCCCGCACGACCCCGCCGACGTCCTCGATCTGCTGAAAGATCTCCTCGGCCTCGCGCTCGAGCCGGTCGGTCATCGCCTCGACGTAATACGCGCCGCCGAGCGGGTCGATGACGTTAGGCACCCCCGTTTCGTACGCGAGGACCTGCTGCGTGCGGAGCGCCACCTGCACCGCTTCCTCGGTCGGCAACGCCAACGTCTCGTCCATCGAGTTGGTATGCAGCGACTGCGTGCCGCCGAGGACCGCCGCCAGTGCCTGGTACGCGACGCGGACGACGTTGTTCGTGGGCTGCTGCGCGGTGAGCGTCACGCCCGCAGTCTGCGAGTGGAAGCGAAGCATCCAGGACCTCGGGTCTTTCGCCCCGTACCGGTCACGCATGTGACGCGCCCAGATGCGGCGCGCCGCGCGGAGCTTCGCGATCTCCTCGAAGAAGTCGTTATGGATGTCGAAGAAGAAGGAGAGCCGCGGCGCGAATGCGTCGACGTCGAGGCCCCGCGCCATGCCGCGCTCGACGTACGTGAAGCCGTCCGCCAGCGTGAACGCGAGCTCCTGGGCCGCGGTCGCACCGGCCTCTCGAATATGATAGCCCGAGATCGAGACGGTGTTCCAGAGCGGCGTATGTGTCGCGCCCCAGTCGAACAGGTCGACGATCAGGCGTAGCGCGGGCTCGATGGGAAAGCACCACGCGTGCTGCGCCATGTATTCCTTCAGGATGTCGTTCTGAACGGTACCGCGCAGCTTCGTGCTCGGAACGCCCTGACGCTCGGCCGCCGCGACGTAGAAGCAGAACAGGATCACCGCCGGGCCGTTGATCGTCATGGATGTCGACACCTGATCGAGCGGGATCCCGTCGAACAGCGTCTCCATGTCGGCGAGGCTGGAGACCGCGACTCCGGTCTTTCCGACCTCCCCCTCTGACCGGGGGTGGTCGGAGTCGTACCCCATGAGCGTGGGGAAGTCGAACGCGGTGGACAGCCCCGTCTGACCGTGCTCGAGGAGGAACTTGAACCGCGCATTCGTGTCGGCGGCGCTGCCGAAGCCCGCGAACTGCCGCATCGTCCAGAGCTTGCCGCGGTATCCCGTGGGGTGAATCCCTCGCGTGAACGGGAACGCGCCGGGCAGCGACTCGTCAGGCACACCGGTGTCGATCACGTCGAGCGCGGTGTACACGGGGTTCACTTCGCCTTCGCTGTTCGTGAACGCGATGTCCCGCTTCTCGCCTTTCTCGTATCGCTTGCGCCACGCGGCGACTTCCGCGCGCAACCGCTCGAGCTCGGCCGCCTGACGACGAATCGCCTCGTCGCGTTCGTCGTGGTGCTCGCTCGCCGTTCCGGTCAGGTCTCGCGTCGACGTCATGATCAGGTCCGCGTCAGTAGGTGTCCGCTGCGGGTCAGGAGCTCGTCGGCGACGGTGAACGGTGTGGCCGCCCCGGTTTCGAGTGCGCTGAGGGCCGAATCGAGAAACGCGTTCGTGCCGTCGTCGCGCCAGAGTCGCTGGCGGAGCTTGTGCTCCGTGACCGTGACGACCTGCTCCCGAAGGCGCTGGCGCCGCCGCCGCCGCAGCTCGCCGCTCGCTTCAAGATAACGGAAGTGCCGGTCCAGGGCGGTGACGAGATCCCCGATTCCCTCCCCCTTGGATGCCACGGTCCGCAGCACCGGTGGTGTCCAGGCGTCGGCCCGGTCCGACGCGGCGGCCTCGCGGGCGATCCTCGCGGGATTCATGATCTTCTTCAGATCGACCCCGTGGTGTGCCGGCACGTTTCGCAGTGCCTCGCCCACGCGCATCCCGAGCATCAGCTCGATGTCCATGCGAATCCGGTCGGCGCCCGGGCGATCGGCCTTGTTCACCACGAAGATGTCGGCGATCTCCATGAGGCCGGCCTTGAGCGTCTGAATCGAATCGCCGGACTCCGGAACCAGCACGACGACCGACGAGTCCGCGGCGCGCGCGATGTCGAGCTCACTCTGCCCGACGCCCACGGTCTCCATCAGAATGCGGTCGAAACCGTACGCGTCGAGGACGTCGGCAACCGCGCGCGTGGCAGACGAGAGGCCGCCCAGCGATCCGCGTGTCGCGAGCGACCGGATGTATACCCCGGGGTCGAGCGCGACGCTCTCCATACGTATGCGGTCGCCGAGGAGCGCCCCGCCCGTGAACGGCGACGTCGGGTCCACGGCAACGATGCCCACCGTGAGTCCCGCCGCGCGGTACGCTGTGGTGAGCTGCGTCGTGATGGTGCTCTTGCCTGCGCCCGGCGGGCCGGTAATTCCGATCCGCCACGCGCGACCGATGCGCGGATGCAGCGCACCGAGCAACGAGTCGAATCCCTCACGCTGGTTTTCGACGATGCTGATCGCTCGCGCGAGCGCGGCCGGACGGCGGGCGTCGAGATCCGCGATCAACCGCCCATCGCGCACCGAGCTCGTCATCGCCCCTGGCCTTCGCCACCACCACCGAAGATGCGCGCGGCGTGGTTCCCCGTCGTCGACAGCGAGGACGAGGGGCGCGTCTCGGTGGGCAGTCCGGGCTCGTCGTGTTCATCGCGAATGTCACCGACGAGCTCTTCGAGCAGATCCTCGAGCGTCACGATGCCCGCCAGGCGGCCGCTCGCGTCACGAACGACTGCGAGATGCCGCCGGCCCCGCAGCATCTCGAACAGGAAATCATTCGCCCGCGCGGTGACGCGCGCCTCCGCGACGGGGCGCAGCCGAAGCGGAGCCGCATCCGCGTCCTTGAGTACGTCGAACGCGTGAATCATCCCGATCACGTTGTCGATCGTGCCGCGGTAGATGGGCACACGGCTGTACCGCGACTGCGCGATCCGCAATGCGAGCTCGGGGCCGCGAATGTTCTCATCGATCGCGAAGACCTCGGACCGCGGCGTCATGACGTCGCCCACCGTTTTGTGAGCGAACTGCACCACCCCGCTGATGATCGCGATCTCGGTCTCCTCCCCGACCCCCTCGAGCTCGCCCTCGCGCAGCAGGTCTTCGAGCTCGTCTCGGTCCGCCTCCGCCGGGGTGGCCGACCGCGGATTCACCCAGCCGACAACTCGCTTGGCAACGGTCACGAACGGCGAGAGCACGATCTCCATGACGCGCAGCACCGGGAGCAGCACGGGAACAACGGCAGTGGGCCAGCGCCGGGCGACCGCACGCGGAATCAGCTGGCCGAATACCAGGACGGCGATCGAAAAGATCACGAGGCGCTGTGCGACGACGCCGAGGCTCTCGGCGCTCACGCCGCCGATGAGTGCTCCGGCGACGTACACGGTCACAGCCACGCCGGTTGCGGCCGCGAGCAGCAGGCGCTGCGGCCGCTCGAGATACAGCTCGGCGCTCGCCGCCCCGCGCAGGCGCTGCTCCGCCCAGTGGCGAAGCCAGATGCGGCTCACCGAGCGCACGGCAGTCGCGGCGCCCGTCAGGCAGGCGACGACGATCAGACAAATGAGCAGCGGCGCAGAGATGATCACGACACTCGCTCGGTCAACTGTCCGCTCCGCTCGAAGTACACGCGCTCGACACGGCGCTTGACGACTCGCTCGATCACGACGCGAAACCCGTCGAGCACGAGTGACTCGCCGGCCTGCGGAACGCGGCCAAGGAGCTCATACACGAGCCCTCCCACCGTCGTGACGCCCTCGCGGTGGAAGTCGTGCCCGACGAGTTCCGACAGCTCGTCCACGGTCAGTCTTCCCGGAACCCAGAAGCGGCGTCCTTCTTCCTGCTCCACCGACGCCTCTTCGACGTCGTATTCATCGCGGATCTCGCCGACGATCTCCTCGAGGATGTCCTCGATGGTCACGATGCCCGCGGTTCCCCCGAACTCGTCCACGACGATCGCGATGTGCGTGCGGCTCGCCTGGAAGTCGCGCAGCTGCTGGTCGATCATCTTGGCGCCGGGGATGAACACCGCGGGGCGCACGAGCGACACCCATCCGCCGGGTGGCTCCTCATCCGCGATGGCGGCCGGTAGCAGGTCTTTCGCGTACAGGACTCCGGTAATCTCGTCGAGCGTATCGTCGAACACCGGGAACCGAGCGTGCTCCGAGCTGCGCACCCGGGCGAGCACGTCCGACCACGGCGTCGTCTGCTCGATGCCGACGACGTTGACCCGCGGCACCATAATCTCGTGCACGGCCGTGTCGCCGAGCGAGAACACGCCGTGCAGGATGGTCTCCTCGGCGTCGGTTACATCCGCCTCGGCCGCGACGATCTGGCGGAACCGCTCGGCCGTGACCTCCCTGTCCTCCTCCACGTGCGTCTGTGGGATGAACGACTCGAGGAGCTGGTCGAGCCACTCCCCGACCATCACGACGGGGGAAAGAACGCGCTCCACCAGTCGGATCAGCGGGTTGAGCCGCTCGGCCGCGCGAACGCCGAGGGCGTCACCGACGCTGCGAGCAACGCTCTCCGAGAGCAACACGGCCACCAGCGCGACGGGGACCGCGATGGCAAGCGACATCGCCAGCGACCGCGCCGAGAACCGCAGAGCGAGCGCGATGGCACAGCCCGCGGCGAGGTGCGCCAGTACCCGCGCGAACGCGAGCGCGCGGTGGATGCGCTCGCGCCGCTCGCCTAACGCCCGGAGGGATGGGTCGAATCGCGCGTCCGATGACCCGAGCGCGAGCACGGCACCATCCGCGGCCGCGAACGCCGCGGCGAACGCCGAGGACAGCACGGCGACCAACACTGCGATGGTCGTACTCATGCTCCACCTCGCCCAGCGCGCCGGCGGTCAGCCTCGCCGGCGCGCCTCGCCGAACCTTTCCGCCCCGCTGCCAGCAGGTGTTCCTGCCGGCGCCACATTCGGGACGACGTACGCCCGTCGCCCTCCGGGTGGTCGTAGCCGAGCACGTGAAGCGTGCCATGGATGACGAGACGCTCGAGCTCTTCGCGGACGCCGCCACCGAAGCGCACAGCGTTCGCGCGCGCCACGGACGGCGCGATGTAGATGTCCCCCACGACCGGCGCACGCTTCTCGCTCATGCTGGCCCGGAGTGCGAACGCGATGACGTCAGTCGCGCCGGCGTGCCCGAGATGTGTCCGGTTCAGTCTGGCGATCCGCGGTGCGGTGACGAGTGCGATCGATACCATGGCATCTCGGACTCGCTCCGCTTCGAGAACCGCGAGTGCGACCTCGCGCAGCCGCGCTTTCGATACCGGGGCGCGCACGCCCTCCGACGCAACGTCCACGATGAGCGTCACGTCGATGTCGATGCCGACTGGGACGCCGGTTCAGGCACACTCGGCGCTGGCTTCACTGCCGCGGGTGTCCCGAACTCGGCGGTGATTCCGCCGCTCGCCGCCGGGTACTCGATGCGCGAGTGATACATCCCGGCGAGAACGCGCGTGAACTGTTCCTTCACGACCTCGAGCTGGGCGAGCGTGATCGGTGCTTCACGCAGTTGGCCCTGGTCCATACGCTGTCGAACAATGCGGTCGACGACCTCGCGAATCTTCTGCGGGGTCGGGTCGTTCAAGACGCGAACGGCCGCCTCTGCGCCGTCGGCCAGCATGACGATCGCGGTCTCGACGCTCTGCGGTGACGGACCGGGGTACTCGAACTCCGCCGTATTGGCCGGGAGACCGTCGCGCTCCTTGGCCTTCTCGAGGAAGTAGCTGATGGGCCCCGTGCCGTGATGCTCGCGAATGAACGCATGCACTCCACGCGGCAGCTTGTGCTCTTCGGCGAGCTCGAGCCCCTCGACCACGTGGTTACGGATGATCGCGGCGCTCGTAGTGGGCTTCAGCTTGTCGTGCGGATTGCGCCCCTTCGCCTGGTTCTCGACGAAGTACTGCGGCTTCTTGAGCTTCCCGATGTCGTGGTACAGCGCGCCGACGCGAGCGAGCAGTCCGTTCGCACCGATCGCGTTGCTCGCGCTCTCCGCGAGGTTCGCGATGGCGATGGTGTGCGCGTACGTCCCTGGTGCCTCGAGACTCAGGCGGCGGAGCAACGGCCGGTTGAGATCCGACCACTCGAGCAGGCGAAAGTCCGTGTCCACGCCAGCGAACTGCTCGGCCCCGGGGAGCAGGACCATGGCGAGCGAAACCGAGACGCCGGCGTTGAGCGCGCCACGCATCGCGCTATACCCGATGTCGGTCATGGGCAGGTCGAGCGTCAGCCCGATCGCGGAGGCACCGACGAGGTACGCGACCGCAATGGCGAGGACGGCATAGTGCGTCTGGTTGCGATGCCGAACGATGCGAACCGTGAACGCTGCCGCCGTTCCACCGATGAGATTGAGGAACAGCGCGTTGGTCCCGCGGAACTCGCTTTGCCCGCCGATCAGCACGGCGAGCACCATGGTGGCGATCATCCCGATCCGCGGGTCGAACAGAATGCTCACGATGACCGCCGCGAACGCGACCGGCACGAGTTCCGGGTAAACGCGCCCCGGCAGATGGGCGATCACCGACGACGAGACGATGACGATCGTGAAGACGATCGCGAACAGCAGGACGGCGCGCACGGAGGCATACAGCTGCGGCCGGAACAGGAGTAGCGTCAGCCCGAAAATCGCGATGACGAGCGTGTTGAACAGCACCGCCCCGACGACGCGACTCAGGCTCCGCCGGCTGTCGCCGCGACTCGACAGCTCGTCGCGGAGGGCGCGCATCTTCTCGTGTTCCTCGCGGCCCACGACTTCGTGGGCACCGACGATCTTCTCGCCGGGACGCAGCGTGTACTTCACGCTAGGCACTGACTGGCGCAACGCCTGGCGCGCACTTTCCGTGGCGACCGGGTCGTACACGATGGTCGGCCGGAAAAACGCCGTCAGCAATTTGCGATAAGCTGCGTCGCCGACGACGGACTGTGGGTCCGGATGAAGCAGCCGCGACCGCGAGAGCAAGCGTGAAAATCCGGGGATACTGTCGGCGTTCACCGACCGCGCGACCGTGTCCCGCCGGAGGGTCACGGAGCCCTGCACCGCGTCGAGCACGCCTGACGAGGCGATGCCGCTCGCCAGCCAGCGGTCGTACACGCGTCGGACTGCGTCTATCGTGGCCCGGGCGCGGCCAGGTGCCGCCAGGTATCTCGCCTCTTCGTCCGTCAACTCTACGCCAAGCCGGCTCCCCAGCGCCTGGATCGAATCGGCACGCTGGGCCTCGGTGCCGGCAATGCGCCGTAGCCCCTCGGTGAACTGTGCAGTCAGCGCACGCGACGAATCGAGTGCGGCAGGAACGAGAGTGAAGATCGGCTCGACCGATTCGACGATCTCGTTCTGTTCCCGGGCGAGTTCCTCGCCGGACTTGGAAACCGTGTAGGCGAACGGCGCGATGACGTTGTCCGGCGCGACGGAGCCGATCTCGAGCACCGGCGAATCGACAGCCGGCGACGCCGGGAAGACGAGATACGTGATCGCGGCCGTGCCGAGCGCGATGAGCGCGCGGACGCCGTGATAGCGAAGCGCGCGTCCGCGTGGGTCAGGCTCGTCGGCGTCTCGTGACCAACCGACCATGGTGTTCAATCGCCCCCGTCTTCCGCGTACGCCTTGATGATCTCGCGCACCAGTCGATGGCGAACGACGTCGGTGTCGTTCAAGTAATGGAACCCGATGCCGTCGATGCCGGTGAGAATGCGCTCGATCTGCATCAACCCCGACTCCTCGCGCTTCGGAAGATCGATCTGCGTCTTGTCGCCGGTGATCACCGTCTTGGAGTTCACGCCGAGACGCGTCAGAAACATCTTCATTTGCGCTGCCGTCGCGTTCTGCGCCTCGTCGAGAATCACGAACGCGTCCGCGAGCGTCCGCCCGCGCATGTACGCGAGCGGAGCGATCTCGATGGTTCGCGTTTCCAGTGCTTTCTGCATCCGCTCCACTGGCAGCATGTCTTCGAGCGCGTCGTACAGCGGCCGCAGGTACGGGTCCACTTTCGCCTGCATGTCGCCCGGAAGGAAGCCCAGGCTCTCACCGGCCTCGACGGCCGGACGGGCAAGAATGATGCGGCGAACCCGCTTTCGGGTGAGTGCGTCGACGGCCGCGGCGACGGCCAGGTACGTCTTGCCGGTACCCGCCGGCCCGATCCCGACGACGATATCGTTGTCCGCGATCAACTGAAGGTACTCCGCCTGCCCCGGCGTCTTCGGCTGAATGATCCGCTTGATTCCGGGGAGGACAATGCGGACGTCGCCGCTGACCGGCGCCTCGCGCGTACCGTCCATGCTCATCCGGAGGACGTCGTCGGCGTCGAGGACCGTGCCTTGTTTGGCCGCGTCGATCATCCGCTGCGCCACCGACATCGCACGCTCGACGGCGTCCGCGGTGCCGGTGAGCGACATCGTGTCACCGCGAAGCGCGACTCGCGTGCCCGTCTGACGCTGCAACTCGATGAGATTTGCGTCGTTCACGCCGGCCAGCGTCAGCAGGTCGGCGCCTTCCACATTCAAACGCTGTGTCGTTTGGTCGTCGCTCAACGTCGCTCCGTCAGTCTCCTACGATGGCGAGGTGAAGGTCTTCCAGGTCGGCGGCGGGCACGGCGGTCGGCGCTCCCTCGAACAACGCGCGCGCGGCGGTCGTTTTCGGGAACGCGATGACATCACGCAACGACGGCGCGCCAGCGATGAGCATGGCGACGCGATCGAAGCCGAACGCAATACCGCCGTGGGGCGGCGCGCCGGCGCGCAACCCCTCCAGGAGAAAACCAAACCGAGCCCGGGCCGTCTCGTCGTCAATGCCGAGCAATGAGAATACGCGTGACTGGTCCGCCGGATCCGAGATTCGGATACTCCCTCCTCCGAGCTCGGTCCCGTTGAGGACGACGTCGTACGCCAGCGCCCGAGCCTTTGCTGGATCAGTTGCAAGCAGCTGGCCGTCGTCAGGGTGGACCGAAGTGAAGGGATGGTGCACCGGCGTGACACCCCCGCTGGCGTGGTCCCGCTCGAACATCGGGAAGTCAACGACCCACAGAAACTCGAGCTTGCTTGCGTCGATCAGGCTCATGCGCCGAGCAACCTCCTGTCGGACCCGGTCGAGGGCGGGCGACGACACCTCATCGGCAGCGGCGACATAGAGGCCAAGGTCGCCTTCGAGGAGCGCGAGCCGGTCCGAGGTGCCTTCGGGCAGGAATTTCGCCCCTTTTCCCTCGAGCCCCGCGTTGGTTCGCTTGAGCACGATCAGCCCACCCGCCCCAGCGGACTTCGCGACGCCCTCGAGCTCATCCGTCTGCTTCCGCGAGAGCGTGGCTCCGCCAGGCACGCGAATCCCGCGAACGCGTCCGCCCTGATCGATCGCCTGACGGACGAACCCCAGCTCCGAGGCTGCGAACGGCGCGGTCACGTCCACGATCTCGAGGGCGTAACGGAGGTCGGGCCGGTCGCAGCCGTAGCGTTCCATCGCCTCGGCGTACGCCATCCGTCGGAACGGCGTGTCGATGTCGTGACCGCCCACTGCCCACAGCGCGCGGACGAGGCCCTCGCCCATCGCCATGATATCTTCGCGCGTGACGAACGACGCCTCGACGTCGATCTGCGTGAACTCCGGCTGGCGATCGGCGCGCAGATCCTCGTCGCGGAAGCAGCGAGCGATCTGGAAGTAGCGATCGAAGCCCGACACCATGAGCAACTGCTTGTAGAGCTGCGGGGACTGCGGCAGCGCGTAGAACTCGCCGGGGTGAACGCGGCTCGGGACGAGATAGTCACGCGCTCCTTCCGGCGTTGGCTTCGTGAGGATCGGTGTCTCGATCTCCAGGTAGCCGTTTTCGCTCAGGTACTGTCGCGTTGCCTGCATCAGGCGGTGGCGCAGCACGATGTTCTCGCGAAGCTCCGCGCGCCTCAGATCGAGATGGCGATGACGCAACCTCAACTCCTCGGCGGCGAGCGGCTCCCCCTTAGTGCGAGCTACGGGGATCACGGGCGTTTCCGCGGGGCCGACGACACGCAGAGACTTGCCTCGGACTTCCACGTCTCCGGTTGCGAGCTCCGTGTTTCGCATCTCGTGAGGCCGCGCTACAACCTCACCCTCGACGAGGACCACGCTCTCAGCGCCAAGTCCGCGGGCAGCCTCGAGGACCGGCGGGGGCGCGTGCGCCGGGTCGAACGACACCTGAACAATGCCGGCGCGGTCGCGCAGGTCGAGAAAAACGAGCCCACCGAGATCCCGCCGTCTGTGGACCCACCCGCCCAGGCGAACGCTCTTCCCGGTGTGTTCGAGTCGAAGTGAGCCGCAGAGCGTATCCCGCAACGCGGTCTTCAGGGGAGCAGCAGAACTCACGTGGCGGATCCTCGGCGACGACGCGCCGTCTGGAAAGCGAATATCCCCGTTCCCGCGCCGATCGTATCCGCGATCCAATCCGCCGGCGAAGGCTCGCGGCCCGGAATGAACCGCTGGTGCCATTCATCGATCGCACCCATGAGCGACGCCACTACGAAGACGCCCACGGCCGCGCGGGCAGAGATCGTCCCGACTGCACGAGAAGTCAGCCAGCCGAGAACGGCATAGAGGCCGATGTGCACGAGCTTGTCAGCGCCAGTGGGCGCCTCCGACGCGAACGTACCAGGGACAGGGATGGAAGTCGCGATGAGAATGAGCGAGGCCCACGCCACAGGCGGGCCCCAGCGATGGAGGAGCCTACTCAACCGAACGGTCGCAGGATCGTCGGCAGTACCTTGAGCGCGCGCACGTCCAGCGTGCGCCGCGACTGTGTACGCGACGGCGTGATAGTGGCATACGGGAGGCGATAATCTACACGGCGGTGTCCCGACCGGGAAGCCGCCGACTTGACCGGCCGAGCTCGGATCGGTATGCTCAAGTCAATGCGTTGCTTGAACTTCGCCGCGGCGGCGGCCTTCCTGGTGGCGAGCCCGAGCGAAGCCCAACGCGTTCCCGGGCGCGACCTCCTGCACTATCCGCTCGGCACGCTCGCCGAGCCCTCGGCGCTGGCGCTCGACACCGGCGATGGGTTTCAGAACCCCGCCGGCGTTCAGCTTCCCACCGACGCCCGCTTCCGCGCTACCGCAGTCGCGCTGAATACGGGAACAGACCGCGGTGTGAGCGCGCAGATTGCCGCGTTCGCGGTCGCGCTACCCGAGGAGATCACCGTGGCGCTGTCGGCGGCGCACGCTTCCATTTCGGGCATCGCGGCAACGCTCGACGACCCGCAGCCGGTTGGGCGCGATGTCCCGTACAACACGTTCGTCGTCTCGCTTACCGGATCGCGTCGCTCGCTGCGCCACGTCACGTCCGCGGTCGCGGTGCGGTATCGCGCGGGCGAGGTCGACGGTGTGCGGCGCTCGACGTTCGGACTGGACGGCGGCGTCGTCGCCGATCGGGTCCTTGGGCTCGACGCGCGCGTTGGGGTTTCGAGCTACCTGTGGAGTCCGGGGTCGGGTGGCACGGAGGACGCGTCGTTTTCCGTCGCGGGCGACGCCAAGGTAGTCGGACCCGATTCGCTGCATCAGGCGCGTCTCGGCTATGGCTACACCTTCGCCGAAGGAGCGAGCGACGGCCATTACCTTTTCGCCACGGGCCGCATGTCGCGATGGGTCGCGCGGGTCGGCGTGGCTCGGTCCGATCCGTACGGTCATCGCGAAACGACCGTGCGGCTCGCGCTCGGTCTGCGGTATGCGCGGTACACGGTGGGACTGTCGCGCGAGGAAAGCGCCGGCGGCTTCGACCCCACCTACCAGGTAGTGCTCAGCGGGATCTTTCGGTGACGCTCAATCTCCTCAATCTCACGCCTGACGACGCCGCAAACGCGGTGCGGGACTTCGCCATCGCGCGCGGGCAGCCCGCGTACCGCGGCGCGCAGGTCGTGCGGCATCTCTGGCAAACGCCGGCCGCTTCGTTTGCCGAGATGACGGACGTGCCGAAAGCGTTTCGCGCCGAGTTGCAGGAGCAGTTCTCGATGCCTCGGCTCGAGGTCGCGTCGCGGCAGCGTTCGGCTGACGGAACCGAGAAGTTCCTGTTTCGTCTACACGACGGTCAGCACATCGAAACGGTCGCGATTCCGGAGGGTGACCGCGTCACGTTCTGTTTATCGTCGCAGGCAGGATGCGCGCTACGCTGCGCGTTCTGTGCCACTGGCCTGATGGGGTTCGCGCGCAACCTCGAGGCGTTCGAGATCGCCGCGCAGGTGCGCGAGCTCGCCCTGCTCGATCCGCCCCTGCGTGCGACGAACATCGTGTTCATGGGAATGGGAGAGCCGCTGCTCAACTGGCCGGCGCTCGAGCGCGTGCTCACGGTGTTGAACGCGCCGCTCGGGTTCGGGATCGGCGCTCGACACATCACGGTCTCCACGGTGGGCGTGCTGCCGGGTATCGTGGCGCTCGCGGCGCGGCCCGAGCAGTTCCGCCTCGCCATCTCCATTCACGCGCCGAACGATGCGCTGCGCCATACGCTCATGCCCATCAACACGAAGTACCCGCTGGCGGACGTCATCGCTGCCGCGGCGGCGTTCGACCGGCGAGTGACGTTCGAGTACGTGATGCTCGGTGGGGTGAACGATCAGCCGGAACACGCGCGCGAGCTCGCAGGGCTGGCGCGGGAGTGTCGCGCGTTCGTGAATCTCATCCCGTTGCATCCCGGTGGCGCCGGCGCGTTCGTGCCGACGACGGCCGAGGGCATTCGCCGGTTTTCCGGTTGGCTGCGTCGCGAGGGAGTGGAGGTCGCGATCCGAAAAAGCCGCGGCATCGACATCGCTGCCGCGTGCGGGCAGCTACGGGCTGAACGGCTGCGGCGGCGGCCGCCACGTGGCGCCGAGCACCACGGTGACGTCCACGTAGCGTGAGGTATCGGGCCGGGCATCGACCCGCGCTCCGCCTAACGCCTCTCCCACGAGCTTCGCCCATTCCGGGTGGTTGGACCGATCGAGCACCACCGTGGTGTCCTGAAGCACGCTGCTCGTCGTATACGTCACGACATCGAAGCCGCGGTCGCGGAGCAGGCGCGTGGCACGCCGCGCGAGGCCGTCCCTGCGGGTGGCGTTGATCACCTCGACGCGCACGCGCGTGTTCGGCGGTGCCATGACCTCCCCCCCGATGAGGCGTCCCAGCGCCGTCTGACGCACCGTCGCTCCCTCGCGTCGCGTCGCGAGCAGGGCGGCGCATGCCGCGACCAGTACGACCAAGGCTCCGGCCAGAGCCCATCGGCGCCGCTTCGTCATCGCACCGTGTTCCAGAGATCGGCGGTTTCGGGAAACAGCATCTTCCCCTCGCGAACGGTCCATTCGATTCGCGTGCGCACCACCTGCCGGAACACGCCGTCGAAGTCGGTGGTAACGTGCGCCGCGAGAAACGCGCGGTCGGCCCGGAGAAACGGCCGTCCGGGCTCGAGAAAATCCGCCATGTAGAGTGCCTTGCCGGTGCGTCCCCACCCCGCGCTGCCTAACGTGTGCCAGCGGATCGCCTCGAGAACCTCCGGGCGCTGCTCACCGTCTCGCGCCAGCAGGCCCGCGACGGCTGGCCCGTGCAGGATGTGCACCGGGCGCTCGGTGTCGGCCGTCAGCCGTCGTAGTGCGTCCTCCGGAGCGTCGCGTAGCGCGTCGTGGAGCACGCCGACGTCATGCCATGCCCGACGCTCGCCGTCCCCCAGGCCGAGGGCGGCGGACCACTCGTCGAGCAGGGCGGTGACCCGCGCGATGTGTGCGCGCCGTTTCTCCGTTACCACTGCCCACTCGGGAAGCGCGATGTCGGCCGCGGCGGTGGTGGATGTAACCCGCTCGCCGCTCACTCGGACTCTCCGAGAACCATGTTATCGATGAGGCGCGTCTTGCCAACGCGCGCCGCGACGATCGCGACGCTGTCGCCATCCGCTGTCGCGACCTCTCGCATGTGGTCCGGGTCGACCAGCGCGAAGTAGTCCGGCGTGACGCCCGGAAAGGCCGCGAGCGTCGCGCGACCGACCGTGGCGATGGCCTCGCCGGCACGCTCGCCGGCCTCGAACGCGCGCGCCGCGGCGCGGAGGCTCTCCACGAGCGCGAGCGCCTGCGCCCGAGCCGCGGCGTCGAGGTACGTGTTGCGGCTCGACATCGCGAGGCCGTCCGGCTCGCGAACGGTCGGCGCGACGACGACCTCCACGGGAATGTCGAGCTCTCGGGCCATGCGGCGAATGAGCGTTGCCTGCTGAAAGTCCTTCCGGCCGAATACCGCGACGTCCGGGCCGACGATGTTGAACAGCTTCGCGACTACCGTGAGGACGCCCGAGAAGTGTCCAGGGCGCACCGCGCCCTCCCACCGCGTTGGAAGCTCGTCCGCCGTCACGTGTATCGTGGGCGCCGATGGATACATCGCCTCGACCTCTGGAACGAACAGGAGGTCGACGCCACGGCGGCGCGCTTTCTCCGTGTCGCCCGCGATGTCACGCGGGTAGCGGGCGAAGTCCTCCGAAGGCCCGAACTGCGTCGGGTTGACGAAGACGCTCATCACCACGCAACCCGTAAGGCGCCGGGCCTCGTCCACGAGCCGCAGGTGCCCCTCGTGCAGGAACCCCATCGTCGGGACGAATCCGATGCGCTGGCCCTCTGCTCGTGCATGGCGCACAGCGTCACGTATGCCCGCGATCGTTGCGATCTCGCGCACGGCCTAGAAGCTGTGGTCGGCATCGGGGTACCGCCCAGTACGCACGTCCTCGGAGAACCGCTTCACCGCGTCGCGCACGTCGCCGGCGAGCTCCGCGTAGCGACGCAGAAACTTCGGCCGGAAGCGGTCGTTCAGGCCAAGCAGGTCGTGGAGCACGAGCACCTGCCCGTCGCATTCCACGCCGGCGCCAATGCCGATCGTCGGGATCCGAATCGCCGCCGTGACCGCCTTCGACAGCGCGGTCGGCACCAACTCGAGCACGAGCGAGAACGCGCCGGCGGCCTCCATGCGCTTCGCTTCGTCCAGCAGCCGATCGTGGTCCTCGGGCGCTCGTCCCTGCACGCGGAAGCCGCCGAGTGTGTTGACCGACTGTGGCGTGAAGCCGATGTGCCCCATGACGGGGATCCCGGCGCGGGACATCGCGAATACGACGTCGGCGATGCGCTCGTCGCCGCCTTCGACCTTCACGGCGTGCGCATTGGTTTCCTTCATGATGCGGCCGGCGTTGCGCAACGCGTCTTCGGTGCTCACCTGGTAGCTCATGAACGGCATGTCGACGACGACCATCGCGCGCGACACGCCTCGCCGCGCTGCCGCGCCGTGGTGAATCATCTGGTCGACCGTGATCGGGACTGTCGACTCCAGCCCGAGGATCACGTTCGCGAGTGAGTCGCCCACGAGAATGAGATCGGCTCCGCCCTCCTCCGCGAGACGCGCGAAAAGCGCGTCGTACGCGGAGACCATCACGAGGCGCTCACCACGCTGCTTGCGGGCGAGCACCTCGCGCACGGTGATGCGAGGTGCTTCGTTAGGGGCGCTCATCGCGTGACGTGATGGGAGTACCCAGCGCACGCCGGAGCTCGGCGACCTCGCGCTGCCAGAACTCGCGTTCGGCGAGGCCCGGGTGTGGAATCGTCAGGTCCGGGCTGCGGACGACGCGATCGCCGAACGTGACGATGTCGAGGTCGAGGGTGCGGGAGCCCCACCGCTCCGCTCGTGCCCGCCCCGCGGCCGACTCGATGGCGTGCAGTTGGGCGAGCAGCGCGTCCGGCTCGAGTGTGGTCTCGACGGCCAGCATTTGGTTCAGGTAGGCTGGTTGCGCGAGTTCGCCGAGCGGTTCGGTTTCCTCGATAGCGGTTGCCGCGATGACACGGCAGCCGGGAATGGCATCGATCTCGGCACGAGCGCGCTCCAGGTATCCGCGGCGGTCGCCCAGGTTCGACCCGAGCGCGATGTAAGCGATGTCGCTCACCGGGCGGAACGTAGGAAGCCCGCGTGGGAGTGTCAATTCACGCCGGACGCCTTCGCCACGCGCGCGATTCGCCGCGTGAGGTCGCTCAGGTCTGCCGCCACTTCGCGCAGCTCGCGCGCCGCGCCCTCGAGCTCGCGCAGCGCGCTCGCCTGGTCGACCGCCGAGCGCGTTACGTTCTCTGCCCCTTCCCGATTCCGCCGCGAAATCTCCACGATCCGCTCGATGCGCTCGGTCAAACGCCCGACCTCTGCCTCCTGCGTGCGCGACGTATCGGCGATGCGTTGGCTCCACGTCAGGCTCGCCGCCGTGGCATCGACGATCTCGTTCAACGCCGTCCGTGCGGACTCCGACAGCGACTCGACGTCGCGCATCATCGTCTGGCCACGGGTGACCTGTGACGCGACCTGCCGCATCTCCTGCTCGAACCCCAACACGATCTCGCCGGCGTCCTCCGACGCCCGGGCGCTCTGCTCGGCCAGCTTGCGCACCTCGTTCGCCACGACCGCGAACCCCTGCCCCTGCACGCCGGCCCGTGCGGCCTCGATCGCCGCGTTCAGCGCGAGCAGGTTCGTCTGATCGGCGAGCTCCTTGATGACGGCGATGAAGTCCGTGATGCGTTGCGTGCTCTTCGAGAGCGAGCCGATCTGCGTCGTGCTTTCGCCGATGAATCGCTTCGCACTCACGAGCCGCTCGATCGCGGTGCCGATGGTGTCGCTGTGTTCCCCGGCGATCCTCGTCGCGCGCTCGCTCGCGTCGGCGGCGTCGCGTCCGTCGCGAGCAATCTCCGTCGTCCGCGATTGCAGCGACCGCGCGACATCGAGGCTGCGGTCAGCCTGCTCGGATTCCTCGCCGATACCTCGCGTGATGTCCGCCGTGTTTCGCGCCACCACCTCGGCACCCGTGCGAAGCGCGCGAGCTGACTCGTTCAGCGTGTCCAGCTGGGTTTCGACCCGCGCGAGCGCCGCCATGAGCGGCTGGCGCAGATCCTGGATGTGAAGCGCGGTCGCCAGCTGGTTCGCGAACCGCGAGACGAGGGTGAGCTCCTTCGCCCCGTAGGTACCGCGCTTGTGATGGTCGAGCTCGACGATCCCGATGTTCCGATCGCCGAACCGCAACGGGACGACGGCGAGGCTCAGTGCGGAGGGCCCAACGCCCTCGGCACGAGCGTCGCGAGCCGCGTCGATGATCACGATTGGCTCTCCGGTGCTCATAGCGGTGTCGCGCAGCCGCCCCCCGTACACGCCATTCTCGCGCGGCTCGGCCAGCAACCCGGTGCCCGACTCGTAGATGAGGCGCAACGCCCCGTTCTGGTGCCGCCAGATACGGAACCCGTTCCAGTCGACGAGGCGGTTCGCGAGTCGCTCGATCTCGCGCAACGACTCGGCGAGGTTCGCGTCGGAGGACACGACCTGTTCCATCGCGTGAATCTTGTTCAACTCCTCGGCCGCGACCGCTTCCTCGAGAATCTTCTTGAGCAGGAGGCCAGCGAACATGAGCACGAAGGCCACGACGAACCATCCCGTCCAGCCCACGCTCGAAATCGTGAGAAGCGAGACGAGCACGGCGATCGCGCCGGCACCGAACGCAATGACCTCGTAGCGCAGGATGAGCGACCGTTCGTCGGCGTGCAGCTTGTCGCGGATGAGCAGCGTGCAGTACTGAAGCCCGCGGCTGAAGAGGAAATGCGCCGCGAGCAGGAGCGCGACGGCGGGGATGGCGTCGGCGTGAAGGCCAGGCGCGCCCGCACTGAGCGACGTAATCCACGCGTAGAAGCCGTACGCGCCGAAGAGGGCGAGCGCCTCACGCCCGCCATTGATCGCGCTCGCCGCAGGCGGTTTCCGGAGGAGGAGCCAGTCGGCGACGAACACGCCGGCGTACAGCCCTAACGCCGTCGCGGGCGCGCCGATGATGATCGCCGCCCCGGCGGCCAGCATCCCGAGCAGGTTGAGCGCGGAATACTTCGTGAGCGGGATCTGAAACGCGCGCAGCAGAACGGCCAGCACGATCACGCTGGCCAATCCTGCGAGCTGATTGGTCCACCGAATGTCGGTGACGAGCGCGGCAAGCAGCAGGATCGTGCCGAAGCTCGCGACGAAGCGCGCATAGACGGCGAGGAAGCGGGTCACGCGCCGCCCCCTTTGCTCCTGCCTCGACTCGCTGACGCGCGCCGCATGTCAGATCTCGTCGAGCGCGCGGCGAAGCTCCGCCACGAGCGCGACCGCCGAGCCGACCGACCGCGTTGCCGCTTCCACGATCGCGCTGCCGACGACGACGCCGTCCGCAAGACGCCCGACGCGCTGGGCCTGTTCCGGTGACGCGATACCGAACCCGACGCAGATCGGCAACGTGGTTGCCGCCCGGAGCCGCGCGATCGTCTCGGGAAGCTCGGCCGGCGTGTCGGAACGCATCCCGGTGACGCCGCGGCGGCTGATCAGGTACACGAACCCGCTCCCGTGTGCCGTGATCTCGCGCATCCGCCCGAGCGGTGTCGTCGGCGCGACGAGCCGAACGAACGCGAGCCGGCTATCGCCTAACCATGCCTCGCGCTCGGGGTCCGCCCCGACCGGCAGGTCAGTGACGAGCACGCCATGGGCGCCCGCATCGGCGGCGCGATCGAGGATCGACGGCCCCGCGGCGAGCAGCGGATTCAGGTACGTGAACAGTACGACCGGCGTTCGAACGCCGGACTCGCCGATCATGTCGAGCGTGCGCACCAGAGTGACGCCGTGCTCCAGCGCGCGCTGGGAGCTCGCCTGGATCACCGGCCCGTCCGCCATGGGATCGGAGAACGGCACACCGAGCTCGATCACGTCAGCCCCCGCCGACTCGAGCCCGCGCAGGAGCTCGAGCGAGCGGGCCGGGTCGGGGTGGCCTGCCGTCACGTAGCACACGAGCGCCCGCCGCCCGCGTTCACGCAGCGCCGCCAATCGCGACGTCAGCACGTCAGACGAAGTAGTCGCCGACGTTGATACCATAGCGATCGGGATTCTCCGTTTTGATGATGGTTCGGACGTGCGCGCCGTCGGCGTCCTTCTCCGCGAGGTCCACGTTGCGGCCCGGGTAGGCGATGTTGCCGCGCTCGTCGCTGACGATGCGAACGATCGGGCGCGAAATGGCTTCGGGGTTCGGGTTCACGGAGTGGACGATGGCGAGCTCGAACGTATCGAGGACGACCAGCGTGCCTACCGGGTAGATCCCCAACAGGTTGATGAATGCCTTGACGACGACCGAATCGAAGCCGCGGCGCGGATTGTCGCGCATCCCGGCGAGTACGGCTGCTGGTGACAGCGGTTCCGTCTGGTACGTGCGTCGTGACGTCGCCGCGTCGAAGCCGTCCGCTACCGCCACGATCTTGCTGAAGATGCTGAGCGCGCGCGGCCGCACGTTCTTCGGGTAGCCTGTCAGGTCGCACTTCATGTGATGCTCGTAGGCCACCGTCATCGCTCGATACGGCAGCTCCTGCTGGCCGCGGAGCTGGAACAAGGTCAGCAAACCCATCCAGGGGTGCGCGGCGATGTAGCGCCAGTCGTTGTCGTCGAGCTGCTCGACCTTGTTGAGCACCGTGAGCGGCACGCGCGACTTGCCGACGTCGTGGAACAGCGCGGCGAGCCCCAGATCGTAGAGCTGGCGCTTCCCGAGCCCGAGTCGTCGCCCTAACGCGACCGAGAAGATGCAGACGTTGACGCTATGCGTGAAGGTGTATTCGTCGTAGTCGCGGATGGTCGTGAGCCCGAGCAGCGACGTTTCCTCGTTCAGGATCTGGTCGACGATCCCCTGTACGACGCGCTTGATCTTCTTGAGGTTGACGCCGCGACCCATGCGGACGGAGTTGATTACGTCCTTGGTCGCCGCTACCGACTGGCTGTACGTGCGCTTGGCAGCTTCCTTGGCGCGTTCGCGGAAGTCGCCGTCGTCATCGACACCCGACGGCGGACCGATCTCGATGAGCGTCACGCCGGCGGTGGAGAGCCGCTCCACGACGTCGACGAATCGGTCTTCCGATTCGGTTTCCGCCGCCGGTGCCTGCAGCGCCGACAGGAACACGAGCCAGTCGCGCGGCCACACCCCCGGCATCACACGGGCGACGCCAACGCCGGCCGCGCGGAAGACCGACAGGATCTGCGTGAAGCTCGCGTAGTTGTCGAGGTCGAGGCGAAGCCGGGTCTGATTGATGAAGATGAACTCGTTCGTGACGCGGAGCTCGAATTCGCCTTCGCGGGTCAGGATCTCCGCCGTCACGCTCGTGAGCTCGTCGAGCGCCTTCTTGACCGCTTCGTTCTCGACCGGGTAGAGGCGGATGGCGCGCGTCGCGCCATAGAGTGCGATGATGAAGGACCGTCCGATTCGGCGGATGAACGGATCGCCTCCGATGTCGCTCGACGAGCCGTTCGGCACCGCGCGTTCGAGCGTGGGGCGCTCCGGCACCGCCGTCATGCGGTGCCTCCGCGCAGGGCGCGGTTCACGGCGTTGCGCACGAGAATGTCCTTCTCCGCCGACGCGCGCCGGAGCGTCGCGATCGCCGCCTCCGAGCCAATGCGGCCCAGCGCCATGGCGGCGCAGGCGCGAAGCTCCGGATCCTCCTTCTTCCCGAAGAGGCCGCGGGCGTTGAGCATTCCGTCGAGCAGACTGACGCCCGCCTCGCCACACAACGTCCCATAGGCCTCGAACAGCGCCATCTTCTCGGTGAGGTCGGCGTCGCGCGCCAGTTTGCCCTTGACGACCGCCTCGATCTTCGGCAGTGCCGGCCGGTGGACACGCGCCGCGATGGCGCGCGCGGTCGCGACGCGGACGTCGCGGTGCGCGTCCTCGATGGTGCGCTCGAGAAACTGCAGCGCCCCGGGTGACGCGATCTCACCTAACGCCTGAACCGCCGCCAGCCGCATCTGGACGTCCGCGTCCGTCGTGAGCTTCGCGAGGGCGGCAACGGCCGCCGTCGCGCGCACCGCCCCCGCGCGCCGGACGGCTTCTCGCGCCACTTCGCGATCGCTCGCCCCGATGAGTCGCACCAGCTCCGCCGTGTTCATCGTCGCGAGCTGCGCGGCGGTGTTCTCGAGGAGCCCGCGAAGCCGCGGCGTCTGCGCCTTGAGGAGCCACGAGAACACCGTCGCGAGCGCCGTCACCTTCAGCTGCCCAAACAGCTCGTTCAGGTCTTCCTGATCCGGGAGCTGCGACGCCTCGTCCAGCGACTGGAGGATCTGTGACAGCACCTCGGGGTCGCTCAAGCGATCGCGGATCTTGAGGAGGGCGTTCCGCTGCTCCGGCGTGATGCCCGATGTCCGCTCCGCCGTTTGCGCAGTCTCGCGAAGTAGAAACGCCGCGGTCTTGAACTGGCCCGACGACAGGATGTGCAGCATCAACGTGTCGAGCAGCGCCGCGATCTCCTCGCGAATCCCGCGATCGGTCTGCGTCTCGAACGTGTCGAGGAGCATCGCGACGACGTTGCGTCGCATGTCGATGGCGTACTCCTTCCGAACCTCGTCGCGGAGATACTCGATCTCGCGCTCTTCGAGGAAGTAGAGCGTCGAGTCGAAGTCGTCGAGGTTGACGACGGACGGGACGCTCGAGTCGATGGGCGGCGCGCTGTCGCGGAGCGTGTCCACCCCGACCTCCCCGCCACGGAACCCAGCCTTGTCGATGGGTGCCGCCTGGTCCGTCGAAAGATCGATGTACCGGTAGCGCAGGTAGTTGAACTCCTGCTCCCAGAGCATCGTCAGGAGGTCGTCCTCCTCGGGCGAGACCTTCCGCGAGCGCTGCAGGATGTCGAGCAGCGGCACGAGCTCGTGCTGCTCGAAGTCCTTCATCAGCCGGAGCTCGCGAATCCCGTCCTTGTACATCATCCAGGGGATGTTGTCGGTCGCCTTCTCGGGCTCGTGCAGCACCGTTGCGCCGTGCCAGCGGAACTCCGTCTCGGTCACGTCGAACGCCAGCTCGTCCGTCGCTTCCCAGATGGGCGCGAACGCCGCGCGCGCAGTGTCGAGCGCACGCAGGTAGCTGGGGTTGTTATGCAGATAGAGTTGGTGGGCTCGCGCCGCCTTGACGAGGAGTTTGAGCATCTCCTCGACGAGCGTGGTCGAAAAAGGCGGTTCGGGCCGACCCGACTCCTGGGCGGGAGTCGGAACGGAAGAAAGCGTCACTCGGGCAACGTGCTCAGCTGGCTGATTTGCGCGACGTCCTTGTCACCTCTACCACTGACGCACAAGAGCACCCGATGGTCAGGCTTCCACCGACCCGCCTGCGACGAAATCCACGCGACTGCATGAGCGGTTTCCAACGCTGGGATGATCCCCTCCAACCGGCTGAGGAGCGCAAAGCCGGCGAGCGCTTCCCGGTCGGTGACCGCGACGTAGGTCGCCCGTCCCGACTCCTTCAGGAACGCGTGCTCCGGGCCAACCCCCGGATAATCGAGTCCGGCGGAGATCGAGTGGGCCGGATGGACCTGGCCCGCGGCGTCCTGCAGGAGGTAGCTCAGCGATCCATGCAGGACGCCCGGCGTGCCGCGCGACAACGAGGCTGAATGGCGCTCGGTGTCGAGCCCGTCGCCAGCGGCCTCTACCCCCACGAGCTCGACGTCTCGGTCGTCCACGAACCCCGCGAACACGCCAATCGCGTTCGAGCCGCCTCCCACGCACGCCACGACCGTGGTGGGCAACCCGCCGGCACGCTCGAGCATCTGTGCCCTCGCTTCGCGGCCGATGACTGCCTGGAACTCGCGGACCATCCGTGGATACGGGGCAGGCCCGACGACCGAGCCGATGATGTAGTGCGTGTCTTCGACGTTCGTGACCCAGTCTCGGATCGCTTCCGTCGTCGCGTCCTTGAGCGTACGCGTGCCGCTGGTGACCGGGATCACCGTCGCGCCCATGAGCCGCATGCGGAAGACGTTGAGCTCCTGCCGCCGCATGTCCTCCTCGCCCATGTAGACCACGCACTCGAGCCCGAACCGCGCGCACACGGTCGCCGTCGCGACGCCGTGCTGGCCGGCCCCGGTCTCGGCGATGATCCGGCGTTTCCCCATCCGCCGCGCGAGCAGCACCTGCCCCACGGTGTTGTTGATCTTGTGCGCGCCCGTGTGGTTCAGGTCCTCACGCTTCAGGAACACGCGCGTGCCGATCCGCTCCGAGAGGCGCGGCGCATCGCTCAGGATGGACGGGCGCCCGACGTAATCCCGGAGCATCTCGTCGAGCGCCGCACGGAAATCGGCGTCGCCCATCGCGTCGTCGAAAGCGACGTCGAGGGCGTCGAGCGCCGGGATGAGCGTCTCGGGCACGTACCGCCCGCCGAATGCGCCGAATCGATCACCCGCGACTCGTACCCCACGGCCTTTCGTCATCGTGTCGCTCACACGGTCGATCCCCGCCCACGAACGGCGTCGGCAAATGCGCGCATGCGCGCGTGGTCCTTGATCCCCGGCGCGGTTTCCACACCGGACGAGACGTCAATCACGTCCGGGGCGATCGCGCGCATCGCGTCCACGACGTTGGCCGGGGTCAAGCCACCAGCGAGGACCACACGTGCGTTCGCCCGATGCCCGTCCAGCGCCTGCGCGACCGCATCCCAGTCGAACGGCGTCCCTGTGCCCCCGAGCTGACCGGCCACTTTCGTGTCGAGTACGACGGCGTCAGCGACGTGGAAGAGCGGGACCGCGTCAGCAGGAAGCACGTTCGTCGCGACGCGAACGACGGCCCAGACCTCACCCGCGAAGACGGGTCGTACCCGCTCGACGGCGTCGGGCGTGGGGTCGCCATGCAATTGAATCACGTCGAGGGCGACCTCCCCGGCGACCGAGCTTATGGCGTCGACGGTCGACGGACCGAACACGCCGACCGTCCGTGCCCGCCCTCGCGCGGGCGCCACGACGCGGGCCGCCATCGGGGGATCGACGCGCCGCGGACTGTCGGCGAAGATGACCCCGACGTACGTGGCGCCTAACGACGCGGCGAAATCGACGTCGGCGGCACGCGTCAGGCCGCAGAACTTGACCTCAACGCTCACGCTGTCTCCGAGCTACCCCGACGAGGCCCGCGACGGCGGCGGCGGGATCGCTCGACCCCGACAGGGCCGACCCGACGAGCACCGCGTCCGCACCGGCAGCGGCGGCACGCTCGACGTCGGACCGTGTTGAAACACCGCTCTCGGCGACCGCGACCCGGTGCGGCGGAACGGCGGCGATGAGACGATCCGTCACGGTCGGATCGATCTCCAGCGTCTCGAGGTTCCGGCTGTTGACGCCGATGACGGCGTAGTCGATCTCCAGCGCGAGCTCGAGCTCGTCATCCGAGCGCACCTCGACCAGCACTTCGAGCCCGAGCGCTGTCGCTTCCTCCGCGAGGCCGCCTATCTGGCTCGGGGTCAGCGCGCGCGCGATGAGCAGCACCGCGGATGCGCCCAGTCCCGCTGCCTCGAGCAGCTGTAGCGGGTGGACGTGGAAGTCCTTCTTGAGGACGGGCAGCGACGTCGCTTCGCGCGCGGCGCGCAGGTCGTCTGGCGATCCGCCGAATTCTCCCGGCTCGGTCAGGACCGAGAGTGCACTCGCGCCGCCCCGGGCGTACGCAGACGTCCGTGCACCGGCATCCAGCGTTGCGTCGATGACCCCTTTCGATGGCGAGCGGCGCTTCAGCTCCGCGATGACCGCGATGTCCGCACGCCGCAGCGCGGCGGCGAACGAGGGCCGTGCCCCTGCGGTGGCGGCAAGGCTCTCCAGTTCAGCCCGTCGCGCGACGAGGGCGGCGGCGCGCACCTCGGCAGCGGCTGAAAGCCGTCCGAGCGGGCCGGTCGGCGGACTCCAGGAAGGTTTCGCTTGCACTTCGGCCCTTGTTCGGATAACGTATACTTCGGCCAATGTTCGGTACATCGGCCTCATCTGCTCAACCAGCGGAGACCAACCAATGCCGCTCACAAAGCGTCAGCGCGAAATCCTGAACTTCCTGTCGTCGTATGCGGAGGAGCATGGCTACGCGCCGAGCTTCGAGGAGATCGCGTCGCACTTCAACTATAACTCGCTCGCGACGGTGCACGAGCACCTGAGCAATCTCGAGCGCAAGGGCTACATCAAGCGCAGCTACAACGAGAGCCGCGCGATTGAGATCCTCCCCTCCGAGATCTTCCAGCGCGCGGTCGAGCTCCCGCTGCTCGGCTCCGTGGCGGCGGGATATCCGATCGAGGCCATGACGGCCAACGAGAGCGTCGCGGTTCCTGATGACTTCATCCGGCGCACGGGAAATCACTACGTGCTCCGTGTTCGCGGGAACTCGATGATCGACGAGCAGATCCGCGACGGCGATTTCGTGGTCGTGAACGAGCGGCAGAGCGCAGACAACGGCGAGATGGTCATCGCCATGCTGAACGGGAATTCGGCCACGGTGAAGAAATTCTACCGCGAGCGGGATGGTCGCATTCGTCTGCAGCCGGCGAACGAGACCATGGCGCCCATGTACATCCACGAGAACGACATCAGCATCCAGGGTGTAGTCGTCGGCGTGCTGCGCCGGTACTAGCCCGTTCCGTACGCGCGGCGCATCCGGTCGAGCGCCGCGCGGCCAGCTCCATCCGCCAGCGCGGCCGATGCGGCCGCCACGCAGTCGCCGAACGTTCTGTTCCCGGGCGCGACGTAGAGGGCGCCTGCGGCGTTCAGAATCACGGCTGCCGTAGGAGCGGGACGCCCCCGCCCTTCGAGAACGTCCACGATCAGGCGCGCGTTCTCGCTCGGGCTCCCGCCGGCGAGGTCGGATGGGACGAAGCCCGTGAAGTCGTAGTCCGCCGGGTCGATCGTCCAGTCCGAGACCACGCCGTCGCGCACTTCCGACACCAGCGTCGTGGAGATCGGCGAGATCTCATCCATCCCCGGCGCGCCGTGGACGACAATCGCGTGACTCGCCCCGAGTGCCGCGAGCGCGCCCGCGAGGAGCGGCATGCGTCCGGGCTCCGCGACCCCCACGACCTGCCGCGCGACGCCCGCGGGGTTCGCGAGCGGCCCGACGATGTTCATGACGGTTGGGACGCCAAGCTCCCGCCGTACGGGCCCGACGTGCCGCATGGCGGGGTGCATGGCTGGCGCGAACATGAACGCGATGCCGGCCTCGTCGAGCGAACGCGCCATCAATTCGACCGGCGCGTCGAGGCTGATGCCCAACTGCTCGAGCACGTCGGCGCTGCCGCTCTGCGTCGTGAACGACCGATTGCCGTGCTTCGCGATGCGCACGCCCGCGCCGGCGGCAAGCAGGGCAGCGGCGGTCGAGATGTTGAACGTGGGAACGGCGCCCCCGCCGGTGCCGCACGTGTCGACGAGGTCCTCCACTCCCGCCGCCGGAAGGCGAACCATCGCGCCGCGGAGCGCTCTCGCCGCGCCGGTGACCTCTTGGGCGGTCTCCCCTTTCACGCGGAGCCCGATGAGGAGCGCCGCGATCTGCGCCGCGGTTGCCTCACCACGCATGACCGTCCCGAACGCGTCGGCCGCGACGTCGGCGTCGAGCGACTCGCCGAACGCGATCCGGCGGATGGCCGCCTGAAGCGCGTTAGGCGCAGGAGCCGCTGTCGTTGGCGCGGACGATCCGGCGGTCGTCACGGTCACGACCGGGCGGCGATCATCTCGACGAGCCGCGTCGCCAGCGACGCGTTCGTGGCGACGAGCGCGATCACGAGCGCGAGCAACTGCACCCGCTCCATGTCCTCCTCGACGAACACGCCGTACTGTGCGCGGTTCGTGAGGTTGACGACGCCAACCAGCTCGCCGCGATAGAGCAGCGGAAAGCTGATGAAGGAGCCGGTCGTGAAGTGCTGATCCAGCAGGAGCGGGTGCGACGTGGCCTGTCTCACGTCCTGGACGAGCAACGGCTCGCGCGCTTGCGCGACCTTTCCGGCGACGCCCTGCCCGATCTTGATGCGGGACCCCTCGGTGATCTGCGGCGCCAGGCCGCGCGACGCCGCGAGATAGATGTAGCCCGGTTCGGGGGCGACGAGCATGAGTGAGCACCGCTGCGCCTGCATGTCATCGCCGACGAGTGAGAGGAGCCCGTCGACGAGCTGGCGCGGATCGACCACCATCGCGTCCAGCTTCAGCACGCGCTCGATGAGGTAGAGCGTGCGCGTGCGTTGCCGTAGCGATTCGCTGCGCCGGTGCAGCTCGACGTGTGCCTGCTCGAGCTGGCTCACGGCGGCGGTGACGTGACCCTCGATCTCGTCCGCGTGTCGCTTCGCCTTGCGCGCCTGCTCGGTCGCCTTTGCGACTTCGTGCTCGAGGGCCACGATGCGCGCGGCGGCTTCCTCGCTCGATGGCGCGCGTGCGGCGTCGCGCGCTCGCACGAGATCGGTCTCCAGTTCCGCGAGCCGGCGCACGTACTCGCCGTGCACGCGCTGCGTCACGTCTTCCAGTGTGCGAACGGCTTCGTCGCGCGCTTCGCGCTCCGACAGCCGGGCGTATCCGAGCTCGAAGAGCGCAACGAATGGCGCGAAACGCTCGACGGAGCGGGTGCCGAACATCTTCTTCTGCTCGTACAGCGCGACGACGGCAGCAAGGCCGCCGTCGACCTGCACGCCTCGGAGTGAGAGAATCCCGCCGTCGGCAAACGGAGGGAAGCCGAACATCCGCGCGTACTCGGCGGACCGATCGCCGAGGTCGACGAACTGGCCCCCGGCGGCCACCTGCATCCGCGTCGCTGCCGGGAGGTGGTCGAACGTCGTCTCGACCGGGGTGCGCGACACGCGTCCGCCGTGCGGCGTCAGCCGCTCGCGGAGCATCTCGCGGCGGGCGTCATAGCGCAACAGACCGAGGATTGCCGTACGGTCGACGTCGGCAAGCCCTTCGCCCAGTGCAACGAGCGCAGCATCGTAATCGGGCGCGACGCTCAGGGCGTGCGCGAGCGAAGGAAGGTTCCGCGAAGACATGAGTGGGGGAGCCGTCGGCGGGCGCGTCAGACGCTTCGAACGGCGCTCCAATGTTGAGGCGTACGTCTCGCAAAGTCAATCGGTTCCGGGCTTGTGCGCGCCGCTCGTGCATTGCTTGACAGCCCCCAGTGGCGGGCTAGTTTCCGAGCGATGACGGTGCGCACTGTGCAGCTCGTGCTGCACTACGACGGCTCCGCCTTCGCGGGCTGGCAGCGTCAGCCGAAAGAGCGCACCGTACAGGGCGAGCTGGAGCGGGTGTTGACGCGCCTCACAGGCAGTCACGTCGCGGCTCTTGGCGCGGGTCGGACCGATGCTGGCGTGCACGCACGCGGCCAGGCAGTCGGCGTTCGGGTGACCGAACGATGGTCCGCCGCGACCTTGAGACGTGCACTGAACGCGCTGTTGCCGCGCGACCTCTGGGTGGCAGCGGCGCATGAGATGCGCCCGGAATTCCACGCGCGGTATAGCGCCCTCTCTCGCCGATACAGCTATTACGTGGGAACCGACGAAGAAGCCCGGTCGCCGTTCCGCCGTCACACGGAGTGGGCGCTTGTCCGCACCCTCGACCCGGCCGTCCTCGAGCGCGAGACCGCGCCGATCGCGGGTGACCACTGCTTCATCGCGTTCGCTGTACGCGGTACTGCTCCCGCAACTGACGACCATCGTTGCACGATCCACTCGGCGTGCTGGCGCGAGCGCCCCGGCGGCGTGGTATTCGAGATCGAAGCGAACCGCTTTCTGCACCACATGGTCAGGTTCATCGTCGGCACCATCGTCGAGGTGGCCGTGGGCAAGCGCGCGGCGGGTGCCGTGCAGTGCCTCCTGGCCGCGCGCACGAACGATGAGGTGTCCCCCCCGGCACCCGCACACGGGTTGTTCCTCGATCGCGTGACCTATCCCTCTGACCTGTATCTGCGCACCGAATGAGAATCTTCATCGCGACCGCGAAGCTCGACGACATTCGGTGGGCCACGGGGCACGGGCTTGTCGATGGCGTGCTCACCACGCCGTCCTTGCTGACCGCCGAGGTGCATCCGGCAGGCGCGAGCGAGTTGCTCGCGGATATCTGCCGCACCGCGTCGATGCCCGTCGCCGTGACCGTCGGCGCGGTGCATTCCGCCGACATCTACCGTGACGCGCGCGAACTGGCAAAGCTGGGCGACGGCGTGCTGGTGCAGATCCCGTTCGTCGAAGACGCCGTGGTCGCAATGAAGAAGCTGAACGCCGAAGGCATCCGCGTGGCCGCGACGCTGGTGTTCAATGCCGCGCAGGGATTGCTCGCGGCGAAGGCGGGCGCGACAACGGTGTGCGTGCATCTCGACCAGCTCGACGCGCAAGGCAGCGACGGCGTCGACACCATCGCGAGTATGCACCGGCTGTTCACGATGCACGGCGTGGAGTGCGACGTTCTCGCGGCGTTCCCGCGCAACGCGACGCAGTTCACCGCGTGCGCGCTCGCCGGAGCCGACGCCATTGCGGTATCGCCGGAGGTACTTCGCGCCCTGCTCTTGCATCCACTCACGGACCGAGGGCTCGATCAGTTTCTCACCGATCTCAGCCGCACTCACCGGACTCGTCTCAAGTAATGTCGCCCAGGTTCGCGATCGCGTTCAACTGCCTGCTCGCGCTGGTACTCGGCTGCCAGGGCGCAAGCCCGGCCGACTCCATCGCGCAGACGATCCCCCGCGGCGCCGCTCCGACGACATCGCCGCAAGCGATTTCCGCGTCGCGCCGCACCGCGATTACCGACGCGGTCGCGCGCGTGGCGCCTGCTGTCGTGACCGTTCAGACCGAAGTCATCGAACGCGTACCGGTCGACCCGTTCGGGTTCGACTGGATGTTCGGCCGCCGCTCGGGCGAGCGGATCGGCTCCGGCCTCGGGTCTGGGTTCATCGTCGATGCGAATGGCACGATCATCACGAACGCGCACGTGGTGGCCGGTGCGACGCGAGTCTCCGTCGCGCTCCGCGACGGGAAGAGCTTCCCGGCGAAGGTGCTCGGGCTCGACGAGCAGAATGACCTCGCCGTGCTCAAGATCGACGCACCCGACCTCCCGGTCGCGCCGCTCGGGAGCTCCGACGACATCGTCATCGGCGAATGGGCCATCGCGATCGGGAACCCGTACGGGTTCCTTCTCGGGAACACCGAGCCGAGCGTCACGGCCGGCGTGATCAGCGCCACGGGGCGTAACCTCATTGGGGGGGCTGAGGGTGGCGGCGCGTACCTCGACATGATCCAGACGGACGCATCGATCAACCCCGGCAACTCTGGCGGTCCGCTCATCAACGCCGATGGCGTCGTCATCGGCGTGAACGCGTCCATCTATTCTCCGAGTGGCGGATCGGTGGGGCTCGGGTTCGCAATTCCGATCAACCGCGCGAAGCGGGTCGCCGAGGATTTGATCGCGCATGGGCGCCTGCGGCAGCCGTGGATCGGCGTGAAAGTGACACAGCCGCAGACGAACAACCCGCGAGAAGCGCTGAGTGCGGGTGTGTACGTGTCGTCCGTCGTCCCCGGCTCGCCGGCGGCGCGCGCCGGTATCCAGCAGGGCGATCAGCTGCTGCGCGCCGGTTCTCGGACGCTGCGGAACTCGTTCGACTGGGAGGCTGAGCGCATGGACCTCCGCGTCGGCGACCGCGTGCCGTTCGTGGTGCGGCGCGGGAACCGCGAGGTCACGCTCACGGTGGAGATTGCCGATCTACCCGAAGTGAGCGCGCCGAAGGTCGCAGTGCTGCAGGAGCTCGAGCTCGTGAACCTCACACCAGCGATCCGGGCGGAGCGCGGCGTTCGGGTGTCGCGTGGTGCGGTGGTGTACAACCTGAGTGATCGAGTGGCGACCGAGATCGGGCTGCAGCGAGGCGACGTGATCGTGCAGATCAACAGACTTCCGATAGCGTCAGCGGCCGACGTGCAGCGCGCGATCGAGACGTACGCCGGTCGCTCGGCCATGCGCATTCTCTATGAGCGAGGCGGACGCATCTATTACACCGACGTCGTGATTCAGTGACCCCTCATTCCGATCAGCGTCTGACGCAGTACAGTTCGCCCCTGGCCGAGCGCTACGCATCGGCGGAGATGTTACGCCTCTGGTCGCCGGCAACGCGGTATGGACTGTGGCGGCAGCTCTGGCTCGCACTCGCGGAAGCCGAACAGGCCCTCGGGATCGACATTCCCGACGAAGCGATCGCGCAGATGCGCGCGCATCTCGCCGACATCGATTTCGACGCGGTCGCGACATACGAGCGGCGTTTTCGCCACGACGTAATGGCGCACGTGCACGCGTTCGGCGACGTCGCGCCGGCGGCGAAGCCGGTCATTCACCTCGGCGCGACGAGCGCGTTCGTGACGGACAACGCGGACCTGATCCTCATGCGCCGTGGGTTGGACCTCCTGCGTGGGCGGGTGATCACCGTACTGCGTGCGCTGAGCGCGTTCGCCCGGCAGTGGCGCGACGAGCCCACGTTAGGCTACACCCACCTGCAGCCCGCGCAGCTCACGACGGTCGGCAAGCGGGCGACGCTCTGGATGCAGGACCTGGTGCTCGACCTGATGGACATCGACTACCGCCGCGCCACCCTGCCCTTTCGCGGCGTCAAGGGGACCACCGGGACGCAGGCGAGCTTTCTCGAGCTGTTCAGGGGCGATCACGAGAAGGTGCGTGAGCTCGACCGTCGCGTGACGGCGGCGATGGATTTCACGCATTCGCTTGCCGTGACCGGCCAGACGTACACGCGAAAGATCGACGCCCAGATCCTTGGCGTCGTCGCCGGCGTCGCGACGACCGCAGCGAAGTTCAGCGGCGACATGCGCATGCTGCAGGCGTTCGGCGAGATCGAAGAGCCGTTCGAGACCGAACAGATCGGGTCGTCGGCGATGGCTTACAAGCGAAACCCCATGCGTGCCGAGCGGATCGCATCGCTCGCGCGCTTCGTCGGCTCGCTCGAGCCGAACGCCAATCAGACGCACGCCGTCCAGTACTTCGAGCGGACGCTCGACGATAGTGCGAACCGGCGTCTCGTGATCCCCGAGTCTTTTCTCGCGACCGACGCGATTCTGATCCTCATGGGCAACATCACTCGCGGGCTCGAAGTACACCCGGCGCGCATCCGCCAGCGCGTCAACGACGAGCTGCCCTTCATGGCCACGGAGGAGCTCATCCTGCGGGCGGTGCGCGCCGGCGGCGACCGACAGGCCGCGCACGAAGTCATCCGGCGGCATAGTGTCGCGGCGGCGCGCGCGATCAAGGACGGCGGGGTCGCGCGCAACGACATGCTCGAGCGGCTGGGGGCCGACCCCGAGTACGGCGTCCCGATGGGGGACCTTCGAGCAGCGCTCGATCCGCATCGATTCATCGGACGTGCCGCAGCGCAGGTTGACGAGTTTCTCGACGACGTGGTGGAGCCGCTACTCGCCGGCGCAACGACCGTGGAAGTGCACGACACCGTCGAGGTGCACGTATGATCGGCGTCGCTACGACGACACTGCCGCTGCGTGCGCTGCGCCGCGGCAAAGTACGTGACGTCTACGAGGTCGATGCCGATCGCCTCCTCGTGGTTGCCACCGATCGGGTGAGCGCGTTCGACGTCGTCATGCGCGAGACGGTGCCATTCAAGGGCGCGGTGTTGACGCAGCTCACGGCCTGGTGGCTCAGGCGCATGGAAGCCGACGTCTCGCACCACATGCTCTCCGCCGAGGTGGACGACATCGTGCGCGAGGTGCCGGCACTCGACGCGCATCGCGACCTCCTCCGCGGTCGCGCGATGCTGGTCTGGCGCGCCGAGGTGTTCCCAGTGGAGTGCGTCATCCGCGGTTACATCGCCGGCTCGGCGTGGAAGGAGTACCGAACGTCGGGTACGCTCGCGGGAGAGCCGCTGCCGCCCGGATTGCGCGAAAGTGATCGCCTCGAGCCGCCGATTTTCAGCCCTGCCACGAAGGCGGAGACGGGGCACGACGAGAACATCACCATCGAGCATATGGCGCGCATCGTCGGCGACGAACCGACGCGCGAGCTGGAGCGATTGACGCGGCTCGTCTACGCGCGCGGGTGCGAGATCGCGGAGCCGCACGGCATCATCATCGCCGATACGAAATTCGAGTTCGGCGTGCGTGACGGACGCATCATGATCGTGGACGAAGTGCTGACACCCGACAGCTCGCGCTTCTGGCCCGCCGACGCGTTCGCGCCGGGACGCTCGCAGCCGAGCTTCGACAAGCAGCCGCTCCGCGATTACCTGGACGGCGAGCGTGAGGCGGGGCGCTGGACCGGCGACTACCCACCACCAACGCTGCCGGAGGCCGTCGTGCAGGCGACGAGCGCGCGCTACCTCGACGCGTATCGCCGCCTCACGGGAACAGCCCTCGATACCACGGGGCTCGCATGAACTTCGCGCGCGAGGGTGTGACGTTCATCGTCATCGCGGCACTCATTGCGATCGCCGCGTACGCCGCGGCGTTGACCCGCCGGTCGTGGCCGTTGTGGTTACTGGCGTTCGTGTTCACGCTCCTCGCGCTCTGGGTCGCCTACTTCTTCCGGGATCCGGAGCGGTCGGGCGAACGTGGCGCGGCGCTCGTCATCGCTCCGGCGGACGGGAAGGTCGTGATGATCACCGACGTCGATGAGCCCACGTTCATTCACGGCCGCGCGACGCGGGTGTCGATCTTCATGAACGTGTTCAGCGTGCACGTGAATCGATACCCGGTGTCGGGCACCGTTCGCTACGTTTTTCGAAGCCCCGGGAAGTTCCTGAATGCCGCCACGGAGCAGTCGAGCCTCGAGAACGAGCAGACGTCCGTTGGCCTCGAAACCGGCACCCACCGCATTCTCGTCAGGCAGATCGCCGGACTGATCGCGCGCCGCATCCACACGTATAGCCTCGAGGGCGAGCGCGTCGAGCAGGGCGAGCGGATGGGCATTATCCGCTTCGGCTCTCGCGTCGACGTCTTCGTCCCGCCGGGTTCGGGCATCAAGGTGCAGGCCGGCGAAGCCACCATCGCGGGTACGACCGTCATCGCGGAGCTTCCGGACAGATGAGGCCAATGAGAGGGCGGCGTTTCCGACGCCCCGAAGTCGGACGAGAGGTGAAGCGCGCGGTCGTGCTACTCCCGAACGGGTTCACGCTATTGAACCTCTTTTGCGGGATCTACGCGATCGTGCTCGCCTCGCGCGGACGCTTCGACCGGGCAGCGCTGTTCGTCGTGATCGGTGGCGTCGCCGACGCGCTCGACGGCCGCGTTGCCCGCGCCACCGGAACCGGGAGTCGTTTCGGCGAGGAGCTCGACTCACTCGTCGACGCGATCTCGTTCGGCCTGGCGCCGGCGTTGATCATGTACTTCGCCGCGCTGAACACGAACGGGGGCGACTGGATGTTCGTGTTCATCTTCGTCTCGTGCGCGGTCATTCGGCTCGCTCGATTCAACGTGGAGCAGGCAGGCCGCGCGAAGACACACTTTCACGGGCTCCCCAGTCCGGCCGCGGGAATGACGCTGGCGGCGTACTACTGGTTCAGTCAGACGCCGCTCTACAACGAAGCCATCATCTTCTTCACCGATAATCGAACGCTCGCGGAGCTTCCCTGGCACACGATCCTCCGCGTGCTCATGGTCGGCCTCGCCTACTTCATGATCAGCGACGTGCCCTATCCCGCGGTGCCCACCATCGGCTATCGGTCCGCGCGGCAGCTCGTGGGCACGGCGATCGTCGGCGGGAGCATACTCGGGCTCATCTTCCTCCCGCGCGAGTTTATCTTTCCGGCACTCGTGGCCTACGTGCTTTTCGGTGCGGTGAAGTGGGCGGCGCTCGGCTTCCTCGACCGCGTTCCGGACCGGCGATCCGTCTTTCTCGAAGAGGAAGCCGACGTCGATCCGACGCTCGCCGAGCGCGCTCCGGGGCGCGGATTCGATCGCGCCGATGCGAGCGCGGACGCGTCCGTAGCAGCCGCGTCGCCAGACGGCGAGCTCGTCACGGACACCGAGACGCCCCAACGGCGGCGACGCCGCCGGCGCCGTGGTCGCGGCGACCGACAGAACCCGATCACTGGCCCACCCAAACCCGAGGACCCGCGTACATGAGTCGCTATCGCGTCGCCGTTCACATCGTCCCCCGACGCGGCATTCTCGACCCGCAGGGCAAGGCGGTGGCTGACGCGCTGCACTCGCTGGGGTTCGAGGGCGTTCGTGACGTGCGCGTCGGTCGGCACCTGGTGATCGACGCCGAGGCCTCCGAACCCGAAGCCGCGGAACGCGCGGTGCGCGACATGTGCGCCCAGCTGCTCGCGAATCCCGTGACCGAAGACTACGAGATCGCCAACGTGGAGCACGCATGAAGTTCGGTATCGTCAAATTCCCTGGATCGAACTCCGACGAGGACGCCTTCCACGCAGTGACGGATGTCCTCGGTCAGGAGGCAGTCTGGCTCTGGCACAAGGACCACGACCTCCGCGGCGCCGACGTCATCATCCTGCCCGGTGGATTCAGCTACGGCGATTATCTCCGCGCCGGTGCGATCGCCCGGTTCAGCCCCATCATGCGCGAGGTGATCGCGCATGCCGATCGCGGCGGCCCGGTGATCGGGATTTGCAACGGCTTCCAGATCGCCTGCGAGGCCGGGCTGCTCCCGGGCGCCCTGCTCCGCAATCAGAGCCTGCAGTTCGTGAGCGAGCAGGCACACGTCCGCGTCGAGAACACCGAAACGCGATTCACGAACCAGTACACGCCCGGCCAGCTGCTGCGACTCCCGATCGCGCACGGCGAGGGGCGATACACCGCCGATGAGACAACGCTCGATCGCCTCGAGGGAAACGGGCAGGTCGTGTTCCGGTACGTGAACGCGAGCGGCGAGGTCGATCCGCGGTACGACCCGAACGGGTCCATGCGTGGCATCGCCGGCATTGTCAACGAGCGCGGGAACGTGCTCGGCCTCATGCCGCATCCGGAGCGCGCCGCCGAGGCGGTCGTCGGGTCGGCGGACGGCGTTCCGTTGTTCGAGTCGGTACTCGCGCACGTGAGCGTGTGAGCCGCCAGTCGATCGGTTCGCCTTCGACACCTTCACCTCTGGTTTACAGGTTTGCCATGGCTACCGAAGAGAAGCCCAGTCGTAACGAGGAGGAGTACTTCGCCAAGGTCAACGCGGAGTTGATCAAGGAGCGGCGCGCCGCGCTCGACGTCGCGCGCGCGCAGACGGAGCGCAAGGCGCACTACATGAAGTGCCCGAAGTGCGGCGCCGACCTCAAGGAGGTGGAGCACCACCACATCAAGGTCGATCGGTGCACGGAGTGCAACGGCGTGTGGCTCGACGCGGGCGAGATCGAGCTGCTCGAGCAGTCGAACGCCGGAGGGGGGCCGGGGTTCTTCGGCTCGCTGTTTGGGCGGCGGGGCGCGTGAGCGCGACTCCCCGCCCCGGCGACCCGGTCATCACACCCGCCCTGGTCGCCGAGCACGGCCTAACGCCTGACGAGTACCAACGGCTCCGCGACATGCTCGGCCGGGAGCCAACGTTCACCGAGCTGGGCATCGTCAGCGCGCTCTGGAGTGAGCACTGCTCCTACAAGCACTCGCGCCCCGTGTTGCGGACGCTCCCGACGAAGGCGCCCTACGTGCTGCAGGGACCGGGAGAAAACGCGGGCGTCATCGCGGTCGGTGACGGGCTCGCTGTTGCGTTCAAGATCGAATCGCATAACCATCCGTCGGCGGTGGAACCCTATCAGGGCGCAGCGACCGGCGTCGGCGGGATTCTCCGCGATGTGTTCACGATGGGCGCCCGCCCCATCGCCATGCTCAACTCCCTGCGCTTCGGGACGCTCGATCACCCGCGCGTCCGCTACCTGTTCGCTGGCGTGGTCAAGGGGATCGGCGACTACGGGAACTCGGTCGGTATCCCGACCGTCGCGGGCGAGGTGGTGTTCGACGCGGCGTACGAGACGAACCCGCTCGTGAACGCGATGTGCGTCGGCGTCATGCGCGAGGACGAGCTCATTCGCGCGAAGGCCGAAGGCGTCGGTAATCCGATCATCGCCGTCGGCGCGCGGACCGGTCGCGATGGCATTCACGGAGCCTCGTTCGCGTCCGAGGATCTCTCGCACGAGAGCGACGCGAAACGCCCGCGCGTCCAGGTCGGTGATCCCTTCACCGAGAAGTTGCTCCTCGAGGCCTCGCTCGAGCTCATTCGAAGCGGTCACATCGTGGCGATCCAGGACATGGGCGCCGCGGGCCTCACTTCATCGTCGGCCGAGATGGCGGCTCGCGGCGACGTCGGCGTCACGATTGACGTCACGAAGGTTCCGGTTCGCGAGGAGAGGATGACGCCCTACGAGATCCTCCTCAGCGAGTCACAGGAGCGAATGCTCGTCGTGGCTCGGCGTGACCACGAAGCCGCCGTGAAGGCGATCCTCGAAAAATGGGACCTTGCGGCCGAGGTGATCGGCGAGGTCATCGCGGAGCCGGTCTACCGCGTGACCGAAGGCGACCGCGTCGTGGCCGAGTTCCCCGGATCGCGCCTCGTAACTGATTGCCCCGTGTATCACCCCGATGCGCGAGAGAGCGAGGCGATCGCGGCGCTGCGCGCCCGCGACGTTTCCGCGATTCCTGAGCGGCCCGAGGAACGCGATCTCGGCTGGACGCTCACGGAGCTTCTCGCGTCGCCAACGATTGCGAGCAAGGCGTGGGTCTATCGGCAGTACGACACGTCGGTGCGCACGAACACGGTCATTGGTCCGGGCGGCGACGCTGCCGTGCTTCGACTGCGCGGCACGCGCAAGGCGCTCGCCGTGAAGACCGACTGCAACGGGCGCTACGTCTATCTCGATCCGCGCGTCGGCGGGCGGATCGCCGTCGCGGAATCGGCCCGGAACGTCGCCTGCACCGGTGCGCGCCCCATGGCGATCACGAATTGCCTGAATTTCGGCAATCCCAAGCGCCCCGAGGTCTTCTTTCAGTTCCGTGAAGCCGTCGCTGGAATGGGTGAGGCGTGCGAAGCACTCGGGACACCGGTGACCGGTGGCAACGTCTCCCTGTACAACGAAAGCCCCAATGGTGCGGTGTATCCGACGCCGGTGATTGGAATGGTGGGGCTCGTCGACGACCTCGATCACGTCACGCCGTCCACATTTCGGCAGGTCGGTGACGCGATCGTGCTGCTCGGTGACCCCACGTCCGAGCTCGGAGCCTCCGAATATCTGTCGCGCATTCACGGCGTCACCGCTGGCGCGCCTCCGCAGTGCGACCTCGAGGCCGAGCGTAAGCTCGTCGACGCACTGCTCGCGGCAATTCGCTCTGGGGTCGTCACGTCAGCCCACGATTGCAGCGATGGTGGGCTCGGTGTAGCGCTGGCCGAATGCGCGATGGCGAATCGTGCGCAGCCGCTTTCCGCGACCGTGGACCTCACGGCGTGGGGCGGCATTCCGCCGCGCGCGCTTCTCTTCGGCGAAGCACAGGGCCGAATCGTCGTTTCGAGCTCGGCACCCGCCGAGGTCGAGCGCATTGCCGTGGAGCACGGAGTCCCGGCCCGGCGAATCGGCGTGGTCGAGCCGGGCGACCGACCGTTTCGCGTGAGACTCGCGGGCGCGGAGCTGGTGCGGCCCATCGATGACCTCGCGGCCGCGTACCACGGCGCGATTCCGGCAATCATGACTCGCGTCGCCGTAGCGGATGACGCGCTGGCGCCAGAATACTCCTCTACCGTGGGTGGCTGAGTTATGTGTGGAATTTTCGGCGTCAGCGGCGTGTCACACGCGGCTGCCGTCGTGCATCTGGGATTGTACTCGCTGCAGCACCGCGGGCAGGAGTCGGCCGGGATCGTCGCCATCGATGAGGACGGTACCGCGCGAGTCGCGCGGAAGATGGGGCTGGTGTCGGACGGATTCGATGGGAGCTCGGTCGTCGCGCTGAACGGTACGCTAGCCGTCGGGCACACTCGGTACAGCACCGCCGGGTCGTCGACCATCGAGAATGCGCAGCCCGTGCTCGCGCGCTTCCGCGGCGGTCACATCGCGCTCGCGCATAACGGCAATCTCACGAACGCGACGGAGCTGCGCCGAGAGCTGGAGGACCAGGGCTCGATCTTCTCATCCAGCATGGACTCGGAAGTACTGGTCCACCGGCTCGCGAAGTCGTCGGCCGACGCTCCCGAATGGAAGCTCGCCGAGGCGTTGCAGGGCGTCGAAGGCGCCTACTCGCTTCTCGTGGTGATCGGCGACACGCTGCTCGCCGCCCGCGATCCGCGCGGGTGGCGTCCGCTCGTGATCGGGCGGACCACGGAGGGGGCATACGTCGTCGGGTCCGAAACGTGTGCGCTCGACATCGTCGGCGCGTCCGTGGTTCGGGACGTCAATGCGGGCGAGATCGTCGCCATTGACGTGAACGGCATGCGGTCGATTTCCCCGTTTCCCGCGCACGACCTTCGCCGGTGCGTGTTCGAGTACGTGTACTTCTCCCGTCCGGATAGCCGGGTCTTCGGCGGCTCGGTCGACCGGGCGCGCCGCGCGCTGGGCCGGCGCCTCGCGATCGAATGCCCTGCTCCGGGCGCGGAGCTCGTGTTCAGCGTGCCGGACTCCTCGAACTCCGCCGCGTTAGGCTTCGCCGAGGAGTCCGGGCTTCCGCTCGAGCTGGCGCTGATCCGGAACCACTATGTCGGCCGCACCTTCATCCAGCCGACGCAATCGGGACGCGACGCCAAAGTGAAGGTGAAGTACAACGCGGTGCGCGAGGTGCTGGACGGCCGGAGCGTCGTCATGGTGGACGACTCGATCGTCCGCGGCACCACCACCCGCGGTCTCGTGGCGATGGTCCGTGCCGCGGGGGCACGCGAGGTGCACATGCGGGTCTCGTCGGCACCGATCACGGGGCCGTGCTATTACGGCATCGATACGCCCAACCGCGAGGAGCTGATCGCCGCGAACATGACCACCGAGGAGATCGCCGCCCACATTGGCGTCGATACCCTCGGATACCTGTCGCTGGATGGGATGCTCGAGTCCGTCCCCGACGGCCCGGGCGGGTTCTGCCACGCGTGCTTTTCGGGCGACTACCCGACGCCGCCTCCGACCGATCCGGACAAACTCCGATTCGGCTGCGGCTGCTGAACCCATCGAACACGACGAGCGCTGCGTCGCTCCCCACACCTGTCGCCATGCTCGTCTACTTCTTCGGAAACGGTACGGCCGAGGGCACGCGCGAGATGCGCGACGTGCTGGGCGGTAAGGGCGCCAACCTCGCGGAGATGACCAACCTCGGCGTGCCGGTCCCGCCGGGGTTCACGATCGCCTGCTCGGTCTGCATCGATTACCTGCGGAACGGAACCTATGCGCCGTCGCTCCGCGACGACGTGGCGGCCAACATTCGCCGGCTCGAGGAGACGACCGGGCGCGGGCTGGGCGACACGGTGAATCCGCTCCTCGTCTCGGTCCGCTCCGGAGCACCGGTATCGATGCCGGGGATGATGGAGACCATCCTCAATCTGGGACTCAACGACCGCACCGTCGTCGCCCTCGCCCGGCACAGCGGGAGCGCGCGCTTCGCGTACGACTCGTACCGCCGCTTCATCCAGATGTACTCCGACGTGGTGCTCGGTGTCCCGCTGCAGAACTTCGAGCATCTGCTGCATGCGAAGCGAATGACCGAAGGCGTCGAGACCGACGCCGAGCTGAGTGAGACGGCCCTCCGCAACCTTGTCGAGGAGTACAAGGCGGTCGTTCGGAACACCACCGGTCAGCCGTTCCCCATGGACCCCCAGGTCCAGCTCTGGGGCGCCATCGAGGCGGTGTGGAGATCGTGGACGCTCAAGAAAGCCGTGGACTACCGTCGGGTGAACGGGATCCCGGAGTCGTTAGGTACCGGCGTCAACGTCGTTGCCATGGTGTTCGGAAACCTCGGCGAGGATTCCGGAACCGGCGTGGCCTTCACGCGCGACCCTTCGACCGGAGAGCGCCGGTTCTACGGCGAGTTTCTGGTCAACGCCCAGGGCGAGGATGTCGTGGCCGGGATCCGGACACCGCTCGACATCGAGGAAATGGCCTCACGGCTTCCTGGAGCGTATACCGAGCTCCTCGAAACGAAGGACCGCCTCGAGCGGCACTTCCGCGACATGCAGGACATCGAGTTCACCGTCGAGCGCGGAAAGCTGTACCTCCTGCAGACACGCACCGGCAAACGCACCGCGGCGGCCGCCATCCGGATCGCGCGCGAGATGGTCGAGGAGGGGTTGATCTCGAAGGCCGAGGCGGTGAACCGCGTCGTCGCTGACCAGCTGGACCAGTTGCTTCACCCGATCATCGACCCACAGGCGCGCGCGAAGCCCGTGGCCGTGGGGCTCCCAGCCAGTCCCGGTGCCGCGGCGGGACGCGCGGTATTCGATCCCGATGCGGCCGAACGGCGCAACGCCGGCGGGGAGGCGGTGATCCTCGTACGAGAGGAGACGACGCCAGAGGACTTTCATGGGATCGTCGCGGCGCGCGCCGTGCTCACCGCCCGCGGCGGCATGACGAGTCACGCCGCCGTCGTTGCTCGCGGCATGGGCAAGTGTGCGGTGGTCGGGTGCAAGGACCTCGAGATCGACACCGAGCGACGCACGTTCTCCGTGAACGGGGCAACCGTGTCCGAGGGCGACTGGATCACGCTCGACGGCGCGACCGGCCGCGTATTCGTCGGTGATCTCCCGACGATCCCGAGCGAGGTCGTTCGCGTCACGAGCGGCGCACTGGCCGCGTCGCACGCCCCGATGTACCAGTCGTTCTCGCACGTCCTCTCGTGGGCCGACGAAGTGCGGCGACTCGGAGTGCGGGCGAACGCGGACACGCCCAGGGACGCGCGTGTCGCGCGCCAGTTCGGCGCCGAGGGGATCGGTTTGTGCCGCACCGAGCACATGTTCTTCGAGGGCGACCGTATCACGGCCATGCGCGAGATGATCGTCGCGCGCGATGAATCAGGACGGCGGCGTGCGCTCGCGAAGTTGCTGCCCATGCAGCGTGCGGACTTCGAGGGAATCTTCGAGGCCATGCGTGGATTCCCGGTAACCGTCCGCCTGCTCGATCCCCCGCTGCACGAGTTCCTCCCTCACGGCGGCGAGGAATCGAAACTCCTCGCGCGAACCCTTGGCCTCGCCCGCGACGAGCTGAATCGCATTGTCGAGTCCCTTCGGGAAACAAACCCCATGCTCGGCCACCGCGGCTGCCGCCTGGGGATCACGTACCCGGAGATCACGGAGATGCAGGCGCGCGCGATCTTCGAAGCTGCCGTCCGCGCCTCGCGCCGCGGCATCGACGTGCAGCCGGAGATCATGGTGCCGCTGGTAGCGTCCGCGCGAGAGTTCGAGCATCAGCGCGCGATCATCGAGGACGTCGCCCGTCAGGTGTTAGGCGTCATGGGCGAGGATGTGCCGTACCTCGTGGGAACCATGATCGAGCTCCCGCGCGCCGCGCTGACGGCCGACGAGATCGCGGCAACCGCGCATTTCTTCTCGTTCGGCACGAACGACCTGACGCAGACAACGCTCGGCCTGAGCCGCGACGATGCGGGCCGCTTCCTCCCCTTCTACGTGGAGAAAGGGATCTTCCCCGAGGACCCGTTCCGTGTGCTGGACGCGGCGGGCGTTGGGAAGCTGGTGAAGATGGCGGTGGAGGACGGCCGCCGCGTGCGCCCCACGCTCAAGGTGGGCATCTGCGGCGAGCACGGCGGCGAGCCGAAGTCGGTGAAGCTGTGTCACGAGCTCAACCTGGACTACGTGTCGTGTTCTCCATTCCGAGTTCCGATCGCCCGCTTGGCGGCGGCTCAGGCAGCCCTGTCTACGGCCTCGCAGACTGCCATCAGCCATCAGCCATCAGCCTTCAGCTAGAACGGCGGAGACCGCGTCAGGATTTTCGTCGCAACTTCACTGAAGGCGCCGCTGATTCTGCGGCCGTTGCGGAGACGCGCTCGAGCGACGCAAGCATCCGACGGACCTCGGACAGCGACTCCTGCATGTCGTCCCGAGACGGTCGAGTGATGTAATCGAGGTCATGGGCGAGGATCATGTAGTACGACAATTCGCTCGCGGAACCCATCGAGTTCCTGCTGTGCTTCGCCAGCTCCGCATCGCTGTTCCGGCCGCAGCCTTCCGCGATGTTTGCGGGAACGGAGACTGCGGCACGGCGCGCTTGCGACGTCAGCCCGTAGAGTTCGTGTTTTGGCCAGCGCGACGTCTCACGATAGATCGCTAACGTCAGCTCGTGCGCCTTCCGCCAAACCGCCAGCTTCGTGAAGTCTCCCATTTTCGCCTCGCAGGTGTTGCGAGCGAAATTCGCGCTGGACGCGACGCATGGCGTCATCATTCCAACGCGGAGCAGGCGATCTGTTCGCGCCCTTTCTAGCTGATGGCTGATGGCTGATAGCTGATAGCTCAAACGGTAACGGGCCCGCCGAAGGCGGGCCCGTTACCGTTTGATGGAGGCGCGGGGAATCGAACCCCGGTCCGAAACTAGATCGACCACAGCGTCTACGTGCGTAGCCCACCAGTTGAGGTCTCCAGGCGCTGGCCGGTAGGCAACCCACTCCTGGACAAGCTCTCTAGAGTTTCGCCCCGCGCCGGAGAGCGCACCGCAGGGCTATCCCGAATTTGCGATACCCATGAAGCCGCCTCGGGCGGGCTTCCCCATGGGCAGGTGCTGTAAAGCCTGAGCTTTACGCAGCCATTGCCAGGTTGTTGTTGGCAGTTGTGATTTTCCCGAGTGTTTTACCAGGGACCCGAGTACCTGGGCACGCGGCCACAGCTTCACTAACCCCGTCGAAGCCAGTCGCCCCCGTAGCTCGTAACCTAATCGAACGACGGGGGCGAATCAACTGGCAGCAACCCTCGAATTTACTCGAAGCGAATCGGCTAACTCGCCTTGCTGACTGCACCTGGAATGGAGCAGCGAACACGGTTTCGCCCCTCAGCCTTCGCCTGGTACAACGCGCGGTCTGCCGCCGGGAAGAGTGCGTCATGTGTCGGCACACTCTCCGGGTATGTCGCGACCCCGAATGACGCCGTCACCGAGATCGCGCGCCCCGAATGCGTCACCACGCGCGACTCGATCGCTTTCCTCAGACGCTCCGCAAAATCGCGCGCACCGTCGAGCCCGGTCTGCGGCAGCAGGACCGCGATCTCCTCACCACCATAGCGAGCACAGGTATCGACGTTCCGGACACCGTCCTGGAACGTCTGCGCCACGCTCTGCAGGACCGCGTCGCCGCCGTCATGCCCGTACGTGTCGTTGACCGCCTTGAAGAAATCAATGTCCGCGACGACGAGCGACGCCGAACCTCCGAACCGGTCCGTTTCCGCCAGCACACGCGTAATCTGCTCGTCGAAGTGACGGCGGTTCGCCAGCCCCGTGAGCTGGTCGGTCCGGGCGCGTCGCGTGACCTCTTCGATCTCCCACATCGTTTCCAGCGACACCGCCGCGATCGCCGCGAGAAGCCGAACGTTACGAACCTCGGCGATCAGCACGTCGCCGGGCTCGTCGCCCTCGATCACGATCGCGCCGATGACCCCGGCTTCGCGCTTGAGCGGAATGATGGCGAGCGACCCGATCGGACGCGGCGTCTCCCACGCGCCGTAGATGCGCGTGTGCCGCGCGATCATCCGCGCATCCTCCCACACCTGTGGAAGGCCGTTCTTGCACATCGTGCCAACCTGCGAGTCCTCGCTGATCGGCCATCCTTCCGCGATGCGGTGCCCTTCGGAGACGCTCTGGACCTCGCCGTCACTGGAGTTGGGATGCCAGCGAACCAGCGCGCCGCGCGCGGCCGCCGTGACCTCGAGCGCAGTCTCACAGATGGCGCGACCGAGCGACTCGATCGTGCGATTCGACTGGAACTGCTGTGCGGCGCGAAGCAGCGCCTGCGTCCGGCGGTTCTGCCGGCCGACTTCCTCGCGCGTCTCGAGCAGCTCGGCGAGCACCGCGACCTGCGCCGTATAGCGCGGCACCCACGCCTTCAGCTCGTCGCGTGATGGCGTGAGTCCCCCTTCCGCCGAGATGCTCAAGGCGCCGAACGCTCGCTTGAGGCCGGCGACCGGACCCATGGCGACTCGCGGCGCGGGCTTACCGTCGTCGAAATGCACGATCCGCTCTTCGGCCGACCACTTCACGAGCGGAAGCCACTCGGCGTGGTTGAATTTTGTGGGCTCAGTCTCGGCCCCGTCCCCGGAACACGCGGCCGCGACGAGTGTGTCGCGCGCGCCGGTCCAGCGCCAGAACACGACTTCGTCGGCGCCGAGCGCGTCGCGCACGTCGGCCAGGTAGCGGCTCAGAACCTCCGTCTGCCGGCGCTCTTCTGCTTCCTGGCGCGTGACTTCGATACCGCGACGCAGGTCCGACGGCATCGCGTCGTAGGCGCGAGGCGTATTCGTCCGTTCGCCGAAGGCGGATTCCGACCGCGTCGCCCGACGCCGCCGCTTGGCGTTCTCCTGTGCGCGCTTCACCTGCCACGCCGGGAACAACGCGATCGCGGCGAACACCACGCCACCGCCGAGCATGTCAGAGAACGCGAGCGCGCCCCCCACGGAGTAGTGGATCGCCGTCAGCGCGATGATCGCGCCGGTCGCGACCGAGATCGCGGTCCGGAGATTCTCGGCGCCGGCAACGACACGGACACCAAGGGCCAGTGCGACCACCGCCGGGGACCCGGGGCCGCCTGACGCGGCCGCGAGACAGGTGACGGGGGCAAGCGCGGTCGCCAGGTACTGGTTCGTGAAGTCTCGGGGGGGCGGATCGAGGCGCCGGCTGATCAGGAGCCAGGCGTACGTCACGGCGGCGACCGAGGCGGCCGCTGCAGCACCGGATGCCCATGCAGGCGCCTTCGCACCCCACGCCAGCGCAAACATGCCGGCCAGAGCGAGCACCCACGCGGCGACCGCGGTCAGATTGACCCAGATCCGCGTTTTTACCACGAGACGTTTGTCGGGGAGAAGCGGCGAGGCTACGGGATCAACGCGTGCGTGATTCGAGACGCCGCCATGGCGGCACCGAACCCGTTGTCGATGTTGACGACCGTTATCCCGGCGGCGCAACTGTTTAGCGCAGCGAGCAACGCGGCGACGCCACCGAAGCTCGCGCCGTATCCGACGCTCGTCGGCACCGCGATGACTGGGGCTGCAACGAGCCCGCCCACGACCGATGGCAGCGCGCCGTCCATGCCCGCGATGACGATGACGACCGATGCTCGCGTGAGCGTTTCTGCGCCGGCGAGCACGCGATGAATACCGGCGACGCCGACGTCGGTGAGACGGTCAACGACATTGCCAAGCGCGCGCGCCGTCGTCGCGGCTTCTTCGGCCACGGGCAGATCGCTTGTGCCGGCAGTCACAATCAGGATCGTCCCGCGACCTGGTGGCGGCGGTTCGGCCGGGGCGAGATGCGCACACCGCCCGAGTGCATTCACGTCGAGCGGCGGGAAGACCTCGCGCAGCGCGGCGAGCGCGTCGTCGCTGGCGCGCGTGACGAGAAACCCATCGCCGCGAGCCGCGATTCGCTCCGCGATCGCGACGATCTGCTCGGTCGTCTTCCCTTGCCCGAGGATGACCTCGGGATAGCCCTGGCGAAGCGCGCGATGATGGTCGATGGTCGCGAACGGCAGCGATTCCACCGGGTCGCGCGCGAGTCGATCGAGAGCCACATCAACGCTGAGTGTGCCGTCGGCAACCTGCCGGAGCAGTGCCAAGACACGGTCGCGTATCACGCCGCGGCGCTCTCGAGCTCCGTGTCGGCGGCGGACACCGGTCCGGCAGCGATTTCGCCCGCCTCATACGCGCGCAGGTAGTCCATCAGAATCCCCTCGACTTCATCGAACGCGTTGACGGCGTGAAGGCGTCGTCTCAAGTCGGCGGAATTCGGGAGTCCTTTGACGTACCAGCCGAGGTGTTTGCGGAACTCGATTGCAGCGCCTTCGGGATCGGGCTCGTACGCCTGCACCATCGCGGCGTGATCGAGCGCGATCGCGAAGCGCTCGGCGACGGGGGGCGTCTGCGGCACGGGAGCCCTGTCGAGGAGCGCACGCGTCTGCGCGAAGATCCACGGCTGCCCGAACGAGCCGCGCGCGATCATGATGCCCGCGCACCGGGTGTGTTCGCGCATGCGCAACGCGTCGCGCGCCGTCTTGATGTCGCCGTTCCCGATCACTGGAATCTCGAGCGCGTCGACCACCGCGGCGATCTCATCCCATCTGGCGGCGCCGGTGTACATCTGCGTACGCGTTCTGGGATGCAGTGTGAGGGCCCGCGCGCCCGCGTCCTGGCAGCGGAGCGCGATCGAGACCGGGTCGCGCATCTCCTCGTTCCATCCGCTCCGGATCTTGACCGTCACCGGGAGCGTCGTCGCGCGGCTCACCGCACGAATGACATCCTGTACGAGCCCGAGGTCGCGCAAGCAGCCGGAGCCGCCATTGCGCTTCACGACCTTCTTGACCGGACACCCGAAGTTGATGTCGATGAACTCGGGCTGGAAGACGTCGGTCACGAGTCGCGCCGCATCGCCCATGGCCTGCGGGTCGGCGCCGAAAATCTGCACGCCGATGGTGCGCTCGTCCGGCCCGAAGCGAAGCTTGCTCCACGTCGCGACGTTCTCGCGCCGGATGCCTTCGGCCGAGAGGAACTCGGTGACCACGACATCGGCGCCGTGTTTCCGGCAGAGCCGGCGAAACGGCGACTCGGACACCCCCGCCATGGGCGCGAGGATGACCGGAATATCGTGACTAACCGGGTACGGGAAGCGCATATGGGCAACCTAACCGGGCCCGAGAAGTCGTGCAACGTGAAGATTTGACACGACTTGGCCTGCTGGATAACTTCGGTCCGCTGCGGGGCGCGCGTTGGGCGCCCCTGTTTTTCATACGACGATCGGGGACGCGATGGAACTGCGCGAGTTCTTCTCGGAAGATGCGGTCAAGCTCGAGCTCCAGGGTACCACGAAGGACGAGATCCTGAAGGAGATGATCAATCTCCTCGGCCTCGACGAAAAGTCCGAGGGGATGCTCTTCAAGATGCTGAAGCGGCGCGAAAACTTGGGATCCACAGGAATCGGCCGGAGCATCGCCATCCCCCACTGCCGGTCGCTCGTGGTCAACAAGCTTCGCGTCGCGTTCGGCCGAAAGTCCGACGGCGTGGACTTCAAGGCGATCGACGAGAAGCCGGTGAGGTTCTTCTTCCTGATCGTGGCCCCGCCGCTCGAGGTCTCGAATCAGTACCTGCCCGTCCTCGGCAAGATCGCGCAGTTCAGCAAGGAGCCCGACGTCCCGGATCGACTCCTGGCGTTGAAAGAGCCTTCGGAGTTCATGACGCTCCTCGAAGAGAAAGGCGTCTGACTCGCCCTATTCCCATTCGATCGTCGCGGGCGGCTTCGAGCTGACGTCGTACACGACGCGGTTCACGCCACGCACCTCGTTGATGATGCGACTCGAGATGCGCGCGAGCACATCGTGCGGGAACGCGAACCAGTCGGCCGTCATCCCGTCCGTGCTCGTGACGGCGCGTAGCGCCACGACATTCTCGTAGGTGCGGTAGTCACCCATGACCCCCACCGAGCGCACCGGCAGCAGCACGGCGAACGCCTGCCAGATGTCGTCGTACAGACCGGCCGCGCGAATCTCCTCGAGATAGATCGCGTCGGCCTTCCGCAGGACGTCGAGCTTGTCGCGGCTCACGTCACTCAGCACGCGGATCGCGAGACCGGGCCCGGGGAACGGATGCCGGCCCACGATCTCCTCCGGAAGGCCCAGTTCACGCCCGACGTTGCGCACTTCGTCCTTGAACAGCTCTCGCAGGGGCTCGATGAGCTTGAACTTCATCCCGGGTTTGAGGCCGCCGACGTTATGGTGCGTCTTGATGGTGACTGACGGCCCACCGCGCGGCGACACGCTCTCGATGACGTCGGGGTAGAGCGTCCCCTGCACGAGAAACGCGACGCCCTCCCCCACGTTCTCCGCCGCTTCCTCGAAGACGTCGATGAACGTGTGGCCGATGATCGTCCGTTTCTTCTCCGGATCCTCGACCCCCGCGAGCGCATCGAGGAACCGATCCTCGGCACCCACCGTCACGAGGTCGATCCCGAGATTCGCGCGGAACGTTCGCTCCACCTGGTCGCGCTCGTGCAGTCTGAGTAACCCGGTATCGACGAAAATGCACGTCAGCTGATCGCCGATCGCTCGATGCACGAGCGCTGCGGCGACTGCGGAATCGACCCCGCCTGACAATCCACAGATCACGCGCGCGCTCCCGACGAGCTCACGGACCTTCGCCGTCTCCTCCTCGATGAAGGTGCCGGGCGTCCACGACGCGTGTGCACCGCACACGTTGAAGAGGAAGTTCGCGATGATCTCGGAACCTCGGGCGGTGTGCGCGACCTCCGGATGGAACTGGACACCGTGAATCGGCTTCGTTTCGTGACGGATGGCGGCGATCGGCACGGTACCACTGCTGGCCGTGACGCGGAACCCCCTCGGCGGCGCGTCGACGTGATCGCCGTGGCTCATCCACACCGGGGTCTTCTCGCCGCGATCGAAGCCGGCGAAGAGCCCGCTGGCCTCATCGATGATGAGCTCGGCGCGCCCGTACTCGCGGCGGCCCGCTCCGACTACGGCGCCGCCCTGCAGGTGCGAGATCAGCTGCATCCCATAGCAGATGCCTAACACGGGCGCCACCTCGAGGAGGCCCGGATCGGCGGACGGTACGTCTTCTCCGTACACCGAGTTCGGCCCGCCGCTCAGAATGATCCCGGTCGGGTTCCACCCCCTGATCCACTCGAGCGTGCGGGTCGGCGGGTGGATCTCGGAATACACGCGCGCCTCGCGAACGCGACGCGCGATCAACTGCGTAAACTGTGAGCCGTAATCAATGATGAGGATGCGGCTCGAGCCTTTCACACCTTCCACGCGGGCTCCGTCAACGAGATGAGCTCGACAGATTTCGTGTCGAGGTCCAGAATGGCCGCCGAGGGTGCGCCGTGGAGCCAGCCGCACGCCTCACCGGGGTTCACGAGCAGCGCACCGCCGTCGGTCTCGCGAGTCTCCTGTCGGTGCGTGAACCCGTGCACGATGATCTCGTGTGATTCGAGCGACCGCTCGGCAACTTCGCCGAGGTCGTGCACGACGAGAATGCGACGTCCGGCGAGCTCGATGCTGTGCGGGGACTCGTACAGGTCGATCCCCATACCCTTGGCGGCAATCGCGCGCAGGCCTTCACGGTCACCGTCATTGCGGCCGAACACGCCGGCCAATGGGATGTTCAGATCGACGAACGGTACGAGCGAGAACGGCGAGCAGTAGTCGCCCGCATGAAGGACCATCTGTGCCCCACGTTCCGTGATGCGCTCCAGCAACTCGCGAATCGCGGGCACTCGGTCGTGCGAATCGGCCATCAATCCGATGAGCATTACTCGCTCCTCCAGTCGGGCTCGACGACTTCCGGCGACACCAGGTGCTCGTAGGTCTCGCGCTCCGTGACGAGTGCATACCGATCGCCGTCGACGAGAACCTCTGCCGGCTTCGGCCGCGTGTTGTAGTTCGATGCCATCACGTAGCCGTACGCACCGGCGGAGTGAACCGCGACGAGGTCGCCGGGCCGCAGTTCCTCCAGCTCCCGGTCGAGCGCCAGAAAGTCGCCGCTCTCGCACACCGGGCCCACCACGTCCACGCGCGTTCGTCCGTCCATGCGGCCGACCGCCTCGATGCGATGGTACGCATTGTAATGGGAGGGACGAAGCAGGTCGGTCATGCCGGCGTCGACGATGACGAGCTCCTTCCCACCGCTGCGCTTTCGGTAGAGCACTCGACTGAGCAGCACCCCGGCGTTCCCGACCATGAAGCGTCCCGGCTCGACGATGAGCTGCAAGCCCGTCGAGCGTACCGCCGGGACCACGATCTCCGCGAAGCGCTCGAGGTCCGTTGGCTCCTCGGCGTCGTAGGTCACGGCGAGTCCGCCGCCGATGTCCAGGTAGCGCAGATCGGTGGCGCCGTCCGAACGGACCTGCTCGAGCAGTTGCAGGACCCGTTCGATGCCGTGGCGGTACGCATCGAGTCGCGAGAGCTGCGAGCCGACGTGCATGTCCAGGCCGCGAAGACTCACGTTCGAGAGCGACCGCGCGAGTCGCGCAACCTCGCGCACCTCATCGTACGGGATCCCGAACTTGTGCCCCTTCTCCCCCGTCCGGATGTAGGAGTGCGGCGTCTCGACGGTAATCTCCGGATTCACGCGAATCGCGACCGGCGCCACGACGCCGCGCTCGCGCGCGAGTCGATCAATGAGCCGCAGCTCGTCGTCCGACTCGACGTTCAGCAGGAGGACACCGGCATCGATCCCCTGGGCGATCTCTCGTCCGGTCTTACCGACCCCGCCGAAGATGATATCGTTGGGCGGAAAACCAGCCCGCTGCGCGCGGAACAGCTCGCCGCCAGATACCACCTCCGCCCCCGCGCCCAGCGAGCGGAGGACCCGGAGGATGGCACCGCAGGAATTGGCCTTCAGGCTGTAATGAATGCGGAACGGCACGCCATCCAGCACGGTCGCGAGACGCGCATACTGCTCGCGCACCGCGGCCGCGCTGTAGACGTACGACGGCGTGCCGAAGGCGTCGGCAATCGTCGACAGCGCCACGCCCTCGCAGGCGAGCACGCCATCCGTTCGCGCGAACGGGCGGGTCAGTACGCTCTCGCCCACAGCGCCTCGGCGGTCGCGTCCTGCCCGCACTTCAAACACGTCGTCGGTGCCTCCGCGGAGCGGAACTCCTCGTCAGGCAGAACGCGAATGGTGGCTTTCGTTTCTTCCTTGATCGCTGCCTCGCACTCACCCGATCCACACCACCCTGCGTAGACGAACGCGCCCTCGCCGTCCATGACCTCGCGAAATCGGTCGTACGTGATCCCGCCACGAATACTGTTCGCCTCGCGCCGATCGCGTGCGGCAGTGAGCATGTCGGACTGAATGCGCTCGAGCAGCTCCTCGATCTCCTCGCCGACGATTCCGAGTGACACCGATTTCTTCTCGCGCGTGTCGCGGCGAACCAGCACGGCCTGCTGGTTGTCGAGATCGCGAGGCCCGAGCTCCATCCGCAAGGGAATGCCGCGAAGCTCCCACTCGTAATACTTCGCGCCCGGCTTCATCCCTTCACGACGATCGACGTGCACGCGAAGCGCGTTAGGCTCCCGGCGCTCCCATTGGCCGAGCTCGCGCTCGATCCGGTCGGCGGCCTCGAGCACCTTCGCGCGCTCCTCGTCCGAGCGGTAGATCGGAACGATCACGAGCTCGGTGGGAGCCAGGAGCGGAGGAATCCGTAGCCCGTTGTCGTCACCGTGCGTCATCACGAGCCCGCCGACGAGGCGCGTCGACACGCCCCAGCTCGTATTCCACGCGAACACCTGCTCGCCCGACTCGGACTGGAAGCTCAGCTCGAACGCCTTTGCGAAGTTCTGCCCGAGGTTGTGCGACGTGCCGGCCTGCAGCGCCTTGTTGTCCTGCATCATGGCCTCGCACGCGTACGTGCGCAGTGCTCCCGCGAACCGCTCCGCGTTCGTCTTCTGGCCGGTGATGACGGGCATCGCCATCCACCCTTCCATGAAGTCGCGGTAGAGGCCGAGGATCTTGCGCGTTTCCTCCTCCGCCTCGTCATGCGTCGCGTGCGCCGTGTGCCCTTCCTGCCAGAGGAACTCGAGCGTGCGCAGGAAGAGGCGCGTGCGCATCTCCCACCGCACGACGTTCGCCCACTGGTTGATGAGGAGGGGCAGGTCGCGGTAGCTCTGCACCCACTTCGCGAACATCGCATAGATGATCGTTTCCGAGGTGGGCCGAACGACCAGGGGTTCCTCGAGCTTCTTCCCGCCACCATGCGTCACGACCGCGGTCTCGGGCGCGAAACCTTCGACGTGCTCCGCCTCCTTCCGGAGGAAGCTCTCGGGGATGAACAGCGGGAAGTACGCGTTCTTGTGCCCGGTCGCCTTGAACATGTCGTCCAACGCACGCTGCATGCGCTCCCAGATCCCGTACCCTGAGGGACGGATCACCATGCACCCGCGGACGGGCGAATAATCGGCGAGCTCCGCGCGGAGCACGACTTCGTTGTACCACGCGCTGAAGTCGGCGGCGCGCGTCGTGAGTTTCTTGTCGTCAGCCATTGTCGTCTGAGACCGTGGTTGGGTATCGAAGGAGGTTGGCACCACGTTCGTCATCCCGAGCCGCCTGTCATTCCGAGCGGAGCGGCCTGTAGGCCGCGCAGTCGAGGAATCGCAGTCGTCCGGTAGAGGGACCCTCTACCAGCACCCCCGCGATTCCTCGCTGACGCTCGGAATACCATCGGGTCAGGAATGACAGCGTCGTCCTACCACGGTCGATCGGAGCTTCCGCTACTGTGGTCGCGCACCTGGGCGATCAGCTCGTCCAGCGGCATTGCGCGCTGTGTGCCGTCGGCCAGCGCTTTCACCTCGACGTGCCCCGCCGTCTCCAGCTCGGGGCCCACGAAGACAACGCGCGCCGCCCCGACGGTTCCTGCCGTCTTGAGCTGCTTGCCTAACGCCTGATCACGCAACGGGTATTCGGCCGACGCCCCGGCTCGGCGCAGCGCGGCCGCCACGCGGACCGCTTGCAGTCGATTCCCGGGACCGACAGGCGCCACCCAGAAATCCAGCGCCGACGCGTCCGTCGGCATCAGCGACCGCGCGCGCAGCAACTCGCCGAGCACGACGTCGCCCATCCCGAAGCCGAGTGCGGGCATGTCCACGCCGCCGAGCGCCTGCAGCAGGTTGTCGTAGCGACCCCCACCGCAAATCGCGCGAAACTCACCGGTCGCGTCGAACAGTTCGAAGACGATCCCGGTGTAGTACGCGAGGCCGCGGACGATGCGTAGATCGAGATCGACGTACTCGCGTGCACCCAGTGCGTCGAGCGCGGCAAAGTACTGCTCGAAGCGCGACACATGATCCCGGACCCCGTCATGCTCCGGGAAGCGCTCGCGCAGCGCGTCGAGCGTGCGCGTCTGTGTCACCAGGTCGACGACGGCGTCGGCAACGTCCGACGACAGCCCTCCGTCGATGAGGCGCTGGCGTGATTGCGCGATCGGGGTACGCTCGATCTTGTCGATGACACCGTAGGCGATCGGTAGGAGTGTCTCGGCGACTCCGGCCGCACCGAGCAGTGCATTGAGCAGTCGCCGGTCCGACACGCGCGCGCGGACGGCGTCCGGTCCGAGGCCGAGCACGCGCATGATCTCGACGGCGACGCCAAGGAGCTCCGCGTCCGCAGAGACGTCGGCCTCGCCGAAGATGTCGACGTTGAGCTGAAAGTGTTCCCGCAACCGCCCCTTCTGCTGCCGCTCGTAACGAAAGAGCTGCGGAACGGAGAACCACCGCACGGGTTTGCGCAGCGCGTTCGCGCGCGCGGCGACCATTCGGGCCACGGTGGGCGTCATCTCGGGGCGCAAGGCGACCTGACGCCCGCCCTTGTCCTCGAAGTTGTACAGCTGACCGACGATCTCGTCCCCACTCTTCTTCGTATAGAGCTCCAGCGGCTCGAGGGGAGGCCCGTCGTATTCGGCGAACGAGAACCGGCGCGCCACGTCTCGCCAAACGCCGAAGATGTGGGATCGTTCGGCAAGCTCGGCGGGGAAAAAGTCGCGAAACCCGGGCAGTGCTCCTGTAGACATCCAGCAAATCTATCCGGCCACAGGATCGACGTTCAAGCGCGCCATGGCGTCGCCTACCGTGTGGAACGACCCCGTAACGAGGACGCTGCGCCCTTCGGACGTCGCGCGCGCCAGTGCGCGGTCGAAGTCCGGCTCCGAGACCGCCGCCCAGTGCTGCGCGCGCGCATAGTCCGCCGCAGCATCGCGACTCCACGTGCGACTCGCCGGCGCAGTCGGGGCGTCAGTGAGAACGAACAGGTTCACGACCTCGGCCAGCGAGGTCATGACGCCACGCCAGTCCTTGTCAGCGAGAACGCAGAGCACAACCGCGATCGGCCGGGGCAACTGAACTTCGCGCACGGTGGTCGCGAGCACCGCCGCGCCGTCCGGATTGTGTGCGACGTCGAACACATACGGCCCGACCCGATGAAACCGACCGGGAAGGCGAACGTCCGGCAGTGAGCGCCGCGCCTCGTCGAGGCTGGCGGCGAACGGGGCCCCGGCCGCATCGAGCATGAGCAGCGCGAGCGACGCGTTCAATGCCTGGTGCGCCCCGGTAAGCCCCGTCCGCAGCTCGCCTCGGACGCCCCGCACTGTTGCCGTGAACGCCGTCCCGTCCCCGCTGACGCGGACGTCCGCCGGCGCGCACGACGTGCTCACGTCAAGAATCGGCTGGGCCCCTCGCTCGGCGCCCAGGGACGCGAGCAGCTCGCGAATGGGTGAGTCGGTTTCACCAATGACCGCGGGGACTCCGCGCTTGAAGATCCCGGCCTTCTCGGCCGCGATTGCCTCGCGCGTCTCGCCGAGATACTCGACATGGTCGATACCGATCGACGTCACTCCCGCGACTCGCGGACGCACGACGTTCGTGGAGTCGAGCCGACCGCCGAGCCCCGTCTCGATCACGGCCGCGTCGACCTGCTCGCGCGCGAAGAGGTCGAACGCCATGGCCGTTGTCGCCTCGAAGAAAGTTGCCCCGATTCGCTCGACCGTCGGCGTCCAACGCTCGATGAAATCGACGACGTAGTCCTCGTTCACCCGCACGCCGTTGACGAGAAAACGCTCGCGAAAGTCGACGAGATGCGGTGACGTGTACTTCCCCACGCGCAGCCCTTTCGCACGCAGGACTGCTTCCAGCGTCGCACACACGCTGCCCTTCCCGTTCGTTCCGGCAACGTGAAGCGACTCCAGCCGGTCATGCGGGTTGCCTAGCTCCTGGAGCAAGGCGGACGTGCGCTCGAGGCCGAGCTTCGACTTGCCCGTGGTCCTCGCGAAGAGATACTCCAGCGCCGCGCGGTAGTCGCCGCGGCTCCCACGCGGCTTGTCGCTCAGGGCGAGGCCCACCCCGTTGCCGCCGGCTTGCCGCTCATATGTCGCAGCAGTTGTCCCACCGTTTGCTTGAGCTCGCGCCTATGGACGACGCGATCCAGCATGCCGTGGTCGAGCAGGAACTCCGCCGTCTGGAATCCCTCGGGCAGGTCCTGTCCGAGCGTCTGCTTGATCACGCGCGGCCCCGCGAATCCGATCACCGCGCCCGGCTCAGCGAGGATCGCGTCACCGAGCATCGCATAGCTCGCGCTGACGCCCCCGGTGGTTGGATTGGTCAGGATCGAGATGTACGGAATGCGGCGCTCGGCGAGCTGCGAGAGCATCGCGGACACCTTCGCCATCTGCATGAGCGAGAGCACGCCTTCCTGCATGCGCGCTCCGCCGGACGCCGATACGACGACAAGGGGATATTTCCGTTCGAGCGATCGCTGCCCCAGTCGTGCCAGCTTCTCACCGACGACCGACCCCATGGACCCGCCCATGAAGCTGAAATCCATGACCCCGACGTTGAGCGGCGCGCCGGCGAGCGTCCCGGTCGCCGTCATGACGGCATCAGCTTCGCCGGCTGTCGCCCGCGCCTTCTTGAGCCGCTGCTGGTACTCGGGAAATCCCAGCGGGTCGGTGGATTTCAAGTCGGTTTCGGTTTCCTCGGCCGAGCCCTCATCGAGCAGGATGGCGAGATAGTCCCCGGCACGGATGCGGCGATGGTAGTCGCACTGCGGGCAGACATTCAGGTTGCGAACGAACTTCTCGCGAATGTCGGTATGCCCGCAGGCTTCGCACTTCTCCCACGCATCGGGCGGAATCTCGAGCTTTTCCGTCCGCGGGGCGCGCGACTTCTTCTCTTTCTTCCACCATGCCATCCGGGAAATGTGCCCGTGACGGCCGATGTTAGGAAGTGCGGTCTAGACGGCCAGTGAGTCCGCGCGCCCTCGCCCTTCGCTCGAGATGCGAAGGAGAATCCCGATCGCCAGCCAGCTCGCCAGCATGAACGAGCCCCCGTAGCTGAAGAACGGCAGCGGAATACCAGTGATCGGCATGAGGTTCAGCGTCATCCCGATGTTCACGAGGACGTGCACGAACCAGCTCGCGCCGAGCCCGAACGCGACGAGGCTACCAAACGAGTCGTTCGCCCGTGACGCGACCCGGACCACGCGCAGGAACAGCGACAGGAAGAGCGCGAGCGCGAGGGAAACGCCAAAGAACCCGAGCTCCTCACCCACGACCGAGAAAATGAAGTCGGTATGCTGGGCCGGCAGGAACGCCAGCCGCTTCTGGGTCCCGAGCGTGTACCCCTTGCCGAACCAGCCCCCGGATCCGATCGCGACCTGGGACTGCAGCACGTGGTACCCAGACGCCCGGGGGTCGGCGGATGGGTCCAGGAACACGAGTAGCCGACGCTGCTGGTACGGCGCGAGCCGTTCCCAGAGGAGCGGCGCGATCACTCCCATCGCGACGTTCGCGAGGACCAGGACGACCCCTTCCACCATGTACGGCCGGTAGTACAGGACCAGCGCGATCAGAATGAGGAACCATGCCCCCCAGAGTCCGGTGCTGAACGCCAGAATGAGGCTGACCGCGGGGCTGGCAATGAGGGCAAGCAGCTTCCACGAGACGCCGGACCAGTAGAGCAGCGCGAAGAAGATCCCGATGAAGACGATGCCCGTCCCCAGGTCCGGCTGCGCCATGATGAGAAACCAGGGGAGTCCCACGACGGCCGCTGGCTTCCAGAGCTCGAGCAGCGATTTCGGCGGCTCCTTTCGCGCCGCCAGCACGCGCGCGAGCATCAGGACGACCGTGAGCTTCGCGAGCTCCGCCGGCTGACCAATGCGGACGCCGCCGATCGTCAGCCACCCTTTCATGCTTGCGGCCGTCCCGGCGCCGGAGCCGAACACGAGCGTGATGATGAGCAGGGCGATCCCGAACCAGTAGAGCGGCACCGTCATCCAGTCGACGAGCCGCACGGACGCCCGGAAGATCACGAACGCGAAACCGAGCGAAATAGCGAACCACGCGAGCTGGCGCTTCCACGCGCCCGCGATGTAGGACACCGGGAGGTCGGTCTGCCCTGCCGAGTAGACGACCGCGATCCCGTAGGCCGAGAGCAATAGCGCGACGATGACCAGCGGGTAATCGCTGGTCGACTTACGAATCAATCCCCCTCCAACTGCGCGCCCTGGATTGCCGGCCGCTTGAAGTAGTGCTCGATAACCCTCGACGCGATCCGCGCGGCATCCGACCCGTGAAGGGGTACGAGCTCCAGCATCACCGCGATGACGATCTTCGGATCATCCGCGGGCGCATAGCCCGTGAACCACGCATGGTTCATCTCGATCCCGTTCCGGTAGACTCCCGACTGGGCCGTTCCGGTCTTCCCGGCGATCACGACGCCCTGCAGCTGGGCTCCCGCCGCCGTTCCGCGCGCGGACACCACGCCGGCCATCGCGTCCTGCAGCCCCTTCATCTGTGCAGGCGTCAGTCGGAACAGCTTCGTTCGCTCCGTCTGGCGGCGAACGATCTCGGGACGCACGATCGACCCATCGGTCGCGAGCGCCGTGTAGAACCGCGCCATGTTCACGACCGTCTGGGAATTCTCTCCCTGGCCAATGGCGAGGCTGAGCAACACGCCGTTGCTCCACCCGTTCGGCCCGTACCGGCGGTCGAAGTACTCGGCCGCGAACGGCCAGATGGGTCGCTTCTCGTTAGGGAGGTCGATGCCGGTCCTCTCGTTCATCTTCATGGACACGCCGCCGGCAAGCATGCGCGCTACGCCCAGCCGCAGACCGAGCTGGTAGAAGTACACGTCGCACGACTTCTCGATGGCTTGGCGAAGGGTGACGTCACCATGCCCCTTCTTGTCCCAGCAGCGGAAGTACCGGTTGCCGAACATGTAGCCGCCGGTGCACCCCTGGGGCATGCGGTCGTCGAGCCCCACCAGCCCGGCCTCGATGCCCATGATCGCGGTCGCGAGCTTGAACCCCGACCCCGGAGGGTAAAGCCCCTGGATGACCTTGTTGTAGAGGGGACGGCGCGGGTCGTCACGGAGTTGCGAGTAGTACTGTGTCGACACGCCGCCGATGAACCGGTTCGGATCGAAGCTCGGGGCACTATGAAAGGCGAGCACCGCACCCGTCTTGGGGTCCATCACCATGATCCCGCCTTGCAGCGTATCGCCGAACACCGACGCCGCGAACCGCTGGAGGTCGAGATCGATGTTCGTGTACAGCGGATCGGGCGACTCCGGGGGTATGTCGCCGCGCCCTCCCGCTTCGCCGACTACCCGCCCACGGGCATCGACCTCGACGAAGTGGGTCCCCTCTTTCCCTCGAAGCTGCGCCTCGTACTGCCGCTCGAGTCCCGCCTTCCCGATGTCCTGTCCGGACTTGTAGCCGGCGTACTGACGCGAATTGAGCTCTGACTCCGTGATCTCACCGGTGTAACCCACGAACGACGCGACGACTTCCTTATCCGGATAGTAGCGTTTCGGCGCGGCCTGGATGATCATGCCGGGATAGTCGACGCGATGCTCTTCGAGAACGGATACCACGTCGAAGCTCGCGTCGGCGAGCACGACGGTCGGCCGGTTCGGTGCCTGGCGGAATCGACGCACCGCCGCCTCGATCTGTTCCGGCGTTAGGTTGATGACCCCCGCCAAACCGCGAAGCGCAACGCGAAGCGAGTCCGATGTCTTCGCGAGGATGGAGACCGAGTATCCGGGAAGATTCTCCGCGATGACCGCGCCGTTTCGGTCGTAGATGATGCCGCGTGGCGCCGGCAGCGGGACCTCGCGCAGGCGGTTCGTCTCCGACTGCAGCCGGTACTGCCCGTGCTGCAGCACCTGCGTGCGGAAGAACGCGGACGCGAGGAACGCGAACGCGCCGCCGAGAATGAAGGTCGCGGTGCGCCCGCGGCGAGCGACGTCGTTCGGATGAAAGCTCATGCGGCCTGCGGCTCCAGAACTGGTCGCAACATCAGCAGTAATACCACCCCCGCGATGGCGGTAAGTGCCGCCGACAGCGGGGACCAGAGGAGGAGTTGCGTGGCGAGCTCGACGCCCTGCATCCGCCGCTCGGCGGTGACGTAGACGATGTCGAACGCCCACTTGCCGACGAAGAAGAAGAACCCGTGCAGTACCACATTGTCGGCGAAGAAGACTGCCTTGAGCCACGACGCGGCGGCGCCGACGCCCGTCATCGCGAGCGCCCCTGCGCCGAACGCGCTCGGCGTGAGCGAGTCGGCGACCAGCCCGGTCAGGAACCCGATGAGCGCCGCCGCGCCGGGCCGGACACGGACTGCCGAGAGGAGCACGGCGATGACGAGGAAATCGACCGGTGTACGCCAACCGAGCAGCGGCCGCACGGTATAATGCAGCAGTACGAGCAGGAGGAACGCGATGATCGCGCGCGCCGTTCTCGTCCAGTTCACGGACGCGCTCCCTGCTTCGGCACCGCCGGCGGGGGTTGTGTCAGCCGCGGCCGCGCGGTGTCCGGTGGCGCAACCTGCGCGGTAGAGTCCGCGGCACGGCGCGCCGCCGCGGCCTCGACCGCTCGAATCGAATCCGTCGCTTCACGGCGCGCGATCGAATCCCCGGCCGCCGCGATTCGCCGGGCGGCCGAATCGGCGCTGATCGTCGATCGCCAGATCGATTCCAACGATTGCCCCTCGATACGCTTGGGCAGAAGCACGATGACGTTGGACACGTCGGGAGGGCGGACCGCCGGGCGGATCAGGTAGGTTCGCGCCCACCCTTCGGACGTTTGCAGTTCACCAAGTACCGTGCCGACCGGAATGCCTGCCGGGTAGACGCCGCCGAGCCCCGACGTGACGATCGGCGTCCCAGGCTTCAGCGCCGAACGGAACGCGACGCCGCGGAGCTCGAGGAGGTAGCGTTCGGGCGGGATTGCCTCACCGGCTCGCGACTCGGTCAGGTGTGGGTAGACGATGCCGTATGCGCTTCGATCCGCCGACATCGCGCTTGCCGCGAAATCGCGATGCGTCCAAAGGATCGCAATGCTCTGGTTGGGATCGACCGAAAGGACCATTCCAACGAGCCCCTCGGGCGCGACGACTGGCGTTTTCGCTTCCACGCCGGCGTTGGAGCCGACGGTCAGCATTCGTTGATGATCCTCGCCGATCGCGAACCCACGCAGGGCTTCGGCCGACACGAAACCCCATTGGAGGCGGCGTCCAAGCCCCAGCATCGCGCGGAGCCGCTGGTTCTCGGACTCGAGCCGAGCGAGTTGCATGTTGCGCAGCGCTACGCTGTCGAGGCGGCTGGTCGTGGCCTCGCGCGACAGGAACGCAGAGCGCCCGCGTTCCGCCTGCTGCTGCAGCGACACAAGCGGCGCGACGACGGTACGTCGAAGTCCGCCGGCGATCGCTTCGCGCAAATTGACTGGGAGCACCGTCGCCAGGAGGGCCATCGCGCAACAGGCCACCAGGAGCACGGTGTCCACGCGAGTGCCGGACCGCACGGCGCGAGCCACAGGCTGCCTCAGCTACTGAGGACGGACCAGTATTTTTCTTCGTCGTCGAGAATCCGCCCGGTGCCGCGCACGACGCAGGTCAGCGGATCCTCGTCGACGTGAATGGGCAGCCCAGTCTCCTGCGCCAGCATGAGATCGAGGCCGCGAATGAGCGCGCCGCCTCCGGTCATGACGATGCCGCGGTCGACGATGTCGCTCGCCAACTCGGGCGGCGTGATCTCGAGCGCGCGACGTACGGCGTCCACGATCTGCTGAATCGGTTCCTGAACGGCTTCGCGAATCTCACTGGAGTGGACGCGAACCGTCTTCGGGATGCCCGACACCAGGTCGCGCCCCTTGACGTCCATCTCCCGCTCCTCGCCAACTGGCGCCGCCGACCCGATGTTGATCTTGATCTGCTCGGCGGTTGGCTCGCCGATGAGCAGGTTGTAGTTCTTGCGCATGAACTGAACGATCGCGGTGTCGAGCTCGTCGCCGCCGGTTCGAATGGACGTGTCGCTGACGATGCCCGAGAGCGCGATCACGGCGATCTCGGTGGTGCCGCCGCCAATGTCGATCACCATGTTGCCCGTCGGTGTCTCCACAGGCAGGCCGACGCCGATCGCGGCCGCCATCGGCTCGGCGACCATGAAGACTTCCTTCGCGCCCGCGCCCAGGGCCGAGTCACGCACCGCGCGCTTCTCCACTTCGGTGATACCCGAAGGTACACACACGATCACGCGGGGTTTCACCTTGAACACGTGGTTCTCGATGATCAGCGTGAGGAAGTACCGGAGCATCTTCTCGGTGACGTCGAAGTCGGCGATGACGCCGTCCTTCATGGGCCGGACGGCGAGTACCCCATCCGGGGTCCGACCGAGCATGCGCTTGGCCTCGAGACCGACGCCCTTGATCTTCTTGGATTCGCGATCGATCGCGACGACCGAGGGTTCGTTGAGAACGATGCCTTCGCCCTTGACGTAGATCAGCGTGTTCGCAGTGCCGAGATCGACCGCAATGGCGTTCGCCGGGAAGAACGACCTTCCCGCTTTCAGAAAGGGCCAGCGCATCTAGCAGGGGCTCGAGACGTGCCGAGGGCACGGAAGGATCGTACAGCAGTACATCGGGACGTAAAGTAGCGGTGCGGGTAAGAGCGAGCAAGGCATTGGCTTGACACAACCTACACTCGTCCGTAACGTCGCGCGCGATGGCATCTGGTGCATCTCTCCGAGTCGCGATCGTCGACCCCCAACGCTGCGACGAGTGTGGGTTGTGCGTGCCGTTGTGCCCACCGGTCGCGATCACGCTGCGTCATTCCGGACTGCATATAGACGCGCGAGCGTGCACAGGGTGTCAAAAGTGTATCGCGCCATGTCCGGTGTCGGCACTCGCGATGGTGGATCGAGGTGCCTAGCGACGACGTGGACCAGGAACGGCCGGTGCGCGCGGCGACCCGGCGCGCCGAAGATTGCGACGTTCTCATCGTTGGCGGCGGGCCCGCGGGGCTGATTGCGGCGCGCGAAGTCGCCAGCGCCCGGCCGGCACCGACCGTCGTCCTCATCGAGCGCGATCCGGTTGTCGGCGCACCGGTTCGGTGCGGTGAGGGGGTCGGCTCGGCAGGTGTGTCGGAGTTCCTCGACCCGATCGGCGCGTCGTGGGTTTCGCGACGAATTACACGCGTCGTGTTCCGCGCCCCCAACGGCCGGGAGGTACGCGTCGCCGAGGGTGATGTCGGATACATTCTCGATCGGACGGGATTCGAGGGGGTGATCGCGGCGCAGGCGTCGGCGGCCGGTGCTGACATTCGCACGCGAGTCGAAGCGCTCGGAATGCGCCGCGACGCGGATCGATGGCGCGTGACCGTCCAGAATGGCCATCAAGGTGAGACTGGCGACATCCGGGCGCGCGTCGTCGTCGGCGCGGACGGCGTTGAAGGTGCTGTCGGGCGCTGGGCCGGAATCGACACTCGCGTCCGCGCACGCGACATGGAGAGCTGCGCTCAGTACGTGATCGAGGATAGCGGCATCGACCCGAGCGCGATCGTGCTCCATTTCGGCGACCGCGTTGCTCCGGGTGGTTATGCGTGGGTGTTTCCGAAAAGCGAGCAGTCGGCGAACGTCGGCCTCGGTGTCCTCGGCCTCCGCGCCGGCGGACGATCGGCTGTGCAGTGGCTCGACGCGTACGTCGCCGCGCACTTCCCGGCCGGCCGCCTGACGAGTCGGACGGTGGGCGGAGTCATCGTGGCGGCAACGATTCGTGCGACGGTGGCCGATGGACTCGTCCTCTGCGGCGATGCGGCGCACATGATCAATCCGTTGTCAGGGGGCGGGATCGTCAATGCGATGAAGGCTGGCCGCCTCGCGGCGGAGACGATCGTCGGCGCGCTCGCGCGGGGTGCGACCACCGCGGCCGCGCTCGCACCCTACCACGAGCGATGGATGCGCCTGCTCGGCGACGACCACGTCCGCTTCTACCAGGTGAAGGAAGCGCTCGCACGATTCGACGACGCGTTCTTCGATGGGCTCGCCGCGACGGTCAGCCGGATACCGGAACGGCGGCGAACGCTGGGGCGCATCTTTGGCGTCGCCCTCGTGCGGCACCCTGGGCTGCTGCCGGTGATCGCGAAGTATTTCGTCTAGGCGGACGTTAGGTGGAGCCAGACGCTCGTGCCCACGGCGCATCGCCCGGCCACGGACGCGGCGGCGCGCTCGAGCGGGGCGAGCGGCCCGATGCCCGGCAGCCGCGACGACCAGCAGTGCACGGCGTGTCGCGGCACGTGGAGCGGATCGCCACGCCAACGGCTGCCGAGTCCGAATCCGAGGTCATAGCCGGCGCGCGATGCGGCGATGCGCTCCCGCGCCGTCGCCGCCCCGAACGGATACGCGATGGCGGTCGGGGGCGTGCCTAACGCGTCAGCGAGCGCGAGCCGCGAGCGCGCGAGCTCGTCGCGCAGGCGATTGTCACCGACCCACGGCAGCCGCGGGTGAGACGCGGTGTGCGATCCGAACGCGATGCCGTGCGCCTGCCATCGCTCGATGTCCCGCCACGTGAGGTGGGCGAAACGACGCCCGCCGTACGCGACGTCCCATCGATTGAGCCGCCCCGCGTAGTCGGTAATCACGAAGCACGCGGCGCGGAAACCGAGGTCGCGCAGCACGGGGAACGCATGGTCGCGTAGCCCGCGATAGGCATCGTCGAACGTAATGAGGGCGGCACGATCGGCTGGGGGGCGCTCTCCTCGAACGCACGCCGCAAACTCGTCCAGCGGAATGCCGCGCCACCCCGCGCGCGCGAGCGCGTGCATCTGCGCGGCGAACTTCCGCGGCGAGACTCGTGTGACGCCGAGCTCGCGACGTCGTTCGATCTTGTGATAGCAGAGAACCGGTGGGATCACAGCCTCCGAACCCGCAATCCTCGCACCGAAGGGTTTGGATCTCGGCCGGCGATCCATCGCGACGCCGAGCTTCTATCCCAACGGCATCGGGCAGGATGGCAGAATGTTGCAGACCGGGTGACTCGTCGGCCGTGAGAGCTCCTCGCGCATGGTGCGGACCGCTCCAAGGCCGGGTCGCCCCCTCACCCGTCGAGTGGGAATGACGTGTGACCAGCCGCGCAGGACGCCACCGTCACATGGCGCCCTCTCCCCCGATCCCCCGTTCCCGATACCCAACACGTTATCCGGCCGTTTCCGCCTCATCCGCGCCCATCGCCGTTCCGACCGGGCCGCCACGAAAGTCCCTGAACGCGCGAGGTGTTCCCCCGCGGCCCTTCCCGCGTTCGCCGCTGCCGCGTCGTCCGCGTCCCGCCCGATGACGCGATGCGTTGGCACTCTGACCCTCACCCGGGCAAATCAGCGCTGGTTGCCGGGCTGGTCGCGGCGCAAGTCGCTGTCCCCGGCGCTCCGTTCCCGGTTGCCGGGAGTTCCCTACACGCCAGTGCTGCCAAACCCTCCGGGGCCGCGCGCCGACTCCTCGAGCTCCGTCGCGTCCACGAGCACCGGCGTCTCGTACCGCGCGAACACCACCTGCGCGATGCGGTCGCCGCGCGCAATTGGGACCGGATCCGCCCCGCTGTTCTGGAGAATCACTTTGAGCTCGCCCCGATAGTCGGAATCGATCGTCCCCGGCGCGTTCGGCATCGTTAGGCCGTGGCGCAGCGCCAACCCCGAGCGTGGGCGAACCTGCCCCTCCACGCCGGGCGGCAGCTCGATCGCGAGGCCGGTCGAGACGAGCCGACGCTCGCCGGGCGCCAGCACGAAATCCGGCTCCGCGGACGCGAGGTCGAAGCCTGCGGAACCGGACGTGCGTCGAGCCGGCAGCGGGAGATCGGGATTGTTCGGTAACCGGAGAACCCGAACCTGGTTCACGCCAGACACGTGGACGGATCCGTGTACGGCAATCCGAACGCCTCCGCGACCCCCGGATAGGTGACCCTGCCTTCGATCATGTTCAGCCCCTTGAGGAGCGCCGGATCGTCCTTGAGCGCCTGCTTCCACCCCTTCTTCGCGAGCCTGAGCGCATACGGGAACGTGGCGTTCGTCAGAGCGAGAGTCGACGTGCGCGGCACGCCGCCCGGCATGTTCGCCACCCCGTAGTGAATCACGCCGTCAACCACGTACGTCGGGTTCTCGTGCGTGGTCGCCTTGATCGTTTCCACACACCCGCCCTGATCGATGGCGACGTCCACGATCACCGAGCCTGGCTGCATCCGCTTGAGGTCCTCACGACGCACGAGGCGCGGCGCCTTCGCGCCGGGAATCAGGACGCCCCCGACCACGAGGTCGGCGGTCTGGATCTGCTCGAGAATGTTGTGCCGGTTCGAGTAGACGAGCTGCACGTTGGCCGGCATCACATCGGAGAGATAGCGAAGGCGCTCGAGCGAGATATCGAGCACCACCACCTTCGCTCCCATTCCTGCCGCCATCTTGGCGGCGTTGATGCCCACGACCCCTCCGCCGAGGATGACGACTTTCGCCGGGGGAACGCCGGGCACGCCACCGAGCAACACCCCGCGCCCGCCGTACAGCTTCTCCAGATACTTCGCGCCCTCCTGGACCGCCATCCGCCCCGCGACCTCCGACATTGGCGTGAGGAGTGGGAGCTCGCGCGTCGGGAGCTCCACCGTCTCGTACGCGATGCAGATGGCGCCCGAGTCCATGTGGGCCCGCGTTAGGGGCTCGTCGGCAGCGAAGTGAAAGTAGGTGAAGATCACCTGGCCCTGCCGCATGTGCGGCCACTCGACCGCGATCGGCTCCTTCACCTTCATGACCATCTCGGCATCGCGCCACACCGTCGCCGCGTCCGGTGCAATCGTCGCTCCCACCTCGGTGTACATCTCATCGGTGAACCCACTCCCCTCCCCCGCGCCGCGCTCGATCACCACCGAGTGCCCGGCGGAAACGAGTGCCTCCGCCCCCGCCGGAACGAGCGCGATACGGTTCTCATTCGTCTTGATCTCTTTCGGAACTCCAATGCGCATAATCGTGCCGTAATGGTGGGTGGTCGGAGTCAGTGCGCCGAGGCGACGGGGCCGAGCGTGAGCACCGTCTGCGCGTCGGGCGCGAAGAATTCACGACAGAGGTCCGCGACGGTGCCGGCGTCAATACGATCGATCTCCGCCAGCAATTCGTCGAGCGGCTTGTACGGTTCGCGGTAGAGCTCCACCGCAGCCGCGCGATACATGCGCGACGAAACGCTCTCCAGTGACAGTGTCAACTGGCCCTTCAACTGGCTCTTGCCCGCCGCGATCTCCGCTTCGGGAATCCCCTGCTCCGCGAGGAGACGAAGCTCACTCCGAATGGCGTCGGCTGCGGCGGTGGTGTTCGACGGCGAGGTCCCGACGTAGACCCCGTGGACGCCGGTGTCCGCATGGAACGACTGGAACGTGTACACCGAGTACGCGAGGCCGAGCTCCTCGCGGACCCGTTGAAACAGTCGAGAACTCATGCCGCCGCCGAGCAACATGCTCACGAGCAGCATTGCATAACGACGAGGGTCACCGTGCGCGACCGCCGGCGAGCCGAATACGATGTGCGCCTGCGTCGTGTCGCGCTCCACGTGCACCGTGCGCGGTGGCGCCGCCACGGGCACAGCGGTCACGGCGGGCGGCGTGTCGCCGCGGGGCACGTCGCCCCATCCAGTCCGACCGAGTGTGTCCAGCAGCTCGTCGTGATCCACGTTGCCCGACACCGCGACCACGATGTGCTCGGGCTGATATGCCCGCGCGTGCAACTCCCGCAGATCCGCCACACTCAGCGCCGACACCGTGTCGCGCGTGCCGAGAATCGAGTACCCGTACGGGTGTAGGCCCCAGAGCGCCTCGTTGTGCAGCTCGAACACGAGGTCATCCGGGGTGTCATCGACCATGCTGATTTCCTCGAGCACGACCTTCCGCTCGAGCGAGAGGTCGGCCGCCCGCAACGTCGGACTGAACATGAGGTCCGCGATGACGTCGGCCGCTTGTGGCAGGTGCTCGTCCAGTACCCGCGCCTGAAACGAAGTGTGCTCACGCGCCGTGTACGCATCGAGCGAACCGCCCAGCACCTCGAGCGCGAGCGCGATGTCCCGCGGCGATCGCTTGCGCGTGCCCTTGAACACCATGTGCTCGAGCATGTGCGAGACGCCCATGCGGTCCCGGGACTCGTGAATGGACGCCGAGCGCACCCACGCCCCAAACGCGACCGACCGTACACCCGGCATGGTCTCCGAGAGCACGGTCAGTCCGTTCGGCAAGATGGAGCGCCGGAGCGCCTTGGTCAGGCGCGTGTCGACGCGGGTAATCACTCGCGGGACCGCCCTCCACCGGGGCCGCCACGCCCGCGGCCACGAGGACGCCGAGGCCGCTCGGCTCGGCCGCCCGCCTCGTCCGCTTCACCCTCACCTTCCTCGGCCGACGCGCGCGCGGCGTACGACGGCTCGTCCGCTTCCGCCGCTTCCCCCGCCGCCGCGCCGACAGCTTCACGAGGCGGCCGATCCGCACGAGGACCACGGTCGCCGCGGTCACCGCGGTCACCGCGACGCGGCTCCGAACCGTTGCCAGCGCCGTCACCCGCTTCGCCCTCCGGCTTCGGCTGCAACGCCTTCATCGACAGACGCAGGCGCCCTCGCTCGTCACGGTCAATGAGCTTCACCTTCACGCGGTCGCCCTTCTTGACGACATCCTCCGTCTTCTCCGTGCGACCGTGCCGCATCTCGGAGATGTGAAGCAACGCTTCGGTCCCGGGCAGGATCTCGACGAAGGCGCCGAACGCGGTCGTGCTCTTCACGAGCCCCTCGTACACCTCACCGACGATCGGCTCCTGTGTGATGGCCTGCACCATCTGGCGCGCGCGCTCCATCGCCTCGCCACCAACCGCGGCGATCGTCACCGTGCCCGTGTCGTCCACGCTGATTTCAGCGCCCGTCTCGTCCTGGATGCCGCGAATCGTCTTACCCTTCGGTCCGATGAGATCGCCGATCTTCTCGGGATTGATCTGCACGGTCACGATGCGCGGCGCGTAGGGCGACAGCTCCGGGCGCGGCGCGCCAAGCGCCTTCTCCATCTCGGCGAGAATGTGCAGACGGCCTTCGCGCGCCTGATCCAGCGCCTCGCGCATGATCGAGAGATCGAGTCCCTCGACCTTGATGTCCATCTGGATGGACGTGATGCCGTTCGTCGTTCCCGCGACCTTGAAGTCCATGTCGCCGAGGTGGTCCTCGGTGCCGAGGATGTCGGTGAGGATCGCGTACTTCGATCCTTCCTTGATGAGCCCCATGGCAACCCCGGCGACCGCGGCGCGCGTGGGGACGCCCGCATCGAACAGGGCGAGCGACCCGCCGCACACCGACGCCATCGAGGACGACCCGTTGGATTCCAGCACGTCCGACACGAGCCGGATGGTGTACGGGAACTCCTCGAACGGCGGCAGCACACCCTGCAACGCACGCTCGGCGAGATTGCCGTGGCCGATCTCGCGCCGGCTCGTGCCGCGGACCGGGCGCACCTCGCCGGTCGAGAACGGTGGGAAGTTGTAGTGCAGCATGAACGACTTGGTCGTCTCGCCCGCCTCGTCGATCGAGTCGAGGCGCTGCACGTCTTCCTGGGTGCCTAACGTGGCGACGACGAGCGCCTGTGTCTGGCCCCGCGTGAACAAGGCCGACCCGTGCGCTCGCGGCAACAGCCCGGTGTCGATGCTGATCGGACGAACCTCCCGCGATGTACGCCCATCCACGCGGTGTCCGCTCTCGAGCACTTGCGACCGAAGGCTGTGGTACTCGACGTCACCGAGTAGCGTGTGAATGTCCTTGGCGTTGTCCGGGAAGTCGGCGAGGAGGAGCTCCGCGAGCTCCTTCTTGGCCCGCTCCACCGCCTCGATGCGCGTGTGCTTGTCCTTCTGGTTCAGCGCTTCGCTGATGCGCCCCTGCGCGAGCTCCTTCACGCGGGTAACGATCCCTTCAGGCGCTTCGGCCTTCGTCCACTCCATTTTCGACGCGCGGCCTGCCTTCGCGAACAGCTCCTCCTGCGCGTCGATGAGCTCACGGACTCCCTTCTGGGCAACGGTGAGGGCGTCGAGCACGTCCGGCTCACTGACCTCGAGCGCGCCACCTTCGACCATCACGATCGAGTCGCGCGACCCCGCGACCACGAGCTCCATGTCGCTGTACGCGAGCTGCTGGAACGTTGGATTCAGCACCCACTTGCCCTGAATTCGCCCCACGCGCACGCCGGCGATCGGAGCCGAGAACGGAATCCTCGAGGCGTTCAGCGCATACGACGTCGCCACGAGCGCAAGTACGTCGGCATCGTTCTCCTGATCGGCGGAGATGACGTAGACGAAGACCTGGACCTCGTTCTTGAACCCCTCGGGAAAGAGCGGGCGAATGGACCGGTCGATGATTCGGGCGGAGAGGATTTCGGCGTCCTGCGGCCGCCCCTCGCGCTTGATGAAGCCGCCCGGGATCTTCCCGGCCGCGTAGCTCTTCTCCTTGTACTCGACCGTGAGCGGGAAGAACGGGAGTGGGCTCTGCTGGTCACTGACGGTGACCGTAGCGAGGACCACCGTGTCTCCAAACTGGACGACCGCCGAGCCGGCGGCCTGCTTCGCCATGCGCCCCGTCTCGATGCGGAGACGGCGACCGGCGAAGGTCCGTTCGATTTGTTGCATCATTTTGATCACGCCTCGGTAGAACGCAAAACGCGCGGGTCGCAAGGAAAGCGCGCCCGCGCGGCTGGTATCGACTCAGCAGTTAGTAGCGGAGCCCAAGTTCCTGGATGACCTGTCGGTATCCGTCGACGTCCGTGCGCCGCATGTAGTCCAGGAGGCGCCGGCGCTTGCCGACCATCTTGAGCAGCCCACGACGGCTGTGATGGTCTTTGGCGTGCGCACGGAAATGATCGGTGAGATAGTTGATCCGCTCCGTGAGGAGGGCAACCTGCACTCTGGTCGAACCCGTGTCGTTGTCGTGCGTGCGGTACTTGCCGACCGTCGGTGCTTTTTCAAAAGCCATGGTGTATATTCCCCGCGCGTCCAGCTTTGCTCGAGCGCTCAATTGGTTGGAGCACAGTATTTTACTGGACCCGCCCACCCCTGTAAAGGCTCCGTGTAGTGTCCGAACGGCACCTCGGCCAAACCCTGGGGAAGTACCGCGTCGAAGAGCTCATCGGCTCTGGCGGGTTTGCCTGGGTCTACAAGGCGTTCGACCCCGAGCTCGAGATCCACGTCGCCCTCAAGGTCCTGAAACCCCAGTTCGCCGGCGACGAAACGTTCGAGCAGCGGTTCCGGCGGGAAGCGGCCACGGCCGCGAAGCTCCGCCACCCCAACATCATCAAGATCTACTCCGTCGGCCGCGATGGCGAAGCCGTCTACTTCGCCATGGACTACTATCCCGGCGGCCTGGCCGAACGACTCGAGGTCGCCAACTCCCTCCCCGAGGAGTTCGTCGTCCGCGTCGGCGTGGACGTGGCGCAGGCCCTCGGCTATGCCCATCGCGAGGGGGTCATCCACCGCGATATCAAGGTCGACAACATCCTGTTCGATACCCACGGCAACGCCGTGGTGGCCGACTTCGGGATTGCGCGGGCGCTCAGCGGTTACAGCGCGCAAACCGGCACCAACATGGTCGTCGGAACCCCACAGTACTTCGCGCCCGAGCAGGCGCGCGCGAAACCGCTGGACGGGCGCGCCGACATCTACTCCCTCGGCGTCACGCTTTATCGCGCCGCGACCGGCCGCCTGCCGTTCGAGGGCGACGACTGGTACGAGATCGCTAGACAGCACGTCGAGGAACCGCCTCCCCCACCCCGCTCGGTCAACCCCGACCTGACCCCGGAGTTCGAGGCCGCGATCCTCCACTGTCTGCAGAAACAACCCGACGATCGGCCCGCATCGGGCGAAGTGCTCGCCCAGGAGCTAGTGGCGCTCCTACCGACCACGCTCGAGACCTCCGCGTACCGCAGTCGCTTTACCGGCTCCGAGCCAACGGTCGTGGTTCGGAGCGATTCGCATGACGCGATTCCCGAACCCGACGCCACGGCCGGACAGCGCCGCTCAGGCGCGATCTGGGTTGCGGGTGCCGCACTGCTTGCCGGCCTCGCGGTGGGTATACCGCTCCTGTTTCGGTCCAACAATGCGGAATCCGCACCGCCGCCGGGGGCGCAAACGGATTCGGTGCCTCGCGACACGTCCCGACCCGCGGCGACCATCTCGCCGATTCCACCGTCGACCGATTCCGCGAAGCCCGACAGTACCGTCCGTCCGACGCCGCGGTTCGGCGGCCTCGTGGTCAATGCGCCCGAAGGCGCATCGCTTCTCGTCGACGGGCAGCCCAGAGGCGCGACTCGCTGGCGGTCGGACAGCGTGGACCCTGGCTCGCATCAGATCACCGCAACCCTGGCGACCGTCGACGGGTGTCTGACAGCCACCGACAGTCAGACAGTGCGCGTAGCGGCGGGCCGGCGCCAGACGATCACGCTCGCGCCACGCGCGTGCGGATCGTTGTCATTCACCGCCACGCCGCGTGGCGCGAGGTACACGCTGACCTCGATCCCGATCACCGACAGCTCGTATCAGCGCGTCGGCGAGGTTCCCGTGACCGGGCTCGTGCTCCCGGCCGGCCGGTATGCGCGGACGATCAGCATGGCGAAATGCATCAACTACGCGGATACCATCGCCGTCGAGCCGAACCGGCAGAAGACGCTGCCCGGCTTTACGCTGCTCTGCCGATGACCGCGTCGGCCGCGTCAGAGCTTGCCGAGCGCGAACCCAGCGGCGAGCCCGAACGCCGTCCCGATCCAGAGCATCGTACTTCGGTACCACCGACTTCGTGGTTCGACGGCGATCACGAAATGTTCCGTCGTGATTCGCCCCGTCTGCCCCGTCACCACCGCGGTGGCTTCTCCTTCCGACGAGACGGACACCACCCTGAGCCGCGCGACGAGCGCGTCCCGGCGCCTCGGATCGACGACGATCGTATTGGGCGACCGGACGACCCACGTTAGGCGCCCCGCGCGGAACGTCACCGTCGTATCGCCCACGGCGGTGATCTCGAACCGGAAATCGCGCTGCTGCGCCGCCGCCCGGGCGGGCACCGCGACGCACAGCACGGCCACGAACGCGAGCAACGTACGCTTCATCCGATTCGTTGGATGATTCCCTTGATGTCGTTGAACATCACGAGCGCGAACAGCAAGGCGATCGCCAGCAATCCGGCCCGCAAGATGTACTCGCGCGATCGGGGGCTGAAGGCACTGCCTTTCGCCGTTTCGAGAATGTTCAGGAGAATCTGCCCGCCATCGAGAATCGGCACCGGCAACAGGTTCAGAATCGCGACGTTGATGCTCAGGAACGAGATGAGCGACAGCAGCGTCTCGAGGCCACCCCGCGCGGCCTGCACCGATACTTCGGCAATCGCGATCGGCCCGCCGAGTTGAGACGTGGAGACGGCTCCGGAGAACAGTCCGCGCACGATCTGGACGATCCCGTCGGCCTTCTCCCACGTCGCGTTCCAGCCGCCGACGACTGCCTCGTCGAACGGCATCTCCTCGCGGCCCAGACGTCGCGGCGGTGTCACGCCGATGCGGCCAACGCGCTCGGGTCGGCCCGTGATCTGACTGACGATCTGCGTGTCGCGCGGCACGACGGAGAGCGTGCGGCGCTCTCCGCCCCGCACGACCTCGAGCGCGATCGCGCGGCCCGGCGACGAGCTCACGCGGCCGATCAGCTGCTGCCACTCGCGCACCGGCGTTCCGTCGATCGCAACGATGCTGTCACCCTTGAGGACACCCCCGGTGGCAGCCGGCCAGCCCGCGACCACGGAATCCACCACTGCCGGGATGTATGGACGACCGTATCCCGCCAGCGATCCAATGTCGATGACGATCGCGAGCACGGCGTTCATCGTGACGCCGGCGATGAGGATGAAAAGTCGCGCGATGAGCGGCTTGGACTCGAACCACCGATGCTCGGGGATGGGCTTCGGCCCGAACGGCTTCATCGCGTTGGGGTCCCAGTCGCGAGAGCCGGTCGCGTCGCCGGCGCCCGCGATCGGCGGCGCCGCGTTCGCTCCGACTTCCGGGACGTCGCGCTCTTCGCTGCCACCTTCCAGGAAGGCCGTCGCCTGATCCTCCCGCGACGCCATTCGGACGTAGCCGCCGAGCGGCAGTAGCGCGATCACGTACTCGGTCTCGCCCCAACGCCGGCGCCAGAGCGCCGGCCCGAAGCCGATGGAGAAGCGCGGGGCGTAGACGCCCATCGCCTTCGCCGCGAGAAAATGTCCGAGCTCGTGAACGAACACGACGAGCCCGAAAACGATGAGCGGTGCGAGCCAGGTCAGCATGAGAAAAGGCGTCGAACGTGTCGGCGCGCATCGGCGTCTGCGGCAAGCACGGCGTCACGGCTACCACTGGGGTTTGCGGCGAGCACGTCGAGTGCCGAGCCGATCGCGCGAGCGATGTCGGTGAATGTGATGCGACCTTCCAGAAACAACGCCACGGCCTGCTCGTTCGCGGCGTTGAAGACGGCCGGCGCGGTGCCACCGGCGCGCCCGGCCTCTACCCCGAGCCCGAGCGCCGGGAATTGATCGTGTCGCACGGGCTCGAAGGTCAATGGCGAGCAGGCAACGGGATCGAACGGTCGTACGCCGGTATCCGGCACCCGTTCAGGATGCGTCAGCGCATACAGCACCGGCAACTCCATGGTCGGCGCACTGAGCTGTGCGAGCACGCTCCCGTCCACGAATTCTACGAGCGAGTGGATGACGCTCTGCGGATGAACGACGACCTCGATGCGGTCGTACGGCAGACCAAACAGGAAATGCGCTTCGATCACCTCCAGCGCCTTGTTCGCGAGCGTCGCACTGTCGATGGTGATCTTGCGGCCCATTTGCCAGGTCGGGTGATGCAGGGCGTCATCCACCGTCGCGCGCGCGAGCCGAGTCTCGGACCAGTCACGGAACGGGCCCCCCGATGCCGTCAGGATGACACGGCGAACCTGTTCGCGCGGGCGTCCCGTGATGCACTGAAGAATCGCCGAGTGCTCGCTATCCACGGGAACGATCTCACCGCCGCCTCGCTGAGCCGCGGCTGCCGCGAGGTCCCCCGCCATCACGAGCGTCTCCTTGTTCGCGAGGGCGACACGCTTCCCTGCCTCGAGCGCCGCCAGTGTCGCGTCGAGCCCCGCCGCCCCCACCACCGCGTTGAGCACGATGTCCACGTCGCCACGCGTGGCGGCTTCCACGAGACACGACCGCCCGATGTGCCACCGACTGTCGTGCGGAGCGCCATTGTGGACGAGCCCAACGAATGCCGGCGCGAACCGCGCTGCCTGCTCCTCGAGCAACGACGAGTTGGCGAAGGCCGTGAGCGCGGCGACGCGAAAGCGATCGCGCTGGCGATCGAGCACTCGCAATGCCGTCGTCCCGATCGACCCGGTCGATCCGAGCAGCGCAATGCCGCGCGTCGTCGCTTCTGCGCGTGTCGGCGTCGTCATGGCGCGTGCACGGGCGCGGCCGGTAGGAGGAGCCAGGCGAAGAGCAGGTACGCGACGGGCAGCACGAACAGGAGACTGTCGAGCCGATCGAGCAGTCCGCCATGCCCCGGGATGAGCCGCGAGCTGTCTTTCACGTTCGCCTCGCGCTTGAACAGCGACTCGGCGAGATCGCCGATCTGGGCGGCCACGCTGATCAGGGCACCGAAGGCGAGCGCCCCGGCGACCGACATCGTGAGCAGCGCCGTCGGGGCGAGCACGAAGCGCACGTACAGCCAGGCGACGATCACCGTGACCGCCAGCCCGCCTAACGCGCCGGAGACCGTTTTCCCCGGACTCACCGCCGGGATCAGCTTGCGGCCGCCGATCGTCCGGCCGACGAAGAACGCGCCGATGTCGGATGCCCACGTCAGCACGAGCGGGAATGCGACGAGCGCCGTGCCGGCCCGGTCCCCCACCGCGTACGGATGCTCGCGCAACGCGAACCCGAAGCTGAGGAGTCCGCCACTGTACATCACGCCGAGCACGGTAGCCGCGGCCGAACCGAGCGGGCGCCCGCCGGTCCCTCGCGTCCAGATCACCGCGCCGAGGACCACGAGCAGCGCCACGGCAGGCACCGCCAGCGATGTGCGGTACACGCCCACGGTCGCTGCGTAGACCGCGAGCGGGATCGCGCCGGCAAGCGGCATCCCGAGTGGATCGAGCGGCTCGACGCCCGTCGCGCGGGCGAGGCGAAAGAATTCCCACGCACAGCCGACCGCGGTGGCGGCGAGAAACGTCGCCAGCGGGAGCCCGCCGAGATAGATGACGCCGAGCGCGAGCGGCGCCAGGATGAGCGCCACAACGACCCGCGTGGCGAGCTCGCTCACGCGGGGGGCATAGCGTTAGGCATGCACACGGCCGAACCGGCGGTCCCGCAACTGGAAGTCGCGGATCGCGGCGTAGAGATCCCCGCGCGTGAAGTCCGGCCACAGCACGCGACTCAGATAGAGCTCCGAATACGCGACCTGCCAGAGGAGGAAGTTCGAGATCCGCTGCTCGCCCGACGTGCGGATCAGCAGATCGGGGTCCGGCGATCCCGCCGTATAGAGCCGCGACGCGAATTCCGCTTCATCGACGGCGGACGGCTCGAGTCGCCCCGCGGCCACGTCCTCGGCGATGAGGCGGGCCGCCCGCGCGAGCTCCGCACGCGCGCCGTAGGAGATGAACAGGTTCAACGTCAGCCGGTCGTTCGCCGCCGTCTGCCTGACGACGCGCTCCACGGCCGCCGACGCTTCGGCGGTGAGCCGTTCGAGCGCACCGAGCACGCGCACGCGAACGCCTCGCTCGTACAACTCATCGGCCTCGCGCGCCACGTACTCCTCGAGCAACGACATGAGCGCCGTGATCTCGGTCGACGGCCGCTGCCAGTTCTCCTGCGAGAACGCGAACAGCGACAGTTCTTCGAGCCCGACTTCCACCGCCCCCTCGACGACCTCACGGACCGCGCGCATACCGGAACGATGCCCGAACGGCCGAGGCATGCGCCGTTCGCGCGCCCATCGGCCGTTCCCGTCCATGATGATCGCGACGTGGCGCGGGACCACGCCGTGAACGCGGATTTGCGCGAGCAGGTCGGCGGCGTTCGATGACTCCACGGCCGACTTGCTCAGACTTCCATGATCTCGGCTTCCTTGTGCTTCAGGAGCTCGTCGATCTTGTGCATGTAGTCGTCGTGAACCTTCTGGAGATCCTTCTCGGCGTGCTTCACGTCGTCCTCACTCACCCCGTTCAGCTTCTTGAGCTGATCGCGAGCTTGGGTGCGCGCATGCCGCACGGCGATGCGCCCTTCTTCCGCGAGCTTGTGGACGACCTTCACGAGCTCCTTGCGACGCTGCTCGTTCATCATCGGCAGCGGCACGCGGATGATGTTCCCCTGCGCGGACGGCTCGAGGCCCAGGTCAGACTCGCGAATCGCCTTCTCGATCGCCTTGATCTGCCCCTTATCGAAGGGCGTCACGATGATCACCCGAGGCTCCGGCGCCGACACGGCGGCCACCTGGTTGAGCGTCATCTGCGCGCCGTACATCTCGACGCGCACCGTATCGAGCATCGAGGGTGACGCCTTGCCCGATCGGATCGACTGGAACTCGCGCTTGGAGCTCTCGATGGCCTTGTCCATGTGGACGCGGCAGTCCTTCATGATCTGCGGAATCGTAGTGGCCGTGGTCATCGCACGATCGTTCCCACGCGCTCGCCGCGAACCGCGCTCGCGACAGCGCCTGCAGTGTGAATGTTCAGGACGATGAGCGGCAGGTTGTTCTCCTTGCAGAGCGTCACCGCCGTCTGGTCCATGACCCCAAGCTCGGACACCATCACCTCCCGATAGCTCAACGACTCGTACCGTTGCGCGGTCGGGTCTTTCTTTGGGTCGGCCGTGTACACGCCATCGACGCTCGTCGCCTTGATGATGACGTCGGCCTTGATCTGGATCGCCCGGAGAGCTGCCGCCGTATCGGTAGAAAAGTACGGATTCCCCGTCCCGGCTGCGAAGATCACCGTCCGCCCCACCTCGAGATGGCGGAGCGCCCGACGCCGGATGTACGGCTCCGCGAGCTCCTCCATGCGGATGGCCGTCATCACGCGCGTGTCGAGTCCCTTGCGCTCCAGGACGTCCTGGAGCGCAAGGGCGTTGA